>NZ_JAFKRK010000016.1:0-579345 GCF_019038535.1 Synechococcus sp. CCAP 1479/9 | reverse complement strand
CTCGCCGCCGAAACCGTCGGCACCAACCAGAACCAGATTCTCTGGAAGGAAGTGTCCACGGGCCGCTTCCACTTCTGGTCGCTCGACAGCAACTGGAACTACGTCTCCGCGGGACCCATCGTCTCTCCCACCAGTTCCACCGGCCTGCAGCTCCAGCAACAGTTCACGGTCACTGCCACCGGCGCGCCCCTGGTCACCACGCCCCAGTTGGCCGCTTTGGAGACGGTCGACCCGATCATCGGCGGCGGCACCAGCCTCGCCCCGGTCGGCGGCGACGACATCCTCGAAGCCCCGATGGCCTTCGGCGACACCCTGACCTCCGATCCGCTGCTCGACAGCGATCCGATCATGGCCCTGACGGAGCTCGCCTCCCTCGGCGGCAGCCAACCCCTCGCCACCAACCCCCTGGCCTCGCCGTTCCCGGCCGCCGGCTTCGGAGCCACACCGACCACCCCCTGGCTGGTCAACACCCAGCCCCTGCTGTGACCGCTCGCCCACGCGCCGGCGCTGCACGGCTGATCGATCCAAGAGCCGCTGCCTCACCGCAGCGGCTCTTCTGCATGGGCCCCCAGGGGGATCAGGACGCCAGCCCCAGGGCCTCCTCGAGGCCGGCCAGCACCACATCGGCGGTGATCTTGATCCGGTAGCGGCAGGCCTGGGTTTCGCTGCAGGCGAAGGTGCCGTGCTCCCAGTACTTGTTGCTGCCCGCACCGCCGCCGCAGAGGCCGAAGTAGGCGCACTCGTCCCGGCAGCGGTCGGTGCCGGCGCGCATGTCCGCCAGGATGCGCCGGAACTTGGGGCTTTCGGCGACCGAGACCAGGCTGTCGGTCATGACGTGGCCGAGGACGAAATCGCCGTAGGTGTCGGTGTGCACCGCCAGCAGCTCCGGATCGAAGGTGGAGATCGCCCCCCTCGCATCCACGTTGACGATCGCGAAGGGGTTGTTCATGTCGGTGCAGGCCAGCCGGGCATCGGCCTGGGCCAGGCTGCAGATGCCCTCGAACTCACGCACCCGCATGACCTCGGGCCGCTCCTGCCACAGGGCCCAGAACCGTTCGAGAAAACGGCGATAGGCGGCCTCGGCCCGGGGGCGGCTGAGGGTGGAGACGCGGTTCTCCCCTTCGGTCTCCTCCATGTTGAAGGCCACGTCGGTGATGCCGTTCTCCACGAAGAAGGCGTAGAGCTCATCGGCGTGGCCGAGGGACTCCTCGGTGATCACGGCGATCACCTGGAAGGGGATACCGCGGCGGCGCAGGTGCTCGATGCCCCGCAGCGTGGCGGCATGGGTGCCCAGGCCGGTGCGGGTGCGGCGGTGAAGGTCGTGGAGGAAGGCCGGCCCGTCCATGCTCACGCCCACGGCGATGCCGTTGCGCTCGAAGCAGTCGCACCAGGCCTCGTTGATCAGCGTGGCGTTGGTCTGCACCGACTGGTGGATCGTCAGGGGCTCCCCCGTCCAGCCCTCCAGCGCCCGCCGTACACACCCCGTGGCGGCGTCATAGAAGGCGATCGGCACGGTGAGCGGTTCGCCGGCGTGCCATAGCAGGGTGAAGTCGCCGCCCACGTAGGGGCTCTCCAGCACCCGCGCCAGGGCCGCCTCCAGCAGCTCCAGGGACAACCGCTGCCGGTCGTCACGGTTGGGCAGATAGCAGTAGTCGCAGTCGAGGTTGCAGTAGGGGGTGGGCTGGACCACCAGCAACTGCAACGGCCCGAACCCTTCCGGGTTGCCCGGTGGCGGGGTACCGGTGGCGGTCACCAGAAGTTGCGGAAGCCACCGTTGCGGAAGCCGCCGTTGCCCCAGCCCCCGTTGCGGAAGCCACCGTTGCCCCAGCCGCCGTTGCGGAAGCCACCGTTGCCCCAGCCACCGTTGCGGAAGCCGCCGTTGCCCCAGCCGAAGCGGGGCCCGCCCCCGTTCACGAAGATGTAGGCGAGGCGGCCGTCAGGGGCCTTGGCCCGACCCTCCGCCCCCGCCGGCTGGCCCTCGGCCCCCGCCAGCTGGCCCGTGGCCTGTCCCATGGCCTCCGAGATGCGCCGCAGCCGGGCGTCGATGGAGCCGGGGGCCGCCGCCACGGGGGGTGAGGACGGTGCGTCGATGACGGCCCTGGCCCCGGCGCCGGCCGGCGCCAGGGCGGCCAGCAACAGCAGGAAACCGAACAGACCGGAACGGGGGTGGTTCGTCATCGGGTTGCTGCCAGGAAGGAAGGGGAGGCGGAAGAGTGGGGCGGAACGGGGGGACTCAGGGGCGGGACGCCGGGGCCGGGGCCACCAGCAGGAGGCCTTCGCGGGTGATCAGCACCGATTCGAAGAAGGCCCGCACCCTGTCCGCGGGGAGAGCCAGCACACCGGTGGGGCCGAACCAGGGGGCGACGCTGGCCACGGCATCGGGACGACCCTCCAGGTAGCCCTGGAAGAGGCTGGCGATGGCCAGGTTGACCACGTTCAGCAGCCGGGAATTGTTCTCCGGCACGATGCAGCCGACGCCGTAGCTCACGTAGGGCTGCTCAGGCACCAGGGCCACGCCGGAGAGCTTTCGGTCGTGCCGCAGGCCGGCCAGCACGTTGGCATCGCCCAGCACCCCCGCCACCTTCTTCTGCTCAAGGGCCGTGACGGCCTGGGGCAGGGTGGGGAAGCTGACCGCCTTGGCACTGGGCTGGAGGGAACCGAGGAAGCCGGCCCCGAGCGACCCCTCCACCACCGCGATCGGCTGACCGGCGAGGGAGGCCGGGGACCCGTCGAGGCCGCCGCTGCGGGTGAGCAGCCTCAGGCCGGAAAGACCGATGGGCAGGGAGAAGTCCACCAGCTTCTCCCGCTCCCAGCTGAAGGGCACGCCACAGGCGAGGCCTGCCTTGCCACTGGCGACGGCCTCCACCGTGACGCCGGTGTTGTCGACGGGGGCAAAGCGGATCCGCACCGACTCGCCGAGCTCCGCCTTGAGCTGGCGGTCGATGCGGCGGGCCAGGTCGATGGCGTAGCCCTCCGGCTCCCCCTTCGGCCCCATCCGGATCAGGGGCGGGCTGTCGGCGGGACCCACCATCAGCACCTCACCGGATTTTGCCGCCTGCTCCAGCACGGCGTCGGCGGCGTGGGCCGGCAGGGCGGCCCCCAGGGAGCAGAGGCAGACCACCGATCCCAGGGCCAGGGCCCTGCCGCGGCGGGATCGGAGGGAACCGGGGGCCACCGCAGCGGGAGAATCCATTCGCCGATTCGTCAACGTGCTGCACCTTAGGGGCGGTTCGCTGGCTTGCCCACGGAAGCTTCCAGGCTTGAAACGCAGGCTCCGGTGCGGTCCCTGGAGGGGCCTACCAGTTCCGGAACGCCCCGCCGCGCAAGGCGCCCCCATTCACGAAGCCGCCCCCGCCCCTGGCATTGACGAAACCGCCGCCCCCGTTGCGGAAGCCGGCGCCGCCGCCGTAATAGGGGTGACCATTGACGAAGCCGCCGCCGCCGGCCACATTGCCCCAGCCGCCCCGGCCGGCGTTGGCGAAGCCGTAGGCCAGCCGCTGATCACCGGCGGCGGCGCCGTCAGCACCGCTCTGGTCACCCTGGGCGCGGAACGCCGCGGTGATGCGCTGCAGCCGTTGCTCGATCGTGGCTCCGCTGGCCGGGGAGGGCAGCAGGGCCGCCTGGGCGGCGCCGGGTGCGGTCAGGGCCGCCAGGGCCAGGGAGAAACCGAGCAGGGCCGCGCGGGAGGTGATGGACATGGGAGGAATCCGCTTAGCGAGCAGGGGAGGTGGGGGCGACCGCCGATGGGGTCGTGCCCGACAGGGGCCGGACCCGTTCGTAGTTGAGCAGAACGGACTGGAAATAGGCCTTGATCACCTCGGGGGGCAGCTCCAGGACTCCCTTGGGACCCAGCCAGCGGTTGACGCTGGCCACGGCCGCCGGCTCATCGTCGAGGTAGCCCTGCACCAACCGGGCGATGGCCAGATTGACCAGGTTGCGGAAGGTGGAATTGTCTTCCGGAAGAATGCAACCCACCGCAAAGCGGGAGAAGGGCTCCGCGGGCACCAGCCCGTAACCCTTGCCGCCGAGGCTCTGGAGGGCACCGGCGAGCAGCAGGGAATCACCCCCCACCCCATCCACCTGGCCGGCCAGCAGCGCCCGCACCGCCGGCTCAATGCCGGCGAAGGGGACCCGCACCGCCGTCGGCTGCACGGCCGCGATGGTGGCGCTGCCCAGGGAGTCCTTCACCACACCGATCCGCTTGCCCGCCATCGAGGCCGCTGAGCCATCGAGCCCACCCTGCCGGGTGAGAACCCGGATCCCGGAGAGGGCGAAGGGCATGGAGAAGTCGACAAACATCTCCCGCTCCCAGGTGAACTGGACCCCACAGGCCAGGTCGACATCGCCGCGGCTCACGTCCCGGAACACCGCCAGCGGATCCGCGTTGGCGGTGTAGACGATCTTCACCGGCCGGTTGAGATAGGTGGAGACCTCCGCCTCGATCAACCGGGCCACATCCAGGCTGTAGCCCACCAGCGACTTACTGGCATCGAGGTAGGCGAAGGGCACCACGTCGGTGGGGCCGGCCATGGTGATCTCGCCGGTGCGCGCCGCCTGCTCAAGCACGGATTCGGCCCTGGCCGCCGTGGGGCTGCCCAGCGCCGCCACCAGGGCCAGCAGCAGGGAGGGTCCCGCCACGGCGCACCGCCTGGCCCAGGCGCCGATGCCGATCGGGTCGGCCTGTTGGTGGGGTGTGGGCTGCGCAAGCGCTGGAGGCGGCACGGGTCGCTGCGGCACGCGGTTCGGCTCGTGGGACATCGGCGCTCACTCTGACAACCGATCGGGGCCGGAGCCACGGCGGCCAGGGGAGTGAGGCGGTTCTTCACCATGGCCCCGGCCACGGCCACGGCCACGGCCCCGGCTGGGCTCAGGCCAGGGTCGCCGCGAAGCGCATGCTCAGATCCAGCCAGGGGCTGCGGGTGATCGGGGCGCTGGTGGAGATCAGATCGATGCCGGTGGCGGCGTAGGCGGCCAGCTGCTCGGGCCGCACCCCGGAGGCCTCCAGCACCACCGCCGGCGCCAGGGCCCGCAGCCGGGGCACCAGGTCCGCCAGCGCCGCGGGGGTGAAGTCGTCGAGCAGCACCGCATCGGCCCCCGCCCGCACGGCGGCTTCGGCTTCGGCGGCGGTCTCGGCCTCCACGATCAGCCGGGCCGGCCAGGGGGCCGAGGCCCGCACCGCCGCGATCGCCGCCGCCACACCGCCGGACCAGGCCAGGTGGTTCTCCTTCAGCATGGCGGCATCGTCGAGGCCGAGGCGGTGGTTGCAGCCGCCACCGCAGCGCACGGCGTACTTCTCCAGCACCCGCAGGCCCGGGGTGGTCTTGCGGGTGTCGGCCAGCCGGACACCGGTGCCCGCCAGCACCTGCACCAGGGCGGCGGTGGCGCTGGCGATGCCCGAGAGGCGCATGGCCAGGTTGAGGGCGGTGCGCTCCACCGCCACCAGGGCGGCCGCCGGCCCCTCCAGCTCCAGCAGCCGCTGGCCGGCCACCACCGGCTCCCCGTCGCCCACCAGCAACCGCACCGACGCCCGGGGATCGAGGATCGCCAGCAGCGGCGCCACCAGCACCCCGCCGCAGAACACGCCGTCGGCCCGCGTCACCCAGTGGGCCCGGCCGGTGCGGCCGACCAGGGCGGGAGCCGTCAGATCGCCGCGGCCGATGTCCTCATCCAGCCACTGGCGCAGCTGGGCCTCCAGGGCCGGGGAGAAGGACAGCACCGGAGCCTGGGCCCCACCGGGTGAGATCACGGGCGGCCTCAGCTGCCGGCGGCGCCGACCGGGGGGGCGGGCACCGGAGGCGGGGCGAAGGGCGGGCAGACCCGCTTCTCCGCATCGCAGGCATAGATGGTGGGCTTCTGCCAGGCCAGGGGGATCTCGAGCAGATCGCGGCTGCCGGTGATCCCCTGCGCCACGAACAGCACCGCCGCCAGGATGGAGGCGCTCAGGTGGATCCGGCGCCAGCGCAGATCCTTGAGGATCTCCGGGCGGGCGGCCATCGAGAAGATCATCAGCCCCACCACGGCCACCCCGGCCCAGTAGTGGGACTGCCAGAACGCGGGGCTCAGCGGGTTGTCGCTGAGGCGCCACACCTCCGGCTGGGCGCCGAGGCCGAGCACCCCGGCCCAGGTGAGCAGGGCGAAGACGAGCCGGTAGCCCTTGGCCTTCACCCGCCAGAGGGCCAGCAGGGACACCACCGTGCCCACCAGCACCAGCAGCAGCTGCAGGGCGCGGCCTGGGCCGCCCGTGAAGCCCTCCGGCGGCTGCTTGGTGACGATCACCACCGTGAGGGCCACGAGCACCAGCAGCACCACGCCCGCCGAGAGCCACTGGCCCAGGTCGGCGTGGTCGCGGCCGGTGGTGGGGGGCAGCTTGGCCTTCTCGACCCGGCGCTCCCTGGCCTGGACGCCCAGCCGCACCACCATGCCGATCAGGGGGTAGATCAGCACCACCGCCAGGGCGGGATGCAGGATCCAGAGCCAGTCGACCGTTTGCATTCGCCGCTGGGAATCGCTCCCCAAAGCATTGGGGGTGGAGGTTAAGCGGTCAACAGGGGTGAGCGTTTCGTGATGGCGGCCGGAGGTGACCGGTCGTCGCCTTGGGCTACTTGCCGATGCAGAAGCGGGAGAAGATCCGCTCCAGCACCGCCTCGCTCACCTCCTCGCCGGTGATCGCCCCGAGGCCGGCGATGGCGCCGCGCAGGTCGATGGTCCAGAAATCCCAGGGCAGGCCCAGCGCGGCGGTCTCCAGCGACCGCTCCAGGCTGGTGGCCGCCGCCGCCGCCAGCTCCCGCTGACGGCCGTTGAGGGCCACCTCCAGCCCCTGGATCTCGGCGGCGCCGCAGAGGCCCAGCAGGGCCCCCACCAGGCCGTCGCGGCCCGCACCGGTGAGGGCGCTGATGCGCGCCAGGGGCGTCTCCGGCGGGGCCAACGGAACCGTGGCGTCAGCGGCCTCCAGCGGCAGGGCATCGAGCTTGTTGCCCACCAGCAGCAGGGGCACCCCCTCGGGCACCAGGTCCATCAGCTCCTGGTCGGCGGCGGTCCAGCCGGCCAGCAGGTCGAAGAGCAGCAGCACCGCATCGGCAGCCGCCAGGGCCTGGCGGCTGCGTTCGATGCCCAGCAGCTCCACCCGGTCGTCCGTGGGCCGGATCCCGGCGGTGTCGAGCAGGGTGAGGGGTACGCCGTCGAGCACCAGGTCGCTTTCCAGCAGGTCGCGGGTGGTGCCCGGCAGGTCGGTGACGATGGCCCGCTCGCGGCGGCTGAGCAGGTTGAGCAGGCTCGACTTGCCCACGTTGGGCCGGCCGACGATGGCCACCCGCAGGCCCTCCCGCAGCAGCTCCCCCTGGCGGGACTCGGCCACGAGCCGCTCCAGCTCGCCCCGCACCGCCTCCAGTTCGGCCCGCACCAGCGTCCCGTCGAGGGGGGGCAGGTCCTCTTCGAAGTCGACCCGGGCCTCCAGTTCGGCAAGCTGATCGAGCAGGCGCTCCCGCAGGCCGCCGATGCGGCGCTGCAGGCCCCCGTCGATACCCGCCATGGCCAGGTCGGCGGCCCGGCGGCTGCGGGCGGCGATCATTTCGGCGATGGCCTCGGCGCGGGTGAGGTCGAGACGGCCGTTGAGGAAGGCCCGCTGGCTGAACTCCCCCGGGCCGGCCAGGCGGGCACCCGCGGCCAGCACCAGCTCCAGCACCCGCCGCACGGCGACCAGGCCGCCGTGGCAGTGCAGTTCCACCACGTCTTCCCGGGTGAAGCTGCGGGGGGCCCGCATCAGCAGCAGCAGGGCCTCATCCACCCGCCGACCATCGGCCGGATCCACCACATGGCCGTAGAGCACCCGGTGGCTCTCCCAGTCCTGGGCGCCGGGGGCCACGAACAGGCGCCGGCCGATCGCCTCGGCCTGCGGGCCCGAAAGGCGCACGATCGCCACACTGCCGGCCCCGGCGGCCACGGCGGTGGCGATGGCGGCGATGGTGTCGCCCGGGAGCGGGGGGGTGAGGGGAATCAAGACGGGGAGGGGCTGGGGCGGCTCAGGTGGCGCTGAAGGACCCCCAGCAGGATCAGCCCGAGGCTGGCGAGAACGCCGGGCGTGAGCGGTTCGTGCAGGAAGGCCGCGGCCGTGAGCACCGTGACCACCACACTGGCGCTGCCGGCGAAGGCCACCTGGGTGACGCTGAAGCGGGCGGTGCTCAGCTGGCGCAGGATCTCCGTCCCCAGGCTGAGGGTGAGGCCGTAGATGACGATCACGCCGATCACCCACCAGAGCTGGAGATAGAAGAAGTGCTGGGGGCCATAGACCAGCAGGGCGATCAGTCCGAACACCAGGGCGCCCGCCAGGTTGGTGACACCCCCGGTGAGGCCGCGGGACAGGTGCTGGGCCGCCAGCTGGCGGCGCAGGCAGTTGCGGGTGGCCGTGGCGATCACCGCCACCAGCGCCCACAGCAGTCCCGGCAGCTGATCCATCCCCATGCCGAGGCCGGAACCGAAGACCCTGCCGACCAGCAGGCCCAGCAGGATCAGGGCCAGGCTGAGGGCAAAGCGCTCCGGCAGCCGTTCCTTCAGCCACCACAGCGCCAGCAGGGCCGAGGCCGGCAGGGTGAGGGAGAACAGCAGGGTCTGGGTGATCACCGCCAGCTGGTCGAGGGCCATGTAGAAGGCGAGCGGGGCCAGAAAGCAGCCGAGGAACGCATCGGCGGCGATGGCGAGACGGACCCGGGGACGGAGGCCATCGATCTCCCGTCCCACATCCACGGGCTCGGCGATCAGCAAGGCCAGGCCGATCATCAGCTGCGAAATGAAGAAGACATTGCAGAAGCTGATCGGATTCTCACCGGCGATGGCGTGGGCCGCCCCCTGCAGCTGCAGCCCCTTGAGCACCGTGCTGCGCAGGCCCGAAACGACGCTGTAGGCGATCAGGACGAGCGCCGTCATCGCGGCGTGGCGTCGCCGGGCAGGAAGGGCTGGGGCCCGGAGGGGAAGGGCTCGCCCCCCTGCTGCAGCACGCGGCTCGTGAGTCCATCGACCTGCAGATAGCCGTCCGCCCAGCCGGACAGCATCGCGAAGGTGGCAGGGCCGGTGGCGAAATACCGCCCGATCGCCGCCCGGGAGACATAGCGGCCCATGGCCTGATAGCGCTCCAGCACCCTCCTGCGGCTGAGGGATTCGGGCACGCTCACATGCAGCAGGAACACCCGGTAACCCATCGCCCTGAGCTCGGGAATCAGGCGTCGGTAGCGATCAGCCCGGCTCATGGTTCCATCGTAAAGAAGGTCGAAACGGCAGGGCCGGCCGATGCCGGCCAGCAGGCGATCCACCAGCACACCGCTCTCGGCCTGGGTGAGATCCGCATTCCAGCCGCGGTACGCCGGCAGCTGGGCCCGCAAGGCATCGGCATCAATGCGCAGCGTGCCCGGTGCCAGGGCCAGCGGAGCATGGGTGCGCAGCGCAGTGGATTTCCCCGCCCCCGGGGGGCCGCCGGTGAGGATGGCGATCGGAGGCCTGTGCGACACACAGACGGCCTCCCTTATCGCCGCCGCGATGATGCGCAGACGCTCCGATTCAGGGCTGCTGATCGGGGGGAAGCGGCTCAGACATCGCTCCAGAAAATCGATCGCGACAGTCGAGATCTGCGGCAGACCGGAGGCCTCCAGGATCTGGCAGCTGGCCGGAAGCGCCTCGTTCGCGGTGGCCGCCGGCAGCGGCGCGACCCCGGAGACCATCCCCACCAGGCCCCATAGCGGCAGCAGGAGCAAGGCGTGCCGCACAGCCCTTCCGATCACCCTGGGACGCTAGGCGGGCCGCCACGACCACGGGCTGGCGGGCAGCCGGGGATTCCTTCCCTTAACGTTTTTGCGGCGTTCGCCACGGCCCCCCGCGGCTGGCCGGATGCCCCATCCTCCGCGCCTGGACCTCCACTTCTGGCCCTGCGAACCCTGAAACGTCGCTTCCGCCAGGCCATCGAATGGGTCTGGCGCCAGGAGGGCAGCCACGGCCAGCGGGCCCGGGGGCTGGCGGCCGGGGTGTTCATGGGCTGCTTCCCGATCTTCGGCTTCCAGACCCTGCTGGGGGTGGGCCTGGCCAGCCTGGTGCGGGGCAACCACCTGCTGGCCGCCGCCGGGACCTGGATCAGCAATCCGATCACCGACATCCCCCTGATCTGGTTCAACTACCAGCTGGGCAGCCTGCTGCTGGGCCCGGGCAGGGGCTGGCCGGGACGCCTGACCCTGCACCACGAGACCCTGCGCCAGCTGGGCTGGGACTTCACCTCCCGCCTGCTGCTCGGCTCGGCGGTCGTGGGGGTGGTGGCGGCCACGCTCAGCGGTTTCCTCTGCCTGCGGTGGCTGGAGCGCCGCCAGCGGGCCTCCTGAGCAGGGTGTCTCCGGTGATCGACGTTCTCGAGGCCGACTTCGCCAACCCGGCCCACGCCGCCGCCGTGCTGAGCCTGATGGAGGCCTATGCCCGCGACCCCATGGGCGGTGGCCAGGGGCTGTCCGCCTTCACCCGGGCGAATCTGGTCGACGCCCTGGCCCGGCGCCCGTCGGCCCACGGGATCCTGGCCTTCGCGGGGGAGGAGCCGGCCGGGCTGGCCATCTGTCTGGAAGGCTTCTCCACCTTCGCCTGCCGGCCCCTGCTGAACGTGCACGATCTGGTGGTGGCCAGCGACTTCCGCCGCCAGGGGGTGGGGCGGCGACTGCTGCAGCGGGCGGAGCTGATCGCCCGGCGGCTCGGCTGCTGCAAGCTCACCCTGGAGGTGCTGGAGGGGAACGGGGCGGCCCAGGGCGCCTACCGGAGTGCCGGGTTCCGTCCCTACCAGCTGGACCCCGCCATGGGCCGGGCCCAGTTCTGGGAAAAGCCGCTCCCTGATGGAAGCTGAAGCCTCAGGATTCGGCCAGTCCGGGAAACACCATCAGGTCGATGTGGCCGCCGGAAGGTTGACGCCACTCACGGAATTCCGCCGCCAGCGCCCTGTGCTCATGGTCGAGGGATTGCGACTCCAGATCCAGCAGGCGCTGATGCACCAGATCGAGCGTGTTGTCGATGAGCTGGGCGGCCTGTTCGGAGGTCATGGCATCGCTGCGATGGAGAAAGCCTGAGCTTCGAGGTGTTGTAGAAGACGCCGCCTGGGTCGGCTGTAGCCACTGACACGGGCCGTCTCCAGCGTCGGCGGACCCGCACCGATCACACCGTCCGCGCCAGCCATTGCTGCAGCGGCGTCCAGTCGTCCTGTTCATCGATCGCCGACCAGATCCGCTCGATCACCGGCCGCACCGGCGTCTCCGGCAGGTTCCAGCGCTGCAGGCAGCCGCCGATGGCGGCCTCGGCTGCGGTGCCGTCCGGGGCCGCCACGGCCTGGCTCCAGTGCCACCAGCTGTCCCGCCAGGCGAGCCATTCGGCCCTTGGCGGCGCCGGAGCCTCCGCCACGAAGGGGCCCAGGTCCTCGGCCGTGGCCGGCAGCCCGCCGGCCCGGATGCGTTGGGCCAGGGCGGCGAAGAAGGCGCCATAGGGCACGGGCCAGCCGGCCAGCAGCCGCAGGGTGGGGGGCACCGGATCGGGGAGCTCGGCCAGCGCCCCGGCAGGGAGGAGGGCGGCGTCGAAGCCGAGGCGGCGGAGCAGGCAGCGGCGGTGGTGGGCGTCATAGATGGCGCCGAACGGCTCCAGAGCCGCCTCCAGGGGCGCCCGCGGCAGCAGCATCGCCAGGGGCTCCTGCAGCAGCCGCAGGTTGTGCTGACAGACGAGGGGCTGGCGGCCGTAGGCGTAGAGGCCGTCGTGGTCGAAATAGGCGGCGGTGAAGCCCGGATCCCAGCCCTCGAGGAAGGCGTAGGGGCCGTAGTCGAAACTCTCGCCGGCCAGCGACATGTTGTCGGTGTTGAGCACCCCATGGATGAAGCCCGCCGCCATCCACTCCGCCGCCAGCCGCGCCACCCGCTGCACCAGCTCGGCGTAGAAGGCCACCAGCAACGGCTCGCCGTCGCCGTGGATCGCCGCCAGGTGCGGGTAGTGGACGGCCACCACGTGGCGCAGCAGCCGCTCCAGCTGGGCCGGCTGGCGACGGAAGAGCAGTCGTTCGCAGGTACCGAAGCGCAGGTGGGTGCGGGCCAGGCGCACCATCACCGCACTGCGGGTGGGGGAGGGTTCATCGCCGCGCCAGAGGTCTTCACCGGTCTCGATCAGGGACAGGGTGCGGCTGGTGGTGACGCCGAGGCGCTGCAGGGCCTCGCCGGCGATCACCTCCCGCACCCCGCCCTTGAGGGTGAGGCGGCCGTCACCGCCCCGGCTCCAGGGGGTGGTGCCGGACCCCTTGGTGCCCAGGTCCTGCAGCTGGCCGTGGCGATCGCGCAGCTGGCCGTAGAGGAAGCCGCGGCCGTCCCCCAGCAGGGGGTTGTAGGTGCCGAACTGATGGCCGTGGTAGCGGAGGGCCAGCAGGGGGGCGCGGCCCTCGAATCGCCCGTAGGCCGCCTCCAGGTCGTCGTCGCTGACGGTGGCCGGGTCGAGACCCAGCTGGTGGAGCAGGGGGTCGTTGCGGAACCGCAGGCGCGTGAGCGGAAAAGCCGTCGCCTCCACCACATCCCAGTACTCAGGCCCGAGGTCCTCAAGGGCGCCCACGAAGGGCAGCCCCAGCAGGGGGTTGGGGCGGGCGGACATCGGTGAGTGTCGCGGGGGTGGCGCGGTGGCGGGACCGGTGGCCGACCCTAGGGAGCGGGGCCAGGACGGAGCCGGTCCCGGTCCCGGTCGGCGAAGGGTTCGTGATCTGGTCCGTCGGCGTGCGCCTGGGGATGGCGAAGTGCTCCATGCCCTGGCTGGCCTCCAGCCCATCGTCCGCGGAGACCGCACGCAGAAGGAGAGGATCGCCATACGCTCCGATCTGCGGGGAACCGTCGTGCTTCTTTACAGCCTCTCGCTGCAGCTCACTTCCTCCATCTGAAGAAAACAACCTGCCGGGAAACACCGGCTGGAAACGACCAACAGCCGGCCGGACTGCAGCAGATCTGCACTATCAGCATCCGTGAGGGGATTCCTGCATAAGGTTAAAGGGAGTGAAAGTCCTGACGCAGGAAGGGGTGGTGATGAAAATCGCGCAGATTTCAACGCTCCATGAGAGAGTTCCGCCGATCGGCTATGGGGGAACGGAACGGGTTGTTCATTACCTCACCGAGGAACTGGTCCGCCGCGGCCATGAGGTGGTGCTGTTTGCCAGCGGCGACTCCCTCACCAGTGCCGAGCTGTTCCCCTGTGTCCCGCAGTCCCTGCGGCAGAACAGAAATGGCGGTGATCCCAGCGTTCATGAGGCCATTCAGCTTGATCATGTGGTGAAGAGGCACGATGACTTCGACATCCTCCACTTTCACAACGGCCATGGCCATTTCCCCCTGGCGTCACTGCTCGGGGTGCCCCACCTGAGCACGGTGCACGGCCCCCTGCATGCCCCCGAGCAGACGAAGCTGTACAGCCATTTCCATCAGATGCCGCTGGTCTCCATCTCGGAGTTCCAGCGCCTGCCCGTACCACAGGCCAACTGGCTGGGAACCGTCTACCACGGGCTGCCCACCGACCTCTATCGCTACCAGGATTCCCCTTCCCCCTACCTGGCCTTCGTCGGTCGCATCTCACCGGAGAAACGGCTCGATCGCGCCATCGCAATCGCTACGGCGGTGGGTCTGCCGCTGAAGGTGGCGGCCAAGATCGACCCCGTGGACCGTGCCTACTTCCGGGAGCAGATCGAACCGCTGATGCTCAACAATCCGCTGGTGGAATTCATCGGCGAAGTGAACGATGACGGCAAGCAGGCGTTGCTGGCGGATGCCCTGGCCCTGCTGTTCCCGATCGACTGGCCGGAGCCCTTCGGCCTGGTGATGATCGAGGCCAACGCCTGCGGCACGCCCGTGATCGCCTGGCGCAACGGCTCGACCCCCGAGGTGATTCTCGATGGGATCAACGGCTTCCTGGTGGATTCGATCGAGGAGGCCGTTGCCGCGATCGGCCGGCTGGAGCAGCTGGACCGCGCCCGGGTCCGCAGCCACTTCGAGGTCAGCTTCTCGGTCAGTCGTCAGGCCGAGGACTATGAACAGCTCTACCGGCACCTGATCCAGGCCAGTCGTTGCCACAACAACGCCCACCGGATCGCGGTGCATGCCTGATCCGCTGCCTCCGTACGTTCTCAAGAACGAGGAAACCTTCGCGATCCTGGATTCCCGCGGCGAGATCTGCCCGGAACTGCAGCACGACACCGGCATCTATTTTCGCGGCACCCGCCATGTGAGCCGGCTGCAGGTGCTGCTGTGGAACCGGCCGCCGGTGGTGCTGGGCGCCACCGAGCGTGGGGCGGTGGGCGTGCTGGTCAGCCATCTCAGCAACAACGAGGACGGGGCCGGTGGCTCCGCCGCCATGACCCTGCATCTGGAGCGCAGCACGGTCCTGACGGCGACGGCATTTCTGCAGCAGTTCTGCTTCACCAGCTACGAGGAGAAGCCCATCCAGATCCCGCTGAGCGTGCGACTGGATGCCGACTTCCTGGACATCTTCGAGGTGAGGGGCTACAAGCGCCTGCAGCGCGGCCGCATCGTCCGGGGCGGGCCTGGCACACTCGCGCTCACCTACAGGGGCCTGGACGGGGAGGATCGGTGCACGGTTCTGCGGCTCAGCGATCCGGTCCAGGACGTCGATGGGGACCACGTCGCTCTGATGCTCACCCTGGAGCCGCGCCAGACCCGCCGGCTCTACCTGGTGCTGGATTTCCAGCCCACGGATCAGCCCCTGGGCGCGGAGCAGCACTACAACGCCGCCATGGCCGCCACGATCGAGTGGTTCCGCGACGCCCGCCGCAGTGCGGCCTCCGTGATCACCGATAGCCCGGCCTTCAACAGCTGGCTGATGCGTTCCTTCTCGGATGTGCACCTGCTGGCCAGCCGGGTGGAAGATGGGCTCTACCCGTACGCCGGGATTCCCTGGTTCAGCTGTCCGTTCGGCCGGGACGGCCTGATCACGGCGCGCCAGATGCTGATGGTGGAACCCCGGCTGGCGCGGGGGGTGCTGGGCTATCTGGCCAGCCACCAGGCCCTCGTGGAGGATCCGGCACACGACGAGGAGCCGGGCAAGATCCTGCACGAAGCGCGGCTCGGCGAGATGGCGGCGCTCGGAGAAGTGCCGTTCGCCAGTTACTACGGTGCCGTCGACTCCACGCCCCTGTTTCTGATGCTGGCGGGCGATTATCTGCGCCGCAGTGATGATCGCGATTTCATCGCCGGGCTGCTGCCGGAGCTGGAGGCGGCCATCGCCTGGATCCGCCGGGCCGAGGCCTCCAGTGCGGATGGGTTCGTCCACTACAGGCGGGCTTCCCAGGGGGGACTGCGCAACCAGGGGTGGAAGGATTCCGACGACGCCATCCACCACGCCGATGGCCGTCTGGCGGAAGGCTCGATCGCCCTCTGTGAAGTTCAGGCCTATGTCTACGGGGCACGTCGGGCTTTCGCCTCGATCCTGGAGCGCCTGGGTCGGACCAGCGAGGCCCATGGGCTCCTGGAGGAGGCCGCCGCACTGAAGCGACGGTTCCATCAGGCCTTCTGGACGCCGTCGATCGATTCCTACGCCCTGGCCCTGGATGGTTCAGGCGAGCCCTGCCAGGTGCGCGCCTCGAATGCGGGCCACTGCCTGCTGACCGGCATCGCCACCCCCCAGGCGGCGGCGGCGATCGCCCGGCGCCTGATGGCCCCCTCCAGCTTCAACGGCTGGGGCATCCGCACCCTCGATGAACGGGAGCGGCGCTACAACCCGATGAGTTACCACAACGGCTCCGTCTGGCCCCATGACAACGCCCTGATCGCCATGGGCCTGGCCCGTTACGGCCATCGCTCCGAAGCGCTGCAGATCCTCACGGGGATGTTCGAGACCGCCTGTGCCCTGCCGATGTACCGCCTGCCGGAGCTGTTCTGCGGCTTCCAGCGCCGGGAGGAGGAGGGGCCCACCTCCTACCCGGTGGCCTGCAGCCCCCAGGCCTGGGCCAGCGCCAGCGTCTTCGGCCTGCTGGAGGCGATCACCGGGATGTCGATCGAGCGCGACCAGGGCAGCGGCCGTGTGCAGGTGCGTCTGCGCAACCCCACCCTGCCGATGGGGCTGAACATCCTCGACTTCAACGGGCTGCGCCTGGGGGAGGAGGAGATCAACCTGCAGTTCCACCGCGGCGACCACGACGTGGGCGTCCTGGTGCGCAGCCGGACCCCGGGGGTGGACGTGCTGATCATGAAGTGACGGCCAGGAGCGATTCCCAGGACGCCCCGGCGTGTCGTCAGGCGACCAGCGAAATCCGGCCGATCGTTCCAGACTCGGCGATCGCACCCCGGGAACCTCCCTCCATGACCGCCTTTCGTGCCGCTCTCGTGCTGCTGTGGCTGGCCGTGGCCGGTTACACGCTGGTGGTGGTGCCGCACCATGGCATCGACCTGGTGAGCGTCTTCTGGTCAGATTTCCGGGCGATGGGCTGGCCCGGGCAGTTCGATCTGGATTTCCTCGGCATGCTGCTGCTCACGGGCCTCTGGGTGGCCTGGAGGCATGACTTCTCCGCCCGGGGACTGGGCCTTGGCCTGCTGGCCGCGGTGGGCGGGATTCTGTTTCTGGCGGCCTATCTGCTGGTGCTGACCCTCCAGGCCAACGGCAGCATGAAGCAGGTTCTGCTTGGTGCCCGCCGAGCCGCCGTCTAGGGGCGGCGGGGCTCCCGGTGATTCAGCCGATGCCGGTGCGGCAGAGGTCGAGCACGTCGGCCATCGAGCGGATCTGGTCCATGGTGGTGCGCAGCTGGGCGGCGCTGAGCAGCTCGACCCGCAGGTCGATGCGGGCGGGCTTGCCGGCGCTGGTGCGCACCCGGGCATCGCTGACGTTGATGCGGTGATCGGAAAGGCGCATCAGGATGTCCTTCAGCACCCCCACCCGATCCAGCACCTCGATGCGCAGCCGCACCGGGTAGCGCCGCTGCTGGGCCTCACCGAGCGGGTTCCAGCGCACCGGCAGCCGCCGTTCCACCGGCACCTGGGGCACGTTGGCGCAGTCCTGGCGATGGATGGTGATGCCGTGGTTGCCCAGGGCCACGGTGCCCACGATCCCCTCCCCGGGCAGGGGGCTGCAGCAGCCCCCCAGGCGGTACTCCAGTCCTTCGAGGCCCAGGATCGGGCTGTTCGACGGGTGCCCGTGGGGGACGTGGCGCGGCTGGGCCGCGGCCACCCCGGCGGCCACCTCCTCGTTGGTGGGGGTGGGGGCGGCGGCGGCGGTGCTGAGGCGCACCTCCTCCCGCAGGCGGTTGAGCACCTGCTGCAGGGTGACGCCACCGAACCCCAGGGCCGCCAGCAGGTCCTCGGTGCCCACAAGGTTGCAGCGCTTCGCCACCCGGGCGATCGCCTCCCCGTTGAGCAGGGCGTCGAAGCCGTCACGGCCCAGCTCCCGTTCCAGCATCTCGGTGCCGCGCTGGATGTTGTCGTCGCGGTGGCTGCGTTTGTACCAGCCCCGGATGCGGTTGCGGGCCGTGGGGGTGGCCACGAAGTTGAGCCAGTCGAGGCTCGGGTGGGCGTTCTTGGCGGTGATCACCTGCACGAAGTCGCCGTTCTGCAACGGCGTGGCCAGGGGACAGAGGCGGTCGTTGATGCGCACGCCCTGGCAGTGGTTGCCCACCTCCGAGTGGATGCGGAAGGCGAAGTCCACGGCGGTGGAGCCCTTGCGAAGCCCCACCACATCGCCCTTGGGGGTGAACACGAACACCTCCTCGTCGAAGAGGTCCTCCTTGATCGAGGCCAGGAAGTCGCTGCTGTCCTCACCGCCGTCGTCCTTCTGCCAGTCGACCAGCTGCCGCAGCCAGTTGAAGCGCTCCGTGTCGCCGGCGGCCGGCGAGCCCCCCTCCTTGTACTTCCAGTGGGCGGCGATGCCGTACTCCGCCACCTGGTGCATGTCGGTGGTGCGGATCTGGACCTCGATCGGCCGGTGACGACCGATCACCGCCGTGTGCAGCGACTGGTAGCCATTGGGCTTGGGCAGGCCGATGTAGTCCTTGAAGCGACCGGGAATCGGCCGGAAGATGTCGTGCACCACGGCCAGGGCCCGGTAGCAGCTCTCCACGCTCGGACAGAGGATCCGCAGCGCCGCCACGTCGTAGATCTCGTGGAAGGCCTTCTGCTGGCGCTGCATCTTGCTCCAGATGCCGTAGAGGTGCTTCGGCCGGCCGCTCACCTCGCACTCCTGCAGACCCGCCGCCACCAGCCGGTCGCGCAGCAGCTGCACCGTGGTCCCCAGCCGCTCCTCCCGTTCGCTGCGCTTGGTGGCGACCTGCTGCTGCACATCGCGGTAGGACTCGGGCTCCAGCACCTTGAAGGCCAGGTCCTCCAGCTCCCACTTGAAGCGGCCGATGCCCAGGCGGTTGGCCAGGGGGGCGTAGATGTCGCGGGTTTCCCGGGCGATGCGCTGCTGCTTCTCGGGCTTGAGGGCCCCGAGGGTGCGCATGTTGTGCAGCCGGTCGGCCAGCTTGACCAGCACCACCCGGATGTCGCTGGCCATGGCCAGGAACATGCGCCGCAGGTTCTCCGCCTGGGCTTCGGTGCGGTTGGTGAAATGGATGCCGCCCAGCTTGGTGACCCCCTCCACCAGGGCCCGCACCTCCTCGCCGAAGCGGGCCTCGATCTCCTCGGGGGTGACCTGGGTGTCCTCCACCACGTCGTGGAGGAAGCCGGCGGCGATCACCGCCGCGCTGGCGCCGATGTCGCGCAGCAGGCCGGCGACGGCGATCGGATGGACGATGTAGGGCTCACCGCTGGCCCGGAACTGGCCGTCGTGGAGCTGGTAGGCGAAGTCGAAGGCCGTGGCCACCAGGGCCTCGGGGTCGACGGGGCGCGCCTCCTGATCGGCGGGCGGGGACTGCTGGAGGCTCTGGCGCAGCCAGGCCGGCAGGGGGACGCCGTAGTCGCGCTCGGGGGCGACGGTGGATGGCACCTCCTGGATCGCCTCTGCACCAGGAGTTACGGCCGAGGCGTAAGCCAGCGGAGAGGAACCTTGATCCGGTGCCACCCTCAGCATCACACCCTTCAGGGTCCACCCATGGTATGGGGCAATCGTCACGAACCAGGGGATTTGCGCATTCGGCCATCCAGACTGGGCGCCGCCGGTGTCGCCCATGGCCCTGCCCGCCCCGTCCCAGCCTGCGGCCCCGGTGCTGCGGATCGGTGGTCTGCAGGTGCGCTACCCGGGCAGTGAGCGGCCCACCCTCGATGGGCTCGATCTGACCCTCAGCGCCGGTGAACGGCTGGCCCTGGTGGGCCCCTCGGGCTGCGGCAAAAGCACCGTGGCCCGGGCCGTGCTGCAGCTGCTGCCCCCCGGCAGCGTCTGCGACGGCGAGCTGCTGCTGGCGGGCCAGGACCCCCGGCGGCTCAGGCGCGGCGCCCTCAGGCGGCTGCGGGGCGAGGCGGTGGGCCTGGTGTTCCAGGACCCGATGACCCGGCTCAACCCCCTGCTCACCATCGGCGAGCACCTGCGCGACACCCTGGCCGCCCACCGCGGCGGGGGCCGGGAGCGGGCCCGGGAGCTGCTGGCCCGGGTGGGAATCGCCCCGGAGCGCTACGGCAGCTTCCCCCACGAGTTCAGCGGCGGCATGCGCCAGCGCCTGGCCATCGCCCTGGCCCTGGCCCTGGGACCGCCCCTGGTGATCGCCGATGAACCCACCACCAGCCTGGATGTGGCCGTGGCCGGCCAGGTGATGGCCCAGCTGAGCGAGCTCTGCACCGAAACCGGCAGTGCCCTGCTGCTGATCAGCCACGACCTGGCCATGGCCGGCCGCTGGTGCGACCGCATCGCCGTGCTCGATCAGGGGCGGCTGGTGGAGGAGGCCCCCAGCCACCAGCTGCTCACGGCCCCGGCCTCGCCCCTGGCCCAGCGGCTGGTGGGCGCCGCCCGGGAGCGGGAGGGCGGGCACAGCGAGGCCCCCGCCGCCGCGCCGGTGCTGCTGGAGGTGGAGGAACTGCGCAGCTGGCACCCGCTGCCCTCCCTGCCCTGGCAGCCGCGCTGGATCAAGGCGGTGGATGGGGTGAGCCTGACCCTGCACGAAGGCGAGACCATCGGCGTGGTCGGGGCGTCGGGCTGCGGCAAGAGCAGCCTCTGCCGCGCCCTGATGGGGCTGGCGCCGGTGCGGGGCGGGGCGGTGCGGCTCCAGGGGGTCGACCTGCGGCGCCTGGGGGGGCGGCCCCTGCGGCGGGCCCGGCGCCGGCTGCAGATGGTCTTCCAGGATCCCCTGGCCTGCCTCAACCCCCAGATGACCGTGGGGGAGGCGGTGGCCGATCCCCTGCTGATCCATGGGCTGGCCGGCCGGCAGGAGGCCCGTCGCCGCGCCAGGGAGCAGCTGGCCCTGGTGGGGCTGAATCCGCCCGAATCCTTCGAAAACCGTCTGCCCCGCCAGCTCTCGGGCGGCCAGCAGCAGCGGGTGGCCATCGCCCGCGCCCTGATCCTGGCCCCCCAGGTGCTGCTCTGCGACGAGAGCGTCAGCATGCTCGACGCCGAGGTCCAGGCTGACGTGCTGGCCCTGCTGCGGCGCCTGCAGGGCCAGCTCGGCCTGGGCATGCTGTTCATCACCCACGACCTCTCCGTGGCCGGCGGCTTCTGCCATCGCGTCCTCGTGCTCGACGGCGGCCGCGTCGTGGAGCAGGGGGCCGGGGCCGCGCTGCTGGCCCATCCCCAGGCCGCCATCACCCGCACCCTGGTGGAGGCCTGCCCGCGCCTGCCGCCCCTGCCCTGACACCCCTTCCACCCCTGCCCGCCATGCTGCGCCGCCTGCTCGTCCGCGCCCGCTACCTCACCCTGGTGCCGATTCTGGCGCTGCTGGCCAGCTGCCTGGCCCTGTTCATCCGCGGCAGCCGGCTGATCCTGGAGCAGTTGCGGCTGGCCCTGGTCAGCATCACCGACCTGGTGGACCTCAACCGCTTCGAGATGGACATCCTCGAGGGGATCGACCTGCTGCTGGTCGGAACGGGCTGCCTGGCCCTGGCGATCGGCATGTACTCGCTGTTCATCAGCGAGCTGAAGCTGCCGAAGACCCTCAGCTTCCGGAACTTCCACGAAGTGAAGGGCATGTTCGCCAACTTCATCATCCTGGCGATGGCGATCTCCTTCCTCGAACTGCTCAACAGCTTCGATGCCGAAGACCCCTCCCACACCGTCGCCGGCGCCGACATCTTCTTCCCCGGCGCCGGCATGGCCGTGGTGACCCTGGCCCTGCTGGCCTTCAAGTACTGGGGCGGCGAACGGGAGGACCATCACCCCGCGGCCGCGCCGGAGCGGGAGTGACCCCCTCCCGAACGGGCGGGATCCCTCAGAGAATCGCGCCCAGCAGGTCGGCGATCAGCAGGTTGTCGAGAGACAGCAGGCCGCCGCCGGAGGTGATCAATACCAGGCACATCACCACATACATGGCCGCCTTCTCCCAGCTGGGCGGCTCGCCGACCCCCATCGGTCCGGCGTAGTCACCCGCGGGAATCTGATAGGGATCCGGAGCGATGAACGGGAACCCGGAGGCCAGCTCCAGCACCATGGCGTAGGCCATCGACACCAGGATCGCCAGGGCCGCCAGAGGGGTGAGCAGACCCGGAATCAGGGCGATACCCGCGCCCCACATCGAGGCCGCCGACAGGAAACAGAGCCATTCCGGCGTCTTCATCGCCGTGGACCAGGTGCGGAGGTTGCGCAGCTTCGGCCAGCCGTGGCGGATGAAGGCCACCCCCACGAACAGCCGCAACACCAGCAATCCCACCCCCGCCGCCAGGGACGGGCCGCTGGGCACCAGCAACGTGACGATCTCGAGATCCATGGAGAAGTGCCACAGCGGCATGGCCTGCCGGCTCAACGTAAGCCGGGTGAACCGGCGGCGCCGCGGCAGGGCGAAAGCGCAGCCCCTGGCCATCATTCAAAGCAGGAGCCCCTGCCACCTCCCCCCGCCGACCCCATGACCCCCTCCACGGCGGCCCCGCCGTCCCCGGGAAGCAGTGCCCCCCTGGGCGCCTCCCTCAGCGATGGCGGTGTCAACTTCAGCCTCTACGCCCGGCGGGCGACGGCGGTGGAGCTGTGCCTGTTCGACCGCGTCGAGGACGCCGAGCCCCTCCAGCGCCTCACCCTCGATCCCGCCCGCCACCGCACCGGCGACTACTGGCATGTTCAGGTGGGGGGGATCGGGCCTGGCCAGCTCTATGGCTGGCGGGTGGAGGGCCCCTGGCAGCCGGCGCTGGGGATGCGGTTCGATCCGACCAACCTGCTGCTCGATCCCCACGGGCTGGCCCTGGCGATGCCGCCGGGCTACGGCCGCGCCCCCGGCCGCAGCAGCGCCGGCGACTGGGGCAGCGCCATGAAGAACGTGGTGGCCGACCCGCTCGCCTACGACTGGGAAGGGGATCGTCCCCTGCACAGGCCGTCCCGCGAGACGGTGATCTACGAGCTGCACGTGCGCGGCTTCACCGCCCACCCCAGCGCCGGTGTGCCGCCGGAGCAGGCCGGCACCTACCGGGGCCTGATCAGCAAGATCCCCTACCTCCAGGACCTGGGCATCACGGCCGTGGAGCTGCTGCCGGTCTTCGCCTTCGATCCCCTGGCGGCCCCCGCCGGCCTGCGCAACTACTGGGGCTACCAGCCGGTCTCCTTCTTCGCCCCCCATCCGGGCTATGCCTGCAGCAGCGATCCCCTGGCGGTGATCGACGAGTTCCGCGACCTGGTCAAGGCGCTGCACCGGGCCGGCATCGAGGTGATCCTCGATGTGGTGTTCAACCACACCGCCGAGGGGGACGCCGGGGGGCCGGCCTTCTGCTTCCGGGGACAGGCCGACGGCGACTACTACCTGCAGCACGGTGATGGCACCTACATCGATGTCACCGGCTGCGGCAACACCTTCAACACCAACCATCCCGTGGTGCGACGCCTGATCCACCACAGCCTGCGCCACTGGGTGCAGCATCTGCACGTGGATGGCTTCCGCTTCGATCTGGCCTCGGTGCTGGACCGGGACCAGACCGGCCAGCCCACGCCCCTCTCGCCGATCCTCTGGGACATCGACACCGACCCGGTGCTGGCGGGCACCAAGCTGATCGCCGAGGCCTGGGATGCCGCCGGCCTCTACCAGGTGGGCAGTTTCGTCGGCGACAACTGGCAGGAGTGGAACGGCCGCTTCCGGGACGATGTGCGCCGCTTCATCAAGGGGGACCGGGGCCTGGCGGCCAGCGTCGGCCAGCGGCTGATCGGCAGCCCCGACATCTACGGCCACAAGCAGCGGGAGGCCGAGGCGAGCGTCAACTTCATCACCTGCCACGACGGATTCACCCTGGCCGACCTGGTCAGCTACGACGGCAAGCACAACGACGCCAACGGCGAGGACAACCGCGACGGCAGCGATGACAACGCCAGCTGGAACTGCGGCGTGGAGGGACCCACCCAGGACGCCGAGGTCCTGCGCCTGCGCGCCCGCCAGAGCCGCAACCTGCTGACCCTGCTGCTGCTGGCCACCGGCACACCGATGCTGGCCATGGGGGACGAAATGGGCCGCAGCCAGCAGGGCAACAACAACGCCTACGCCCAGGACAACGCCATCAGCTGGCTCGATTGGTCGCTGCTGGAGCGCCGGGCCGACCTGCATCGCTTCGTGCGGGAGCTGGTGCGGTATCGCCAGCAGCGGGACGTGGTGGTCCACGCCCGCAACCTCAGCCTCGGCGAACTGGTGCAACGCCATCAGGTGAGCTGGCATGGGGTCGAACCGAACCAGCCCGACTGGAGCGACAGCTCCCATGCCTTCGCCGTGACGATCACCAGCGTCGGCCAACGGTTCCGCTGGCACGCCATGGTCAACGCCTGGTGGGAGCCGCTGCTGTTCCGCCTGCCCCCCGCCGGGGGCGACCAGCCGAGCTGGCGCTGCTGGATCGACACCTCCCGGCCCAGCCCGGAGGACATCGTGCCCTGGAGCAGCGCGCCGGCCCTGGAGACGGACACCTACACCCTGGGCCCCCGCTCGATCGTGGTGCTGGTGGTGGGTCTCAGTCCTGGAGCAGCTGCAGGCGATGGCCATCCGGATCCGCCAGCTGCAGGGCCCGACCAGCCCCGAGCCACTCCGCCCGATCCCCCAGCGTGATGATCCCTGGGGAGATCGGACGCCCGCCAAGGGCCACGGCCCGATCGGCAACGGTCTCCAGGTCGGCCACCCGCAGGCGCAGCTGCCAGTGGGCCAGGTCCTGGGGACCCTGGTCGGCGGGCATCGGCCGGCCTCCGCCGGGTTCGCGGTAGTCGAGGCACTCGACACCGGCGCCGCTGGGGCAGCGGTGGCCGGTGATGCGCACCCGGGTGCCCGCCAGGCCATCGAGGCCGTCCTGCTCCGGGCCGCTGTTGACGCCGTCGCCGCCGGCGGCCAGGCCCAGCAGAACGCGGTAGAAGCGGCCGCTGGCGGCCGTGTCGGCGATGCCGATGGCGCTGTGGTCGATGCCCAGCACCGGCCCGGGGGCGTCGCCATGCCAGCGGGCGTCCCCTTTGTCCGGCGGGAACTGCAGCAGCTCCAGGGGATGGCCGTCCGGATCGCGGAACTTGAAGGCGACGATGCCGGCAGCGGCCGCATTCCAGTCCGGCAGCCGCTGGGGCGCCGAGGAGATCGCCGTGATCCGGCCGGCGGCGAAGGCCGGCTGCAGCGCCGCCAGGGCCGCCTCCATGCTGTTGACCACCAGGCAGGCGTGCTGGAACCAGCGGTCGTTGCTGCGGGAACCGGCCGGGATCGGCCGCCCCGGACGGGCGCCGGGACCGGGGGCGAGCACCTCGCTGAGCTCCAGCACCTCCGCACCGATCGCCAGCCGCAGCACCCGGAGGCGGGCTCCGGGCAGGCCGACCAACCGGGCGTAGGGGCCGCCCTCCAGCACCACGGCCTCCCCCAGGCGCCGGAAGCCCAGACAGGTCTCGAAGAAGGCGGCGCTGGCTTCGGCATCGGCCGTGGTGAACCCGAGGCTGTCGATGTGGGGAAGGGTCAGTGTCATGGGGCAGCCAGAGTCATGGGACCGTTGTTGGGGGCGGGTTCTGCCCCACCAGGCTGAGCACCCCGCCGACGCAGATCAGCACCGTTCCCACCACCACGCCGGCGTTCGGGATCTGGCCGAACCAGATCCAGCCGATCAGGCCGGCGAAGACCACCGAGGCATACTGGAACGCCCCGATCGCACTGGGATCGGCATAGCTGTAGGCGCGGATCAGCAGAAACTGGAAGCTCAGCAGGCAGAGGGCCGAGGCCAACACCCACAGGAACTGATCCGGCGTGATGGCGTGGAAGCGACCCACCATCATCAGGCTGGAGACCAGACCGCCGATGGTCAGGAAATAGACGAGCTGCGTCAACGCCGACTCGCTCCTGCCCAGGGCCTTCACCGCCAAGAACTCGATGGCGCAGACGAATCCGGCCGCCAGGCCGAGAAGGTCACCGGGCTTGTCCAGAAGGCTGGCATTCGGCTGAACAACGATCACCATCCCGGCGAATCCCACCGCCAGGGCCTTCCAGAGGCTGGCAGGAATGCGCTGCCTGAGCACCAGCCAGGCCAGCAACGGAATGAACATCGGCGTCGTGTTCAGCAGCACATTGGCATTGACAAGATTCACCAGCTGGGCCGCCGACATGAACAGAAGGAAACCGCCCATGCCCATGCCGCCACGCAGCAGGTGAAGGGGAAACGCCCGGGTCGGGAGATCACGGCCGCCGCGCACGACCAGCAGGGGAATCAGCAAGACCAGCGCCAGAACGAACGTCAGCCAGGTGAACATCAGGGCGTCCATGGCGCTGCCCACCGCCCGCGCAAATGCGCTCTGCAAGGTGTTGGCCAGGAAGGCTGCCACCAGCAGGGCCGCGCCCCTGGCCGCCGAAGGGCGGACCGGCCCGTTCCGGTTCCGGTTGCTGTCCGGCCCCTGCAACGCCTCGCCGTCCATCGGGCTGGTTCCACTCGCTTCCGCCACAGACTAGGGGCCATCAGGAGTGGCGCCACGGTCACCCCATCCCGGTGCTGAGTTGCCGATGCTGACAGCAACAATTCACTGGGCCGTTTCGGTGGCCGTCCCTAGGATGAAAGCGTGGACATGCCTCCACATTCCTTTCCCGGCCGCACCCGATGACGAGCTCCAACCCCCTGGCCGGCAAGGCCCTTTCCACCCTGCTGCAGGGCAAGGTCGCCATCGTCACCGGTGGCAACAGCGGCATCGGCAAATCGATCGTGGAGTACCTCGCCGAACTCGGCGCCAAGGTGGTGATCGATTACCGCTCCCATCCCGAAGCCACCGAAGAACTCGAGCGTGAAATCGGCGCCTATGGCGGCAGCAGCTTCGGGGTTCAGGCCGATGTGGGCAAGCTCGATGACCTGCAGCGCCTGGTGGACACCACCGTGGAGAAATACGGTCGGCTCGATGTGATGATCAACAACGCCGGCATCGAAACCCGCACCTCGATCCTCACCACCACCCCGGACAACTTCGACAAGGTTCTCGATGTCAACCTGCGCGGGGTCTTCTTCGCCACCCAGTTCGCCGCCAAGCAGATGATCGCCCAGGGCGGCGGCGGCCGCATCATCAACATCTCCTCGGTCCACGAGGACTGGCCGATGCCCGACAACACCCCCTACTGCTGCGCCAAGGGCGGCGTGCGCATGCTCACCCGCACCGCGGCCCTGGAGCTGGCGCCCCACGGCATCACCATCGTCAATGTGGGCCCCGGCGCCGTGGCCACGCCGATCAACGACTCCACCATGAACAATCCCGAGCTGCTGGCCAAGCTCAACGCCGCCATCCCCATGGGCCGCATGGCCCAGCCCGAGGAGATCGCCAAGGTGGTGGGCTTCCTGGCCAGCGACGCCGCCAGCTACATCACCGCCACCACGATCTTTGCCGACGGTGGCCTGATGCACAGCAGCCCCGGCCTCTGAGCCTTCAGGCCGCCGCCGGCTGCTCCGCCGAGGCCGCCGGGGGGTTCTCCGCCGAGGCCGCAGCAGGATCCTGGGCCCGTTCGGCCCGCTCCAGCCCCACCTCCACCCCCAGGTGCTGGTCGGGTCGGCCGGTGATCAGCAGGCTGGCCCGCTGCTGGGTGGCGATCACCCAAAGCCACTTGGTCAACAGGGTGAGACGGTTCTCGTTGGCGGGCATGAAGGCGAGGTGGGCCAGCCCCCAGAGCAGCCAGCCGACGGGGCCGGTGAACTTGAGGCCCCGCAGGTCAGCGACGGCGCAGAGGGGACCGATCACGGCCATGCTGCCGAAGTCGAACCAGCGGAAGGTGGCCTGGCGCCGACCCGCCAGCTGGGCCAGCAGGTCCTGGGCGACCCAGCCCCCCATCTGCACCGCCGGGCCGGCCATGCCGGGCAGGGGCTTGCCATCGGCCGTGTGGGAATAGGAGCAGAGATCGCCCACCACCCGGATCTCGGGATGGCCGGCGATCGAGAAGTCCGGCTCGACCACCACCCGCCCGCCGCGGTCGACCGTGCAACCGGTGCGCTCCGAGAGCAGCTTGCCGAGATGGGAGGCCCGCACCCCCGCGCTCCAGCAGATGGTGGCCGCCTCCAGCACCCGCTCGCTGGGGGTCCCCGGCGCCGGCGCCTTGAAGGCGACCGTGAGCCGGCCCGCCTCGATGCTCTGCACCCGGCCGCCCAGCACCAGCTCAACACCGCAGGAAGCGAGGTAATCGCCGGCCGCTTTGGACAGCGACGGATCCATGGCCCGCAGCAGCCGATCGCCGGGGTCGACGAGCACCACACGGCAGAGCCCGGGATCCAGCTGGCGGAAGTCGCGCTGGGCCGCGTGGCGCATCAGCTCGTTGATCGATCCGGCCAGTTCGCAGCCGGAGGGGCCGCCGCCGACCACCACCACCGACTGCAGAAAGCGGCAGCGTTCCGGATCCGGGGTCTGCTCGGCCTCCTCCAGGGCCGTCAGCACCCGCCGCCGGATCTCATCGGCGTGCTCGAGAATCTTCATCGGCGGCGCCAGTTCCCGCCACTCCTCATGGCCGAAGTAGGTGCTGCCGGAGCCGGTGGCCAGGATCAGGCTGTCGTAACGCAGACGACGATCGTTGAAGACCACCTCTTTGGAGGCGGCATCAAGATCGACCACCTCTCCCAGCAGCACTTGCACGTTGGCCGCCTTGGCGAGCAGCAGCCGCAGGGGCGTCGCCACATCCGCCTCGGACACCAGGCCGGAGGCCACCTGATACAGCAGCGGCTGGAAAAGATTGAAGTTGCGCTTGTCCACCAGGGTCACCCGCACCGGCTGGCCGGCCAGCCGGTGGGCCGCCTTGAGGCCGGCGAAACCGCCGCCCACGATCACCACATGGGGCCAACTCTTCATCACGGCTTCGCTCGGCTCCAGCTCGAGGAAGAAGCGTTCCTTCGCCATCGATGCGGTCCGCGGGATGTCTGAAAGGTAGGGGCAATCCCTCGCCCGGCGAGCACGGCCCTGCCAGGAAGCCCCACTGGCGCGGGTCTTCGGCGCCAGGTGGGGGTATCGCCACAGGGCTGTAGCAAAAGATCACAGAGCCAGGACAGCTCTCGGGGTCCGGCCATGGTGAAGGGGCACAGCGTGGCCGGTGCCCATGCAGCAACTGCTGCCAGCCCTCAATGACCACAACCTGCCCTGGATGGACACCCTCCATCCGATCGTGGTCCACTTCGTCATCGCCATGGCGGTGATCAGCGTGGTCTTCGATCTGATCGGGGTCGTGCTGCGGCGGCCGAATCTGTTTGAAGTCAGCTTCTGGAATCTGCTGTTCGCCACCGGGGCCATCTTCGTGGCGATCATCTTCGGCCAGGTGGAGGCGGGCCTCGCTGATCCCTACGGCGCCTCCCGGGCGATCCTCAACCTGCACAGCACCCTGGGATGGTCGTTGGCCGGCATCCTCTCGGTGCTCACCGGCTGGCGCTACGTGTTGCGCAACCGCGACCCCGAGAGCCTGCCGCTGCCCTTCCTGGCCGCCGGCGGGGTGCTGGCCGCGCTGGTGGTGGTGCAGGTCACCCTGGGCAACCAGCTGATCTGGGTGTATGGCCTGCACACCGTGCCGGTGGTGGCCGCCGGACGGGCCGGGCTGATCTGATGGCCCTCTCCGTGCTCCCTGCCGAGGCCCCGATCCAGCAGCTGGGCGACTGGCTGGGGCCCAACGACCTGCCCTACAGCCTGCCGATCCATCCGAATCTGGTCCACTTCACGATCGGCCTGTTCGTGATCGCCATCGCCTTCGACGTCGTCGGCGCCCTCTACCCGATCGAGAAGCGGGTGTTCCGCTTTCTGGCCCTGCCGATCACCCGGGCCGGCTTCCACGACGTGGGCTGGTACAACCTGCTCGCCTGCGCCATCGTCAGCTTCTTCACCGTGGCGACGGGCTTCTTCGAGATGCTGCTGGCGGTGCCGATTCCCGGCGTCACCAGCAGCATCGGCCTGCAGAGCATGGAAACCATGCTCTGGCATGGCGTCGGCGGGGTGGCAATCCTGCTGGCGATCATCGCCATGACCGTCTGGCGCGGCTACCAGCGCTTTCTCTGGCGCCGGGACATGGGTCGCCAGGTGCAGTGGCTCTATCTGCTGGTGGGCCTGGCCCTGTTCCTGGTGATCGGACTGCACGGCACCCTTGGGGCCGAACTGGCGGGCGAATTCGGCGTCCACATCACCGCCGATCAGCTCCTGGCCAACGGCGCCGACCTCCGCGACGCCCTTCCGTGAGGGCCCCCCTGCCATGACCTCCGCACCACCGCGTCGCCCCAGCCCCATCGCCCTCGTCGCCCTGGCCCTCTGGGTCGGCCTGCTGCTGCTGATCAGCCTCTGGGTGGCGGGGCAGTCGCTGCGCTGGCTGCCGGTCCAGGCCTCCAATGCCGCCCCGCTGGTGGACGGTCTGTTCAGCTTCGAGACCGGCATCGGCACCTTCGTGTTCCTGGGGGTGATCTCGGTGATGGGCTGGGTGTTGCTCGTGCACCGCGCCGAGAAGTACGACGAAAGCGATGCCGAACCGATCGAGGGCAACACCCGTCTCGAGGTGATCTGGACCGCCATCCCCCTGGTGCTGGTGATGGCCATCGCCTGGTATGCCATCCAGATCAATACCGAACTGAGGGTGCTGGGGCCGATGGAGCACATCCACCTGCGCAGTCCCCAGGAGCAGCAGGGGGGATACCCCGGCGACCGGCTGCCGGCGGAGCAGGTGGAGGTGATCGCCCGGCAGTGGTCGTGGGAATTCCGCTACCCCGGCGAACACGTCTCCAGCACCGAGCTGCATCTGGAACTGGATCGGCCGGTCACCTTCCGCCTGGTCTCCGAGGATGTACTGCACGGCTTCTTCATCCCGGCCTTCCGGCTCAAGCAGGACGTGATTCCGGGCCGGGCGATCGATTTCAGCCTCACCCCCACCCGCGTCGGGCGCTACCGCCTGCGCGATTCCCAGTTCAGCGGCACCTGGTTCGCCGCCAACCAGGCCGATGTGGTGGTCGAGACCGCCGAAGACCATGCCCTGTGGCTGAAACAGGCCGCCGCCGCCCCGCTGCAGAGCGGCCTCAGCGTCGCGGCCGACGAATACGCCGACCGCCAGACCAACCCCCGCGGCGGCTGGCCCACGGTGGTGCCGGCCCCCCCGCCCCAGGTGAACGCTCCCGGTTCCAGCTCCCTTCCCCACGACGCCTGAGGCCATGACCAGCACCGCCCTGTCCCCAGAACCGCCCGCCTCCTGGCGGCGTTACTTCGGCTTCAGCACCGATGCCAAGGTGATCGGCATCCAGTACATCGTGGTGGCCTTCTTCTTCTTCCTGGTGGGTGGCCTGCTGGCCATGATCATGCGGGGCGAACTGATCACACCCGAGGCCGATCTGGTGGATCGCACCGTGTACAACGGCCTCTACACGATGCACGGAACGATCATGCTGTTCCTGTTCATCTTTCCGGTGCTCAACGGGCTCAACAACCTGCTGATTCCCACCATGATCGGTGCCCCCGACATGGCCTTCCCCCGGCTCAACACCGCCGCCTTCTGGCTGGTGCCGGTGTTCGGCACCCTGCTGATCGCTAGCTTCTTCGTGCCCAGCGGCCCGGCCACCTCCGGCTGGTGGTCCTATCCGCCGGTGAGTCTCCAGAACCCCCTCGGCCACCTGATCAACGGCGAGTTCCTCTGGGTGCTGGCGGTGGCCCTCTCCGGCATCTCCTCGATCATGGGGGCGGTGAACTTCGTCACCACGATCCTGCGGATGCGGGCGCCGGGCATGGGTTTCTTCCGCATGCCCGTGTTTTGCTGGACGGCCCTGGCCGCCCAGACCCTGCAGCTGATCGGCCTGCCCGCCCTCACCGGCGGCGCCGTGATGCTGCTGATGGACCTGAGCGTCGGCACCTCGTTCTACCGGCCGGAGGGGGGGGGCGATCCGGTGCTGTATCAGCACTTCTTCTGGTTCTATTCGCACCCGGCGGTGTATGTGATCATCCTGCCGGTGTTCGGCATCTTCTCCGAGCTGTTTCCCGTCTATTCCCGCAAGCCCCTGTTCGGCTATGTGTATGTGTGCCTGGCCTCCTTCATCATCGTCGGCCTGGGGCTGATCGTCTGGGTGCACCACATGTTCCCCAGTGGCGTGACCCAGTGGATGCGCAATCTGTTCATGGTCACCACGATGCTGATCGCCGTGCCCACCGGGGTGAAGGTGTTCGCCTGGCTGGGCACGATGTGGCGGGGCAAGATCCGGCTCACCACCCCGATGCTGTTCTGCATGGGCGGCCTGTTCAACTTCGTCTTCGCCGGCATCACCGGCATCATGCTGGCCACGGTGCCGATCGACATTCACGTCAGCAACACCTACTTCGTGGTGGGTCACTTCCACTACGTGATCTATGGCGCGGCCGTCATGGGTGTGTTCGCCGCCATCTACCACTGGTTCCCCAAGTTCACCGGCCGCATGCCCTACGAGGGCCTCGGCAAGCTGCATTTCGTGCTCACCTTCATCGGCGCCAACCTCAACTTCCTGCCCATGCACCCCCTCGGCCTGATGGGCATGCCCCGGCGGGTCTCCTCCTACGACCCGGAGTTCGCCTTCTGGAACGTGCTGGCCAGCCTGGGGGCGTTCCTGCTGGGGGTGTCGATCATCCCCTTCCTGCTCAACATGATCAGCTCCTGGGCCCGGGGGCCGAGGGCCCCGCACAACCCCTGGAACGCCATCGGCCTGGAGTGGCTGCTTCCCTCCCCTCCGGCGGAGGACAACTTCGGTGAGCACGTTCCCACCGTGATCAGCCGCCCCTACGGCTACGGCACCGGGGAGCCGCTGGTGGAGCACCAGGCCGAGATCGAACGCGCCCTCACCCTTCAGGAGGCCAACCGATGAGCAGCACCCCCGCCACCCCCGGCGACGCGGCCGCGACCCACGCCCACGGCGAAGGCCAGCACGCCAACCACAACCTCACCGGCTTCATCATCTTCCTGTGCTCCGAGAGCGTCATCTTCCTGGCGTTCTTCAGCGGTTACGCCCTCCTGCGGCTCTCCGCCCTCGACTGGCTGCCCGCCGGCGTGGACGGGCTCGAATGGCGTCTGCCGCTGATCAACACGGTGGTGCTGGTCTCCAGCTCCTTCACGATGGTGGTGGCCGAGCATTTCAAGGGCAAGGGGAAGATCTGGCTGTTCCGGGGCTTCTGGCTGCTGACCATGGCCATGGGGGCCTATTTCCTTTACGGCCAGGCGGTGGAATGGCGCGGCCTCAGCTTCGGCTTCACCTCCGGCACCTTCGGCGGCACCTTCTATCTGCTCACCGGCTTCCATGGCCTGCACGTGCTCACCGGCATCCTTCTGATGGGCCTGATGCTGGCCAAATCCTTCGTCCCCGGCAATTACGACGGCGGTGAAGAAGGCGTCATCGCCACGTCCCTGTTCTGGCACTTCGTGGATGTGATCTGGATCATCCTGTTCGTGCTGCTCTACGTCTGGAGAGCCTGAACCATGATCATCGACGACACCCACTACGACGTGATCCTGATCGGCAGCGGCGCCGCTGGCGGCACCCTGGCCGCCGCCCTCGCCGACGGGGGCCACACCGTGCTGTTGCTGGAGCGCGGTGGGGTGATGCCCCAGGCCGATCAGAACGTGGCCGAGGTGGGGCTATTCCGCAAGCCGCGCTACCACCCGGAGGAGAAGTGGTTCGGCACCGACGGTGATCCCTTCTCCCCCCAGATGGTGCATGCCATCGGCGGCAACACCAAGATCTGGGGGGGCGTGCTGGAGCGCATGCGCGAAGCGGAATTCAAGGGCGTTCCGCTCCAGGAGGGTCCGTCCCCGGACTGGGAGCTGCGCTACGACGACCTGGCCCCCTGGTACGAGCGGGCTGAAGCGCTCTATCGCGTCCACGGCGTGGCCGGTGCCGACCCCACCGCCCCGGCGATGCAGGGCGCCTATCCGGCCGCACCGCGACCGGTGGAGCCGTTCCTGGTGGAACTGCGGGCCGCCTTCGAGCGCCAGGGGCTGCATCCGTACGACCTGCCGCAGAGCTGGTCCGACTCGGCGGTCGATCCCACCGGCGATGCCGAGCTGTTCGGCGTCGATCCGGCGCGGAGCTCCAGCACCGTGACGGTGCGGGAGAACGCCCGGGTGCTGCAGCTGCACGTCAACCCATCGGGCCAGGAGGTGCGCGGCGTCGAGGTGGAGATCGACCACCAGCGCTGGCTGTTCCGCAGCCACCAGGTGGTGCTGGCCGCCGGGGCCATCGGCACACCGGAGATCCTGCTGCGGTCCGCCACCGACCATCACCCCCGCGGTCTGGCCAACGGCTCCGACCAGGTGGGCCGCAACCTGATGAAGCCCCAGCTCACCTCGATCCTGCAGCTGGCGGCCGCCCCCAACTCGGGCCGCTACGGCCGGGGCCATGGCATCACCGACTTCTACTGGGGCGACAAGAACGTCGACTTCCCGCTCGGTTCGATCCAGAGCGGCGGCGGGGTGCTCCAGGACGCCCTGTTCGCCGAGTCGCCGCCGGTGCTCTCCCTGGTGACCCGCCTGCTGCCGGACTTCGGCCTCGAGCAGCTGGCCGCCCGTTCGATCACCTGGTGGGCCATGAGCGCCGTGCGGCCCGATCCCCACAACCGGGTCGCCCTGCGGGGCCAGCAGCTGCAGGTCCACTACACGGCCAACAACCGGGAGGCCCACGACCGGCTCGTCTACCGCTGGATCGACTGCCTCAAGGCCGTGGAGGCCGACCCCCTGACCCTGGTGGCCAAGGCCGCCCCCACCCATCCCCGCGGCGAAGCGCCCCTGCCGGTGATCGGCGGCGCCTGCGGCACCTGCCGCATGGGGTCGGATCCGGCCACCTCGGTGGTGAACCTCGACGGCCGCAGCCACGAGCTGGCCAACCTCTGGATCGCCGATGCCAGCGTGCTGCCCTCCTGCCCGTCGGTGGGGGTGGGGCTCACGGTGATCGCCAATGCCCTGCGCATCGGTGCCGCCCTGACGGCCTCCCGATGACGGCCAGCGTCCCCAGCCGCGCCGCCATCGACGCCATCAGCCCGTCGGAAAGCCGGCGCATGGCCGAGCGTGACCACGGCCTCGCCCCCTGGAGCCTGTGGGGCAGCTACCTGAGCGAGCGCCAGTGGGGCACGGTGCGCGAGGACTACTCGGCCGACGGGGACGCCTGGCGCTCCTTCCCCCACGACCATGCCCGCTCCCGCGTCTACCGCTGGGGCGAGGACGGCCTGCTGGGCCTCTGCGACGACCAGTGCCGCCTCTGCTTCTCGCTGGCCCTCTGGAATGGTGTGGATCCGATCCTCAAGGAACGGCCCTTCGGCCTCGGCAACCCCGAGGGCAACCACGGCGAGGACCTCAAGGACTACTTCTTCCATCTCGCCAACACCCCCACCCACAGCTTCATGCGGGGGCTGTACAAGTACCCGCAGCGGGCCTTCCCCTACGCCGATCTGCTGGCGGAGAACGGCCGCCGCGGCCGGGACCAGCCCGAGTACGAACTGGTCGACACGGGGATCTTCGACGACAGCCGCTACTTCGATGTCGTCATCGAGTACGCCAAGGCTGGAGCGGAGGACCTGCTGATCCGCATTCGGGCCACCAACCGCGGCCCCGATCCTGCCCCCCTCACCCTGCTGCCCAGCCTGTGGCTGCGCAACACCTGGCGCTGGGGCTATCCCGATGAAGTCGAGCACGGGATCCGCCCGCTCGCCGACGCCGGTGATGGAGGTGGCGGTGACGCCAGCGGGCCTTCGGTCGTCACCGATGAGCTCCCCCATCTGGGGGTCTACCAGCTCGACTGCCGGGAGCCCGGCGCCTGGATCTTCACCGACAACGAAACCAACAGCGAGCGGCTCTGGGGTCAGCCCAACGCCACACCCTTCCAGAAGGACGGGTTCCATCGCCATGTGGTCGACGGCGAAGCCGGCGCGGTGAATCCGGCCCTGCGGGGCAGCAAGGCGGGGCGTGTGCTGGAGCGCACCCTGGCCCCCGGCGAGGAGTGGCTGGTGGAGCTGCGCCTGCATCGGGTCGACGGCCCCACACCGGGCCCGGCCGAGCAAGGCGATGCGTTTGGGGAGGCGTTTGGCGCGATCTTCAGCGAGCGCGAGCGGGAGTGGCTGGAGTACTTCGACCATCGGGTGCCGGGGCTGTCCGAGGACGACCGCCGCATCCACCTGGCCGGCACCGCCGGACTGCTCTGGTGCAAGAAGTACTACGGCTGGAGCGTGATGCGCTGGCTCGAGGGCGACCCCACCGGCACACCCCCACCGGCCGAGCGGCGCCACACCCAGAACGCCTTCTGGCAGCGGCTGCACGCCCACGACGTGATCTCGATGCCGGACTGTTGGGAGTACCCCTACTTCTGCCAGTGGGATCTGATGTTCCACTCCGTGGCCTTCGCCGTCTTCGATCCGGCCACGGCCAAGGAGCAGTGCATGCTGCTGCGCAAGCCCCAGTACACCGCCCCCAACGCCCAGACCCCCGCGTACGAGTGGGCCCTGTCCGATCCCAATCCGCCGATCGGCGCCTGGGCGGCGATGCGCATCTATCAGATCGATCGCAAGAACAGCGACGCCGCCGATCTGGCCTTCCTGCGCGCCGCCCTGCGCAAGCTGATCCTGGAGTACGGCTGGTGGGCCAACCGCAACGACCGCTCCGGCGACAACGTGTTTGAAGGGGGCTTCCTGGGCCTCGACAACATCGGCGTGTTTGATCGGCGCTTCCCCCTGGCCGACGGCAGCATCATCGAGCAGTGCGACGGCACGGCCTGGATGGCCTCGCTCAGTCTCAACCTGCTGCAGATCGCCGTGGAGCTGAGCCACGAGGAACCGGAGTACGCCGACATCTGCGAGCGGTTCGTGGTGGATTTCGTGCAGCTGGCCATCGGCCTCAACAATCCCGCCGGCCGCAACTACCTCAACTGGGACGAGGAGGACGGCTTCTACTACGACGTCATCAAGCGGCCGGACGGCAGCGTCGACTACCTGCGCACCCGCTCACTCTCGGGCCTGGTGCCCCTGCTGGCGGTGCAGAGCTTCGACATCGACACCGTGGCACGGTTGCCGATGCTCGATGTCACCCACACCCTGGCCTGGTTCACCCACGAGCGCACCACGCCCTCCTGGATCGTGGAAAACCTGGGAATCTGGAACAACGACCGGGTGCTGTTCACCCTGGTGCCCCGCGAGCGCCTGCAGCGCATCTGCGAGCGGCTCTTCGATGAGGAGGAGTTTCTCTCCCCCTACGGCATCCGCTCCCTCTCCAAGGTGTATGAGGAGCACCCGTACACCTACACCGAAGGCAGCGAGAGTGAGACGCTCGCCTACAGCCCGGCGGACAGTCCGGTGGCGATGTTCGGGGGCAACTCCAACTGGCGCGGACCGGTGTGGATGCCGATGAACTTCCTGCTGATCGAATCGCTGCAGAAGTTCGCCCATTTCTACGGCGACAGCTTCAAGGTGGAGTTCCCCACCCGCTCGGGCCACTGGATCACCCTCTGGCAGGCCTCCCTGGAGCTGGAGAAGCGGCTGGTGGGTCTGTTCCGGCGCGACGGCCAGGGCCGCCGCCCCTTCAATGGCTCCGTGGAACTGTTCCAGACGGATCCCCACTGGCGCGATCTGATCCTGTTCAACGAATACTTCCACGGCGACAATGGCCGTGGCGTCGGCGCCTCCCACCAGACCGGCTGGAGCGCCATGGTCTGCAAGATGCTCAACCAGCTCAATCGCTACCCCATCCAGCCATGAGCATCCCGTCCCCCATCGCCGCCATCGCCGGTCCGAGCCTGCACAGCTCGCCCCTGCCGGAGCCGGCCCAGCTGGAGGTCAGCCACGGCGCCCACTTCGACGTGGTGATCATCGGCAGCGGCGCGGGCGGCGGCACCCTGGCCCGCCACCTGGCCCCCACGGGCCTGAAGGTGCTGGTGCTGGAGCGGGGCGACTGGCTGCCCCAGGAACCCCAGAACTGGGACGCCGAAGCGGTGTTCCAGCAGAACCGCTACGTGTCGAAGGATCCCTGGCTCGACAAGCACGGCAAGCCCTTCCAGCCCGGCAGCCATTACTTCGTCGGCGGCGCCACCAAGATGTATGGCGCCGCCCACTTCCGCCTGCGCCAGCAGGACTTCGAGGAACTCGCCCACTTCGATGGCACCTCGCCGGCCTGGCCCCTGCGCTACGCCGACTTCGAGCCCTGGTACCAGAAGGCCGAGGAGATGTACCACGTGCACGGCCAGCGCGGTGAGGATCCCACCGAGCCGCCCTGCAGCGGTCCCTATCCCCATCCGCCGGTGGCCCATGAGCCGCGGATGCAGCAACTGGTCGACGACCTGAGGGCTGCAGGGCTCCATCCCTTCCACGCCCCCAGCGGCGTCCAGCTCGACGAAGCCCACATGGCCTTCAGCCGTTGCCGCAAGTGCAACTGCTGCGATGGTTTCCCCTGCCTGGTGCACGCCAAGTCGGACGCGGAGGTGCTGGGCATCCGGCCGGCCCTGGCGCAGCCGAACGTGTCCCTGCTGACGCGGGCCCAGGTGAAGCGCCTGATCACCGATGAATCCGGCCGCACGGTGAAGGCGGTGGAACTGGAGCGGGACGGCGAACCGCTGACGGTGAGCGGTGATGTGGTGGTGGTGAGCTGCGGCGCCGCCAACAGCGCCCGGCTGCTGCTGCTGTCGGCCAACGACCGCCATCCCCGGGGCCTGGCCAACGGCTCCGACCAGGTGGGCCGCCACTACATGTTCCACAACAGCAAGGCGATGGTGGCCCTGGCCCATGAGCCGAACCGCACCATCTTCCAGAAAACGGTGTCGATCAACGACTGGTATCTCGGGGATGCCGACTTCGATTACCCGATGGGCAACATCCAGATGACGGGCAAGACCAACGGCACGATCATGAAGGGCTACGCGCCACTGGAAACCTTCATGATGCCCGGCTGGAGCATGGACAAGATCGCCGAACATGCGCTCGACTTCTGGATCTCCAGCGAGGATCTGCCCGATCCGAACAACCGCGTGACCGTCACCGGCTCCGGCCAGATCCAGCTCAGCTACACCCCCAACAACCTCACCGCCTCGGCGCGCCTGGTGAGCCGCCTCGAGGGCCTGCTGGATCGCCTCTATCTGCGCCAGCACCTGGTGGAGCGCCAGTTCTATATCGCCAACAGCATGGGCATCGCCGCCGTTGGCCACCAGGCCGGCACCTGCCGCTTCGGCAGCGATCCGGCCACCTCGGTGCTCGACCTTGACTGCAAGGCCCACGAGCTCGACAACCTCTACGTCGTCGACACCAGCTTCATGCCGACGATCGGCGCCGTGAACCCCTCCCTCACCGCCATCGCCAATGCCCTGCGGGTGGGCACCCACCTGGTGGAACGGCTGCGGGGCTGAGGGTGGCCATGGAAGCGTCGGAGGAAGCGGCGGAACGGCGGGTGCTGGTGGCCCTGGGCAGCGCCTGGGCCCTGACGGCCGGGTGGTTCCTGTTCTGGCCGGTGCCCACCGAGGTGGTCGGCCGGGGGGTGGTGATCGTGCCCGGCGGCGCCACGGTGATCGATTCCCGGGCCGAGGGCCAGATCCTCAGCCTGCCGGTGCGGGAGGGCCAGCGGGTGAGCCGGGGCCAGACGCTGATCCGCCTCTACCTGCCCACCCTGGAGCAGCAGCTGCGCCGCCAGGAGAAGGATCTGGCCGAACTGATCCGCATCAACGCCGATCTCGACCGGCGCGACCGGGCGCGGCTGGCCTCGGCCCGGCGCCTGCGGGACACCGCCCTGGCCAAGCTGGAGGGCAACCGGGAGCGCCTGGACGCCCTGCGTCGCGTCTACGACCAGAAGGTGGCCGATTTCCGCCATCTGGCCCGTCGCGAGGTGGTGGCCCCCCTGGCCGCCGAAGTGGTGGCCAGTGAGGACCGGGCCATCCAGCTCGACAACAACGTCGCCGAACTGGGCATCCGGCAGCGGGAGGCCATCGACGCCTGGGAGAAGGTCCGGCTCGCCATCGACACCGAAGCCCAGCGGCGGCGCTTCGCCATCCAGGACGCCCGCCGCGCCGTCCGGGTCACCCAGACCCGCCTGAGCTACGACGGCACCCTCACCGCCACCCGGGACGGGCGGCTGCTCGACCTGCAGGTGGTGCGGGGCCAGACGGTGAAGCCCGGGCAACGCCTCGGCACCCTGGGGAGCCCCCGTGCGGACCGCGGCAACGCCGATGGCGGCAGCCAGGCCCTGCAGGCGGTGGCCTACTTCGCCCCGGCCGATGCCCGCCGCCTGCGCACCGGCCTGGCCATGGAGGTGGTGCCGGACTGGAACGAGCGGGGCCGGTTCGGCGGCATCCGCGGCCGTGTGCGCCGCATCAACCTGCTGCCCGCCACCCGCGAGGACGTCAACACCACCATGGGCAACCCCCAGCTGGCGGAGGCCCTGGTGCGCAACGGGCCGGTGATGCGCACCGAGATCGCCCTGCTGCCCACAGCCGGCGGCTCCGGCCTCGACGGCTATCGCTGGACCCTCAGCCGCGGCAGCAGCGTCTTTCCGATCCGCGAAGGGCTGACGCTCAAGGCCCACGGCTATGTCGAATGGCGCCCACCGGTCAGCTACCTGCTGCCGCTGCTGCGCGACCTCACCGGCAGCTACCGCACCCTGCACCAGCAGGAGCGCCAGGACCAGCCGCCCCTGCGGCAGCGGGACGCCCTGCCATGACCCGCGAACTTCCCTGGCTGGTCCTGGAGGCGGCCCTGCTGGTGGTGCTCCTGCACGCCAATGCCCCGGAAGTGTGGTTCTGGTTCGCCGCCCTGCTGGTGCTGCTGCTGTGGCGCTCGTTCGCCTGGCGCCAGCGCCGCTGGCAGCGGCTGCAGCAACGCCACGGCGACGTTCAGGAGCCGCCCAGCACCAGCGGCAGCGCCACCGGCTGATCGGGCCGGTCCGGCACCGGCAGCAGTTCGCGCAGCAGCTGGGCGTAGCTGACGTTGGCCAGGGTGGTGGATTCGGCCACCCCCTCCATCGCGCCGGTGAGGGTGGCGACGGTGTCGGCCACATCGCTGTAGTCGGCCAGCCCCAGTTGGTAGCGGGCCCGCACGTCGCGGAAGGCCTCGCGGGAGGCGCTGTAGGAGGCGCGGGCCGCCACGATCTGGCGCAGGGCGGCACGATGGTCGTAGAAGGCGGCCTCAAGGCGCTGGCGGATGGCGTTGCGCTCCCGGGCCAGCTGCTGGTCGGTGCGGGCGGCGGCGCTGCGGCTGGCGGCCACGGCGCCGGCGGTGACGCCGCCGTCGAAGAAGCGCCAGTGCAGCTGCAGGCCCGCCGCCCAGTCGGAGCGCTGGTTGAGCAGCTGGGGGATGAGGGCCGAGCTGCAGCAGCCCTCCAGCCGGATCACGGGCTGGGTGATCAGCCCCTGGCCGTAGCCACCGGTGGCCACCAGCCGCAGGCTGGGCAGCAGCTCGGCGGCGCGGCGGTCGGCCTGGCGCAGCAGGGCGTCGCGGGCGGCCTGCAGGGCCCGCAGCTGGGGGTTGTCCTGCCAGCCGCGCACGATCGTCTGCTCCAGATCGAGGGGCCAGGGGGGCTGCAGCCGCACCGCATCGCTGGCCCGCAGGCTGACGTCGAAGGGCACGTTGATCAGGTTGCTGAGCTGGCGCTGGCGACTCAGCTGCAGGGCCTCCGCCTGCTCGAAGCGATAGCGGCTCTGCTGCAGGGCGGCCTCGGCGCGGAGCCGGTCCAGCCGCGGCACCAGGCCCACCTGCTGGAGGGCCGCCACCTGGTCGCGCACCACCGTGTCGCTCTCGACGACGGCCCGGCGGATCCGCAGCAGCTGGTCAGCGAGCTGCAGGCCGTAGTAGGCGATGCTCACGTCCAGCTGCAGCTGGCGCAGCCGGTCGGCATAGCGCTGGCGGGAGGCCTTGAGGCTGTCGTCGGCCTCGGCGATGGCGGCGGCGCGATACGGGCTGAGCAGCTCCCAGGCCAGCTCCACCCGGGCGGCCGCCGCCCCGACGTTGGACTGGACCACATTCCAGCCCTGGTTGCGGACCAGAAACGGGGAGCCCGCCGGATAGATGCCGGCGTTGTCGGTCCAGACCTGGCTGTAGGAACGCTGCTGGCTGAAGCCACCCGCCAGGTTCAGCCCCAGCTCCGGCCAGCGGCGCCCCCGGGCCGAGCCGGCCAGGTCCTGCTGCTCACGCACGCCGAGCACGGCGGCGACCAGATCGGGATCATTGCGCACGGCCACCGCCAGGGCCTCGGCCAGGCTGAGCCGCTGGCGCCGCTCGATCCGCACCGCCTCGGGCACCTGGGGCAGGGCTGTCGCCGCCGGGGCCGGCAGCGACGGATCGGGGAGGCCGGGGAGGGTGGCGTCCGGCACCCCGGTGGCGTCGGCCTCGGGTGCGGCGGGCAGCAGGGTGCGGTCGAGACGTTCGAGGTCCTCCTGGAACCCCTGGAGGCTGCGCAGCAGCGCCGGGGAGGGGGGCGGCAGGCGCCGGGGCCGGGGGGCGGCGATCAGCTCCTGGCCCCAGGCCTGGGCCATCGGTGCCGCCAGCGCCAGGCCCAGGACCGGGGCCAGGCCGCGTCGGACCTGACGCCGGATCACGGTTGCCGGGCCCCGCCGGAGGCCCCCGGCGGAGCGGCAGGGGGTGCCTCCGGCGGGGCGGCCGAGCTGCGGGCCTGCGTCAGATCGTGGAGACCCAGGCTGGTGCGGGCCAGGCAGCCGATCGAGAAGCAGATCGCCGCACTGCCGAACAGCCCCAGCTGCGCCTCCCGGGTCTCCCCTTCGATGCGCGTCATCGCCAGCAGCACCACCCCGGCGGCCAGCCAGGGCAGGGTGACGACCAGGCCGAGCTGGGATCGGGTCATCGCCATCAGCGCAGGCCCAGCTCCCGGCGCAGCTGCAGCTCCAGCTGGCGCACGGCACCGACCCGCGCCATGGCCCAGGAGAGCTTGCAGACGCAGCCGATCGAGAAGCAGATCGCGGCGTTGCCGAACAGCCCCCAGGCGTGGCTGTGCAGGTTGAAATCCTCCGCCAGCAGGAGCCGCAGCGCCAGGATCACCAGCAGGCCGGCCACCACCCAGGGGCCGTAGACCCAGCCGACGAAGAACTGGTCGACGAACAGCCGTCGCGGCGGCGGGGCCATGACACCGGGATCCAGGGTTTCAAGTCTGCCGCAGTAACGCCCTCAGGACGACCGCCGCCGCAGGGCCAGCAGCAGCTTCTCGAACACCTCCGGCAGGGGCGCCTCGCACACCAGCCGCTCGCCGCTGATCGGGTGGTCGAGGGCCAGCCGCACCGCGTGCAGGGCCTGGCCGGGGAGCGCCACCGGCAGCTTGCGGCAGCGGCCGTAGGTGGCATCCCCCACGATCGGGTGGCCCGTGTGGGCGCAGTGGACCCGGATCTGGTGGGTGCGGCCCGTGTCGAGCTTGAAGCGCAGCAGGGCGTAGTCGCCCAGGGTTTCGATGAGGCGCCAGTGGGTGCAGGCATGGCGTCCGGTGGTGTCCGTCACCACGGCGTACTTCTTGCGATCGGCAGGATGGCGGCCGATGGCGCCCACGATCGTGCCGCTGTCCGCCGCGGGCCGGCCGTGCACCACCGCCAGGTACTCCCGCGAGGCGATGCGCTTCTGGATCTGCACCTGCAGCTTCACCAGGGCCTCCTGGCTCTTGGCGACGACGATGCAACCGGTGGTGTCCTTGTCGAGGCGGTGCACGATGCCGGGCCGCATCTCGCCGCCGATGCCCGGCAGGTCGGGGCAGTGGTGCAGCAGGCCGTTCACCAGGGTGCCGTCCTTGTTGCCGGGGGCTGGGTGGACCGTGAGTCCGGCCGGCTTGTTGATCACGATCAGATGCTGGTCCTCGAACAGCACATCCAGCGCCATCGGCTGGGGGACCAGGTAGGGCAGGGGCTCGGGCGGCGGCATCCACAGCTCGACGGTGTCGTCGGTGCGCAGGGGCGTCTTGGCCCGGCCGGTGACGCCGTTGACCCGCACATAGCCCGCATCGATGAACTTCTGGATGCGGGCCCGGCTCTGCTCAGGCCGCTGGGACACCAGCCAGCGATCCAGCCGCATCGGCAACGGCTTCGGGTAATGGAGCCTCAGCAGCTCCCCTTCGCCTTCCCCGAACGCGCCCATCAGCCGGGGGCCGGCTCCTGGGAAGGCCGTTCGGGGGGCGGCAGTTCCAGGGAGATGGGCCCCAGCAGGGAACGGCGGAAATCATCGAGCAGGCGCTGGGCCATGCGGGCGGTGTCGCCGCTGGTGTGGCGGGCCGCCGCCGCGGCGAACCAGGCTTCGGCATCCGGCATGGGCAGCTCGGGGTCCGCTCCGGGCAACGGCGGCACCGTCACCCCGTAGCGGCGCTCCAGCAGTCCCGGCGCCACGCCGGCCGCCGCCACCGGCTCCAGCTGGGCCAGCAGGCGCAGGAAGGCCTGGGCCACCGCCTCGCCGTCGTAGGAGGCCTGGCCGATGTCGTCGCAGAGGGCCAGCCGCAGCCCGGCCAGCTGGTCATCGAGGCGGGGGGGCAGCACCCCGGGGGCGTCGAGCAGGTCGAGGTCCTGGCCCAGCCGCACCCAGCGCAGGCTGCGGGTGACCCCGGCGCGGCGGGCGCTCTCCACCACCTTCTGGCGCACCAGCCGGTTGATCAGCGCCGACTTGCCCACGTTGGGGAAGCCGAGCATCAGGGCCCGCACGGGGCGCGGCTTCATGCCCCGGCCGGCCCGGCGGGCGTTGAGCGCCTCTCCGGCCCGGATCGCCGCCTGCTGCAGTTGCTTGACGCCGGTGCCGACCTTGGCGTCGCACCACCAGGGCACCTCCCCCCGCTGGCGGAACCAGCCATCCCAGGCCAGACGGGCCGCCGGGCTGACCATGTCGCGGCGGTTGATCACCAGCAGATGCTGCTTGCCCCGGATCCAGCGCTGCAGCCGGGGGTGCCCGGTGGCCAGGGGGATACGGGCATCGCGCACCTCGATCACCAGATCCACCTTCTCCAGGTTGGCGCTGAGGGCCTTCTCCGCCTTGGCGATGTGGCCCGGGTACCACTGGATCGGTGGGGCGGCGGTGCTCAGGCGGACCGTGTCGCCGACATCCGCCATCAGGGCACCACCAGCACCGGACAGGGCGCCAGCTGCAGCACCCGGGCGGCGGTGCTCTGGTGGTCGCCGTCGAGGGTGATGCCGCGGGTGCCCATGACGATCACGTCGGCGTTGATCTCATCGGCGACATCGCCGATGACGAAGGCCGGCTTTCCCTCCCGTTCCAGCACCTCGCAGGTCACACCGGCCTGGGTGAAGCTGGCGCGGGCCTGCTCCAGCAGGCGGGCCACATCGGCCGGATCGTGCATCACCCCTTCTTCGGCCTCCACCACCGACAACAGCACCACACGGCTGCCGTGGCGCTGGGCGAGCTGCAGGGCGACGGCCGCCGTTTCCATCGTCTGGCGGCTCTGGTCGATGGGGAACAGGACGGTGTCGAACATGGCGGAAGGCCCGGCCCTCTTGTCCTAGCGCCGACCGTTGCGGCCGCCAGGGACCGGGGGTGGGAAGAACCGAATCGCGGCGGCGGCGGCGCGGGAGGCGCCGGACGCTAATCTCCCCCGGCCTTTCCTTATCCGTAATCATGGCGAAGCGATCCCTCTCCAGCCTCAGTGCCGACGATCTCCGCGGCAAGCGGGTGCTGGTTCGGGTCGACTTCAACGTGCCCCTCGATGAGGCCGGGGCGATCACGGACGACACCCGCATCCGGGCTGCCCTGCCCACCGTGCGCCACCTGGTCGACCACGGCGCCCGGGTGCTGCTGGCCGCCCACTTCGGCCGGCCCAAGGGCCAGGTGAATGAGGCCATGCGCCTCACCCCGGTGGCGGCCCGTCTCAGCGAACTGCTGGGCAAGCCCGTGACCAAGACCGACAGCTGCATCGGCCCCGACGCCGAGGCCAAGGTGACCGCCATGGCCGATGGCGATGTGGTGCTGCTGGAGAACGTGCGCTTCTTCGCCGAGGAGGAGAAGAACGACGCCGGTTTCGCCGAGAAGCTGGCCGCCCTGGCCGACGTCTATGTGAATGACGCCTTCGGCGCCGCCCACCGGGCCCACGCCTCCACCGAGGGCGTGACGAAGTACCTGAGCCCCAGCGTGGCAGGCTTCCTGATGGAGAAGGAACTCCAGTACCTCCAGGGCGCCATCGATGAGCCCAAGCGTCCCCTGGCCGCGATCGTGGGCGGCTCCAAGGTGAGCAGCAAGATCGGCGTGCTCGAGTCGCTGATCGACAAGTGCGACAAGGTGCTGATCGGCGGCGGCATGATCTTCACCTTCTACAAGGCACGCGGCCTGGCGGTGGGCAAGAGCCTTGTGGAGGAGGACAAGCTGGAACTGGCCAAGGAACTCGAAGCCAAGGCGGCCGCCAAGGGCGTCCAGCTGCTGCTGCCCACCGACGTGGTGCTGGCGGACAACTTCGCCCCCGACGCCAACAGTCAGACCGTGGCGATCGATGCCATCCCCGACGGCTGGATGGGCCTCGACATCGGCCCCGATTCGGTGAAGACCTTCCAGGCCGCCCTGGCCGACTGCCAGACCGTGATCTGGAACGGCCCCATGGGCGTGTTCGAGTTCGACAAGTTCGCCGCCGGCACCAACGCCATCGCCCACACCCTGGCCGACCTGAGCGCCAAGGGCTGCTGCACGATCATCGGCGGCGGTGACTCCGTGGCCGCGGTGGAGAAGGTGGGCGTGGCCGAGAAGATGAGCCACATCTCCACCGGTGGCGGCGCCAGCCTGGAGCTTCTGGAAGGCCGGGTGCTGCCCGGCGTGGCCGCCCTCGACGAGGCCTGAGGCCCCGTCTTCACGGCCGGCCCTGGCCGGCCTCAGAGGCTGCTGGAGCCCGGGCCACGGCCCTCCCCCCAGCCCCCTTTGCGATCCCCCTTGCCCCACTGGGGCAGGGGGATTCCGTTGCGCTCAAAGAGGGCCTTCATGGCCGCCCGATGCTGCTCCCGCTGGCGCTGGCTGGCGCTGCGCTGCTCCTTCATGCAGGTGCGCAGGGCCTCGCTGCTGCCGGCGGCCGACAGGCAGCGCTCACCACGCTGGAGGATGGCGATGCGGGCCTGCTGATCGCTGAGCGCCAGTCGCTTCTGCTCGGGGAAGATCTTCTGCATCTGGGCCGGCGTGGGACGGCCGGACGGGGTGGGGCCGCTCTCGGCCATGGCGACACCCGTGGACCCCAGGACCATCGCCAGCACGGCGACGCGGAGGGGCTGAAGCAGGGGGAAGGGCATGGGAGGACTTTTCATGAACGTTTCCATCGTGACCGGCAGGTGTGACGGCGGTCAGACTGGCCACCGGCGAGATGTGACCGGATGCAACTGAAGCCCCCTCACCCCCCGGCCAGGGGCCAGGCCCGCAGCGCCACGGCGAAGCGTCCCGGCAGCGGCTCGGCGGTCTCGGTGGCCTCCAGCCGGCGCAGGTCGCCGCCATGGTCGCGGGCCACCTTGGCGGCGATGGCCAGGCCCAGGCCGCAGTGCCCCTCGCCGCCGCGGGCCCGGTCGAGCCGCTGGAAAGGGGTCATGGCCTTGCGCCACTGCTGCGGGTCGATGCCCTCGCCGCAGTCCCAGACCTGAATCTCAAAGCCGCTCTCCACCGCCGCAGCCTCCTCGTGGGGCCGCCCCTCCCCCGGCCCCAGGGGCCGCAGCACCAGCCGCAGGGGTGGCCGGCCGTAGGTGAGGGCGTTGTCAAGCAGGTTGCCCACCGCCCGGGCCACGGCGGTCGGGCGAACCCGCCGCACCAGCGGTTCCAGATCCAGCTCCAGGGGCACGTCTCCCACCGCCGCCGCCGCCTCGGCCACCAGGGCATCGAGGGGCACGAGCACCGGCGTCTCGTCAGCTTCGGCGCCGGCGAAGATCATGAACTGGCGGGTGATCCGCTCGATCGAGCGGATGTCGGCCTGGGCCCGCTCCAGCTCCTGCGGCGCCATCGGCCCCTCGGCGGCGAGGGCGAGGCGCAGGCGCAGCCGGGTGAGGGGGCTGCGCAGGTCGTGGGCGATGCCGGCCAGCATCGTGGTGCGCTCCCGGCCGGAGTCCTCCAGCCGCAGCAGCATGGCGTTGAAGCGGGCCATGAGCTGGCGCACCGCCGGGGCCCCCTGGTCCGGCAGGGCCCTGGGCAGGGCCTCAAGGCCCACGTCGGCCAGGGCCTCCTGCAGGCGGGTCAGGGGCCGCTGGATCTCCAGGGTGAGATAGAGCAGCACCGCCCCGAGGGCCCCCAGGCCCACGGACAGGGTCAGCAGCAGGGGATCGGGCGGCCAGCCTCGGGGGGAGGGCATGGAGACGAACAGCCACACCGGCTCCAAGGGGGAGGCCATCTCCACCCACACCCCCCGCCGCGGCGAGGAGGCCGGCCGCACCGCCGGACAGCGCGCCAGGCGGTGGCAGAGCTCCGTCTGCAGCCGCAGGGTCTGCCAGCGCAGCCGCCGGTCCCCCCTGAGGCGGGGCATGGCCCCGGGCTCCGGCTGCTGGCCCACCACCAGCTGCATGCCGCTGATCTGGCCGAGCACCTCGGGGCTGAAGCGCTCCAGGGCCACCTCCCCCAGCACCACGTTCGCCGCCACCTCCGAACCGGTCTGGACCAGCTGCTGCTGGGCCAGCCGACGACCCAGCAGCAGCTGCAGCAGCAGCAGGCAGAAGGCGGCGGCACCGGTGCCCGCCAGCAGATACCCCAGGGTGCGGCCCAGCGGCGGCCGCCAGGGCCGCTCAGGACTGACGGGGCTTGCCATCGGGGACGAACACGTAGCCGTAGCCCCAGACCGTCTGCACGTAGCGCGGCCGGGCCGGCTCCGGTTCGATCAGCCGCCGCAGCCGTGACACCTGCACGTCCATGCTGCGGCTGTCGGTGTCGCTGCCCGGGCCCCGGGCCAGTTCGATCAGCCGCTCCCGCGACAGGGGCCGGTGGGGGTGCTGCACGAACGCCGCCAGCAGGGCGAATTCACCGCCGGTGATCGTCAGCGCCTCCCCGTGGCGCTCCAGGGTGCGGGCCGCCAGGTCCACCTCCAGGTCGCCGAAGGCGATCCGGGCCCCGTCGGGCTGGGGCAATCCGCCGGGCAGGGTGCCGCGGCGACGCAGCACGGCCTCGATGCGGGCGGTCAGCTCCCGGGGCAGGAAGGGCTTGGCCAGGTAGTCGTCGGCCCCCTGCTCCAGGCCGATGATCCGATCCACCGCGTCGGCCCGGGCGGTGAGCATCAGCACAGGCAGGTCGTCGGCCCCGTCCCGCAGGCGCCGCAGCAGGGTGAGGCCGTCGTCACCGGGGAGCATCAGGTCGAGCACCAGCAGATCGGGGCGCTGGCCCTCGAGCCGGGCCATCAGCTGGGCGCCATCCCCCATGCAGCGGACCTCGTAGCCCTGCTCGCCCAGGTAGGTGGCCAGCAGCTGGCGCAGCTCCGGATCGTCATCCACCACCCAGATCCGATGCGGTCGGCCCATCGCTCAGGGCTCGAGCGATTTGCGGTCGGCGACGACCCGCACCCGCTTGGTGGCGCTGACGATGCCGTCGGGATGGACCAGCAGCACCGCCCAGGTCTGGGAGCCGGGGGACAGGGGGGCCTGGACGATCTTGAACAGGCCACCGCCGCCGAGGGCGCCCAGCTCCATGCTGGGGCTGGCCATCGATGCCTGCTGCTGGGGGGTGATGGCCGTGATGCCGCCCGCGGCCAGGGCACCGTCGAGGGGTTCGTCGAAGATCACGTCGACGTCATAACGCTGGCCGGTCAGGACCGCGTCGGGGATCAGCAGGCTCACCGGCACGGGCTTGTCACCGCTGCGCAGCAGGGACCGCTCCCGCAGCACCGTCTGGCCGTTGATGCGGGTGCCGTCGCTCTGCAGGGCAAGCAGCTGCTCCGCCTCCAGCCGGTAGGTGGTGCCGCCCTGGCGCCGGGTGCCCTCCACCCGCAGGGTGACCGTGGGCTGGCCGTCCCGCAGCTGGGTGCCGGAGCTCAGCTGCCAGCGGGCATCGGGGAACTGCTGGCGCAGCAGGCGGCGACGGTTCTCCAGCTGGGCCGGATCCAGACCGGGACCGGCCTGCAGCAGGCCGGCCAGGGCCGTGTCGGAGCTGCTGTTGAGGGCGCTCTCCAGGGCCTGCAGCTGGGCCGCCGTCGGAGGAGCCGCCAGGGCGGGGGCCACACCAACGCTGGCCACCACCGCCAGGCCGGCCAGGCAGGCACCGAGGAGCTGCGGCGTCCGGACCGGGGGCAGGGGGGCGTTCAGCGGGCAGGGCGGAGCCATGGAGGGGGAGGGATCCGGGGCGGCGGTGGGCGGACCGGAGTCGGCTTTTAAGTTAGGCGCGCTCGTCCCACCCGCCCATGCCGACCCTGCTGATCGCCGCCAGCGGCACGGGTGGCCACCTGTTCCCGGCCCTGGCGGTGGCCGAGGCCCTGCCGGACGACTGGCAGGTGCACTGGCTGGGGGTGCCGGACCGGCTGGAGACCGAGCTGGTGCCCAGCCGCTACCCCCTGCACACGGTGCGGGCCGGCGGGCTGCAGGGGAAAGGACTGCGCAAGCTCTGGAACCTGCTCCAGCTGCTGATGGCCGTGATGCCGGTGCGGCGCCTGATCCGGCGCGAGGGGGTGAGCGCGGTGTTCAGCAGCGGCGGGTACATCGCCGCGCCGGCGATCCTCGCCGCCCGCTGGTGCGGGGTGCCGGTGGTGCTGCATGAGAGCAACGCCGTCCCGGGCCGGGTGACGCGGCTGCTGGGGCCCCTGTGCACGCGCGTGGCGGTGGGGCTGCCCCAGGCGGTCGAACGGCTGCCCCGCTGCCGTCCCCTGGTATGCGGCACGCCGGTGCGGCGGTCGTTCCTCAGCCCCGCGGACCTGCCGGCCTGGGTGCCCCGGGGCCCCGGCCCCCTGCTGCTGGTGATGGGCGGCAGCCAGGGCGCCCTGCGCCTCAACCGCATGGTGCGGCCCCTGCTGCCGCTGCTGGCGGCCAGCGGCTGCCGTGTCGTCCACCTCACCGGCAGCCAGGATCCGGACGCCGGCCAGCTGCGTCTCGACGGGGTGGTCGAGCGGGCCTTCAGCGATGAGCTGCCGGGCCTGCTGCAGCACTGTGACCTGGCCATCAGCCGCGCCGGCGCCGGCAGCCTCAGCGAACTGGCGGTCTGCGGCACCCCGGCGATCCTGGTGCCCTTCCCGGCGGCCGCCGACCACCATCAGGACGCCAACGCCGCCGCCGCCGCCGCCGTGGGTGCCGCGGTGATCGTCTGGCAGCACGACCCCGGGGAGCCCGCCCTGGAGCGGGCCGTCTGGCGCCTGCTGGGGCCCCGCCTGCGGGGCAGCGCCGCCGCCGCCGACCCCCTGGTGGCGATGGGCGACGGCATGGGAACCCTGGCGGTGCGGGACGCCGACCGCCGGCTGGTGCAGGTGCTGGAGCAGCTCATCGGCCGCGGCTGATCTGCTCCAGGGCCGCCAGCAGGCGCCGGTTGCCGGCCCTGTCCTGGATGGCGATCCGCAGCCAGTCCTCCCCCAGACCCTCGAAGGAGCGGCAGTCGCGCACCAGGATCCGGTGGCGGCGCTCCAGCGCCAGCCGCAGCGGCTGGAGCGAGGCGGCCGGCGGGCGGCTGCGCACCAGCAGGTAGTTGGCGGCCGAGGGCAGGGGCTCCAGGCCCGGCACCGCCGCCAGGCGGGCCGCCAGCCAGGCCCCCTCCCCGGCCACCCAGCGCTGCACCCGCCCCTGCCAGCGCCGCAGGCCGGCCTGATCGGCCAGCAGGAACCGGCCCGCCGCCGCCGCCAGCCCGTTGACGGGCCAGGGATCGCGCCAGCCGGCCCAGCGGGCCAGCCGCCCGGGGTCGCCCAGGGCGTAGCCGAGCCGCAGCCCGGCGATCGAGAACAGCTTTGTGAGGCTGCGGATCACCACCAGCTGGGGATGGGCCGCCAGCAGCGGCACCAGCGACTGCTCCTCCCCGCCGGGCACCAGCGGCAGGAAGGCCTCGTCCACGATCACCAGGGCGAAGCGCTCCAGCAGGGGCTCCAGCGACCGCCGGCTCCAGAGCTGGCCGGTGGGGTTGTGGGGATTGGTGAGCCAGAGCACGGCCGCGCCGGACCCGGCGGCGGTGGTGGCGGCCTCGGTGGCAGCCTCGACCAGCGGCCAGGGGCCCGGTCCGGCCCCGGACCAGTCGAGCGGCAGCGGCAGCTGGCGCCAGGCGCCGCCCCAGCAGCCAAGGGCGCGGCGGTAGTCGGCGAATCCGGGGGCCGGCAGCAGGCTCAGGCCACCGGCCGCCGCGTCCCGAGCCGCCCAGGTGAACAGCTCGGCGGCCCCGTTGCCGGGCAGGACCCTGGCCGGATCCAGGCCGTGCCAGGCGGCGATGGCGTCGCAGAGCGCGGTGTAGTCCCGGTCGGGATAGTCCCGCAGATCGCTGCCGAGGGCCCGGATCAGCAGGCGCCGCAGCCGGGGCGGCGGCCCGAAGGGCACCAGGGAGGCGCTGGCATCGAGCAGCTGCTCCGGGGGGCAGCCGAGCCGTCGGGCGGCCGCCTGCAGGTTGCCGCCATGGGGATCCGGCGGTTCAGGCGTCCCCATCGCCGGGTGGAGGGCTGGCACCGGCTCCAGCGAACATTAAGGCGGTTGTAACACGGAAGCGTGGCCGGGCTGCTGCAATGGGTGGGCCATCGGTGCGCCGCACTCCCCCGTGCCCTCTTCCCCCCTCCAGCCGGTCATCAGCGCGATCGGCGAGGTGCTGCTGGGCAAGGAGCATCAGGTGCGGCTGGCCCTGGCCTGCCTGCTGGCCCGCGGCCACCTGCTGATCGAGGACCTGCCCGGCATGGGCAAGACCACCCTGGCGGAGGCCCTGGCCCGCAGCTTCGGGCTCGGCTTCAAGCGGGTGAGCTTCACCAGTGACCTGCTGCCGGCGGATCTCACGGGCCTGAACGTGTTCGACCCCGCCGCCGCCAGCTTCCGCTTCCAGCCCGGTCCCCTGTTCAGCCAGGTGCTGCTCGCCGACGAGATCAACCGGGCCAGCCCCCGCACCCAGAGCGCCCTGCTGGAGGCGATGGCCGCCGGTCGGGTGAGCGTGGACGGCACCAGCCATCCCCTGCCCCGGCCCTTTCTGGTGATCGCCACCCAGAACGGCCTGGATCAGGGGGGCACCTCGGCCCTGCCGGAATCCCAGCTCGACCGGTTCCTGATGCGCCTCAGCCTCGGCTACCCCCCCCGCCAGGCGGAGCGGGCCCTGCTGCTGGGTGAGGGCCTGCGGCCCGACGGCCTCAGTGGCGCCTTCGGCCCGGAGGACCTGCTGGCCCTGCAGGACCGCTGCGAACGGCAGCACTGCAGCACCGCCCTGCTCGACTACGTGCTCGACCTGCTGGAGCGCAGCCGCCGCCAGCCGTCCCAGGCCCATCCCCTCTCGCCCCGGGCCGGCCTGGCCCTGCTGGCCGCCGCCCGGGCCTGGTCGCTGCTGGAGGGCCGCGACCATGTGATTCCGGACGACGTCCAGGCGGTGCTGGCGGCCGTCTGCGAGCACCGCATGGACGGCGGCCAGCGCAGCGGCGGCGAGGGGGAGCTGAGTCAGCGGCTGCAGGAAGGCGTCGATGGACTTCGGTAGGCCCCAGCAGGGCGAACGGGTGCGCCTGCGGATGCGCAACCTCTACATCCTGCCGACGCGGTTCGGCTGGCTCTGGCTGGCGGGGACGGTGCTGCTGCAGGTGGTGGGGGTCCAGATGCAGAGCAACGGCACCCTGCTGCTGAGCTTCCTGATGCTGAGCCTGTTCCTGCTCACCCTGCACCTCACCCACTTCAACCTGCAGGGCGTGGAGCTGGCCTGCGGCGCACCGGCGCCGGGCTTCGCCGGCGAGCCGGTCCCCTATCCGGTCCGGCTGCGCTGCCCGGGCCGCAGCGAAGGGGTGCGCCTGCGGCTGGGGCGGGAGGCCCCGGGCCCGGCCCTGTCGCTGGCGGCGGGGGAGCATGAGCTGGCCGTGGCCTGGACCCCGCCGTCCCGGGGCTGGCAACGGCCCGGACTGCTGCGGATCCAGACGACGGCGCCCCTGGGGCTGTTCTGCTGCTGGTCGCGCTGGCATCCGGAGACGGCCCAGCTGATCTACCCGGCCCGTCGGGCCGGACCGGTGCGGCTGCTGGCCGCCGGCTCGGCACCGGTGGACGGCGAGCCGGCCCTGGCCAGCCGCCAGGACGGCAGCGACGACTGGCGCGACCTGGCCCCCCATCGCCCCCAGGACAGCCCCAGCCGGCTGGCCTGGAAGCTGCTGGCCCAGGGGCGGGGCGAGTACGCCAAGCGCTTCCTGGACCGCCCCGAAGCGGCCCCCCTGCTGGCCCCCGAACCCGGGGTGCCCCTGGAGACGGCCCTCGAACACCTGAGTGAGCGCATCTGGAGCTGGCACGGCCGGGGCCTCAGCTACGGGCTGGAGCTGAACGGCCGGAGCGTGGCGCCCGGCCGGGGGGTGCTCCACCGGGACCAGTGCCTGACGGCCCTGGCCTGCTGCCGATGAGCCGCGCCGCCGCCCCGCTGCAGTGGCTCACCATGGGGTTGCTGGCCCTGGGTCTGCTGGGCCTGTCGCCCGCCCTGTCCCTGAGCCTGCTGGCCTTCGGCCTGGCGGTGCTGACGGCCCTGAAGCTGCGCGAGGCCCGCAGCCTCGAGGAACGGCGGGTGGTGGCCCTGCTGCAGCTGGTCTGCGCCGGCCTGCTGGCGGCCCTGCGCCCCGAACTGGCCCCGAGCCTGCTGCAGGGCCTGGCCATCCTGATGGCCCTGGCCGGGCTGCTGGCCCTGGAACTGGGGGCCGGTCCCGACTGGAAGGCGCTGCTGCGCCGCAGTCTGCAGGTGCTGCTGGCGGCCCTGCCCATCGCCCTGGTGCTGTTCCTGCTGCTGCCCCGCCTGATGCCCTTCACCAACTTCGGTGCGGGTCAGGGCATGGGGGCGATGACCGGCCTGAGCGACAGCATGGAGCCGGGCTCCATCGCCCGGCTGGCCGTCAGCCGCCAGGCCGCCGCCCGCGTCGCCTTCCCCCTCGGCGGCGAGCCCCCACCCCTGGAGCAGCGCTACTGGCGGGTGCTGGTGCATGAACGCTTCGATGGCCGCAGCTGGCGCAGCGCCGCGCCCAGCCTCCCCCGACCGGCGGTCGGCCAGGCCACCCCCCCGCCGCCGCCCCCCGCCACCCCGGAGGAGGGGATCCAGCTCTGGCTGATCGAACCCAGTGGCCTGGCGGCGGTGCCCTGGAGCGGCTCCGGCCGGCCCCTGTCCGCCGACCTGAGCCTGCAGCGCAGCGGCGAACTGCTGAACCGGGCCCCGGGCAGCCAGCGACGCGTCTACGCCCTGACCCGGACGGCGGATCAGCCCGGCTGGCGCACCACCCCCCCCGGCCCCGTCGACCTGCTGCTGCCGCTGGGCGAGAACCCGCGGCTGGAGGCCCTGGCCGCCGGCTGGCGGCGCCTCGGCAGCGACCGGGAGCGGCTGGATGCCGCCAGAGGCTGGTTCCGCAGCCAGCCCTTCCGCTACACCCTCGAACCCGGGGCCCTGCCCCGCCAGGCCCCCCTCGACCACTTCCTGTTCGAGAGCCGTCTGGGCTTCTGCGGCCATTACGCCAGCGCCTTCACCACCCTGATGCGGGCGGCGGGGGTGCCGGCGCGGGTGGTGAGCGGCTACCGCGGCGGCCAGTGGGTCCAACCGGTGGGCGGCACCGGCTACGTGGACCTGCGCCAGGCCGACGCCCACGCCTGGAGCGAGGTTTGGCTGGCCGGGGAGGGCTGGAGGCGCGTCGATCCCACCGCCTGGGCGGCGGGGGACCCCCTGGCGCGCTCTGGGGCGGCGGGCGCCGGGATCCGGGCCGGCGGCAGCCCGCTGGACTGGATCCAGCAGCAGTGGTGGGGCCTCGACATCGCCTGGGCCCGCTGGTGGCTCGGGTACGACGGCGAGCAGCAGCAGGCCCTGGTGGCCCGGCTGCTGGGCGAGCAGCGGCACCTGCTGGGGGTGGTGGTGCTGCTGGCGGTGGCCGTCAGCCTGGCCGCCGGCCTGGGGGGCCTGGGCTGGCTGGGCCGGCGCCACCGCGGCGATCCCCTGCGCCTGGAGCTGGAGCGCACCCTGCGGGCCTTCGCCCGGCAGGGGATGGCACCGACTGCGGGGGAAACCCTGGGCGGTTTCGCCCGGCGGCTGAGCCAGCGCTGGCCGTCCCTGGCCGATCCCCTGGAGGCCTTTGTGGCCAACTACCAGCAGCAGCGCTTCGCCGCCGCCCCCAGCCGGGCGGGACGACGAACGGCCCAACGGCTGGGACGGGTGCTGCGCCGTTCCCTGCGGACCAGCAACCGGCCGGCGGAGGCGGTACAACGGGACTACCCCTGAACAGGCGACCATGACACGGCCCCAAGGGTTCGCCCGCCACGCCTTGACGGGGCTGCTGTTCACCGGCCCGGCCCTGCTGGCCCTGCTGCTGGCCTCTCCTGCGCGGGCGGGAAGCGACGGCGATCTGATGCGTCTGCTGAATCAGCGCGACTGCCCCCGCTGCAAGCTGCAGGACGCCGACCTGGTGCACGCCGACCTGCGCGACGCCGACCTGCGGGGCGCCAAGCTGCAGCGCGCCAACCTGGGCCAGGCCCGGCTGGATGGGGCCAACCTCAAAGGCGCCGATCTGCGCTTCACCAGCCTGCAGGGGGCGTCCCTGCGGGGTGCCGATCTGCGCGGGGCGAATCTGGAGGGCACCGACCTGCGCCAGAGCGACCTCAGCGGCGCCCAGATCGATCCCGGCGGACTGGCCCGCAGCCACTGGCAGGACGCCCGGGGCGTGGCCCCCACGGTGCTGAGCTACCCCGAGCTGCACAACGCCGGGGTCAGCGCCGCCCTGGAGGGCCGCCATCCCCAGGCGGAGCAGCTGTTCTCAGAGGCGATCCGGCTGCAGCCGGACGCGGCGATCAGCTGGGTGGCCCGGGGCCTCAGCCGCACCGAACAGGGCAAGACCGAACTGGCCGCCGCCGACCTGAACTACGCCGCCGTCCTCTACGGCCAGGCCGGCGAGGAGGCCCAGGCGAAACAGCTCACCGAAGTCGCCACCGCCCTGCTGAAACCCGGCAAGAAAGCCAACCAGGGCAGCGGCATGGGCGGCCAGATGCTCTCCGGAGCCGCCTCCTTCGCCTCGGCCGTGGCCCCGCTGGCGATGAAGTTCCTGCTGCCGCTGGCCTTCTGAATCAGGGCGTGGCCCCGATCAGGGGGTCATGCCCGGCTGGGGCTCTCCTCCCAGGAAAGCGCGGGAGGCCGGGGTGGAGGGCTGATAGCCGTAGCCGTAGGTGCCGCCCTCGGTGTCATTGATGATCCTCGGCGTCACCATGATCACCAGCTCCCGCTTCTCACGCTGGTTGGATGAGGCGCGGAAAAACTGGCCGATGATGGGAATGTCTCCCAGGATGGGCCATTTCGACACCAGGGCCCGATCGAAATCGGAGATCACGCCAGTGAGGATCAGGGTCTGGCCATCGCGGACGCGAACCACACCCGTATCCAGGCGACGCACCCGGAGGATGCTGATCGGAGGGCAGCCACCGGCCTCGATTTCTCTCTCCACCGCAGAAATGCTTGGGGAGAGCGAGAAGGTGACGAAGCCGTTGTCATCGATCTTCTGAACCCGTGCCCCCAGCACAAGACCTGCGGTGGAAAGCTGATCGATGGAACAGGTGACGGCTCCGGCCGTTCCCGTGATGGTGGTGGAAACTTCCGTTGGGACGTTGACTCCGACCCGGACCACGCCTTCGTTACCCCTCCGGCGACCGATGGGCGCATCGATGTCATCGAAGGCCGAGGAGAAAATGCTGGAACCTTCGCCTCCGCCAGCTGCTCCACCTCCGCCACCGGAGGAGTCTTCTCGCAGGATGGAAGGATCTTCCTGGAGAATGAGGGTGGGGCTGGCCAGCACCTTGGAGTTATCGGAGAGGATGCGGGCCTGGAAGAAATCGAAGAAGTTGTTGTTGGGGTACAGCGGCTGACCTGTCGCTCCGACGGCGGCACCTGGGTTGGTCTGCCCCACAAAGCCAGAAAGCGGTCGCCCCGGAAGCAGGGGTTCACCCAGGCCCCTCTGAGCGGAGGATGCACCCAGAACGCCGCCGAAATTGGCCGCCAGGGTGCCGTTGTCGTTGACGATGAAATTGTTGCCCCAGCGGAAGGCGAAGCTGTTGTAGAGCTCGCTGTCGTTCTGGAGGTTCACATCCAGGATCTTCACCGACAGGGCCACCTGGCGCTGGCGCAGATCGAGCTGCTTGAGGTACTGCTCGGCGATGGCCACCAGCCGCGGGGCCCCCACCAGAGTGATGGTGCCGAGGCGCGTGTCGGTGGTGGCCCGCAGGCCGATCAGGGGGCCATTGGTGGCCCCGAAGGATTCCACCGTGGTGGTGGTGCTGGATGTGGTGGTGGCAGCCGTGGGGCTGCCGGTGGGAGCAGCCGTGGCGGCGACACCCTCGGACACCGCCGTGGTGATCGTGTTGGTCTTGGTGACCTGCGCGCCCAGGTTGGCCAGGTAGTCGGCGGCCGAGTTGGCGGGCACCTGGTTCAGCCGATACACCTTGGAGAGCTGGGCACCGAAGCTCTTGGCCAGCACGTTGGGGCCGGCGAAGATCGTGTTGCCGTCGCGCTTGCCCTGCAGGCCCGCCGCCAGGAGCGCCGAGTTGATCGCCCGGCCGTAATTCTCACGGCGGAAGGAGATCGAGATGGGTCGCTGGTCAGGAGAAGCCGCCGCTGCTGCGGCCGTTCCGCCGGTGGCTGCAGCGGCGGGGTCCGCGACATAGACGAACCCATAGCCGCCCAGCTGACTGAGGGCCATCAGCACATCCTTCGCCGGGGCGTTGCGGAGGGTCATGGTGACCGGCGGGCCACTGACGCTGACGTAGCTGGGATTGCTGATGGTCATGGTCCCCACGGCCATGTCCCCCAGCGGCGGGGCCACCGCGCGCGGCTGCAGGGGCGGGACGAAGCCGGGTTGGGGCACCCGTCCCGGGGTGGTGACGTTGGGGGTGAGGGTCTGGAGGGTGGTCTGCGCCGGAGCGTTGAAGGTGAGGATCAGGCTGCGGCCGTCGCCGCTCACCACGGGCCGGCCCACCGGGAATCCGGGGGTGGGGGAGACCTTGAGTTCGAAGACGTTGCCCGAACCCTCGATGCTGATGCTCTGCAGCCCCGCCTCGGGCAAGGAGAGCTGCACCGGCCCGCGACGCAGGGTCATCGGCTGGGCGGTCTGCAGCCGGCCCAGCCAGACGGCCCCCTGGGTGGTCTGCTGAAGCATGGGGGAGGGGCCGGTGCCCTCGATCACCACTTCAACGGAATCGGGCAGACGCCGCAGCTTGATGTCGAGGGCGCCGCTGGCCTGGGCGATCTCCAAAGACCGGGTGCCGGAGGCACCACCTGCAGGGGTTGGGGCGACGGCGGCGACCGCGGCTGACAGCCCCGATCCCTGGAGGGCCACCAGGCCGAGAGACGCAGAAAGAACGTGCCGCCACTGACGTTTTGCCACGTTCCACTGATCTCCGAATCCGACGAATGGTATCGGCGATCGGACGAAACGGCCAGTTGCCGGATCCCATTGCATCGGCATGGTCAGTTGGAAGGGGCAGGGGGAGCTGGGGTCGATGCTGCCGGCGGTGCGGGTGCCGGAGCGGCTGCGGGCGCCGGGGCTGGCGCCGGCGCTGGCGTGGGTGCCGCCGCGGGGGCCGGGGCTGCCGCCGCGGGGGCCGCTGCGGCAGGGGCGGCGACAGGGGCCGGGGTGCGGCTGTACAGACCCAGGGTGAGCTTCATCAGCACCGGAGGGTTGGCGATGACCCTGGGCTGATTTCGCTCGGAGGGCTCCGTTTCGGGGAGCGTGAGGCTGAGGTCGCTCTGGACCACCAGCACATTGAGGGCCTCCAGCCGCCGCAGGAAGGACAGCTGGGCTGGGAAAGTCCCCTTGGCCGACACCAGCAGGGTGCGCAGGGTCAGACCCTGAAGAGCCAGGGGGTCAGCTGGGGCGGCACCCGGAGCCGGTGCAGCACCCCCAGCGGGCGGAGCCGCCCCGGCGGGTGGAGCGGCGGGGGCCGCAGGGGCGGCTCCGGGCGGGGTGCCGGCGGCGGGGGCGGCCTGGGTGGGTTCGAACAGGGTCAGCTCCACGCCCGAGGCGGCGGCCTCGCGGTCGAGCATGGCCAGGAAGGTGGACAGGTCGCCGTTGCCCGTGATCAGCCGCTCGATCTTGGCCTTGCTGGCCATGGCGGCCTCGGTGCTCTCCTGGGTGGCCACCAGCTGGCCCCGCATCAGCGTCACCTGATCCCGCAGCTGCTCGAGCTCCTGGAGCCGCTGGCTGTCGCGCTGCAGGCCGGCCCAGAGGGGCACCAGGCCCGCCAGGATCACCAGCAGCCCGAGACCGCCCAACACGCCCGCAGGCAGCAGCAGCCAGATCAGGCGCAGGCTGGCGACCGGGAGGCGCTTGGAGCCCTGCTGAAGGTTGGTCATGGGATGAGGCCCTCCGCCTGGAGAAGTTGCAGCCGGCGCACCATGCCCTCCGAACCCAGCTGGCGCATGACGCCCAGCTGGCGGGCGGGGGGCAGGGTCGCGAACGGCCCCGACAGTTCGAAGCGGACCGTCGCGGGGGTGGGAGGGGGGGCCGCGGTCCCGGCCTGGCCGGTCGGCGCCTCACTGGGCGGAACCCGCTCCAGCTTGACGAGGGCGACACCCTTGGGGTTCAGCAGCGGGGAACGGGACAGTTCCAGCTGCAGGGCATTGATGCGGGCGAAGGCGAGGGGATCGAGGGCCTGTCCCTTGAGCACCAGATTGGTGCCTTCGGCTTCGGCGCTCTGGATCTGGATGCCCTCGGGGGTGCGCAGCTGCAGGTCGGCCAGGAGGGCCGAAGAGGTGCGCAGGGTGGTGAGGCCCTCGGTCAGGTTGCGGTTGGTGGCCGCGAGCTGCTCGAGCTTGGCCCGGCTGGCCGCCATCTCCGCCTGCATCTGGGTGGACTCAGCTTCGAACCGGGTGAGCTGGGCGGTCTGCATCCGGACGTACTGGAAGCGGAGAAACACCAGGGCACTGGCCAGGACGGACCCGCCCAGGACGATCGCCCCGATCAGGGCACCGCGCAGCAGCAGGGGGCGTCGATCCTGCAGGGCCGAGACCATGCTCTCCTGGCCAAGCTCCTTGCGCCTCTCCCGAAGCAGATCGAGGATCGGTGGGCTCATCGGACCGACTCCGCCATCGCCAGCCCCTGGAGCACCAGGGACCCGAAGGGCTCAGGGGTCAGGATCTCGGCCCGCACGCCCAGGGCGTCCTGCAGGCTGTCCTGGCTGGGGAGGGGCGCGCTGAGCAACAGCCGGAGCCGACGGATGGAGGGATCCCGCCGACGGTAGAAGGTCACGCAGCGGTTCACCTCCCTGACCAGGGCCTCGTCGTCCTGGGGGAGCGGCCAGTCGAAGACCGGCTCGGTCCGATGGAGCAGCAACAGATGGGCGCCGGCCGGCAGCGGGTGGATCAGGACGGTCAGTTCATCCGGCGGCGCCGCCTCCAGCAGGGAGCTGACCGCCGCCAGACGGCACGACTGGGCCGGGGCCAGCCGCTCGAGCTGCACACCCGCCAGGTTGAAGACATCGATCCAGTCGTCCACCAGCTTTCGGGGAGCCACCGCCATCAGCAGCCGGGGGGTGGATCCGGCCAGGGGCCGCAGATCGATGGTGGCCTCCGACAGGGGAACCGCGAGATTCAGGGGCGGGTCGATGGTCCGCAGGGCCTGAATGGGGTCGTCGGGGATGGCTTCGAAGGGCCAGTCGATGACCCGCCATTGCGCCGCCCCCTCGGGAAGGGACGCCAGGACGACGGCATCGAGCAGGCCGTCCCGCACCAGCAGATCGCCGATCAGGTCACCCAGGGGCTCCTTCTCCAGGGGCTGGCCATCCAGGCAGGTGAGGGGCGGCAGGGGCAGATCGATGCTCACGGCCTCCGGACCCGATCCCCTGAGCACCTGGCCCTTCAGGGAATCGTCCTGCAGCTCCAGCAGCAGCTGGCGTGGGAAGAGCTGAGCGCGGACGGGTCTCAGACGATCTTCCAGATCATCCTTCAAGCCGATCAGGCCAGAAAAAACCAAGGCTCCGATCCGATGCCTGCGAAAGTTACCGAATCATGGGCGCCAAGGCATCCCCGAACCTACAACTTCCGAAAGCGTCCGGCATCCATGGCCGTCGAGCTGGCGGGACAATCCCTCCAGAATCGAGGGCACAAGTGCGGGACCTTCGTAGATCCAACCCGTATAGATCTGGATCAGGGACGCTCCGGCGCTGATCCGCTCCCAGGCGGCCTCCGCCGAATCGATGCCCCCCACACCGATCAGCGGCAGGGCGGGGCCGGCGGTCGCCCGCAGCCGCCGCAGCACCTCGACCGCCCGCCGCCGCAGGGGCCGGCCGCTCAGCCCTCCGGTTTCCTCCGCCAGGGTGCGGCCCGTGGCCACCAGCCGGCGTCCGTCCAGTCCGAGGCGGTGCACCGAGGTGTTCACGGCGATCACACCGGCGAGCCCCTCCTCGTAGGCCAGCCGGGCGATGGTGTCGATGGCGTCGTCCTCCAGGTCGGGGGCGATCTTGACCAGCAGGGGCGGACAGGCCGGCAGGCGCCGCAGCCGCTCCACCAGCCGCCGGAGCTGGGCCTCCTCCTGCAGGTCCCGCAGCCCCGGGGTGTTGGGCGAGCTGACGTTGACGACGGCATAGTCCGCCAGGGGGGCCAGGAGCTCCAGGGAGGCGGCGTAATCGTCCGGGGCCATCTCCAGCGACACCGCCTTCGATTTGCCGAGGTTGATGCCGAGCACCGCAGGCCGTTGACCGGGGGGTGGCAGGAGCTGGCGCTCCAGGGTCCGGCGCACGCCCCTGGCCCCGTCGTTGTTGAAGCCCATGCGGTTGAGCGCCGCCCGTTCCTCGGCCAGCCGGAACAGCCGCGGCCGGGGATTGCCCTGCTGGGGCTGCCAGGTGATGGTGCCCAGTTCGGCGAAACCGAAGCCGAACCGGTGCCAGATGGCGGCCGCCACCCCGTTCTTGTCGAAACCAGCCGCCAGCCCCACCGGATTGGTGAAGCGACAACCGAACAGGGTCTGCTCCAGCCGGGGGTCCCGCCGCTGCAGCTCCGCCCCGAGGCCCTCCAGGCTGCCGCTCACCAGGGGCCAGCGGCGGCGCAGGGCCGCCTGGCCCAGGGCCAGGAGGGTCAGGCGGCTCAGCTGCTCGGCATCGGCACCGTCATCACGACGCAGCAGGGGCTCGACGAACCGGGCATAGAGGGCGCCGGTTCCCACCTGGCCGCCGCTGGTCGATGGCTCCTGCGGCATGCCTGTCTCCTCTCACTCCGGCGTGTCCAATCCTCCCGCGCCGCGCTCCAGACGCCAGCATCCGTTGCCCAGGGGGCGGACGAGCCAGTCGCGCCAGAGCCAGGGCTCCACTTTCCCCTCAAGCCGGGCCGTGGGCACCTCGAGCAGCCTGGCGAGCTCCACGGCCCTGAGGCTGTAGCCGCCAGCCGCCAGCCGGTCGGCCAGCTCCAGGCGGGAGAGCAGCTGCTGGAGCGACGGCGGGGCCGGATCGAGGGGGTCGGCCACCGCGGGGGCTACGGCGGCAGGGGCTTCTGTGGCAGGGGCTGCGGTGACAGGGGCTCCCGGCGCCCGGGATCGGCCGGGCTGGGTTTCGATCGCCAGGGCCGGAGACTGGCCGCGGGAGAAGGCCACCGCGATCGCATCGCAGCGGTCGTTGTCCGGGTCCCCGCTGTGGCCGCGCACGTGGCGCAGGGCCAGCCCCGGCAGCCTGGCGGCATCCAGCTGCTCCCAGAGATCACGGTTGAGCACGGCCCCGCCGGAGGCGGTGCGCCATCCCTTGCGCTTCCAGCCGGTCATCCACTTCTCGAAGCCGTCGATCAGATAACGGCTGTCGGTGCGCAGCACCAGATCGGGATGGCGCGGCAGCTCCCGCAGGGCCTCCAGCACCGCCAGGGCGGCGGTGAGCTCCATCCGGTTGTTGGTGGTGGCTGCGTCCGCCCCCCCCAGCTCCCGACGGGAGCCGTCTTCGAAGCGCAGCAGGGCGCCCCAGCCCCCGGGGCCGGGGTTGCCGCTGCAGGCCCCGTCACAGGCGGCAGCCACTACCCGCACCGGTCGATCACCCATGGAGACGTCTTGACAGGATCGCTTGAATGGGACCCTCTCTCCCGGAGAACGCCCGGGTCCTGGAGGTGTTCCCATGCAGCGAACCTACCTGGCCCTGGCGGGCCTGGCCCTGGCGGGAGCCGGGCTGCCGATCCTTCAGCCCCGGCTGGCCATGGCCGCCGGCCTCTTCCAGAGCGCCGATGTCGACGCCGAACGCTTCGCGGTGCTGGCCCGCCCGGTGGGCGACAACGACTGGACCCTGCTGGTCCTAGAGCAGCTGACCCCCCAGCCCGCCTGCTGGCAGGCCCGCCCGGACGGCCTGGTGGATCCCACCCTGAACCGGTTCGACTACACCGGCATCTGCAACCGCTACCTGGACAGCAACGGCTATTCCCTGCGGGTCGCCGAGCAGGACATGGGCACCACCTACCGGCTGCGGGTGCAGCAGGTGGGATCCCGCCTGGAACTCCAGGCCATCTCCCCGGGCACCTCGGCCATCCTCGTGGTGGGCAGGGCCGACATCCCCCTGCGGGATCGCGACGGCTTCGTGGCCCTCAGGCTCGAGCAGGGCTGGGATCTGAAGCGGCGCACCTACGGGGAACGGGCCCTGAGCCACCTCTACTTCGCCAGCCCCACCCCTCTGGATCAGCTGATCGCCAACGCCGGCGGCGCCCCCACCTGGCGCCGGCCCCTCGGCCCCGGCCGGGCCCAACCCCCAGCCCTGTCCGCCACCGATCCGGCCGCAGGCCAGGTTGAGGACACCACCATGGCGCTGGGCGACTCCGGCCGGGCCGTCGCCCTCCAGGTGATCCCCTACAGCGGCGGCAACAGCAGCGGCGGCGAAGGGCTCTGAGCCCCTGACCAGCTCCGGGCTGTGGCCAGTTGAATCTCCGGACCTCCCAGCCGCCACCTCCCATTCCACCCGCTTAATCTGATCTCGTGAGGAGTGAAGGACGCTCTTCCAGGGTCGAAACGAGGACAGACTCCCGGAATCGTTCCATCTCCAGAGCCCTGCCTTCGGCGGGGCTCTTTTTTATGGATAGGCCCTGATGGACGGGTCCTTTCCGCCACGGCGCGAACCACGCACGGTGCCGGCCACGGAACAAGACCATGAAAAAGCCGGCCCCGAAGGGCCGGCTGGAAACGAAGCAGGGTTGCCGGGCCCGCAGGCCCGGCAACGGCGGGTCACTTGATGGAGACCTTGCCACCCACTTCTTCGATGCTCTTCTTGAGAGCTTCGGCATCGCCCTTGGAGATGCCTTCCTTGACGGCCTTGGGAGCAGCTTCGACCAGGGCCTTGGCTTCGCCCAGACCGAGGCCGGTGGCCTCGCGGACGGCCTTGAGCACCTTGATCTTGGCGGCCGGATCGAAGCCATCGAGGATGACGTCGAATTCGGTCTGCTCCTCAACCGCCTCAGCGGCAGCGCCGGGGGCGGCGGCGGCCATGACGACGCCGGCGGAAGCGGCGGCGGACACGCCGAAGGCCTCTTCGATCTGCTTGACGAGCTCGGAAGCCTCAAGCAGGGAGAGGGTTTTCAGTTGTTCGAGAATCTGGTCGGTTGTAGCGGACATGGGGGGGAATCAGCAACAGAACGGGAGGATCGGTGGAGCCCAGGGGTTCGCGGCTGCGAACTCAACCTTCGCCGGATTCGGCGTGCTGCTTGAGCGCCCTGGCGAGACCGGACGGAACCTCGTTGATGCCCACAGCCAGCTTGGTGGCCAGGCCATTGATCGCACCGGCGATCTGGGCCATGAGCACCTCCTTGGAGGGCAGATCCCCGATGGCCTTGATGTCGTCTGGGGAAAGGAGCTTGCCTTCGAAAAGGCCTCCCTTCACTTCCGACTTCTTGCTGTCCTTCTGGAAGGACTGCAGGGCCTTCACCGCACCGCCGACATCGCCCTTGACCAGGACGAAGGCGTTGGTACCGGTGAGCAGGGAATCGAGATCCGACCAGGCGCTGTCACCATCGATGGCACGGCGCATCAAGGTGTTTTTGGTCACCTTGCACACACCGCTGCTGGCCTGCAGACGGGTCCGCAGATCAGTCATCTCCTTGATGGTCAGGCCCTTGTAATCAAGGACCAGCGCCATTTCGGCTTCACCGAGGAGCCCCTTGAGCTCTTCGACGATCTGTTGCTTGTTCTCCAGCGTGCGGCCCATAGGAGGTGGATCGGATCGGGGGAACAAGCAGGGAACGCGGTCCGGACAGCCATCCCTTGCGGGAGGCTTCGAGGCCGCTCATCGCTCCGCTCCGATCTGAAGGACTCCCTTGGAGACCCCAGCACAGGCAAAAACCAATCGCGTGAACCTCGGCAGGACTTACGACAGTGAACGACCGACCGGAATCGGTGACTCTGACGACCTGCTGTCTTGGGTGGGGCGCGTGCCCTTCTGGACGAATCCAGCTCTTGAACCTACATCACGGCAGGTCCAGCTCCCGCAGCCGCGCCACCCAGCGGGCATAACCGGCGGCGTTGAGATGCACGCCATCCACCGTGTAGGCACGCCTGAGTCCATCGCCGTCCGCCATCACCGGGGTCAGATCGACGAAGTCCCGGGGAGGCGTCTGGCTGGCGAGAAGGGCATTGAGCTCGGCCACCCGGCGGACCCCGTCGGCACCGCAGCGGAAGCTGGCGCAGGGAATCGTGGACTGGATGATCACCCGGGCCCCCGTGCCGATCTGGAGGCCGGTCCGCAGCCACTGGATGCGGCCGGCGATCCGGCCGGGGTCGTAGCCCCAGACGATGTCGTTGATGCCCACCATCACCAGGTAGGTACCGGCGTCAGTCCGGCGGATCTGCGGCAGGCGGGCCATCAGCTGGAAGCTGGTGTCGCCGCTGATGCCCTGGTTGAACACCACGCGATCGGGGAAGGCCGCCTGCCAGTCGCCCTGGGCCGTGAGCGAATCGCCGACGAAGGTGACCGGAGCGTCGCGGCGGGGGGCTTGTGCCGGCGACGCCATGGAGGAGGACGGGGACCTGGAAAGCAGGCCCCACCCCAGAGCCAGCAGCGTGAGCGGCACCGCCACCCAGCCGCCGATCCGCACCCATGACGAGGCAGGCACGGCGGGCGCTCAGCTCTCCTGCTTGATGTCCTGGAGAGCGGAGAAGTCGACCTGCACCGAGGGGCCCATGGTGGAGGCGACGTAGAGGCTGCGCCAGTAGCGGCCCTTGGCACCGCTGGGCTTGTTGCGGTCGATGGTTTCCTGCAGGGCCTTGAGGTTCTCCAGCAGCTTGGCGGTGGGGAAGCTGGCCTTGCCGAAACGCACGTGGACGATGCCGGCCCGATCGGCCCGGAACTCCAGCTTGCCGGCCTTGAACTCGCTGATGGCGCCGCCCAGATCGGTGGTGACGGTGCCGGCCTTGGGATTCGGCATCAGGCCGCGGGGACCGAGCACCCGGCCGAGTTTGGCCACCTTCGGCATCATGTCGGGGGTGGCGATCAGCAGGTCAAAGTCGATCGCGCCACCGGCGATCTGGTCGACCAGCTCATCGTCACCGGCCAGGTCGGCACCGGCGGCCTTGGCCTCGGCCACCTTCTCACCCCGGGCGATCACGGCGATGCGGATGGTCTGGCCGGTGCCGTGGGGCAGGGCCACGGTGGTGCGCAGCTGCTGGTCGGTGTACTTGGGGTCGATGCCCAGGCGCACGTGGGCCTCGATCGTTTCGTCGAACTTGGCGGTGGCGGTGTCCTTGACCAGCTCGAGGGCCTCGAGCGGTTCGTAGGAACGGTCCTCGACCTTGGCGGCGAGGGCGGTGAAGCGTTTGGAGACTTTTGTCATGGCGGTAAGGGGTGCGGACGACCGTGATCGGTCTCCCCCAGAGAGGTGGACGGGATGGAACGACGACCGGTGGCGGTCAGTCCTTGACGGCGACGCCCATGTTGCGGGCGGTGCCTTCGATGATGCGCATGGCCGACTCAACGCTGGCGCAGTTGAGGTCGGGCAGCTTGGTCTTGGCGATCTCCTCGAGCTGGGCGCGGCTGATGGCACCCACCGCTCCCTTGGCGGACGTGGCGGCACCCTTGTCGATGCCGGCCGCCTTGGAGATCAGCACCGAGGCGGGCGGGGTCTTGGTGATGAAGGTGAAGCTGCGGTCTTCAAAGACCGAGATCTCCACCGGGATCACGTACCCGGCCTTCTCCTGGGTGCGGGCGTTGTACTCCTTGCAGAACGCCATGATATTGACCCCGTGCTGACCGAGGGCTGGGCCCACCGGTGGTGCGGGGTTCGCTTTGCCGGCCTGGAGGGCCAGCTTGATCACAGCTACGACTTTCTTGGCCATCGGCTGGGCTGGGGGACGAAACTCCCTTGCGGGAGTGCGGGACGAAACTCCCTTGCGGGAGTGAGGGACGGAACTCCCTCGCGGGAGGCTTGCGGATCGCCGGGGCGTTGGCCGGCCCGGCGGGATGGCGGCCCTCGAGGGGGCCACCCGGGGCCGCCCTCCGCAGGGAGGCGGCCGCCGCTCGATCAGCTCTGTTTGCTGATCTGGGAGAACTCAAGCTCCACCGGGGTCTCCCTGCCGAAGATCGACAGGAGGGCCTTCAGCTTGCTGCGTTCGCCGGAGACTTCGATCACCTCGCCCTGGAAGTCCTTGAACGGACCGGCCGTGACGAGGATCTGATCGCCTTCGGTGAGGTCGACCTTGAGGACGGGCTTCTTCTCGGCGGCACGCTTGAAGATGCGGTCGACCTCCTGGCGGCTGAGGGGCCGGGGCCGGATGTGGCCGCGGGCCTTGCCGGTGGCCCGGCGCTCCTCCTGCCCCACGAAGTTGATGACGTTGGGGGTGCTGCGCACCGCCATCATCGTGTCCTCATCGAGAACCATGCGCACCAGCACGTAGCCGGGGAACACCTTCTCCTCGATCGACTGGCGGCTGCCGTCCTTCTTCAGCTTCACGCCGGGGGTCTGGGGGATCTCGATCTCGGGGATCCGGTTGCTCACCCCCAGGGTGACGGCCCGCTGCTCCAGGGTGGCCTTGACCTTCTTCTCGCAGCTGGAGGCCACCTGGACGGCGAACCAGCGGGCCACCTGGGGCTTGGCGGCTTCGGCCGCTTCGGCTCCGCCGTCGGCGGCGGGTTCCATGCCCTCCACAGCGGGGTCCATGCCCTCGGCGGGGAGCTCCAGCACCTCGGGGGCGTCGGGTTCGATCTCAGGCACGGCAGACAGGGGAAGGGTCATCAACGGAAGATCTGGGTCGATCCCCAGTGATAGAAGCGGTCGATCGCGGCGATCGCCGCGGCCGAAAGGCTCACCATCAGGATCACCGCCACCGACTCGCTGAACAGCTGCTGACGGCTCGGCCAGACGACCTTGCGCAGCTCGGCGAGGGTGACCGCCACGAACCCGGTGGGCTCCCTCTCCTCGGAGGGGAAGCCGTCCGGACCGTCGTCGGGTTCGGACGTGCCGTTCCCCCGGGCCAGGGGCCCGTCGGGACTGCTCGTGGTGGTGGTGACGGGGGGAATGGGTTCCACGGTGTGGATTCCGATGGCTGCCCTGGTGACGGCAGACATCGACAAACGATCACCCTACCGGACGTCCTTCCCCAGCGTCCCCCAGCGGGAGGAAGCGGAAGCCCGCCTCCCCGGGGCCGGCGAGCTCCAGCCGCACCCCCCTGGCCGCCGTGAAGTGATCCTCGAGCAGTTCGGTGGCCAGGGGGTTCTCGATGCGACGCCGCAGCACCCGGCGCAGGGGGCGGGCCCCGTACTCCGGCTCGTAGCCCTGGGCGGCCAGGGCCACCACGACGGCCTCGTCGACCTCCAGCTCCAGATGCTGCTCCCGCAGCAGCAGGGCCAGCTCCGCCAGCTGCAGCCGCACGATCCGCTCGAGATCGGCCCGGGCCAGGGGACGGAAACGGATCACCTCGTCGATGCGGTTGAGGAACTCCGGCCGGAACTGGCGTGAGAGGGCCTCCTCCACCGCCAGGTCGAGGTTCCGGTCCCGGGCCTGCTCCCCGTCATCGGGGCGGGGATCCCCGGCCTCGCCCTGGGAGGGGGTGGAGCGGGCCCGCTCGAGGATGGCGCGGCTGGCCAGGTTGCTGGTCATGATCACCACGGTGTGGCGGAAGTCGACCGTGCGGCCCTGGGAATCGGTGAGGCGGCCGTCGTCGAGCACCTGCAGCAGCAGGTTGAAGACATCGGGGTGGGCCTTCTCCACCTCATCGAGCAGCAACACCGCATAGGGACGGCGGCGCACGGCCTCGGTGAGCTGGCCGCCCTCCTCGTAGCCCACGTAGCCGGGGGGGGCCCCCACCAGGCGGGCGACGGCGTTGCGCTCCATGAATTCGCTCATGTCGAGCCGCACCAGGGCCTCCTCCTCATCGAAGAGGGCCGCCGCCAGGGCCTTGGCCAGTTCCGTCTTGCCGACCCCCGTGGGCCCCAGGAACAGGAACGACCCCACCGGCCGGGTGGGGGCCTGCATGCCGGCGCGGGAGCGGCGGATCGAGGCCGCCACCGCCGCCACCGCCTCGGGCTGACCGATGACCCGCTCACCCAGCCGCTGCTCCAGCTCCAGCAGTTTCTGGCGTTCACCGGCCAGCAGCCGCTGGATGGGGATGCCGGTCGAGCGGGCCACGACGTCGGCGATGTCCCCCTCCTCCACCTGCTCCCGCAGCATCGGATCGCTCTGCAGTTCCGCCTCCAGGGCCGCCCGGCGCTGCTGCACCCCGTGCAGCTGGTCGTACTGGAGCCGGGCCGCCTCCTCCAGGTCCCCATCCCGCTCGGCCTCGGCGATGGCATGGCGCAGGTCCTCGTCCTGCTGCAGCAGCTCGCGCAGCTCCCCCAGGCGCTCCCGTTCCCCCGCCCAGCGCCGCTGCAGGCGGTCGAGCTGCTCGTGGGCGAGGCGCCGCTGCTCCTGCAGCTGCACGCGCTCCTCCAGGGGCGCCGCCTCGGCGGCCAGCAGCGCCAGTTCCACCCGCCGCAGTTCCGCCTCGGCCGCCTCCACCACCTGGGGCTTGGAGGTGGCCTCCATGCGCAGGTTGGCGGCGGCCTCATCGATCAGGTCGATGGCCGAATCCGGCAGGCAGCGGTCGCTGATGTAGCGGGAGGCCAGCCGGGACGCCGCCACCAGGGCCCCATCGGTGATGGTGACGCCATGGTGGAGCTCGTAGCGCTCCTTCAGGCCCCGCAGGATCTCGAGGCAGGTGGGGCCATCGGGTTCACGGATCACCACCTGCTGGAAGCGGCGCTCCAGGGCCGGATCCTTCTCGATGCTGCGCCGGTAGTCCTCGGGGGTGGTGGCGCCGATGCAGCGCAGGTCACCGCGGGCCAGCACCGGCTTGAGGATGCTGGCCGCATCGGCGCCGGAACGGTCGCTGCCCACGACGGTGTGCAGTTCGTCGATGAACAGCACCACCCCGCCGGCCCGACCGCCTTCCCCGTCGTCGTCGCGCACCCCGTCGTTGTCGCGGACCTCGGCCAGCACGCTGCGCAGGCGCTCCTCGAACTGGCCCCGGAACTTGGCCCCGGCGATCAGGGCCCCCAGATCCAGGGCCACCAGCCGCAGGCCCCGCAGGGCATCGGGCACCTCGCCGGCCACGATTCGCTGGGCCAGGGATTCGGCCACGGCCGTCTTGCCGACGCCGGGCTCACCGATCAGCACCGGGTTGTTCTTGCTGCGCCGGGAGAGCACCTGGATCAGCCGGCGGATCTCGGTGTCGCGCCCCACCACCGGATCGAGTTCGCCGGCCCTGGCGGCGGCGGTGAGGTCGCGGCCGTAGCGGTCGAGGGCGCCGGGTTCGGGCTCCCCCTCCCGCTGCAGGGTCATGGCGGGCTCCGGCGCCGACGGGGGCCGCACGGGGGCCGGGGGAGCGGGGGCCACGGCCGCCCGCGAGGGGGCCGGCGGCGGCGGGGCCGGGGCAGGGGGGGCCGGCGGGGCCGCGACCGGGGCCGCCGGTGGTGCAGGGGCGACCGAGGGCACGGCAGACCCGGCTGGCAGGGGTCGCCACTGGCGCAGCAGCAGGTCCTCGCTCAACCCCTCCTCCGCCAGCAGGGAGGCCCCGATCCGGGGCTCCGCCAGCAGGGCCAGCAGCAGGTGGGGCACATCCAGCAGGCGTGACCCCCAGGCGGCGCGGCGCCGATCGGCCTCCTCCAGCAGGTCCTCGAGGGCATCGCCGATGTACAGGGTGCCGCCGCCTCCATCCGGCTGCTCGGCGCAGAAGGCTTCGAGCCGGTCCAGCAGCCGGTCCTCGTCGAGGGGCAGGGGGTCCACCCAGGTGGCGAAGCGCCGGTTCAGCAGCAGGGTGAGCAGCAGGTGCTCCACGTCCATGGCGCCGTGGCGCCAGCGCCGGGCCTGCTCCTGGGAGGCGATCAGCAGATCCCAGGCGGCGTCGCTGAAGCGGTCGGGATCGCCGGTGAGGCTGGCCGCAGCGCCGCCAGCGCCCCGGTCGTCACCCAGGCGGGAATCAGTGCGCATCGGACCGTGACGACGTCTGGATCAGTTCCACCTTGTAGCCATCCGGATCCTCCACGAAGGCGAGCACGGTGGTGCCGTGCTGCTTCGGACCGGGCTCCCGCACCACCCGCCCGCCCTTGGCAGCGATCGCTGCGCAGGTGGCGTAGATGTCATCCACGCCGATGGCCAGATGGCCGAAACCGGTCCCGAGCTCGTAGGCGCTGGTGCCCCAGTTGTGGGTGAGCTCCAGCACGGTGGTGTCCGTCTCGTCGCCGTAGCCGACGAAGGCCAGGGTGTACTCGCCGCCGGGATAGTCCTTGCGGCGCAGCAGCTTCATGCCCAGCACCTCGGTGTAGAAGCGCAGGGAGCGCTCCAGATCACCCACCCGGAGCATGGTGTGGAGGAGTCGCATCGGCGGTGCACCAGCTGGGGCCATTCTGACCAGGGTGGCGCAGGGAACACAGGCGAGGGCGGAGGGGGACCCATAGGATTCGCCCACCAGCACACCGCCTGTGTACGACTCCCTCGACCTCGTCATCGACTCCATCGTTGCCCGCGAAGTGCTCGACTCGCGCGGCACCCCCACGGTCGAAGCGGAGGTGTATCTGGAGGGAGGGGCCAGCGGCCGCGCCATCGTGCCCAGCGGCGCCAGCACCGGCGCCCATGAGGCCCACGAGCTGCGGGACGGCGAGAAGGCCTACTTCGGCAAGGGCGTCAGCAAGGCGGTGGAGAACATCGAGGAGCGCATCGCCCCGGCCCTCTGCGGCCTGAGCGCCCTCGACCAGGGCGCCGTCGATGAGGCCATGAACGAACTGGACGGCAGCGACAACAAATCCGCCCTCGGCGCCAACGCCATCCTGGCCGTGAGCCTGGCCACGGCCCACGCCGCCGCCAAGGCCCTGGGCCTGCCCCTCTACCGCTACCTGGGCGGCCCGATGGCCACCCTGCTGCCGGTGCCGCTGATGAATGTCATCAACGGCGGCGCCCACGCCTCCAACAACCTGGACTTCCAGGAGTTCATGCTGGTGCCCCACGGGGCCGGCAGCTTCCGCGAAGCCCTGCGCATGGGCGCCGAGGTGTTCCACACCCTCAAGGGGCTGCTCAAGGACCAGGGCCTGTCGACGGCGGTGGGCGACGAGGGCGGTTTCGCCCCCGACCTGGCCGGCAATGACGCCGCCGGTGAACTGCTGATGCAGGCCATCGAGAAGGCCGGCTACCGCCCCGGCGACCAGATCTCCCTGGCCCTCGACGTCGCCAGCACCGAGTTCTACGCCGATGGCCGTTACGCCTTCGGCGGCGGCAGCTACACCAGCGCCGAGATGGTCGACCAGCTGGCGGCCCTGGCCAGCCGCTTCCCGATCGTCTCGATCGAGGACGGCCTGGCCGAGGACGACTGGGAGGGCTGGCGCCTGCTGACCGAGCGCCTGGGGGGCACGGTCCAGCTGGTGGGCGATGACCTGTTCGTCACCAACACGACCCGCCTGCAGCAGGGGATCGAGCAGGGCATCGCCAACTCGATCCTGATCAAGGTGAACCAGATCGGCTCGCTCACCGAAACCCTCCAGGCCATCGACATGGCCACCCGGGCCGGCTACACCAGCGTGATCAGCCACCGCAGCGGCGAGACGGAGGATGTGACCATCGCCGACCTGGCCGTGGCCACCCGGGCCGGCCAGATCAAGACCGGCTCCCTCAGCCGCAGCGACCGGGTCGCCAAGTACAACCAGCTGCTGCGCATCGAGGACGAACTGGGCAGCCAGGCGGTCTACGCCGGCGTGGAAGACCGGGGACCCCGGGGCAAGGCCTGAGGCCGCGCCCGGCCCCGCTCACTCCCGCCGGGCCGGGGCCGAGACACCGGGCAGCTGATCCAGGCGGCCATCCCGCTTGAGGCGGGCCTGCATCTTCAGCCAGCCGAAGGTGAGGGGCAGGGCCAGCACCACCGGCACGGCGGTGAGCACCGGGCGGCTGCTCACCGCCAGCACGGAGGCCGCGACGGCCAGGGCCCCGATCAGAACGGACTGGCCGGCGCTCTGCTGGGCCAGGGCCAGGCGCCGCAGCAGGCGATCGGTTTCGCCGGCGCGGATCAGCACCTGGAGATCCCCCTGTTCGATGCGGGCCAGGCTTTCGTCCAGGCGCCGCGGGATCCCGAAGGCGCGGCTGCCCACTTCGGCCGCCTGGCGGGAGAGCTCGCTGAACAGTTCGTTGGGGCCGTTGCCGCTGGCGGTCATGAGGGGCAACAGGTAGGGACGGGCGATGGCGATGAGGCTAAAGCCCGGATCGAGGCTGCGGCCCACCCCCTCGAAGGTGGAGAGGGCCCGCATCACGAAGATCAGCTCGGGCGGCAGCCGGAAGGGCTGGCCGTAGACGAGTTCGTAGAGGTCACCGGAGAGCTTGTCGATGACGTTGGCGCTGAAGGGTGGCGTGAGGGCCTCGGTGAGCATCACCCGCACCAGCCGCCGCACGGGACCCTGGTCGATGCCGGCGGCGATCAGCCCGGCCTGCTGCAGCTCGTCCACCAGGGAGGCGGCATCCCGGGCCGCCGCGGCCCGCACCATCCGTCCAAGCCGGCTGCGCAGCCGCTCGGAGATCTGGCCCATCATGCCGAAGTCGTAGTAGATCAGCGCCCCGTCGCTGGCGACCGCGAGGTTGCCGGGATGGGGATCGGCGTGGAAGAAGCCGAAGCGGACCAGCTGCTGCAGGTAGCTGGCCGCCCCCTTCTCGGCGACGGCCGCCGGATCGATGCCGGCGCGCACCAGGGCCTCGCGGTCGTTGATCTTGATGCCCGGCACGTAATCGAGGCAGAGCACCCGCCGGGAACTCAGCTCCCAGATCACCGCCGGAATGCGGATGCCGGGGTCGTCGAGGAACTGCTGGCGGAACCGGGCGGCGTGCTCGGCCTCGAGGCGGAAATCCAGCTCCCGCAGCAGCACCCGCCGGCACTCCTTGGCGATGCCCACCCAGTCACGGCCGGCGCCCCAGCGGGGATGGCGCTGCACCGCGGCCGCCACCTGCTGGAGCACCTCCAGATCGAGGCGGAACAGGCGCTCCAGCCCCGGCCGCTGCACCTTGAACACCACTTGGCGGCCGCTGCGCAGGCTGGCCCGGTGCACCTGGGCCAGGCTCGCCGACCCCAGCGGCACGATCTCCAGATCGATGATCTCCGCCCGCCGCTCCCCCAGCTCCTGCTCCAGCAGGGACTCCACGACGGGGAAGGGGAAAGCGGGCACCCGGTCCTGCAAATGGGCCAGTTCCTCGACCACGTCGGCGGGCAGCACGTCAGGGCGGGCCGAGAGCAGCTGGCCGAGCTTGATGAAGGCGGAACCGAGCTCGAGGAACTGGGCCGTGAGCCAGCGGGCCCGGCGGCGCTGGCGGGTGGCCTGGGCTTCAGGGGTTCTTCCGCCCGGGTAGGTCCAGGGGCGGGCGTCCCACCAGAGGCCGGCCAGCAGCTGGAGCACGAGGCGCCAGATGCGCAGCGATCGCCAGAGGCGGGACAGCAGGATCCCGGGGGTGGAGAGGGCCGCCATCAGGCCTGCCCCGGAGACCGCGGCGGACCATCGGGGGTGGCGGGCATCTGGTCGAGGCGCCGGGAGAGTTCGGCCACCTTGGCCCGCAGGGCATCGATGCGCTCCTGGGGATCCTCCGCGGCGCCGCCTCGGGACGCGGGGACACCGGCGTCGCGGTCGTGCTCGATCCGTTCCGCTTCCATCGACACCTCCTCCCAGAACAGAGTGAGTTCCTGCTGCACCCGGGCGGGGGCCTCCTGGGCGAGGGCCGCCAGGGTGGCGGCCGCATCGGCCAGGCCGCTGCCCAGACGGGCGGCCAGGCGGTTCATGGCCGCCTGGGCGAGGGACTGCGGCGCGCTCATGACCTGACCGGAGGGTTCACCGAACTGTGGCAGATCAGGGCTGGCTTCCGGGGGCCGGTGGGGCGCTCACCGGCGGCGGGGCGATCGGCGCCGGGCCGGCCGCCTCCCGCTCGCGGGCCGGCGGTGTGCGTGGTGGCGGCAGAGCAGGGGCGGCCGGGAGCTCGGCCTCGGGGGCTCCGGGGGCGGCCGGCTGGTCGGTCGGGGGTGTCTCCCCACCCTCGAGCAGGCGCTGGCGCTCCTGGGCGTCCCGCTCCTCCATCTGGCGGCGCCGCTCCTCGATGGCCGTCGCCTCCTCCTTCTGTTCCTGTTCCAGCTCGAGCAGGTCCAGATCGCCGCGGATCTCGCGGGAATCGCCGCCGAAGCGCTGGCGCAGGGAATCGAGCGTGGTGCCTGGGGCGGGCTGGACATCGAAGCGCTGGCTCGCGCCCCCCTCCTCCGGGCCGGCCAGGCTGAGCAGGCGGAGGCTCGCGGCGTAGCCCACCCCGAAGCAGAGCCCCACGATCGCCCACAACCGCCAGTCCCAGGCGGGGCGGCCCGCCGCCCGCTGCTTGCCCGCGGGGGGCGCGCCCCGGGGAGGGGCGCCGCCGGGAGGGGAAGAGGGCCTGGCCGTGACCATCGACGTCAGCGCATGCGCTGCCATCTTGCCGCGGTGGGGCCGTTCGGCTCAGGTGGTGTAGTCGGCGTTGATGCGCACGTACTGATCCGAGAGGTCGCAGCCCCAGGCCAATCCGCAGCCGGGCCCCTGCCCCACCCGCAGCCGGATCGCCACCGTGTCGTCGGCCAGATAGGCGCCCGCGGCCCGGGCCTTGAGGTAGGCGGAGGCGGCGGGGCGGTCGAAGGCCAGGGGCTGGCCCGCCGCCATCAGCTGGTGCTCCCCCAGCCACAGGGCCACGGCCTGCGGGTCGAAGGCCACCCCGGCCCGGCCGGCGGCGGCCACGATCCGGCCCCAGTTGGGGTCGCGGCCGTGGACGGCGCACTTCACCAGCGAAGAGCCCGCCACGGTGCGGGCGATGGCCCGGGCGCCGGCCTCGTCGGTGGCGCCCTCCACCCGCACCTCGATCAGGCAGGTGGCGCCCTCGCCGTCGCGGGCGATCGCCCGGGCCAGGTGCTGCGACACCGCCGTCAGGCCGGCCTCCAGTGCCTCGAAGTGCTCCGGGCCCAGGGGCTCACCGGCGGCAAAGGCCAGGTACGTGTCGTTGGTGCTGGTGTCGCCGTCCACCGTGATCGCGTTGAAGGAGCGATCCACCGCCCGCCGCACCATCGCCTGCCACACATCGGCCGGCACGCCGGCATCGCACGTCAGATAGCCCAGCATCGTGGCCATGTCCGGGTGGATCATCCCCGAGCCCTTGGCCATGCCGCCGATCCGCACCCGGCGGCCGCCGAGCTGGGCCTCCAGGGCGATCTCCTTGGCCACAAGATCCGTGGTGAGGATCGCCTCGGCCGCCGCACCGCCGCCCGTGGGGCCGAGGGCGGCCACCAGGGGATCGAGGCCCGCCACGAGCACCTCCATCGGGATCGGCACGCCGATCACGCCGGTGGAGCAGATCAGCACCTCTTCGGGCGCCAGGCCCAGCCGCCCGGCCAGCTCGGCGGTGGCCCGCAGGCTGTCGGCCAGGCCGCGCTCACCGGTGCAGGCGTTGGCCTGGCCGGAGTTGGTGAGCACCGCCCGGGCATGGCCGTCGGAGGCCGCCAGACGCTCGGCGCAGAGGTCGATGCAGGCGGCCCGCACCAGCGAGGTGGTGAAGGTGCCGGCGCAGACGGCCCCCACCGGCGCCAGCAGCAGGGAGAGATCCGGCCGGCCGGAGGCCTTGAGGCCGGCGGTGACGGCGGCGGCCAGGAAGCCCTCCGGGGCCGTGACGCCTCCGGGGATCGGGGTCCAGGGGTGGGTCAAGGCGATGTGGCCACTGGGGGCATCCTGAAACGGCACGCACCCGGCCCCGGCAGCGGCCGGCCCAGACTGGCCCGATGGCCCCTCCCCCCCAGCGCCGCATCGGCCTCACCGGCGGCATCGCCAGCGGCAAGAGCACGGTGGGGCGTCTGCTGGCCGAGCGCGGTCTGCCGGTGCTGGATGCGGATGTCTATGCCCGCGAGGCGCTGGCGCCGGGCAGCCCAGGAGCGGCGGCGGTGCTGGCGCGTTATGGGGAGCGGGTGGCGCTGGCGGGCGCGGGTGAGCCCGGTGAGCCGCTGCCGGCCCTGGACCGGGCGGCCCTCGGCCGGCTCGTCTTCAACGACGCCGCCGAGCTCCGCTGGCTGGAGCAGCTGGTGCATCCGCTGGTGCGCCAGCGCTTCGCCGCGGAACTGGAGCGGCTGCGGGAGGCGCCGGCCGTGGTGCTGATGATCCCGCTGCTGTTCGAGGCGGGGCTGGACACGCTCTGCAGCGAGATCTGGCTGGTGGACTGCGACGAGGACCAGCAGCTCCAGCGGCTGATGGGGCGTGATCGGCTCAGCGCTGACGACGCCCGCGCCCGGCTGGCGGCCCAGTGGCCCCTGGCCCGCAAGCGGACCCTGGCCACGGTGGTGCTCGACAACCGCGGCGGGCCCGACGCCCTGGCGCCGCAGGTGGAGCGGGCGCTCAGCCCTTCAGCTGCTCGCTGAGGATCCGGTTGGCCAGCTTGGGGTCGGCGCGGCCACCGGTGCGCTTCATCAGCTGCCCCACGAAGAAGCCCTGCAGCTTGGTCTTGCCGCCGCGGAAGGCCTCCACCTCCTCCGGGTGGGCGGCCAGCAGCTCCGCCACGATGGCGGCGATCGCCGCCGGGTCGGAGATCATGCCCAGGCCGCGGGACTCGACGATCGCCGCCACCGAGCCGCCCTTCTCGAGCAGTTCGGGCAGCAGGTCCTTGGCGATCTTGCCGCTGATGGTGCCCGCCTCGATCAGCTGCACCATCTCGGCCAGCTGGGCGGGCCCCAGGGGCAGCTCGGCGATCGACATCCGGTTGGCGTTCACGTGGGCGGCGATGTCGCCGGTGACCCAGTTGGCCACGGCCTTGGGGTCGCCCCCGGCCGCCACCGCCGCCTCGAAGTATTCGGCCATCGAACGCTCATCGGTGAGCACCCGTGCGTCGTAGATCGAGAGGCCCAGGCTCTCGGCATAGCGGTGGCGCTTGGCCGCCGGCAGTTCGGGCAGCTCGGAGCGCCAGCTTTCCCGCTGCTCCTGACTGACCTCGATCGGCCCCAGATCCGGGTCCGGGAAGTAGCGGTAGTCGCTGGCCCCCTCCTTGCTACGCATGCTCTTGGTGAGCTGCTTGGCCTCATCCCAGAGGCGCGTCTCCTGCACCACCGGCTCACCGGCTTCGTAGGCCTTGATCTGGCGGGCGATCTCGAAATCGATGGCCTTCTGGATCGCCGAGAAGGAGTTCATGTTCTTGATCTCCACCTTCACCCCGAAGGGGGCGTCCGGGCCGCGGCGCACGGAGATGTTGACGTCGCAGCGCAGGGAACCCTCCTGCATGTTGCCGTCGCTGACGCCGAGATAGCGCATGATGCGGCGGATCTCCGAGGCGTACTCGGCCGCCTCCCGGCCCGTGCGCAGGTCCGGCTTGGAGACGATCTCGGCCAGGGCGACGCCGGCCCGGTTGTAATCCACCAGGGAGTGGGTGGAGCCGGCCAGGCGGTCGCTGCCGGCGTGGACGAGCTTGCCGGCGTCCTCCTCCATGTGCAGCCGCTCGATGCCCACCTTCTTCAGGTAGGTCTCCTTGCCCTTCTCGGCCACCTCCACCTCGATCCAGCCGTCCTCGGCGATCGGCTGGTCGTACTGGGAGATCTGGTAGTTCTTGGGCAGATCGGGATAGAAGTACTGCTTGCGGTCGAACTTGCTGTGCTCCGCCACCTGCAGGTTGAGGGCCAGGGACGCCTTGACCGCGTACTCGAGCACCTTCTGGTTGAGCACCGGCAGGGTGCCCGGCAGGCCGCACACCACCGGGTCGATGTGGGTGTTGGGATCGTCGCCGAAGCTGGTGGAGGCGGCGGTGAAGATCTTGCTGGCGGTGCCCAGCTGCACGTGGGTCTCCAGGCCGATCACAGCCTCCCAAGCGGCTTCGCCCTTGCCTTCTGCCCTGTTCCCTTCAGCCATGGTCGCGAGTCCTGCCGGCGCTGTCGGCCCCCCGCGCTCGGCCGGAGGCACTGGGGGCGATCCTAGGCAGCGGCAGGCGGCCGCTTGAATGGGGGCCTTCCGAGCTGGAGATGAGCGCCCTGGCTGGCCCCCCTCCCGACGCCGAACCCGTCCTGATCCTCGGCGGTGGCCTGATGGGTCTGGCCATCGCCCACCAACTGGCCCGTCTCGGCCGCTCGGCCACCGTGCTCAGCCGCCGCCGCAGCGAGGCGGCCGGCTTCGTGGCCGCCGGCATGCTGGCCCCCCATGCCGAGGGGCTCAGCGGGCCGATGCTGGCCCTGGGCCAGGCCAGCCTGGAGCGCATTCCGGCCTGGGTGGCCCGCATCGAGGCCGACAGCGGCCTCCCCTGCGGCCTGCGCCCCTGCGGCATCGTCGTCCCCTTCACCGGTGCGGCCGAGCGGGACGCCTACCCCACGGCCCCCTTCGGCGAGCCCCTCGACCGGGCGGGACTGGAGCGGGAGGTGCCGGGGATCGGACCCGCCTGGCGGGCGGGGCTGCTGTTCGCCCAGGACGGGCAGATCGACAACCGCCGCCGCCTGATGCGGGCCCTGGAGCGGGCCTGCGCCGCCCTGGGGGTGCGCTTCGAGGAGGGCACCGAGGTGCTGGGACTGCTCACCGGCGACGGCGGACGCCTGCGGGGGGTGCGGCTGCGTCGGGCCGAGGGGGGCGAGCACGCCATCGCCGCCACCACGGCGGTGCTCGCCTGCGGCGCCTGGAGCGGCCGGCTGCTGCCGTCGCTGCCGGTGCATCCGGTGAAGGGCCAGATGCTGTCGCTGCAGGGCCCGCGGGCCAGCCTGGAGCGGGTCGTGTTCGGGCCCGGCACCTACCTGGTGCCGCGGGAGGACGGCCTGCTGGTGGTGGGCGCCACCAGCGAACCGCAGGCCGGCTTCGACGACGGCCTCACCCCCGAAGGCCAGAAGCAGCTGCAGACCGGCATCACCGCCCTGCTGCCGGAGGCGGCCCTGTGGCCGCCGATGGAACGCTGGTGGGGCTTCCGCCCCGGCACCCCCGACGACGCGCCGCTGCTGGGCCCCGGACCCATCGAGGGTCTCTGGCTGGCCACGGGCCACCACCGCAACGGCGTGCTGCTGGCGGCGATCACGGCGGAGCGGATCGCTGCGGCGATCACCGCGACCGGCAGCGGCTCCGGGGCAGACGGGGAGGCCGACGCCCTGCTGGCGCCCTTCCGCTGGGACCGGCCGTTCCCGGCGGCGGCCTAGCCAGGCCCGGCCGCCGCCGGCCGCAGCCCCTGGAGGGCAAACACCTCCAGGGGCACGGGCCAGCCCTTGATCCGGTGGCTACCCAGGGGCAGCACCTCCAGCTCCTCCGGCAGCAGCGCCAGCAGGTCGCCGCTGACCAGGATCGGGTGCTCGGGGAACAGGCGCGTCAGCCCTTCCAGGCGGCTGGTCACGTTGACGCTCGCCCCCACGACGGTGAACTCCAGGCGCTGGGAGGAGCCCAGGTTGCCGGCGATCACCTCGCCGAAATGGAGCCCGATCCCGTGCCGCAGCGGTGGGGCGCCCGCCGCGGCCAGCTCAAGGTTCAGGGCCTCCAGCCGCTCCTGCATGGCCAGGGCGGCCCGCACCGCGGCCCGGGCCTCCTGGGCATCCCCCCGGCTGCGGGGCACCCCGAACTCCGCCATCACCGCATCACCGATGAACTTGTCAAGCAGGCCCTCCTGCTCCAGCACCGCCGCGGCCATGGCCTCGAAGTAGCGGTTGAGCAGGGCGAACAGCTCGGCGGGCTCCAGCACGGCACTCAGGGGCGTGAACCCCACCAGGTCGCTGAACAGCACGGCGCAGCGGGCCCGGCTGCCCACCGCCTGGTTCCACAGGGGCCCGGGGCTGCGCAGGATGTCGCGCAGCAGGGTGGGGGAGACGCGCCGGCTCAGCACCTGGTGCAGATAGGCCCGCTCGCGGCTTTCCGCCAGCCCCTGACCCACGGCCCGCACCCCGCCCCCGGCCACGGGGGCCAGCAGCAGGGCCGCCAGGGGCAGCCGCAGCAGGGCCAGGGTCCACGCCGCCCAGCCGGCCACCAGCACCGTCCCCGCCAGGGCCAGTGCCAGCTGCAGGGTGCCGCCGGCACTGGCGGGGCGCCGCAGCAGCAGCCCCGCCATGGCGCCCCAGCCCAGCAGCAGCAGCCCGTCTCCCGCCAGGGGCAGTCGCCCCAGCCCCCGGCCCTGGAGCACGTTGGCCAGGGCCACCGCCTGGATCTCGGTGCCGGCCATCGGGCCGAAGGGCGTCTCCTGCAGGTCCCCCAGGCCCGGGGCCGTGACGCCGATCAGCACCGTGCGGCCCCGCCAGGTGGAGGCCGGCACCTCCAGCACCCGCCAGGCCGGAACGCGGGGCATGGTGCCGGCGGGGCCGGGAAAGTCGAGCCCCATCGGCGCCGGCGGCGGCGGCGCCGGGCGCACCAGGAAGGCCATCGGCCGGGGCAGGGGCGGCGGGAAATCGCCCAGCCGGGCTTCGATCCAGTCCTGCCCCGGCACCGCCTCCACCACCCCCCGGGGCGACTGGAGCAGGGTGGTGAGGCCGGGGGCAGCCAGCGGGTGAATGGGCAGCCGCAGCCGGCTCTGCACCAGCCCCCCCTCCTCCTGCACGCCGTAGACCGCCGCCAGGTGCACCCGCTGGCGCCAGGGGGCGAGGGTCGCGGCGAAGGCCCGGTCGTCGGCGGGGCCGAAGCGGCTGGGCTGACTGAACTCGATGTTGAACAGCACCCGGGCCGCCCCCTGCTCGAGCACATGGGCCGCCAGCCGGGCCTGGAGGGCCCGGGGCCAGGGCCAGGGGCCCATCTGGCGCCACAGGGGCGACGCCTGGCGCTCCCCCGGGGACAGCAGCTCCCCCAGCTCCAGGGAGTCGGCATCGATGGCCAGGATCACCGGGTCAGCCGGGGCGGGGCGCCCCCCCCGCAGCAGGAAGAAGGTCTGGAGGAGCTGGTCGTCGAGCAACCGCGGCCCCTGGCCCAGGGGCGTGAGGGGCGCCCGGTCGAGACCCGCCAGCAGGGGGGCGGCCAGGGCCAGCCACCAGAGCCGGCGCCCCAGCCCAGGCCAGGGGGGCATCAGGGGGTGAGTCCGAGTTCGCGCTCGAGCACCGGCAGCGTTTCCATCGGCGCCCCAAAACCGTTCAGCAGCTCGCTGTTGCGCCGCCGCAGCCTCGCCTCGGTGGCGTCGATCCGGCGCGGGCCCTTCCAGCCACCGGGGGTGGCCTCCAGCCGCTGGCCACTGCTCAGCCGGTACACGGTGCCGTCATCGGCGCGCACCTCCACCTGCCCCTCCCAGCTCAGGAAGAGAACCGAGTCGGCGGTGTCCTCGATGAAGACCGTGGTGCCCTGGATCGAGGCGGTGCCCACCCGGGTCCGGATCTGCAGGGGGGTGGGACCCTTCGTCCCGGGAGCGATCCAGGCGATGATCCGGCCGCGCACCAGTTCGAGCAGCGTCGGCTCGATCCTCAGCAGGGCGTTGCCCCCCAGCCGAAAGCTGCGGCCATCGGCCAGCAGGATCTGCAGCCGGCCAGGATTCTCGGTGCGCAGCACGGTGGACGGCCGCAGCACCTGACCCACCAGGGCCGGGCGCTCCGGCGCCGCCGGCGGCATCACATAGGCCGGCCGGGACGGCACCTCCACCACCCGGGGCACCCGGGGGGCCGCCGTGGCCCCGGCGAGGGGGCCGGCAGCGGGCAGAGCCCATGCCAGGCCGGCGACCAGCACGGCCACGGGCGCCAGCTTCATCGGCCTGGGAGGCCGGAGGCTCCTGCGCAGCAGCATGGCCTGGGGACCCGAAGGTCCCCAGGATGGCCGCTCAGGGCTCGACCCGCCACACCTGGTCGGCCGGCGTCCACTCGCACAGCTCGGAGGGCTGGAACCAGAGGCCGATCTCGAAGACGGCGGTTTCCGGTGCATCGGAGCCGTGGATGACGTTGCGGCCGATGTTCACCGCCAGGTCGCCGCGGATGGTGCCGGGTTCGGCCTCCAGGGGCTTGGTGGCGCCGATCAGCTTGCGGGCGCTGGCGATCACGCCGTCGCCTTCCCAGACCATGGCCACCACCGGCCCACTGGTGATGAACTCCACCAGGCCGGCGAAGAAGGGGCGCTCCCGGTGCACGCCGTAGTGGCTCTCGGCCAGGTCCCGGCTGGGCACCAGCTGCTTGAGGCCCACCAGCTTGAAGCCCTTGGCCTCGAAGCGGCCGAGGATCTCGCCCACCAGGCCCCGCTGCACCCCGTCGGGCTTGATGGCGAGGAAGGTGCGTTCGGTGGCCATGGGGAAGGGAAAGGTGTTCGGGCCATCGTCCGCGCTGGGGCTGCCGCTTGGCAAGCAACCCCGTGACCGCCGGGCGCCATACGATCGGGGCCACCCCGGCCGCCGCGGATGCCCGGAGCAGCAACTGGGCGCGCCACCTGGCTGGCCGCGCCGGGGGCCGGGCCCAATCTCCGGCTCGGCCTGCGCACCACCCTGGCCAGCGTGCCGCCGCTGCTGGCCGCCGCCCAGCTGCACGAACCCGCCCTGATCTGGATGGCCCTCGGGGGGCTGTACGTGAACATGGCCGACACGGGCGGGGCCTACCGCACCAAGGCCACGGCGATGGGGCTCGCCTCCCTGCTCGGCGCCCTGGCCCTTGGCGGCGGCATCGGCCTGGCGGCCTGGCCCTGGCTGTGCGTGCCGGCGATGGCCGCCGTGGCGCTGGGCTGCGGAATGCTGGCCCTCTATGGCAACAGCGGAGCCCTGATCGGTCTGGTGACGGCCTGGTGCTTCCTGATCGGCATCAACGTCAGCGATCCCGATCCGGCCAAGGCCCTGGCCTGGTCGCTCCTCTACCTGGCCGGCGGGGGCTGGGCCACCCTGCTGGCGGTCGCCATCTGGCCGCTGCGGCCCTACCGGCCCGTGCGGCTCGCCCTGACCGCTGCCCATCGGGCCGTCGCCCGCTACCACCGCCTGGCCTGCCCCGCCGATGGCGGCCCGCCGGCCACGGAGGCGCAGCTCTTTACCGAAAAGCTCAGGGTCCGCGACGCCCTCGCCAGCGCCCGGGCCACCCTGGCGGACACCCGCAGCGGCCGGCTGGGAGCCAGCCCCGCCGACGGAGCCTTCACCCGCCTGATCGAAACCACCGACGCCCTGTTCGTGACCAGCGCGGCCCTGGGGGACCTGCTGGCGGCGCTGCCGGCGCCGGAGACGTCCCCCGTGCACCAGCGCCTGCTGGCACTCAACGGCCGCTGCGTCGATGCCCTGCTGCAGCTGGAGCAGGCGCTGCTGGGGCGGGGCCCCCTGCCCGCCCTGCGGCTGCTCAGGGAGGAGCTGGAGGGGATCGCCGGGGAAATCGAGGGCCTCGATCCGGCGCTGCGCGACGCCTACCGGCAGATTCAGGCGAACCAGGCCCAATGGATCGCCACCCTTGACGGGGCAGGGGAGGCCATCCCCCTGACGGCGCTCAGCCCCACCCAGGTGCCGATGGCCTCTCCCGGCGCCGGGGGGCGCGCTGCCCTGGCCCAGGGCTGGGCGACCCTGCGGGCGAACCTGACCCTGGAGTCGAGCGTGTTCCGCCACGGCCTGCGCTTCGGCGTGGCCTCGGCCGCCGCCGTGGCCGTCTACACCCTGTTCGCCCTGCCGATCGGCTACTGGATTACCCTGACGGTCTCGGTGATCCTGCGGCCCTCGGCGGGGGAGAGCCTGTCGCGCACCGGCCAGAGGGTGCTGGGCACCGTGCTGGGGGGGATCGTGGCCATCGTGCTGGCCACCTGCTTCCCCCACCCGCTGATGCTGGTGCTGCTGTTGGTGCCCCTCACCCTCGTGATGATGGCGGTGCTGCCGGTGAACTACGGCCTGTTCGTCTTCTTCCTCACCCCCTGGATCGTCCTCTACAAGGACATCAACCAGCCCGGCGACTGGAACCTGGCCCTGTGGCGGATCGCCAACACCCTGATCGGTGCCGCCCTCGCCCTGGCCGCCATTCACCTGGTGCTGCCGCGCTGGGAACGGTCCCAGCTGCCGGCCCGGCTGGCGGCCAGCCTGCGCTGCAATGCCCGCTTCGTGCAGCAGGTGCTCGACCGGCTGCTGGAACCGCCCCAGGCCGCCCCTGGGCCGCTGGCCACCCCAGCCGAGGTGCGCCTGGAGATGGGCAACGCCCATGTCTCCATCCAGCGTTTCCTGAGCGAAAAGCCCGCCCACCGGGCGATGGCGGTGCCCCTGATGGCCTTCCTGCTGCACAGCCAGCGGCTGATCGACGCCGCGGTGGTGCTGGGCCGCGGCGATCCCCGCCGCGACGGTCCGCCCCTGCCGCCGGGCTTCGGGGCGTTGCGGGAGCGGCTGCCGGCGTCGCTGGCGGCCCTGGCCTCGGCGCTGGAGCAGCACAACCGGCCCCCGGACCCGCCGGAGCGCCCCCGCCCGGTCACCGGCGGCGACCCCCTGGCCCGGCAGCTGGGCCGGCTTGTCGATCCGGTCATCGGGCTGCACGGCGCCGTCGCCGCCTGGAGTGACTGGCAGGGCGAACCGGCCGCGGCGCCGCGCCTAGATTGCCCCCCTGAGGCCTGAGCCAACCCAAGGCTGCGATGGTGTTCGCCGAACCGACCAGCCCGCCGGGCATGCCCCCCGTCCCTTCCGGGCGGCCCGACGCCTGGAGCGCCGCCGACGGGGCGGCCCTCTACGGGCTCGACCGCTGGGGTGAGCCCTATTTCGGGGTGGGCGCCCGGGGCCACGTGATCGTGCAGCCCCGCGGCGACCGCGGCGGCTCCCTCGACCTGGTGGAGCTGGTGCGGGAGCTGCAGGGCCGCGACCTGTCCCTGCCGCTGCTGATCCGCTTCGACGACATCCTCGAGGACCGGCTCGAGCGTCTCCACGGCGCCTTCGAGCGGGCCATCGCCCAGTACGGCTACAACGGCCGCTACCAGGGGGTGTTCCCGGTGAAGTGCAACCAGCAGCGCCACGTGGTGGAGCAGCTGGTGGAGAGCGGTCGCCGCTGGCACTTCGGCCTGGAGGCGGGCAGCAAGGCCGAGCTGCTGATCGCCCTGTCCCTGCTCGACGATCCCGACGCCCTGCTGATCTGCAACGGCTACAAGGACCGGCGCTACATCGAGACGGCGATCCTGGCCCGGCGCCTGGGGCGCCAGCCGGTGGTGGTGATCGAGCAGGCCGATGAGGTGGATCGGATCATCGCCGCCAGCAGCGCCCTGGGCGGCGCCCCGTTCATCGGCATCCGCGCCAAGCTCTCGGCCCGCAGCACCGGCCGCTGGGGCAGCTCGGTGGGGGAACGGGCCAAGTTCGGCCTCTCGATCCCCGACGTGCTCACCACCGTGGAGCGCCTGCGGGAGGCGGGCCTGCTCGACGACCTGCGCCTGCTCCACTTCCACATCGGCAGCCAGATCAACGACATCGCCGTCCTCAAGGACGCCCTGCAGGAGGCGGGACAGATCTATGCCGAGCTCACCCGTCTGGGGGCGCCGATGGGCTTCCTCGACGTGGGCGGCGGCCTGGGCATCGACTACGACGGCAGCCGCACCGCCACCGCCGCCTCCACCAACTACTCGCTGCAGAACTACGCCAACGACGTCGTCGCCACGATCCGGGAGTGTTGCGAGCCCCACGGCATCCGCCCGCCCACGCTGGTGAGCGAAAGCGGCCGGGCCCTGGCCAGCCACTTCAGCGTGCTGGTGTTCGACGTGCTCGGGGCCGGCGGCCACAGCGAAACGGTGCCGCCGCCGGCCGAGGGGGAGGCGCTGATCCTGCGCAACCTGCGCGACACCCACGCCCTGATCACGGCGACCGCCGCCGCAGGGGCTGCCGAGGGGGACGACGCCGGTGAGCGGGCGGCGGTGGAGCGGCTGCAGGAAGCCTGGAACGATGCCCTCAAGTTCAAGGAGGACGCCCTCACCGCCTTCCGGCTCGGCTACCTGAGCCTGCCGGAGCGGGCCACGGCCGAGCGCCTCACCTGGGCCAGTTGCCAGGCGATCGCCCGCCAGCTCGACGCCCTGCCCCCAGGCACCGTGATCCCCCAGGAGCTGCAGGCCCTGCCGGCGGCGCTGGCCGGCACCTACTACGCCAACCTCTCGGTGTTCCGCTCAGCCCCCGACACCTGGGCGATCGACCAGCTGTTCCCGGTGCTGCCGATCCACCGGCTCGACGAGCGCCCCACCCGCCTGGGCAGCTTCGCCGACCTCACCTGCGATTCCGACGGCAAGATCGCCCGCTTCATCGACCGGGGCCAGGTCAAGCCGCTGCTGGAACTGCACGGCCTGCGGCCCGGCGAGCCCTACTGGATCGGGCTGTTCCTCGGCGGGGCCTACCAGGAGGTGATGGGCAACCTGCACAACCTGTTCGGCAGCACCAACGCCGTGCACATCCGGCTGGCGGCCGGCGGCGGCTACCGGGTCGACCACGTGGTGCGGGGCAACACCAACGCCGAGGTGCTCGAGGCGATGGAGCACGACCCTGACCTGCTGCTGGAGCGGCTGCGGCTGGCCAGCGAGCAGGCGATCGGCCGGGGCGACCTGGCGATCAGCGATGCCCGTCGCCTGATGGCCCACCTGCGGGCCAGCCTGGAGCAGACGACCTACCTCGAAGCCTGACCTTCCCTGGAGGCCTGGTCCGCCAGGGCGACGGTGAAGATCTCCACCTCCCCGAGGCTCTTCACCGCCTGGGGTCCCAGGGAGCGGGCCGCCAGATCGGGGTCGGCCGCGATCAGGCTGGCGGTGTGCGCGTCACACACCACCGCCGCGTCCACATTGCGGGTGGCCGATTCGAGCCGGGCCGACAGGTTCACCGTGTCGCCGATCACGGTGAACTCCATCCGCTTAGGGCTGCCGATCTGGCCCACCATCACCTGGCCGCTGGCCAGACCGATGCCGTTGTCGAGGGTGGCGATGCCCCGCCGCGCCCAGTCCTCGTTGAGGCCGGCCAGGGCCGCCCGCATGGCCAGGGCGCAGCGCACCGCCTGGCTGGCCTCCTCGGCCACCCCCCGGCTCACCGGTGAGCCGAAGACGGCCATCACCGCATCGCCGATGAACTTGTCGACGGTGCCGCCATGGGCCATCACCACCTCCACCATGGCCCCCAGATACTCGTTGAGCTGGAGCACGTGCAGCTCGCTCTGGCCCTCGCCGCTGCGCTGCTTGGTCAGCACCGTGAAGCCCTTGATGTCGGTCATCAGCACCGTCACCTCCAGCAGGCGGCCGCGCAGGATGCCCTGGGCCGATTCCGGGTCGGAGAGGATCTCCGCCACCACCCCGGGGGCCACGTAGCGCTCGAAGGTGCGGCGCAGCCGCCGCCGCTCCTGCCCCTCCCGCAGGTAGGCATCCCCCCCGTAGAGCAGGCCCAGCAGGACCAGGCCCGAGGAGGGCGCCAGCAGCGGCAGCCAGCGGTTGGCCTGCTGCAGCGCCACGGCGACGAGGGCCCCCTGGAGAACCAACACCAGCACCACCAGGGCGAGGCGCCAGCGCAGGTCCGTCCAGCGCCGGGCCGCCCCCAGCACCAGCAGCAGCGGCACCAGGGCCAGCAGGGCCCGTCCCGGCGCGCTGCGGGGCCAGGGCTGCAGCCCGTCCCCCTGCAGCGAGTTGGCGGTGGCGGTGGCCAGCACCTCCAGTCCCGACAGGGGGCCGAAGGGGGTGGGGTAGCCATCGGTTCCCTGGGCGACCACCGGGCCGAGCAGCACCAGGGCCCCCTTCACGTCCTTGCGGAGGGGATGGGTCTTCCAGCGCGCGGGGTCGAGCACCTCCCAGGCCGGCAGGCGCTGGAAGCTGCCCTCCGGGCCATAGAAATTGAGCGCGCTGGCCCGGTCGTCCTGGCGGCTCCGCTGGCCCCCCAGCCGCAGCAGGGTGGAGGAGAGGGCGCTGTGGCCCTCGGCGCCGCGGGCGGGGAGCACGCCGCTGGCGTAGGCCTCGGGGTGGCGGCTCGGCTCGCTGGAGGTGCCGGCGAGGATGTTGGTGAGCCCGAGGGAGCCGGTGCCGCCGATGGCCGCCAGGAAGCGCTCCGGCCGCACGAAGGTGAGGGCTCCGGCCCCCTGGGTGTCGCTGGATTCGAGCATCTCCGCCGCCAGGGCGACCCGGCCGGGGTAGCGCCGCAGCCGCAGCTCCAGGGCATCGTCATCGGCCGGCCCCTTGCCGCTGGGCCCCTCGAAGACCACATTCACGGCCACGGCCCTGGCGCCCGCCTGCAGCAGCTTCTCCGCCACCATCCCGTAGGTGGCCCGGGGCCAGGGCAGGCTGCCGACGCCCTTCGCCCATTCCGGGATCTTGCCTTCCTCCTCGAACCAGTCCCCCTGCTGGAGGGTGGCGTCATCGACCGTGACCAGCACCACCTTCGGCGGCGGTCGGCGCGGGCCGCGCAGCAGCAGCAGCTGCTGCTCCACCCCCCGCTCCCAGACCCGCATCCGGGGCCCCGGCCAGCCGGAGCTGACCCCCACCCAGGCCAGCACGGCCACCACCAGGACCCTGAAGGTGCGGCGTCGCGGCATCATCGTGGCAGCGGGCTCCAGAGCGTGCAGATGGCGACGGCTCGGCCGGAGCGCTCCAGCCGCACGCAGTCAATCGCCTGGGCCTTGGGACGGTTGATCAGGATCTGGGTGTGCAGGGCTGAGCCCATCCAGCGGGACACGATCTGCTCCGGGTTCCAGGCGGCGGCCGGCATCGGGCAGGCGATCACCTCACTGGTGGGCATGAGCCTGGCCGTCGCCGCCATGCGCTCCTGGAACGCCCCCCAGCGGGAGCGGTCGTGGTCGCAGTCGCGGCTGGCCAGCACCCCCTCGAGCACCGGGGCCAGGTAGGCGGCATTCTCGGCGGCCAGGGGCGCCGGCAGGGGTTGCAGGGCGGGGCGCCCGGCCTGGGCCCGGTAGCGGTTGATGGTCTCCACCAGGGGATCACGGCTGACCGCCGGCCTGGGCGGGGCGGCGATCACCCCGGGGAAACGGCGCTCCACGAAGGCCTCCAGCGCCTTCATGCCGGGCAGGGGAGCCGTGAACCCCTCGAACAGGGGCCCCCGAAGGATGGCGATGTAATCGTCCGCCGTGAGGGGTCGCTGCCCGAGCAGGCCCCCCTGGCTGGAGAGCCGCACCCTGGTGCCCCCCGCTACGAGGATCGGCGCCCCAGGCAGGGGCCGTCCATCGGCCAGGGGCTGGAGCTCCACCGAGCCCTCCAGCACCGCCACCTCCTGCTCGCCGCCGTCGAGCAGGGTGATCAGGTAGTTGGTCCCCCGGGTGCTCAGCCGCGAGGAGCGGGTGCAGCCGTTCTGCTGGCCGGACACCAGGATCTGGCCGCTGCTGAGCAGGAAGCATGTGCTGCCGAGGCGCAGCTGGGTGAAGCGGTTGAGGCGGCCGGCGGCACCACCGGCGAAGCCCAGCTGGCCGCGGCTCTTCTGGGTGCGGACCAGCTCGGGTGTGATCGCCCGCTCCTGCACGTGGGCCTGGCGGCGCTCGATGAACAGCTCCGGGCCATCGATGATCTCCTGCACGACCGCCGACCCTGCCGGGCTGGCCACGCTGCCGCTGGGCCAGACCAGGGCCGCCGCCAGGGCCGTCAACAGAAGCCGGTGGGGTCGGATCACCGGCTCAGAAGAAGCGCGGCAGGCCGAAGGGCAGCGACGGCGGACTGATCGGAACGGGCAGGTTCACCCCCGGCACCCGGGAGCGGATGTAGCTCTCCAGGGAGCCGTAGGCGGGCAGCGGCACCCGGAAGCCCTGGAACAGGGGGCCGCCCAGGATGCTGTTGTAATCACTGACGCTCAGCCCCAGGATCGCCAGCACCACCCCGGCGGGCGAGAGGCGCAGCTTCTGGCCCGCTTCCACGGTGGTGGCGGGCTTGCCGGTGGGTTCGCCGTCGGCGAGCGGCTCCACCTCCACCGATCCCTCCAGCACGGAGATCTCCGCCTCCCCCGACTCACCGACGTCCAGGAGGTAGTTGGTGCCCCGCACGCTGAGGCGGGCGGAGCGGGTGCAGCCGCTCTGCTTGCCCGAGACCAGGATCTGGCCCTTCTCGATCAGGAAGCAGCCCTGGCCCAGCTTGAGCAGGGCGAAGCGGTTGAGGCGGCCGGCGGCACCGCTGTCGAAACGGATCTGGCCCCGGCTGTTCTGGGTGCTGACCTTCTGGGGGGCGACGGCCTTCTCCTTCACCTTGGCCGTCTTGCCGTCGATGAAGAGCTCATTGCCATCGAGGATCTCCTGCACCACGGCGCTTTCGGAGGCCCGCACCGGCAGGGGCCCGAGGGCGGGACCGACCAGGAGCACCAGGATCGGCACCATCGAGAGGCTCGGCAGGTGGCGGCGGCGCATGGGCTCAGGGCTCCGGTGCGGATGGCCCATTCTGCTCAACCGGGCCGGAAACGCACCGAAGTCATGCACCGACGCCGCCGGAATCGCCTCAGCGGGCGCAGAACCGCACCAGCAGGCCCAGCCGGTCCTTCGGCTGGGCCAGTTCGGCCGGATCGAAGGGGGGTGCGGCCTCGGCGGCGGCGGCCCGCATCATCATCGGCCGCAGGTCGTTACCGTCCACCTGCACCTCCAGGGGGGCCAACCGGCTAAGACCCACGGCGGCGGCCACCTCCCTGGCCTGCTCAAGGGCGTCCTGGTAGGCCGCCCGCAGCAGCTGGCGCCGCACCGCCCCATCCAGGCCGCGATCGGCTTCGGTGGCCACCGGCGCCAGCCGCACCCCGCTCAGGGCCCCCACCTCCCGGATCAGGGCCTGCAGCCGCTGGGGCACCAACCGGCCGCTGACCTGCAGGCTGGCCGTCACCGCCGCCGGCCGGTTGCGTTCGGCCTCACGCTTCCAGGTGCTCGGGGAGGTGACCCGCAGCTCCTCCACCTGCTGCCCCTGCAGGGCGGTCCGCACCGCCGCCAGCCGCTCCTGCAGGCTCTGGAGCGCCCCATCGGCCGTGGCGGCCTCGGCCTCGAGCGCAAGTGAGAAGGCCAGGCGGCGGGTGGGCCGTTCCTGTTCAGCGCTGCCCCTGGCCTCCAGCAGGGTGCCCTCGCAGCGCAGCTGCACCTGGGCGACCGCGGTGCCCGGCCAGGAAGCGAGCGCCGTCAGGCCCAGCAGCGGGACGACGGAGCGCGGGCAGATCGGGCGCATCGACTTGGGGGATGGTTGCTTCCAGCCTGCTCCGCCATGGAGCCGACGGCCAGGATCGGCGGCAGGATGGGGCGATCGAAGCGTGCGCCTTGGCCCTGCTGCAGATCTGGATCGGCGCCCTGGCCGCCACAGCCGGGCTGCTGGTGCTGGCCCGCCTCTGCCGTCGCCGGGCCCTGCCCACCGTGCCGCTGCGGCTGCCGCTGCTGGCGATCGGCACCTGGGCCCTGCTGAGTTCGCTGCCGCTGCAGGGGCTGCCGCCGGCCTACCGGGTGTGGGTGCTGCTCACCGACGACCTGCTGCTCACCTACGCCGCCATCCTCCTGGCCCTCTGGGCAGCCCTGCAGGTGCCCGCCCACCTGGGTCTGTGGCGGCCGCCGCCGCAGCTGTTGATGCAGCTGCTCACCGTCGGCAGCGGCGCCCTGGCCACGGTGGTGCTGGTGCGCCAGTCGGCACGGCTGGATCTGGTGGGTCTGGTGACCACCTCCGCCGTGCTCACCGCCGTGATCGGCCTGGCCGCCCAGGAGTCGCTCAAGGACCTGTTCGCCGGCCTGGAGCTGCAGCTGGGGGACGACTTCACCGAAGGGGACTTCCTCGAGCTGGACCAGGGGGTGCGCGGGGTGGTGGTGCGGGTGAGCTGGCGGGACACCATGCTCCGCAACATGGACGGCCAGCTGGTGGTCGTCCCCAACAGCCTCGTCACCGCGCGGGTGCTGCGCAACCTGGGCCGCTCCGGGGCTGTCAGCAACCGGTTCAGCGTCGGCCTCGACTACGACCTGCCGCCCGCCCAGGCCAGGGCCCTGCTGGAGAAGGTGGTGCTGCAGCACCCCAGGGTGCTGCGGGAGCCCTCCCCCCGGATCCGGGTCATGGAATTCCAGGACAGCGCCATCGCCTACGAGCTGCAGGTGTGGCAGCGGGAGCTGGGGGACGGCGCCATCGGCGACCTGCGCAGCGACCTGCTCGAGCAGATCTGGTATGCCCTGGCCCGGGAAGGCCAGAGCATCCCCTTCCCGGTGCGTGAGCTGCAGCCCCGCCGCTCCCGGGACCGGCCCCAGCTCCCCGCCCGGCCCTCCCCCCAGCTGTGCTGCCAGACCCTGGCCAGCGAGGGCATCTTCACCGAGCTGAGCGGCGAGCAGCTGCAAACCCTGGTGGAAGGCAGCCACCTGGTGGCCTACGGACCCGGCGAGGCGGTGGTGCAGGAGGGTGCCGAGGGGCGCTCGATGTTCCACGTGCTGCGGGGAAGCGTGGAGATCCTCAAGGAGCTGGAGCCGGGCAACACCGTGGCCGTGCGCCAGCTGGGGCCGGGTGAGGTGTTCGGCGAGATGACCCTCTTCCTCGACGCCCCGCGCAGCGCCACGGTGCGGGCCACCGAGGAGTGCCTGCTGCTGGAGGTGGGCCGGGACAGCATCAGTGGCCTGCTGGACGAGAATCCGGACCTGCTGGAGCGCTTCGCCGCCATGGTCCAGGAGCGCCAGGCGGAACTGAAGAGCCTCGACCGCGAACAGCGCACCGAGCGCTCCAATGCTCTGCTGGACACCATGAAGCGACTCTTCTACGCCTTCAAGGGCAGCTGATGGACAGCGGAACCCCGCCCGACTCCAAGGCAGCGACCTGGCTGGCCCGGCTGAAGGCCCTGCATCTGGGGGATGGCCTCCGCTCGCTCGTCCCCTACGCCGCCGCCGGCCTGCTGCTCCTGGCACTGCAGCGCAGCCCCATCAACGAAACCCTCAACCTGCTGCTCTACGACCTGATCACCAGCCTGCGTCCGGCGCCGCCGGGCACGGACAAGCCGATCACGATCATCGGCATCGACGAATCGGACCTGGCCACCTACGGCTTTCCCATCGACGATCGGGTGCTGTGCGAGGCGATCGACCGGCTGAACGCCGGAGGGGCTGTGGCGATCGGCCTCGACATCTACCGCGATCAGGGCGTGGGCCCCGACCAGGCCTGCCTGCGCGAACGGTTCCGCACCAATCCCCGCCTCGTTTCGATCTTCAACGTGGCCGAAGCCATCGGCCCGGTGCCCGGGACGCCGGCCGATCGCCAGGGGTTCAACGATCTGGTGCTCGATACCGACGGGGTGCTCCGCCGCGATCTGGTGCATGTGGCCGGGCAGGACGAAGCCACCGTGTCGCTGGCCCTGCGCCTGCTGGAGGTGGGCAAGGGCCAGCGGAGCCTGCGGCAGCGGCTCGAGAAGGGGACCGAACCGGGCCCCTGGCTGGATCCGGCGTCGGGGGGCTACGACCAGCTCGATGCCGCTGGATACCAGCAGATGCTGTCCTTCCACCAGCTCGGCAGCTTCCACCTCTGGAACCTCCAGGATGTGCTCGGCCGCCGGCCGATCCCCGCCGACCAGATCCGTGGCCACATCGTGCTGATCGGCAGCACCGCGCCGAGCCTGCGGGACCTGTTCCCGGTGCCCCAGACCCGCTCCACCCTCGGGGCCAGTCAACTGCTGGTGCCGGGCGTCGAGATCCATGCCCATCGCCTGGCCGCCCTCATGGACCGCAGCGTCGCCGGCGACCCCCGGCGCCTGCGGACGCTGCCGGGCTGGGTGGAGCGGGTCGCCGAAGTGGTGGCGGTGGTGCTGGGGATCGTGCTGGGGGAAGCCTTCGTGCTGCTGCGCCGCAGCGTGCTCGTGGTGGGGCTGGTGGCCAGCCTGATGGTCGGTGGCGCCGTGCTGCTGCTCTACAACTTCGTCTGGGTGGGCCTGAGCCTGCCCCTGACGGGGTTCATCGCCATGGCCGGCGCGGGCTGGGTGCGCCGCGGTGCCTCCAGCCAGAAGCAGCGCCAGCAGATCGAGCGGCTCCTGGGCCAGACCACCTCCCCGGCCGTGGCGCGCCAGCTCTGGAACCAACGCGATGGCCTGCTCAGCGACGGGCGCTTCGAGGGTCGGCAGCTGCCGGTCACCGTGCTGATGTCGGACACCTGCTCGTTCACGAGCGTGTCGGAACGACTCAGTCCTGGAGAGCTGCTCGACTGGCTGAACCGGGGCATGGCCCTGTTCGTCCCCGCGATCACGCGCCGGGGCGGGATGGTCAACAAGTTCACCGGCGACGGCCTGCTGGCGGTCTTCGGGGCCCCCCTGAGCAGCGGCGAGGAGGCCGATGCCAAGGCGGCCATCGATGCCGCCCTGGCCATCCAGCGGGCCGTGGACAACCTCAACGAGGAGCTCCAGAAGGAGGGACTGCCGGCGATGGGTCTCCGTATCGGTGTCCATTCCGGCGCCGTGCTGGCCGGATCGATGGGCAGCAGCGAACGGCTGGAGTACGCCGTGATCGGCGACGCCGTGAACTGCGCCGCAAGGCTGGAGAGCCTCGAGAAGCAGCGTCAGACCAATCTCTGCCGGGTGCTGGTGTCCTCCAGCACGGTGGATCTGCTGCCCAAGGGCCTGCCGCTGGAGTGGCTCGACTGGGGGGAGCTGAACGTCAAGGGACGCACCGAGCCCCTGCGGATCTGGGAGCTGCGGGGTGGACTCAGGCGGGACAGCGCACTGGAATCTGCTCGGGCCACTGGGCCGTGATCAGGTCGGACAGACCGAAGGCGGTGCCGACCTCTGCCCGGGGCACGCTGGCACCGCAGGAGCGGCGCAGCTTCGCCAGGGAGGCCTGCACGGCCCCATCCTCTTTCGAGGCTTCGGTCACCAGCAGGCTGAGGGCCGGCGGTGATTCGGCGGCGACGAAGCTGAGCGGATCGGCGGGGGTGGCGGTCGCCGCGGCCCCGGGGCAGAGATAGCTCGACTCCCACATCGTCGGCACCTTCACCGAGGGGAGGCTGATCAGGGTGATGCCCGGGCCGGAGGCCGGCAGCACCCGGCGCTGGCCCGAGGCCATCGAACCATCCGCGGTGCCGCGTCCGCTCAGGGGCCGGAAGGTGATTTCCAGCGGGCTGGGGGAGGCGCTGGGGCCTTCGAGCAGGCCGAGGTAGCGGTCCTTGCCGGGGGCGAAGACGCTGCTGTCGGGCACCAGGTGGGCCAGCAGGCGGCTGGAGCAGTCACCGCGGGTTCCTCCGCCGACGCGGCGCCCCGGGAAGGTCTTGCGCAGTTCGCTCTGGGCCTGCGCCTGCGGCGGCTCAAGCACCGCCAGCGGGGCCAGGGTCAGCAGGCCGGCCGCCAGCACCATCAGGCCCGTACGGCCTGGGCGAACTCCAGCCGTGTGACGGGCAGCCGTGTGAAAGGCAGCCTGGCGATGGTCGGCACCGGCTTTGTTCATGGCCCCTCTGTCCAGGATCGCTTTCTGAATAACCGATTTCTGCATGAAAACTGTCTTCATGACCACAGTTGACGGCAACGTTTCATGACAACCAGAACCCAGGCTTGGCATGCTGGATGGCCAGCCAGGCCCAGAGGAGCTTGGTGATGATGTGCAGCGCCTGATCGAACCACAGGCTCCAGAGACGACGGCATTTGCCGAAGTCAATCAAAAGATGCACGACCCACTCTGCCACACCCAAAAGGGGTGACTGGGTGATGGCTCCCACCAGAAAACCATGGATGGCGGCATGGGAGGTGAGCCACCAACCCCAGCCGAGGGTCACACCGCAGCCCGGGCATTTCTCCCGGGCCATGCGATCGCTCTGGAGCCCGAAGTCTCCGACGAAATGGGCCATCGCCAGCATCAGAAAGACGTTGAAGACGGCTGGAAGATCAGGCACGGAATGAAGAACCGGGATGGCCGGAGAGGCTCGTCAGATGAGGCAGGGGAAAGGGACCGGGCCCAGGAACCCGTGGGTGAGGCCTCACCAGGGAGTCCCGATCAACTGAACCCCGGCCCAGAAGTAGGGATGGGTCACGCCTGCCGCAATCCGACGCCGCTGGGATGGGCTCAGCTCCGTGAGAAGGGGAACGCCATCGGACCCGATGACCTTATCGCCTTCCAGCCGCACCTTGCCAGTGGACATGGCCTGGCGCGTGGCCCGCAGGGCATCGGCTTTCTGCATCCCCTGGTCGAGGAAGCGATAAAGCTGCAGGAAATAGGCGGAGGTGGCGACATCATCGACATACCAGAGCGTGCCGATGGCGCTGCGGGATCCCGCCTGCAGGGCCAGGCCGGCGAATCCGAGTTCGCTGTCGCTGTCGCCCAGGGCCGTGCGGCAGGCGCTGAGCACGAACAGTTCCAGCGGGCTGCCGCTGCGCTGCTGGCGCAGGCGGGCGAATTCCTGCAGGGTCACCGAGCCGGTGCCGGTGTAGATGCGGGCCTGGGAGGGGCCACCGGGCAGGAATTCAGCGTGGGTGGCCACGTGCAGACGCTCGTAGCGCGGGTCGGCAGCCCGGCTCAGCAGCACCTCCGGGGAAAAGTTCTTGTTGAGGAAACGGTCGACCCCGACCCCCTCCGGGATGCCGGCCAGTTCCTCGGGCACCAGGGGCAGGGGGCTGAGCCCCTCGAACTCCGAGGCACCCGCCGCCAGCACCCGCCCCCGGGTCTGGCGCGGAGGGCCGAAGGAGGTGAGGTTGAGGGACGGGGTGATCGAGAAGCCGTAGCGATCACCGAAATAGCTGGTGCCGTCGTGGAGGGCGGCGAAGGGGAGGCCCTGGAGGCCCCGGTCGGCGACGATCACCAGGGTGGTGATGCCCTTGGCCCGGAGTTCCGCCGCAATGGGCTCGATCAGGGCCCGGTGGATCTGCCGTGACGGGGAGTCCGGATTCTCCACCTGGAGGGGCTCGAGGCGGGCCAGCTGGCGGTAGAGCGCCCGCAGCTGCTCCCCGAAGCGTTCCCTGGAGAGCTCGACACGTTTGCCGACGGGCTCCCCCCGGCGGCTGAGCAGGATCAGATCGAGGAACGAGTTGGCCGGTTTCTTGCCGCTGGCGTCGGCGGCCTTGGGCTCCTCGCCCGCGGTGGGCTTCTGTTCGGTGAAGGACACCATCAGCACCGCCGGATTGAAGCGCTCGTCATCCCGGTCCCCCTTCTGGGAGGCCTTGCTCAGCAGTTGCTGCAGTTCCTCGAGACGCAGGGTTCCGCCGGAATCTCCGGCCATTCCCACATCCCCGAGGGTCCGGCGCACGTCCTCGGTGCGCTGCTGATCGCCGTCGGTGATCGCCGCGGCCACCTGGGAAGTGGAGAGGCTGCTGGTGGTGGTGGTGAGGGGGCCGGGCACCGGCACCGACCCGCCGGTGAGACTGAAATCCGCCTCCGAGAGGTTCACCGCCAGGGCATCGGAGCCCACCCCGCGCCGGTTGCTGCTGACGGTGGAGCCGAAGGGGGTTGTCTGGGTCGACGGAAAGATGCGATAGCCGAGATCGGGCAGGAGGAACGACGGGGCCGGCGGGCTCGAGGGGCTCGGCGGGGAGGACGGTGTCGGGGTCGCCGGAGGCGTGACCGCCTGGGGTGGAAGGGGCGTGACGGGCGGGGTGGGGATGACGGACGGATCGGGCGGGGCCGGGGGCGGCGGCGGCGTCGCCGCCACATTGCCGCCGAAGCTGAATGGCAGCTGGGGATCGCCGGTCGCGACGACGCCCTGAAGCGTGAAACCGATCGGCAGGACGATCTGGGCGGGATCGAAGGCGAGGGAGATGCCGCGGGCCCGAATCAGCTCGAAAGGGGTGATGACCCCCACGACCGGCGGCGACGCCACCTCCAGCCCCCCGCCGAGGAGGGTGTCGCCGAAGACGGAGAGCTGGTCGGGGGTGGAGAGATCGAACAGCAGCCGGCTGTTGGGCTCCAGCGTGAGGCTGCGGGCACGAATCTGCAGCGCGCCGACCGGATCGAGCAACGCCTCCGGTGCCCCCGGCAGCAGGGAGTTTCCGTTGGTGAACGTCCCCAGACCGGAGCCCACCTCGATCAGGCCGGATCCCTGGATCGTTCCTTCATTGCGGAAGGCGGCGCCGTCGATCCGGAGCCGCGCCGAACCATTGCCCTGCAGGACGATCGAGGCCCCGGGGGAGACGGCCGCACTCTCCAGGTCGAGGGTGGAGCCAGGAGCGATCACGATCGATCCGGCGTTGTCGAGGGCCGCCACTTGGTTGGCCCCTGTCAGCTGGAGCTGGGCGCCGCTCTCCACGGCCAGATTCGGGCCAGCGATCGTGGCCTGATTGAGCGCCAGGGTCGCCCCGGTGGCGACATTGATCAGGGTGGTCTTGACGGGTGTGAAATCCGTGACCGTGCCGCGGTCGATCAGGCTGCTCCGGGTCGAAGGGCCGATCTGCAGCAGAGCCCTCGAGAAGGCGGTGACCGAGCGGCCGGGCCCCTGGACATAACGCCTGGAGATATCCAGAACGGCCGGCCTGGTTTCATTGAACCGCGACAGCTGAATGGCACCGAAACTCGTCGGACTCCAGGTGAATTCACCGGTGCGAACGGTGCCCGAAACGAGATTGAACGGTTCGAAGGCTCCCGTCAGCTCGATGTTGCCGTCGATCCGCGACGCCCCCTGGAAGGTGCGCAGGGTTCCGGTGTTGATGTCCACCGCGCCCTTTTGCCAACTGATCGCTCCCACGGGGACCGAGGGATCGGCTCCTTTCTGGTACCAGAGATTGACGTCCAGCCTCCCGGTTGCGGAAGTGTTCGAGAAGGCCGTGGGATCCACGCCCGGGACGTTGATCTGGATGTTGCCGTCGGCCCGCAGCTCCAGGGTGGAATTCGTCCCGGCCGTCTTCTGCACCGGGGCCAGCAGGGAGATGGTCCCCGACTGGGTCGCGGCGGGGTCGGTGGTGTCCACGATCACCGTCTGGCCGCCGTTGAGGGCGGTGTTGATCAGCCCCACATCGATCAGCGACGCCGAGCCCGGCAGTCCGCCTCCGGAACCGCCGGGCGGAGGGCCGCCACCGGATCCGCTGGGAACGATGTCGATGTCGCGGGGATCGATCAGCCAGGTGCCGCCCCGCCCCCGCGCCGCCGACAGATCCGGGGCGGTGGAGAGTGCCAGCCTGCTGGCCGAGGTTTCGACGAAGCCGCCATCGCCGCCCTGGGGACCGCCCCGGGCACTGATGACGCCATGGACCTCGGCCAGGTCCTTGCCCAGGATCTCGATGCGCCCGCCGCGGCCGGCCCCGCTGGCATCCGCCCGCAGGCTGGAGCCGGCCATGGAGACCCGGTCACCGGTCACCAGGATGCTGCCCCCGGCCGGACCGGAGACCTCCACCGTGCTGTCCTGGAGCGACACCGCCTGCCCCTGCAGGGCCACAGTGCCCCCAGGCGCCTGCAGCCGGGATCCCCCCAGCAGCACGTGGCCGCCCTGGGCATCCAGCAGCAGGCCGCCATCAACGGTGAGCAGGCCGCCGTCGATGGCCAGGTCCCCCTGGGCGGAGAGGCCCAGCTGACCCAGGCTGGCCGGGTCGGTGCTGAGACCGGACAGGCCCAGAAGCGGAGTGCCCGTCAAGGCGGTGGCGGCGGCGGCCGTGGTGCCGAGCACGTCGAAACGCCCGTCACCCACCCGCAACGTGGTGGCGGTGGTCAGGTTGAGCTGCTGGACGTTGGTGAACGTGCCGGCGCCGCTGAGTCGGAGCCCCCCCGGGGAGAGCCAGACCAGGTTGGCCGGACCGCTGAGGGTGACGGCCTTGTCGATGAAGCTGCCCAGGGGGTGGGTGACCCCCACCATCACGTTGCGATGCCCACCCACATCGAGGGTGACCCCCGTGATCGCCCCGCGGGTGTCGAAGGCGGAGAAACGGTGAAAGAGGTTGGCCCCGGCGGAGGTGCCCCCACGGATCGCACAGGCCCCGCCGGAGCAGCTGCCGCCGAGTTGGCCATTGACCACACTGCCGAGTCCGAGGATCCCGCCGGTGGCGGTGATCTCACCGGCGGCGACGGGAGAAGCCAGCAGGCCCAGCACGACCGCGAGCCCCAGAGGCACGAGGCGGGACCGCCGTTGCGTCAGCCATGCCGGACAAATGAGGCGGATTCGGACCAACTCGCCGGGCAAAAAGTAGCGGTTGTTACTCAAGATTAGCCCCACTCTCGACCACAGCAGGTAAGTTCCCTAGGCGCCGATGGCTGAACCACTTGCTGGGTCATCATTCACGCCTCAGGTGTTAGTCCGCCTGATCTCATCAACACCTCAGCAAGCTACCAGCCTCTCTTTCTGAGCGGGAATTCGGCCCACCCTGCATGCTCCTCCTTCTCGCCCAGCTGGTGGCTCCGCCCCTGCAGGATGGCCCGATCCGCCTTCCGGGCCCGCCCAGCCAGCTGGAACGGCCCTCTCCCGCCCAGCCCCAGCCGGCCCCTCCGGTCGACGTCCGCCCCCTGGAGACTCCCGCCCCCCAGCCCGACGGCGGCGGAGCCCCGCCAGCCGGCGCTGGCCCCGCCGCCCCGGAACCGGCCCCCCAGCTCCCCACCTCCCTGGCACCGGCCCCCCTGCCGGAGATCCGCGGGCTGACGCTTTACACCCCCGAGCAGGTGCGCACGATCCTGGCCGAATGCAGCCGGATCATCGATCCCCAGGAGCGGCTCAAGGCCTGCGCCGTGGCCCTGAGCACCCGGCTCGTCTTCGACGGGTACGTCAGCAGCCGGGTCTATGTGGGGAGCGACCCGGCGCCGGGGTATCTCGATGTGGTGGAAGGCCGTGTGGTCGGCATCCAGGTCTCCGGCAGCGATCCCTGGCTGAACCGTCGCGTCGGCCGGCTGCTGCGCCCCCTGCGGGGCCAGATCCTGCGGCTGTCGACGGTGGAGCTGCAGCTGCAGCTGCTCAAACGGCAGCCGGGAATCGAGAGCGTGCGGGGCACCCTGGCCCGGCTGGGCAGCGACCCCTCCGAAGGGGTGTTCCGCGTTGCCGTGGAGCCCTCCCGGGAGCCCTGGCAGGGGGATCTGTCCCTGCGCAACGACGGGAACAGCGGCTCGGGGGAGTTCCGCGCCGTGGCCACGCTGCTGAAGCCGAGCCTGCTGCGGCGCGGGGACACCCTGCTGGTCTACGGCGAGCTCGATGCCACCGACACCCCCGAGCTGGGCGCCGCCATCGCCTCCCTCAGCTACACCTACCCCTTCAGCGACAACCTCAGCCTCACCGGCGGCATCGGCTTCAGCCGCCGCAACCTGGTGGAACTGCCGGCCCCCGCCGACGGGTTCTCCACGAACCAGTACCAGGCCCTGGCCCAGTTCGAGTGGGTGTTCCGCGAATCCCTCAGCCAGCGCTGGAGTCTCTTCGCCGGCTACAGCAACAGCCGCAGCAACATCTACGAGCAGGGCAGCGCCCTGCCGGTCTCGGTGCCCGCCAGCGTCCGCGCCCCCGCCGGCGGCTACCTGCGGCTGGGCGTCAACGGCAGCGGCGCCGGCCGCCACAGCAGCTGGAGCGGCAGCGCCTACCTGCTGCAGGGGGTCGCCGCGGCGACCCCGACCGTCCAGCGCCAGGAACTGGCCGAAGCGGGCATCGTGGCGGGCCGGGCCACCGCCATCGGCGGCTTCCTCTCCGCCTCCTGGACGGTCTCCCCCCGCTGGCAGGTCAACCTGCGGACCGCCGCCCAGCTGGCCTTTGCCCCGCTGACCTCCTCGATGCAGTTCACCCTCGGCTCCGATGTGGGGCTGCGCGGGCTGCCCGGCCAGCTGATCAGCGGCGACAGCGGCTGGCTGGCCAGCACCGAAGCGGTCTGGACCTTCTGGGACAGCAAGACCAGTGCTCTCCAGCTCGTCCCCTTCATCGGGGCCGGCGGCATCCGCACGAACTTCAGCGGTGGCAGCTTCGGCGACACGGTGGGCTCCGGCGGCCTGCTGCTGCGCTGGCTGGCCAGCAACCACTGGTCGGTGGAGCTGGGCTGGGCCGTGCCCTTCTCCACCACCGACAACCTGGGCCCCTGGAACGACTGGCTCCTGGGCCAGGGGCTCTACACCCGGGTGAACTACCGCTTCTGAGCCTCAGCCAGCAAGTTTCAGCCGCCAGCCAGCTGGGCAGCCAGCAGCCGACGGGCCTCCACCAGCGCCCCATCGAGGGCGGCGCCGTCCCGTCCCCCCGCCTGGGCCAGCTGGGGCCTACCGCCGCCACCGCCGCCGCAAAGCTTGGCGATGCCGCCGATGAAGGCCCCCGCCTTGGCCCCGGCGGCCACCACCGCGGAGCCGAAGGCCGCCACCAGGATCACCTTGCCCAGATCGGCCGGGTCCGGCAGGCCGCCGAGCACCACCGCCGCCCCCTCCCCGAGCTGCTGCTGCAGGCGTTGGGCCGCCTCCTGGAGGCCGGCGCCGTCGACGCCATCGAGGCGCTCCACCAGCAGCCGATGGGAACCGAGCGCTTCGGCCCGCTCCGCCAGGGCGCTGGCCTTGGCCGCCGCCAGGGCCCCCCGCGCCGCCGCCAGTTCCTTGAGGCTGGCCCGCAGCTCCTCTCCCTGGAGGGCCACCCGCTCGAGGATATCGCCGGGCTGGGCCTTGAAGCGGTCGGCCAGCTCGCGCACCACCCGGTCGCGCTCCCGCAGGTAAGGGAGCAGGGCGGGACCCGCCACGGCCTCGATGCGGCGGATGCCCGCCGCCACCCCCGTCTCGGCGACGATCCGGAACAGGCCGATCTCGGCGGTGTTGGCCACGTGGGTGCCGCCGCAGAGCTCCATCGAGACACCGGGCACGTCCACCACCCGCACCACCTCGCCGTACTTCTCACCGAACATGGCCACGGCCCCGGCGGCCCGGGCCCGCTCCAGGGCCATCTCCGCCACCTCCAGGGGGTGGGCCTCGGCGATCCAGCCGTTGACCAGGTCCTCGATCTGCTCCAGTTCGGCCGGGGTCAGGGCCCGGGGGCAGTGGAAGTCGAAGCGCAGCCGGTCGAAATCGACCAGGGAGCCCGCCTGGGAGACGCCGTCATCGACGACCTGCTTCAGGGCCGCCTGCAGCAGGTGGGTGGCGGTGTGGTGGGCCTGGGCGCGGCGGCGGCAGCTGCGATCCACCCGGGCCTGCACCACATCGCCCACCGCCAGACGGCCGCGCTCGATCCGTCCGCTGTGGACGAACACGCTGCGGTTGCGGCTCACCGCCTCGATGGCCACGATCAGGCCTCCCCCGACCCCGGCGGCCCCCTCCCCGGCCAGCAGCACGCCCCGGTCGCCCACCTGGCCGCCCGATTCGCCGTAGAAGGGGGTGCTGTCGAGCACGATCTGCACCGCATCGCCGGCGGCGGCGGCGGTGGCCGGCTCCCCGTTCACCACCAGGGCCAGCACGCAGGCCGCCTGGTCGAGGGCCCCATAGCCACGGAAGTCGGTGGGCTCGAGGGCGCCGGCCACCTGCTCGATCGCCCCCTGGAGGGTGAGGTCGATGCTCACGGCCGCCGCCTTGGCCCGCTGGCGCTGGCGCTCCATGGCCGCCTCGAAGCCGTCCAGATCCACCGTCAGGCCGTGCTCCTCGGCGATCTCCGCGGTGAGCTCCAGCGGGAAGCCGTAGGTGTCGTAGAGCTCGAAGGCCGCGTCGCCGCTGATGCGCTCCGGCCGGGCGGCGAGCACCTCGGCCAGCAGCTTCTCGCCCCGCTCCAGGGTGTCCAGGAAGCGGGCCTCCTCCCGCACCAGCTCGGCCAGGATCACCTCGCGGCGCTCCGGCAGCTGGGGATGGGCCGGGGCCATCAGGGCGATCGCCGCCTCCCCCATGACCGCCAGGAAGGGACGGTCGATGCCCAGCAGCCGGCCGTGGCGCACCACCCGGCGCAGCAGGCGGCGCAGCACGTAACCCCGGCCCAGGTTGGAGGCGGTGACGCCGTCGGCGATCAGCTGGGTGATGGCCCGGCTGTGGTCGCCGATCACCTTGAGGGAGGTCTGGGCGCGGGGGTCGAGGGCGCGGTAATCGACCCCTGCCAGCGCGGCGGCGGCTTCCACCAGCGGATAGATGAGGTCGGTCTCGTAGTTGTTCGGAACCTGCTGCAGAATCTGGGCCATGCGCTCCAGACCCATGCCGGTGTCGATGCTGCGCCGGGCCAGGGGCGTGAGGGTGCCTGCCGCGTCGCGGTTGTACTGCATGAACACCAGGTTGTAGAACTCGATGAAGCGGCTGTCGTCCTCCAGGTCGATGCCGTCGTCGCCCCGTTCCGGGTGGAAGTCGTAGTAGATCTCCGAGCAGGGGCCGCAGGGGCCGGTGGGGCCGGAAGCCCAGAAGTTGTCGGCCTCGTCCATGCGGATGATCCGCTTCGGGTCCACCCCCACGGCGTCACGCCAGATGGCGGCGGCCTCGTCGTCCTCCCGGAAGACGCTGACCACCAGGTTGGCCGGATCGAGGCCGAAGACTTCGGTGGTGAGTTCCCAGGCCCAGGCGATCGCCTCCTCCTTGAAGTAGTCGCCGAAGGAGAAGTTCCCCAGCATCTCGAAGAAGGTGTGGTGCCGGGCCGTGCGGCCCACGTTCTCGATGTCGTTGGTGCGGATGCACTTCTGACTGCTGGTGGCCCGGGGAGCCGGTGGCGGCGCCTGGCCAAGGAACACCGGCTTGAAGGGCAGCATGCCGGCGATGGTGAGCAGCACCGTCGGGTCGTCGGGCACCAGGGAGGCGCTGGCCATCCGCCGGTGCCCCTGCCGTTCGTAGAACGCGAGGAAGGCCTCCCGGATCTCGGCTCCGCTGCGGGGCCTGGGGCGGGTGGGATCGGCAGCCATCACGACAACGCAGGGAGAGGTGCTGGGACAGGCATGATCGCCCAGCGCGGGGGCCCGGGGTCGCTCCGCCGGCCTCAGTAGTGCTCCATCAGCGTCAGCTGGACGCTCGTCTGGCTGAGCTTGGCGCCGATGTCGCAGGTGAGCGCCTTTAGCAGGGCGATCACCACGTCGGGATGGCTGGCGCAGAGGTCATCGAAAGCGTTGCGGTGCAGCACCCAGCACTCGCCGGGGCGGGTGGCGATGATGTCGGCGGTGCGCGGCGTCTGGGCCACGAAGCCGATCTCGCCGAAGCAGAGCCCGGGGCCGAAGGTGGCCAGCCGGGTGGAATGGCTGAGTCCATCGCCGGTCTTGATGTCGAGGGCGATGTCGAAGGAGCCGGTCCGCACCAGGAACAGCTCGTCGCCGGGATCCCCCCGGCGGATCACGAAATCCCCCGCCATGAACGATCGCCTCACCAGGCGCTCCGCCAGGATCCGCCGGTGGTCCGCCCCCAGGGCGGCCAGGACACCCTGATCCGCCAGGTCATCGTCGGCGCTGTTGTCCCCGTCGGCCGCGGGGGCGTACCAGGTGAGCAGCAGCTCCTCGGCGGCCTCGAGGGCCGAATCCAGGTGCTCGTAGGCATCGATCCGTTCGGTGATGGCCCAGCCGGCCCTGGACACCAGGGGCAGCCGGCCGGCCCGCGACAGGAGGATCTCCACCCCCTGATCCTCCAGGGAACAGAGCTGGCGGTCCAGCAGCCCCGAGGACTCCATCGGACACTCGGTCACGTGGGCCAGATCGAGGATCAGGATGCGCACGTCGCCGCTGAGCCGCACCAGCTCGGCGGCCAGCTGCTCGATGCCGCCGAAATCGAGCACCCCCTGCACGTGAATGATGCGCACCTCGTCCCGGTGGGGGGCCAGGATCTCCAGCTCCCGCTCACTGCGCCAGCGGCGCGATTTGCGCTGGGAGCCCTGGTAGGAGCGGCGGATCGTGGCATCGACCTGGTAGTACTGATTGAACAGGCTCAGTCCCACCCCCACCGACAGCTGGCGGCAGACAGCCACCCCCCGGACGCTGTTGCCGAAACCGTCGAGGGGCGGTGAATAGGTGGCGATGCCGAGCCGTCCCGGGATCACCGCCATGACGCCGCCGGCGACGCCGCTCTTGGCCGGGATGCCGACGTCATGGAGCCACTGCCCGGCGAAGTCGTACATGCCGCAGGTGCCCATCAGGGCCAGCACCCGCACGGTGATGTCATAGGAGAGGGGCTGGCCGCCGGTGAAGGGATTGCGGCCCTGGCAGGCCAGGGTGGCGGCCATCACGGCCAGGTCGCGGCAGGTGACGGAGATGGCGCACTGGCGGAAATAGAGGTCGAGGGCCGGCTCCGGATCCGATTCGATGATGTTGAAGTTGCGCAGCAGGTGGCCGATGGCGCGGTTGCGGTGGCCCGTCTCCTTCTCCGAGCGGTAGACGGCCTCGTTGATCGTCAGGGGCCGGCCGGCCAGCTCGGCGAAATACTCCAGCAGCAGGTCGACGGCCCCGCCGGGGTGGGCGTCACAGATCTGGGCGGAGGCGGCGATCGCCCCGGCGTTGATCATCGGGTTGCGCGGCTTGCCGGAGTCCGGATCCAGGCTGATGGCGTTGAAGGCTTCCCCGGAGGGCTCCACGTCAATCTTGCTGGCCATGACGTCGAAGGAGAGCATCTTCAGCGCCAGGGCGTAGATGAACGGCTTGGAGATCGACTGGATCGTGAACTCCTTCCTGGTGTCGCCGATCTCGTAGATCCTCCCGCCCGACGTGGCGATGACGATGCCGAAGTCGTCGGGGCAGGCCTTGGCCAGCTCGGGGATGTAATCGGCCACCCGCCCCTCCCGGACCCCGGCAAAGGAGGCGTGAAGCTCGCCCAGCAGCTCCTGGATGACGTTGGAATGGGGCTGGTCAGGCATGGGGCCCCAGCAGGGCGTCCAGATCCACCGGATCGATCTGGTCGGCGGCCATGAATCGCTCCGCATAGGTGAGGTACACGCCGGATCGCAGGAAGAGCGCGAACAGGTCCGCGTCGATGCGGCCGCGATCCCGCAGACCGGCCAGGATCGCCAGGGACTGGGACAGGGGCATGCCCCGCTTGTAGGGCCGATCGGCGGCGGTCAGGGCCTCGAAGATGTCGGCGATGGCCAGGATCCGGGCCGGGATCGACAACTGCTCCGCCCCCAGGCCCCGAGGGTAGCCGCGGCCGTCGAGGGTCTCGTGATGCCCCCCCGCGATCTCCGCGACGCGGGCCAGGGAGGGGGGGAACGTCATGCTCTCCAGCATCACGATCGTGTGGATCATGTGCTCGCGGATCTTGTAGATCTCCTCGGGGGTGAGGGTGCCCCTGGCCACCGAGAGGTTGTAGAGCTCGCCGCGGTTGTAGAGCAGCTCCGGCACCGCCAGGTTGAACCCCCAGCGGGCCTCCGGCACCTCCTCAGGCGGCCGGGGGATGCGCTGGTGGGGGGCGTCGCTGAGCAGGGACTCCCGGGCGGGCAGGGGCGGCGGCGGCCCGCTGTACCGGGTCTGCTCCTCCCAGCCCAGGCCGATCCGGTCATCGAAATGGCGCCACCAGGTGCGCTCCGCCAGCCGCCGGAGCTGGGCGAGATCCTCCGGATCGGTGCCTTCGCTGCCCAGGTTGCAGCGGGCCACGCAGGCGAAATCCTGCTGCAGCTCCTGCTCCAGCCGGGCGTACTCCCGCTCCAGGGCGTCCGGATCGCCGCCCGCCAGCAGACCCTCGAGCATGGCGATGCGTCCATCCCGGAGCAGCACCTCGAAGCGGGTGCGGATCTCGTGCAGCCGGTTGGCGGGGGCGTCCAGCTTGGTGGCCTTCTCCACCACCGCCTCGGGGGTGACGATCTTGCCGCAGTCGTGCAGCCAGGCCGCCGTGCGGAACTCCCGGCGCTCCGCCTCCCCCTTGAAGCGGAAGGGGGCCAGCGGTCCGTCCTGGGTGGCCTCCGCCGCTTCCGCCAGCAGCAGCGCCAGCTCCGGCACCCGGGAGCAGTGGCGGCCGGTGTGGGAACTGCGGGCATCGATCGCTCCGGCCAGCAGGGCAATCATCGAATCGATCTGCCGCTGCTGCCCCTCCAGGGCCTGGGTGCGCTCGACACAGACCGCCGCCAGGGCGGCCAGGGCCTCGATCAGCTGCTGGTCGCCGGCGTCGTAGGGGCGCACCAGCGAGGCGGCCGTTTCAGGGGTGAGCAGCGAGGAGGACTCCCGCTTCCTGTTGATCAGCTGCATCACCCCCACCACCTCCCCGGCCATGGTCCGCAGCGGCACCACCAGCATCGACACCGCCCGGTAGCCCATGCGGCGATCCAGTTCGGCGTCGAAGTGGTAGGGGCGGTCGGCGGGAATCGCGTAGACGTCGGGCAGGTTGAGCGCCTCGCCGTGCAGGGCCGTCCAGCCCACCAGTCGCTCGGGGGTGATCGGGAAGCGCACATCCAGCAGGCTGGCGTCGATGCCGGTCCCCCCTGCGGCCAGGGAGCTGTTCTGGAAGGCGGTGAACCAGAGCTGCTTCTCCCCTTTCCCCTCCTCCACCAGGTAGATGCTGCCGGCGTCGCTGAGGGTGAGATCCCTGGAGCTGGAAAGGATCTGCCGCAACAGGGCCGGCAGGTTGACCGCACCGCTGATGGCGGTTGCGATCTGCAGCATCTCCGGCAGCGCGCGCCGTGCCTGGTGGGCATCGGAGGCGTGCGGTGGCGGATGGGCGGCGCTCAAGGGGGTGGCCAACCGTGGTGGGGGTCCCTTCCCTGCCCGGCAGCAGTGAAGCGTGACTGGAATCAGGGAAACACCGGAAAGCCGTGACGGCAACAACGGCCTGCGGCCGTGGCCCAGTGGCCGTGCTGGAGAGACGTTCTGTTGAGCTGCTGGAGCAGTGTTCTGATGTGCTGCTGGAGCAGTGCTCTGATGTGCTGCTGGAGCAGCGGTGGACTGGCTGACCCGTAGCACTGGCCAGAGCCAATGAATAATGTAAGCCTGCCGGTGGCCAGGCATGATCGGGCCATCGCCATGGCCTTGCCGTTGACCCAGGCGTCCGACGATTCCCGTGCCCGTCTGCGGCTGCAGTCCCTGTCGTGGGCGCTGCTGGGCGGGTTCGCCGCCGCCCTGATCGGCCTGCCGGCCGGCCTGGAGAGTGGGCTGCGGTCGGCGGGCTGCGGCTTCTTCTACGGCCTGCTGGCCTTTCACCTCCAGCGCGTCGATCCGGATGACGACCACCTGGCCGCCGGCCTGGTGGGGGCGGTCTGCGGCATCCGCAGCCTCGGAGGCCCCGTGCCGATCTCCGCCCTGGTCCTGCCGGTCCCGGAGATCCAGTCCCTCCTGCACCAGCCCCTGGCCCGCGGCGCGGTCGGCGCGATCCTTGAGCTGCTGCGCGGCTGGTTGCCGCTCTGGCTTCCCCTGATCGGCAGCGCCTTGCTGCTGCAGGCCGCCCAGCGCCTCCTGCCTGCCCTGCGGCCATGAGCCTGCTCCATGCCACCTGGCTGTTTCCGCCGGAAGGGGCCGGCGGCCGGCTGCTGCTCTGGGCCGACACCTGGAGGGTCGCCACTCCGGTAGCGCCGCTGCGCACCGTTCCCGACCATCCCCTGTCCCTCAGCGTCGACGATCTGGGCGCCTGGCTGGATGACCATGGCCTCTGGTCGGAGGCCTTCCGGCCGGCGGAGGCCCAGCTCACCCTGCCCAGCCGCAGCCAGGGGGCCCGCGGTCGCCGCAAGGCGGCCAGCGAGGGTCTGGCGGCTTGGAGCGGTCTGCCGCTGCAGGCGGGCGAGCCGATCCCGAAGGAGGTGCAGTGGTGGCCCTGGCGGGTGGAGGGGCTGGCCCTCGATCCGGCGGGGGCGGGCGAATGGCTCGCCGGGCTGCCCCTCTCCGGCGACGACCCCGGCCTGGCCGATGACCTGCGCTGGTGGAGCCATCTGGAGCGCTGGGCCCTGAGCCTGATCGCCCGCGGCCGCTGGCTGCCCCAGGTGGAGGAGGACCGGGCCCGCTGGCTGCCCCTGCTCAACCGGGAAGGGGACCGGCGCCGGCTGGAGGAACTGGCCATCCGGCTGCCCCAGGTGGCCACCTGCGCCATGGCCCCCGGAGCGCCGGGGGAGGGGGGGCTGGCCTGCCGCCGACCCGGCAGCGGCCGGCTGCGGGTGGCCAGCCTGCTGGAGGCGTTGCTCGACGGCCAGCTGCGCGCCGGCTTCCGCCCCCCCGCCGAGGGCCTCGATCCCCTGCTGGGGGCCTGGCAGAAGGCCCTCGGCCCCGGCCCCGGTCGGCTCGAACTGGACGAGGAGGAACGGGAACGGCTGGCGGTGGCCACCCAGCACTGGCGCGAAGCGGTGGCGGGGCGGGTGGCACCGGCCCGGGCCTGCCTGGAGCTGTTCACCCCCGAGGAGGGCGAGGAGCTCTGGGAGCTGCGCTTCTCCCTGCAGGCGGAGGCCGATCCAAGCCTGCGGGTGCCGGCACGCACGGTCTGGAATGCGGGCGACGGCCGGCTCCAGCTTGGGGAGGTGGATGTGGCCGAGCCGGGCCAGCTGCTGCTGGAAGGGCTGGGCCGGGCCCTGCAGGTGTTCGAGCCGATCGGGCGGGGCCTCGATGCGGCGGCCCCGGAAACCATGCAGCTCACCCCGGCCGAGGCCTTCGTGCTGGTGCGCACCGCCGCCGTCCAGTTGCGCGACGTGGGGGTGGGCGTGGTGCTGCCGGCCAGCCTCAGCGGCGGGCTGGCCAGCCGGCTGGGACTCGCGATCGAGGCCGAGCTGCCGGACCGTTCCCGCGGCTTCTCCCTGGGGGAAAGCCTCGAGTGGAAGTGGGAGCTGATGATCGGCGGGGTCACGCTCACCCTCAAGGACCTGGAGCGTCTCTCCACCAAGCGCAGTCCGCTGGTGCAGCACAAGGGGGCCTGGATCGAGCTGCGGCCCAGCGATCACAAGAACGCCACCCGCTTCTGCGCCGCCGATCCCGTCCTCAGCCTCGACGATGCCCTGCGGCTGACGGCCAGCGACGGCGACACCCTGATGCGGCTGCCGGTGCATCGCTTCATCCCGGGGCCCCGGCTGAGCGCCGTCCTGGAGCAGTACCACCAGCAGAAGGCCCCCGATCCCCTGCCGGCTCCAGAGGGCTTCGCCGGCCAGCTGCGGCCCTACCAGGAGCGGGGCCTGGGCTGGCTGGCCTTCCTGCACCGCTTCGACCAGGGGGCCTGCCTGGCGGACGACATGGGCCTGGGCAAGACGGTGCAGCTGCTCGCGTTCCTGCAGCACCTCAAGGTGGAGCAGGAACTGAAGCGACCTGTCCTGCTGGTGGCCCCCACCTCGGTGCTCACCAACTGGAAGCGGGAGGCGGCAGGCTTCACTCCGGACCTGGAGGTGCGGGAGCACTACGGACCCCGCCGGCCCTCCACCCCCGAAAAGCTGGCCAAGGCCCTGGACGGGGTGGATCTGGTGCTCACCAGCTATGGACTGCTGCAGCGCGACAGCGAACTGCTGGAGAGCATCGACTGGCAGGGCGTCGTGATCGACGAAGCCCAGGCGATCAAGAACCCGGCGGCCAAGCAGAGCCAGGCGGCCCGCGACCTGGGCCGTCCGGGCAAGCAGGGCCGCTTCCGCATCGCCCTCACCGGCACCCCGGTCGAGAACCGGGTGAGCGAGCTGTGGGCCCTGATGGACTTCCTCAATCCGCGGGTGCTGGGGGAGGAGGGCTTCTTCCGCCAGCGCTACCGGCTGCCGATCGAGCGCTACGGCGACATGAGTTCCCTGCGGGATCTCAAGGCCCGGGTCGGGCCGTTCATCCTGCGGCGGCTCAAGACCGACCGCTCGATCATCTCCGACCTGCCGGAGAAGGTGGAGCTGCGCGAATGGGTGGGCCTGTCGGCGGAGCAGACGAAGCTCTACCGCAAGACCGTGGACGAGAGCCTCGATGCCATCGCCCGCGCCCCCCTGGGCCAGCGCCACGGCCAGGTGCTCGCCCTGCTCACCCGGCTCAAGCAGATCTGCAACCACCCGGCCCTGGCCCTCAAGGAGAGCGGAGTCGACAGCGGCTTCGCCGCCCGCAGCGCCAAGGTGCTGCGGCTGGAGGAGATCCTCGAGGAGGTGATCGAGGCGGGCGACCGGGCCCTGCTGTTCACCCAGTTCGCCGAATGGGGCCACCTGCTCAAGGTCTACCTGGAGCAGCGCTGGCGCCAGGACGTGCCCTTCCTGCACGGCGGCAGCAGCAAGACGGACCGCCAGGCGATGGTGGACCGCTTCCAGGAGGATCCCCGCGGCCCCCAGCTGTTCCTGCTCTCACTCAAGGCCGGGGGTGTGGGCCTCAACCTCACCCGGGCCAGCCACGTGTTCCACATCGACCGCTGGTGGAACCCCGCCGTGGAGAACCAGGCCACCGACCGGGCCTACCGGATCGGCCAGACCAACCGGGTGCTGGTGCACAAGTTCATCACCAGCGGTTCGGTGGAGGAGAAGATCGACCGCATGATCGAGGAGAAATCCAGGCTGGCCGCCGACATCGTCGGCAGCGGTGAGGAATGGCTGGGTGGCTTCGACGTGGGCCAGCTGCGCGACCTGGTGGCCCTGGAGGAGGGCTGAGGAGCGGGCGACCTGGCGTGGGGCCTCAGCGGCGGGCCAGGGTGACGTCGGAGGCTTGGGCGACGCCCGCACGCTCCCCGATCACCGGCAGCAGCAACGGCAGGGCCGGCTCGGCAGGGGGCTGGCCCATGCGCCGCAGCCAGCGGTAGTGGGAGGCCACACCGGCCAGGAAGGACGGGTGGGTGCGAAAGGGAACCTGGCAGTCGCGACAGGTCTGCTCGACGATGGCGGAGATCTGCGGGTAGTGAACGTGGCAGATCTGGGGGAACAGGTGATGTTCCACCTGAAAGTTCAGGCCCCCCAGCAGCCAGCTCAGCAGGCCGTTGGAGCGGCTGAAGTCGACGGTGGTGGCTGCCTGATGGCCCGCCCAGGGCCCCATGGCCGGGCTGGCGGGGTCAGCCATGGGGAAATCGGCCTCCTCCACGCAGTGGGCCAGCTGGAACACCACGCTCAGCACCACGCCCTGCACCATCGCCGTCACCAGGTAGCAGCCGATCACCGCACCGACGGGATGGAACTGAAGGGGGATGACGAACGCCAGGGAGAAGAAGATCGCCTTGCCGGCCAGGAACACCACCCAGTCGGCGGGGCCGAGGCGGGGCAGGGAATGGTCGCCGCGGCCACGGCCGGCCAGATCGGCGAAGTCATCGAAGAACTGCCACTTGATGGGCAGCATCCCGTAGAGGGGCCAGAGGTAGAGGTGCTGCCAGCGGTGCCACCAGCGATGGGGCTGATGGGGAGACAGCCGACCGATCAGGCCGAGGTTGATGTCGTCGTCGTGGCCGGAGATGTTGGTGAAGGTGTGGTGCAGCCCGTTGTGCTTGTGGGCCCAGATCAGGGAGCTGCCCCCCAGCAGATCGAGGGTCATGGCGGCGGCCCGGTTGATCCAGCGGTGGCGGGAGTAGGCGCCGTGGCCGCCGTCGTGCTGGATGTTGAAGCCGATGGCGGCGATCGCCAGGCCCAGAACGGCGGACAGGGCGATCGCCCCCGGGGTGTTGCCGACGCGGAAGACCAGCAGCCCATAGGTGAGGACGAACCAGGCCAGGATCACGGCCGATTTGAGCACCATGGCCGGGGCATCGCGCCGCTCCTGCCCGGTGGCCTCGAAGTGATCCTGAACCCTTGCCCTGAGAAGACTTTGAAAACCGTCGCCGGCGCCGAACGTGATGCGATTCAAGGACTCCACGCCCTGCGTCGGGACAACCTAGGCCAGTGGGTCCGACAGGCGGCAGGATGGGCCCCGTGAGGCCGGCGGCATGACCAGCTCCTTCCCCGGCGCCTCCGGCGCCATCACCACGCAACTGGGCCAGCAGGGCCTGGGGCAGCAGCCCTGGTGGGTGGAGCAGTGGATGGAGCTGATCCACTCCTATCGGTTCAAGAAGCGCCTGGAGCGCGCCTGGACCTATGCCCGGGAAGGCAACGTCGTCTCGATCCGCTTCGAGGGGCGCCGGGTCCATGCCCGGGTACAGGGCACCGACCCGGACCCCTACAAAGTGAAGCTCTGGCTCGACGTGCTCAACGACGAGGACTGGGGCTACGTGCTGGAGGCCCTGAGCCAGAAGGCCCGCTGGTCGGCCCAGCTCCTGGCCGGGATCATGCCCGCCGACATCGAGAGGGCCTTCGCCGCCAGCGGCAAGCGCCTGTTCCCGTTCAAGCTCCAGGAGGTGCGCAGCGAGTGCAGCTGCCCCGACAAGGCCAACCCCTGCAAGCACATCAGCGCCGTCTACTACCTGATGGGGGACCGCTTCAGCGAGGACCCCTTCGTGCTGTTCCAGCTGCGGGGCCGCACCCGCAGCCAGCTGCTGGGTGACCTGGCCAAGCGCCGCCGGGAGGGGGTGGCCGCCCCCCTGGAGCACGCCCCCCATCCGATCCATCCCGCCATCGCCGACCCGGCCCGCTGGTGGCGCTACGACGCCCCCCTCGACCCCGACCTGGTGGTGATCACGCCGGCCATGGAGGGGGAATCCGGCCTCGATGGCGCCGGTCCCCTGCCCCTGGCGGAGGAGCCCCGCTTCCCGGAGGCCAACCGGCTCTTCCTCGACCGACTCAAGGCCCACGGGACGGCCATGGCCCAGCAGGCGATGGTGCGGGCGATGGCCACCGGCAACGACAGCGAAGGCTGAGTGGCGGGCCCGGCGGAGGGAGTCGGTTAATGCTGTGTTAAGTTTGTGGCTATTGGGTGAAAGATCTATCACCCACTGCTAAGTTTCGGGCGTTGGTCGCTCACCTCCCAGGAGGCCCTGTGCACTGCCTGCGTTAAGGCAGGCTCCGGTCATCCGGAGCACCACACCGTCCCCCCATCCCATCCGCCATGAGATCCACCCTCAAGCCCCTGCTCCGAGGAGGAGCGGCCGCTGCGGCTGTCGCCATCACGCTGCTGGGCGGTGCCCAGCAGGCCCAAGCCGCCACCAACGTCTTCCAGGAACTGTTCCTGTCGCTGGATGTCTCCGGCAGCATCAGCAACTCCGACTTCACCCTCTACAAGCAGGGCTACGTCAACGCGTTCCAGAACGCCACGGTGCAGCAGAAGATCGCCGACACCTTCTCCAAGGGCGGCATCGCCATCGCCGTGGGTCAGTGGAGCACCACGGCCTTCAGCCCTCCGGTGATCGACTGGCGCCACATCACCTCGCTGACCGGCCCCGGCACCAACTCCCTGGCCAGCTTCATCACGGCCCTCAACGCCATGCCTCGCCAGGGCTCTAGCACCACTTGCGTGGATTGCGGCATGGCGGCCGCGGTCACTGAGATCGACACCAACGATTTCGTCACCACCCGTGCCAACGGCCGCGTGATCGACATCTCCACCGATGGAGTCGGGAACACGACCGCCGGTAGCTGCGGCACCGTGAGCCAGTGCGCCCAGGCCCAGCGGGCCAGCGCCGTCGCCAAGGGCATCATCATCAACGGCCTGGGCGTCGGCGCCGGTGCCAGCGGCTTCCTGACGGCCAACGTGGTGACCCCCGCCAATGGCGCCACCAACGCCGGCTTCGTTGAGACCGCCGCCGATTTCGCCGCCTTCGAAACGGCGATCACCAACAAGCTGATCCGCGAAGTGGGTCCCGGTCCCGGCGATTCGGTGCCCGGCCCCCTGCCCGTTCTGGGCGCCGCCGCCGCCTTCGGGTTCTCCCGCAAGCTGCGCCGTCGCATCAACACCGCCAACCTCCATCAGGCCTGATCCGCTCCGGCCGGCAGATCACCCAGCCCGGCCCCGTGCCGGGCTTTTTTTTCGGTGCCCCTGGCCATCGGCACCCCATCGCTCCACCTGAGCCCTTTCCTTCCCATGAGCCCCCACGCCGACCCCCAGCCCACGGCCGATCGCCATCCCGAGCCCCACCCCCGCGCGGGCGCGGAGCGGGCCTTCAGCGAGAACTATGGCGAGGAGGTCGCCATGGCCCTCCACTGGGGGGCGATCCTGCTGGTCGTTCTGTTCCTGGTGGGGATCCTCAGCTCAGCCTGGCCGGTGCGCCTGATCGATCCCCTCTGGCTTCAGTCGGTGGGTGACAAGCTGCTCGCCTCGGGCCCCATCGCCATGGTCGGCGCGATCCTGCTGCTGCTCGCCCGGCTCATCGATCCCGCCTCGACGACGATCCAGGGCCGGGTGGTGCTGATGCGGCGTCTCAGCTTCTGGATCGCCTTTGGCTTCCTGCTGCTGATCCCCCTGCAGGTCTACAGCGGCATCAACCTGCTGCGGCAGTTCAGGGCCAACGACACCCGGGAGCTGAACGCCTATATCGCCACCACCAGGGCGATCGAAAGCGCCCGCTCCTACGACGACATCCTCCGGGCCATGCGGCTGCTGCCCGGCCAGGCCCCCAACCTTCCCCCCTCCATCGACCTGCCCCTAGAAGCGGTCAAAACCAGGCTCAGCAACGACCTCAACCCCTTCATCAAGCGCTACCAGAACAGCGCCGATGCCATGGGCATGAGGCGGCTCAACGACTGGTTCGTGCAGCTGGCCAGGAACGTCCTGGCTGCCGTGCTGCTCTTCTGCTGCTTCGCCGCGATCGGCAAGCGATTCGCCGCCCAGCCCACCCTGCTCCAGAACGTGCTCTCCGGCCGGCTGCTCTCCTCCTTTGCAAGCCGGCGGCATCAGGCCCCGCCGGAGCTGGACGCGGCCATGCGGATGATGATGCCCGACGAGCACGAGCCCCGCCGCTGAGGCCTGAGCCATCCCTCCGCCGGAACCACCCCCCTGGTTGGGCCAGGACGCCATTGCCACCGCCGGGCGCCTGATCGAGGGCCACCGGCTGGCCTTCGGCCGGCCGCTGCTCGCCGGCGTTTCGGGCGGCCTCTCGCCCCTGCAGGCGGCGCAGGAACTGTTCGTGGCCGCCACCGTCGTGCTGGCCCACGACGGTGGCCCCGATCCCCGGCTGATCTACGCCAACCGGGCCGCCCTGGTGCTGTGGCGCCGCCCCTGGGGCGCCATGGTGGGCCTGCCCTCGCGGCTCACGGCGGAGCCGGCCGAGCGGCAGAGCCGGGCCCTCGCCCTGGAGCGGGCCCGGCTCTGCCAGGCCCTCGAGGGTTACGGCGGCATCCGCATCGACAGCGGCGGGCGCCGCTTCCGGATCGAGAACGCCCGGCTGTGGACCCTGCGGGACCGGGGCGGCCAGCCCTGCGGCCAGGCGGCCGCCTTCGGCTGCTGGTGGTGGCTGGAGCCACCCCGTTCCGGTTCTCCGCCCCCGCTGGCGTAGGGGCCGAACCCGGTCCGGGGGACCGAACCTGCCGCGTCGGTTCTCCCCCTCGAAGTCCACAGGCAAGGCGGGCACATTGATCGGACGGGTGGTTCCTCACCCGACCATCCACGACGCACCCTTCGGACGCACCAACCATGCGCACGCTTCACCCCTCCCCCTTCGATCTGTTCGACCGGCTGGAGCAACAGCTGCAGACGGCCGAGCGTGTTCCCGCCGCCGAGATCCACGAAACCGAGGACAGCTACACCATTGCCCTCGAGCTGCCCGGCGTCGACCGCGCCTCCATCGACGTGAAGGCCACGGACCGCTCCCTGATCATCAGTGCCGAGCGCCGCGGCCAGGCGCCGGCCACCCCCACCGCAGCAGCCGCCACGCCTGAGGCCGGCCATGGCGAGGCCCCGACCGCGGAAGGACGCCGCCGCGCCCCGCTGCTGAGCGAGTTCCGCTATGGCACCTGGAGCCGCAGCTTCCGCTTCCCCGGCGGCATCCAGCGCGACGCCCTCGAAGCCCACTACCGCGATGGGCTGCTGACGGTGACGGCCCCCAAGGCCCAGTCGGTGACCACCGTCAGCGTGAAGGTGGCCGACTGAGGCCCTCAGGCCTCGAGGCGCTCGGCGGAATCGAGGGAGAGGCCGATGACCGAGATGTAGCTGGTGGCTTCCATCCACCGGATGGTGCCCCTGAGGTCGTAGGTCTCTCCCTCCCCATCCCCCACCACCACGCTGCAGGGCTGGCCGACGGCGGGATGGTGACCAGCCTCGATGGCGATCCTCAGACCATCGGCACTCAGGTCAAGCACCTCGGCGAACACGCCTTCGGAGGGTCCCATCGATGCGAGATGGAGGCGGGCCGTGGCCAGGCCGGTCGGAGGCTTGTACCGGTCGGAGCGCGAGGCTTCCTCCAGGCGCTTCTCGAGGCGCCGAAAGGCCTCCCGAAACCGTTCCAGGTCTCCGGTGGCCACCTATCGACTCGCGCTCGGGCTGTTCGTCACCATTCTCCAAGGTTCTTCGGGATACCAGGGTTTTTAGGGATACCCGCGATTGGTCTAACAGACCGAAAACCAACCTGCCCTGCCTACAGTCACAAGTCTGCGGAAGGAGTCTGACCCCATGAGCAGCAGCACCGCCAGCGCCCCGAGCACCCTGCCGTCACCGCCGGGGGCGGCGACCTCCCGGCTCAGCCTGCAGTGCGAGCCGATCGCCGCCGACACCACGGCGATCCGCTCCCTTGACTGGGACCGCAGCCGCTTCGACATCGAGTTCGGCCTGCGCAACGGCACCACCTACAACGCCTTCCTGGTGCGCGGCGAGCGCACCGCCCTGGTCGACACCAGCCACGCCAAGTTTCGCGACACCTGGATTCCCCTGCTGGAGGGTCTGATCGACCCCACCGCGATCGATCACCTGGTCGTCTCCCACACCGAGCCGGACCATTCCGGCCTGATCGGCGATCTGATCGATCGCCACCCGGACATCGAGATCGTCGGCTCCAAGGTGGCGATCCAGTTCCTCCAGGACCAGGTGCACCGGCCCTTCCGCAGCCGGGCGGTCAAGAGCGGCGATGAGCTCGACCTGGGCGTCCATCCCGACAGCGGTGTGGCCCATCGCTTCAGCTTCCTCAGTGCCCCCAACCTGCACTGGCCCGACACGATCTTCTCCTTCGACCACGGCACCGGCATCCTCTACACCTGTGATGCCTTCGGCCTCCACTACTGCTCCGACGACCTCTTCGATGTCGACCCCGGCGCCATCGCGCCGGACTTCCGCTTCTACTACGACTGCCTGATGGCGCCCAACGCCCGCAGCGTGCTGCAGGCGCTCAAGCGGATGGAGGGGCTGCCGGAGATCAACACGATCGCCGTGGGCCACGGGCCCCTGCTGCGGGAGCACCTGCCCCTCTGGGTCGGGGATTACCGCGACTGGAGCGGCCAACGCAGCGCCGGCGAGGCCTATGCGGCCGTCTGCTATCTCAGCCAGTACGGCTTCTGCGACCGGCTCAGCCAGGCCATCGCCCGGGGCGTGGGCAAGGCCTCCGGCCAGGTGCAGCTCGTCGACCTGCGCGGCACCGATCCCCAGGAACTCGCCGCCCTGATCGGTGAGGCCAGCGCCGTGGTGGTTCCCACCTGGCCCGCCTCCCCCGACGCCGACCTGCAGACGGCCATCGGCACCCTGCTGGCGGCCCTCCATCCCAAGCAGTGGGTGGGCTGCTACGACGCCTTCGGCGGCAACGACGAACCGATCGACACCCTGGCGGGCCAGCTGCGCAACCTGGGGCAGAAATGGGCGTTCGAGCCCCTGCGCATCCGCCAGGTTCCCGGCGGCGCCGACTACCAGCGCTGCGAGGAGGCCGGCACCGACCTGGGCCAGCTGCTCACCAAGGAGAAGACCATCGCCGCCATGAAGGCCATCGACGGCGACCTGGACAAGGCCCTCGGCCGCCTCAGCGGCGGCCTCTACATCGTCACGGCCCGCCAGGACGACGAGGCCGGCAGCCGCAGCGGCGCCATGGTGGCCAGCTGGGTGAGCCAGGCGAGCTTCGATCCGCCGGGGCTCACGGTGGCGGTGGCCAAGGACCGGGCCATCGAGGCCCTGATGCAGGTGGACGACCGCTTCGTGCTCAACATCCTGCGGGATGACAACCACCAGCCCCTGCTGCGCCACTTCCTGCGCCGCTTCCCGCCGGGGGCCGACCGCTTCGCCGGCGTCAACGTGCTCGAAGGCGTGGCCGCCGGCGGCCCCGTCCTCGGGGATGCCCTGGCCTACCTGGGCTGCCGGGTGACCCAGCGCATGGAAGGCCCGGATCACTGGATCATCTATGCGGTGGTGGAAGAGGGCAATGTGGCTGACACCACCGCCGCCACGGCCGTGCATCACCGCAAAGTGGGCAACCACTACTGATGACCACCTCCCCATCCGCGTCCGATCGGCGCGTCATCACCCTGCCGGTCGAACCCGGCCTGCTCTGCCTGCGCGGCCTCAGCCCGCGCCGCCTGCGTTTCGAAGTCGAATACGGCCTCGAGCGGGGCACCACCGCCAACAGCTTCCTGTTCCAGCAGGGCGCCTCCGGCGGCGCCCCGGTGCTGGTCCATCCGCCGGGGGCCTCCTTCGCCGCCCCCTTCCTGGAGCAGCTGGCCCTGCTGGTGCCGGCCGACGCGCCCCTCAAGGTGGTGGTCGGCCACGTCAACCCCAACCGCGTCGCCCTGCTGAAGCAGCTGGCGACGGGCTGGCCGGCCACGGTGCTGGTGGCCTCCAACCCCGGCGCCCAGGTGCTCACCGAACTCTGGGAGCAGCAGCGGCCCGGCCCAGGGGGTGAGGCCGCTGCCCCAGTCGGCCCGGTGCCCCTGCCGACGATCGAGGTGGTGAAGCAGGAGACCAGCCGCACCCTCGCCGACGGCCATGTCCTGACCCTGCTGCCCACCCCCACCCCCCGCTGGCCCGGCGGCCTGATCGCCTTCGAGGCCACCACCGGGCTGCTGATGAGCGGCAAGTTCTTCGCCGCCCACCTCTGCACCGAGGACTTCGCCGAGGCGAACCGGACCAGCACCGAGGAGGACCGCCGCTATTACTTCGACTGCCTGATGGCGCCGATGGCCCGCCAGGTGGAGACGGTGGTCGACCGGCTGGACGAACTGCCGATCCGCACGATCGCGCCGGGCCACGGCCCGGCCATCGCCCAGAGCTGGCGCAGCCTGCTGGCCGACTACCGCCGCTGGGGGGAGAGCCAGGAGAAGGCCAGCCTGTCGGTGGCCCTGCTGTACGCGAGCGCCTACGGCAACACCGCCGCCATCGCCGACGCCCTCTCCCAGGGGGTGGCCCGCAGCGGCGTGCGTGTCGAGAGCATCAACTGCGAATTCGCGCCTTCCGAGCAGCTGCTGGAGGCGATTCACTCCTGCGACGCCCTGCTGATCGGCTCACCCACCCTTGGCGGCCATGCCCCCACGCCGATCGTCTCGGCCCTCGGCACCGTGCTGGCCGAAGGCGACCGGGCCAAGCCGGTGGGGGTGTTCGGCAGTTTCGGCTGGAGCGGCGAAGCCATCGACCTGCTCGAAGCCAAGCTCCGTGACGGCGGCTTCCAGTTCGCCTTCGATCCGATCCGGGTGAAGTTCAGCCCGGATCTGGCCACCCTGCGCACCCTGGAGGAAACCGGCACCGCCCTGGGCCGCCGCCTGCGCCAGCAGCATCGCCAGGCCCAGCGGCGCAGCACCGGCGGCGGTCTCAGCGAGAGCCGCACCAACCCGGCGATCCAGGCCCTCGGCCGGGTGGTGGGGTCCCTGTGCGTGGTGCTGACCCGCAAGGGGGACGGCGCCGACGCCATCGGTGGGGCCATGGTGGCCAGCTGGGTCAGCCAGGCCAGCTTCAGCCCCCCCGGCTTCACCGTGGCCGTGGCCAAGGACCGGGCGATCGAGAGCCTGCTGCACGTGGGGGACGCCTTCTCCCTCAACGTGCTGGCGTCCGGGCGCGAAAGCGGCCCGATGAAGCGGTTCCTGCAGCCGTTCCCCCCCGGGGCCGACCGGCTGGCCGGACTGGAGCTGGAGACCAGCCCCGACGGCCAGCCCCTGCTACCGGAGGCGCTGGCCTGGCTGGAGGCCCGGGTGAGCCAGCGGATGGAATGCGGCGACCACTGGCTGCTCTACGCCGAGGCCCTCAGCGGCGACCTGCTGGATGCGGCCGCCACGACGGCCGTGCACCAGCGCCGCAGCGGCGCCAGCTACTGAGCCTGGCCGTGACCCTGGAAGGGTGGGCCTAGGCCGCGTGGGGCGGTGTGGGGGACCCGCCGCCGCCCGCCTGGAAGGGCAGGACGAGGGTGGCCCAGTGGTCGGGCCGCTCGGGACGGCTGCGCCGGGCCCGGCGCACCCCGAAGGGCACCCGCACCACGTTGGTGCCATCCACCCGCTGGCTGGCTTCCGGCAGATCCGGGGAAAGGATCCCCGTGCCCGGCTCACCGCCTGAACTGTCGTTGCCGTTCATGAACCCCATGACAATGAAAGGCGGTTGCCATCGCCGCTAAGGGATGGCACAGCAATGATGCGCCATCCCGGGGGGAAAGGGTACCGCCGGAACACTCAGGCGGCCAGTTCGGCGATTGCCACTTCCTCGACGCTCGGGCAGGTGCAGACGAGGTTCCGATCACCGAAGGCGTTGTCGATGCGGGCGACGGCCGGCCAGAACTTGGCCTGCCGCTGGCTCTCCCCGGCCGGGAAGGCCGCCTCGCTGCGGCTGTAGGCCCGATCCCACTCGTCGGCGGTCACCGCCGCCAGGGTGTGGGGCGCCTGTTTGAGCGGGTTGTCGAGGGGGTCGGCGGCGCCGGTCTCGATGGCCCAGGCCTCGCGGCGGATCCCCTCCATGGCCGCGCAGAAGCGGTCGATCTCCGCCAGCGACTCGCTCTCGGTGGGCTCCACCATCACCGTGCCGGCCACGGGCCAGCTGACGGTGGGGGCATGGAAGCCGTAGTCCATCAGCCGCTTGGCCAGATCGTCCACCTCCAGGCCGCAGCTGCGCTTGAGGGGCCGCAGGTCGAGGATGCACTCATGGGCCACCCGGCCGCCCCGGCCCCGGTAGAGCACCGGGAAGTGGGGCTCGAGACGCTCGGCGATCAGGTTGGCCGCCAGCAGGGCCACCTGGCTGGCGGTGCGCAGGCCCGCGCCGCCCATCATGCGGATGTACATCCAGCTGATCGGCAGGATGCCGGCACTGCCCAGGGGCGCCGCCGACACCGGGCCGATGGCCTGGCCGCTCGTGGCGGCGGCCAGGGGGTGGGAGGGCAGGAACGGCACCAGGTGGGCCGCCACGCCGATCGGCCCCACCCCGGGGCCACCGCCGCCGTGGGGGATGCAGAAGGTCTTGTGGAGGTTGAGGTGGCAGACGTCGGCGCCGTAGAGGCCGGGCTTGCAGAGGCCCACCTGGGCGTTGAGGTTGGCGCCGTCCAGGTACACCTGGCCGCCGTGGTCATGCACCACCTGGCAGATGCGGCGGATGCCGGTCTCGAAGACTCCGTGGGTGGAGGGGTAGGTGACCATCAGGGCCGCCAGGTCGGCGGCGTGGGCGGCCGCCTTCGCCTCCAGGTCGGCGATGTCGATGTTGCCCTGGGCATCGCAGGCCACCGCCACCACCCGCATGCCCGCCATCACGGCGCTGGCCGGATTGGTGCCGTGGGCGCTGGTGGGGATCAGGCACACCTGGCGATGGCCCTCGCCCCGGCTGCGGTGCCAGGCCCGGATCACCATCAGACCGGCGTACTCGCCCTGGGAGCCGGCGTTCGGCTGCAGGGACACCCCGGCGAAACCGGTGATCGCCCCCAGCCAGGCCTCCAGATCCCCCACCAGGGCGGCGTAGCCGGCGGTCTGGTCAGCGGGGGCGAAGGGATGGATCTGGCCGAAGGCCGGCCAGCTCACCGGCGCCAGTTCGGCGGCGGCGTTGAGCTTCATGGTGCAGCTGCCCAGGGGGATCATCCCGTGGACGAGCGACAGGTCCTTGCTCACCAGGCGCTGGATGTAGCGCAGCAGTTCGGTCTCGCTGCGATAGCGCTGGAACACCTCCTGGCGCAGCCAGGGGCGCTGGCGCAGGGGCACGCCGTCGAGCAGTTCCGCCAGGGGACGGGCCTCCAGGGTGGACAGGCCGGCCCGCAGGGCCGCCTGGGCCGCCGCGCCGGCGGCGGCATCCGGCGCCAGGGCGCCCAGCAGGGCAGCCAGCTCCTCGGGCGTGGAGAGTTCATCGAGGCTGATGGCCAGGGCGTCCTGGCCGTCGTCGCCGCGGACGCCACAGCGAAGGTTGAAACCGGCGGCCACGGCCCGCTGGCGCAGGGCGGGGGCCCCGGCGGTGCGCACCACGACGGTGTCGAAGCCGGCCCCGGGATCGGCGGGCAGGCCCAGGGCGTCCAGGGCAAGCACCAGGCCCTGGCGCAGGACGAGCAGGCGACGGGCGATGGCCTCGAGGCCATCGGGGCCGTGGTGGACCGCATAGAAGCTCGCCATCACGGCGAGCAGCACCTGGGCGGTGCAGATGTTGCTGGTGGCCTTGTCGCGCCGGATGTGCTGCTCCCGGGTCTGGAGGGCCAGCCGCAGGGCCGGGTTCCCCTCCGCATCCTTCGACTGACCCACCAGGCGGCCGGGGATCTGGCGCTTGAAGTCCTCCCGGGTGGCGAAGAAGGCGGCGTGGGGGCCGCCGAACCCCATCGGCACCCCGTAACGCTGCAAGCTGCCGACGGCGATGTCGGCCCCCAGCTCACCCACCGGGGCCAGCAGGGCCTGGGCCAGGGGATCCACGGCCACCGTGCTGATCACGGCGCCGGAGCGGGCCGCCGCCAGCAGCGGCGAGGGATCCCAGAGCCGGCCCTCGACCCCCGGCAGCTGCAGCAGCAGACCGAAGACGTCCTCGCCCAGCACCGCCTCGGGGCTGGTGGCGGCGGCTTCGGCATCGAACGTCTCGATGACGATCCCCAGGGGCTCGGCCCGGGTGTGGAGCACGGCGAGGGTCTGGGGCAGGACGGCCCGGTCGACCAGGAAGCGGCGGGCGCCGCGGCGCGTCGTGACCGCCGCCGCCATCGCCATCGCCTCGGCGGCGGCGGTGGCCTCATCCAGCAGGGAGGCGTTGGCGATCGGCAGCCCCGTCAGTTCACTGACCAGGGTCTGGAAGTTGAGCAGGGCCTCCAGCCGCCCCTGGGCGATCTCCGCCTGGTACGGGGTGTAGGCGGTGTACCAGCAGGGGTTTTCCAGCACATGGCGCTGGATCAGGGCCGGGGTCGCCGTGCCGTGGTAGCCGAGGCCGATGAGGCTGCGCAGCACCTGGTTGCGGGAGGCGAGCACCGCCAGCTCCTTCAGGGCCTGGGGCTCCGGGCAGGGGAGCGGCAGGCCGACCTCGGCCTCCGCCGCCGTCAGCAGGATGTCGGCGGGAACGACCTCGGCCGCCAGCTGATCAAGGGAACCGAGGCCGAGCTCCGCCAGCATCCGCTGCTGATCCTCGGAATCCGGACCCAGATGCCGGACCAGGAAGGAGGCGGACACGGGCGTTCGGGCTGGAGGTGGCGGGATCCTAAGGACAATCAGCCCGCCTGCACCTTGGCCCCGTAGGTGGCGGCATCCATCAGCTCGTCGAGCTCGCCGGGGGCCCCCAGCCGCACCAGCAGCAGCCAGCCCTCCCCGTAGGGATCGTTCTGGAGCTCCTCGGGGCTGGCCAGCACCGCCTCGTTGCGGGCCTCCACCGTGCCGCTCACGGGGGCCATCAGGTCCTCCACCGCCTTGACCGATTCGACGCTGCCGAAACTGGTCCCCTTCGCGAGGGCGGCCCCCAGCGCCGGCAGCTCGACGAAGACGATGTCCCCCAGCTGGTCGACGGCGAAGGAACTGATCCCGAGCCGCACCAGGTCACCCTCCGGGCGCACGTATTCGTGGCTCTCGGAGTAGCGGCAGTCGTCGGGGAAGGTGTGCGCCAAGGCCGGTGCGATGCGGAGGAGCAGGCCTCAGTCTGCCTGGGCCAGGGCCGCCAGGGCCCGCTCGAGGGCCAGGGCCACATGGCCGTGGTGGGTGCCGCCCTGGGCATAGAGCACCCAGGGCTCCCGCAGGGGGGCGTCGGCGGAGAACTCGCTGGTGCTGCCGTCGATGAAGGTGCCGCCGGCCATCACCAGATCGCTGGCATAGCCGGGCATGGGGGCCGGCACCGGATCCAGGTAGGCCCCCACCGGGGAGCACCCCTGGAACGCCCGGCACACGGCGATCAGCCGGTCGGGGTGGCCGAGCCGCACGGCCTGGATCACGTCGCTGCGCTCGGCACCGGCGGCGGGGTTCACCGCATAGCCCAGACCGGCGAACACCTCGGCCACCAGGTCGGCGCCGATCAGGGCCTCCGTCACCATCTGGGGGGCGAGGAACAGCCCCTGGAACAGCAGGCGGTACTGGTCGAAGCCGGTGCCCCCCTCGCTGCCGATGCCCGGGGCAGTGAGCCGGCAGCAGGCCATCTCCACCAGCTCCCGGCGGCCGGCCACGTAGCCCCCAGTTGGGGCGATGGTGCCGCCGAGGTTCTTGATCAGGGAACCGGCGATCAGGTCGGCGCCCACCGCGGTGGGTTCCAGGTCCTGCACCAGCTCCCCGTAGCAGTTGTCGACGAAGCAGACGCAGTCGGGCCGCAGCGCCTTGACCCGTTCACAGAGGCGCCCGATGGTGGCCACGGGCAAGGAGGGGCGCCAGCTGTAACCGCAGCTGCGCTGGATCAGCACCATCCGCGTCTCCGGGGCCAGGGCGTCCTCCAGGCCCGCCTCGTCCACCAGGCCGTCGGCCGTCAGGGGCAGCTCGTCGTAGGTGATGCCGAACTCGGCGAGGGACCCCTGGCCCGAGCCCCGCAGCCCGATCACCTCCTCGAGGGTGTCGTAGGGGCGGCCGGTGAGCGCCAGCAGCCGGTCGCCGGGCCGCAGCACCCCGAACAGGGCGGCGGTGATGGCGTGGGTGCCGCTGACGAACTGGAGCCGCACGGCGGCGGCTTCGGCCTGCAGCACCCGCGCAAAGACCCGATCCAGCACCTCCCTGCCCAGGTCGCCGTGGCCGTAGCCGCTCACCGAGGCGAAGTGATGCACCCCCAGGCGTTCGGCGGCGAAGGCCTCCAGCACCCGCGCCAGGCGGGGCCGCACGGCGGCGGTGCGGGCGGCGGCCACCGGGGCCAGCCGCTCGAGGGCGGCGGCGACGGTGTCAGCGGCAGGCGTGTCAGCGGCAGCCGTGTAAGCGGCAGCCGCGTAAGCGGCAGCCGTGTCAGTGGGGCCGGGACAGACCTGCTCCAAAGCCCTGGGGCCAGCAGGGGTCACTCTGCCATCGCTGCCGTGGGTCAGGATGGGAGGCCGAGCCCCAGACCACACCCGCCCTTCCACCGGAGAACCGCTTGGTCGCACGATCCGAAGCCTCCCGATCAGGCCAGAGCGCCCGGACCCTGCGCGTGCCCCTGCAGGACGCCAGCCATTCCCGCAAGAAGGCCCAGCTGCTGGCGGCCATGGAATTGCCCCGGCCGCCCCTGCCGGCGAACCAGCGCAAGTTCAAGACCGGCACCACCGGTTTCATGCTGGCCATCCATGTGGGGGCGGTCTTCGCCCTGCTGCCGCGCTTCTGGAGCCTGCAGGGGGTGATCGTGCTGGCGGTCCTCTACTGGGCCACGGTGCTGGGGGTGACCCTCGGGCTGCATCGGCTGGTGGCGCACCGGGGCTTCGAGGCGCCCCGCTGGGTGGAGCGGCTGCTGGTGCTGATGGGCACCCTGGCCTGCCAGAGCGGACCGATCGAATGGGTGGGCCTGCACCGGCACCACCACCTCTTCTCCGACCAGCCCAACGACCACCACGACGCCGCCCGCGGCCTCTGGTGGGCCCACAGCGAGTGGATGCTGCACAAGATCCCGGCCCTCACCGAGATCCACCGCTTCACCGGGGACATGGAGAAGGATCCCCTCTACCGCTGGCTGGACCGCTGGTTCCTGCTGCTGCAGCTGCCCCTGGGGGCCGCCCTCTACTGGTACGGCAACTGGGCCGGCGTCCATGGCGGCGGCCTGGGGCTGGTGCTCTGGGGCATCCCGCTGCGCCTGGTGCTCGTGTACCACGTCACCTGGCTGGTGAACTCCGCCACCCACGCCTTCGGCTACCGCAACTTCGACTGCCCCGACCGCTCCCGCAACTGCTGGTGGGTGGCGATCCTCACCTTCGGCGAGGGCTGGCACAACAACCACCACGCCTACCCCCACTCGGCCCGCCACGGGCTGCGCTGGTTCGAGTTCGACATCACCTGGCAGCACATCCGCGCCCTGCGGGCCCTCGGCCTGGCCAGGAAGGTGCGCATCGCCCCGGTCTTCGGCCGCCGCGCCGACGCCCCCGCCTGAACCCCTGAATCAGAGCTCGGCCGGGTCGGGCGTGGCAGGAATCGCCGCGCCGATCTCGCGGCGGATGGCGGCCGCCAGGTCGTCCGGGGCCTGGGCGGCCCCCTCCCCCTGAAGCCGGCGGGCCCGCTGACGCAGCAGGTCCAGGAAGCGGTCCGGGCCCAGCTCCTCCTCCCCCGCCGCCCCCAGGGCCGCCAGGGTGCGGCGCAGCTCGGGCAGCTCGGCGTCCAGTTCCACCGCCGTGTAGTCGCGCTGGCCGGCGATCACCTCGGCGAAGCGCTCCCGCCGCTGGCGCTTGGCCACCGGATAGGCCGCCATCAGCCGGTCGCGGCAGTCGCGCCAGGGCCGGCCGGCGGTGAGCAGCTGGGCCAGGGCGGCGCTGAGCCCGGCGGCCTCCGCCTCGCCGATGCGCAGATCAAAGCTGGCCGGCGGCTGCGAGAGCCCCACGAACACCTCAAGCAGGGCCCCGGGCCCCAGCACCCGCTGGCGCTCGTCGCGCACCGGCAGGGCCGAGCTGCAGAGGGCCTCCAGGAGTTCGGGGTGGGCCGCCAGCAGCGTGCGCGCCGCCAGCGGCTCCAACCGACCCTCGGGGGCCTGGGCGTCGAGCCAGAGGTTGACGCTCCCCAGGGCCAGGAACACCTCCGGGCCGGGGGAGGCCAGCTTGCCGTTGCGCAGCATCGAGAGCTGGGAGTTGTGCACCCGACCCAGGTCGAGGGCCTCGGCCAGCATCGGCAGAACCCGGTGGGACCAGCCGTTGCGCTCGTGCCAGACGCGGATCAGGTGGGCGAAGGCGACGCGGCCAGATACGAGTTCGTCTCGATACCCCACTCGATCAGGATTCGTATTGCTACCATCTTAATCACTCATCAGGAGCCCGGTCCTTCATGGCCGTCACCCCCCTCTCCCGCCCCGGCATCCAGCCAGGCGCCCCCTCCGGCGACCGCCGCGATGGCGGCACCAAAGCCCGCCACACCCGCCGCCCCGCCGCCATCAACCAGGGACCCGATTCCCTGGTCCGGGCCCGGGCCCTGCACGAACCGCGCCGCGGCGAACCCCGCGGCGTCTCCCCCAAGGGCACCCGCTGGGGCACGATTGGCTTCATGGTCGTCATCCACATCCTGGCGGTGGTGGCCCTGCTGCCCCGCTTCTGGAGCCTGGAGGCCGTCGGTGCCCTGCTGGTGATGTACTGGGTCACCGCCTGCCTGGGCGTCACGATCGGCTACCACCGCCTGCTCAGCCACCGCTCCTTCCGGGTGCCCCAGTGGCTGGAGCGCTTCTTCGCCACCTGCGGCGCCCTCAGCTGCCAGCACGGCCCGATCGACTGGGTCGGCCTGCACCGCCACCACCACAAGTTTTCCGATACGGAAGCGGATCACCACGACAGCAACAAGGGCTTCTGGTGGTCCCACATGGCCTGGATGTTCGAGGAGATTCCCGCCATGGCCGCCGTGCCCCGGCTCACCGGCGACCTGGCCACCGACCCCTACTACCGCTGGCTGAACCACAGCTTCCTGCTGCTCCAGGTGCCCCTGGGCCTGCTGCTCTTCTGGATCGGCAGCGTCACCGGTGCCGGCGGCTGGGCCCTGGTGCTGTGGGGCATCCCCCTGCGCCTGGTGATCGTCTATCAGTGCACCTGGCTGGTCAACTCGGCCACCCACATGTGGGGTGAGTCCGTCCACGACAGCGGCGACAAGTCGAAGAACAACCCCTGGGTGGCGGCGCTGACCTTCGGTGAGGGCTGGCACAACAACCACCACGCCTACCCCCATTCGGCGCGCCACGGCTTCGGCCCCCGCCAGTTCGACCTCACCTGGCAGCACATCCGCCTGATGCGCGCCCTGGGCCTGGCCACCCGGGTCCGCCTACCCCGGGCCGCGGCACCCACCAACTCCATGTCGTAGGCTTGCCGATCGGATTTCAGATGGCTCAGCCGGGGCGTTGTCATGGTCAAGAAGCGTGTGCAGGTGGTCCTGAGCGAGGACATCCTTTCCCTGGGCAAAGACGGGGATCTGGTGGATGTCGCTCCCGGCTACGCCCGTAACTACCTCCTGCCCACCGGCAAGGCCCTGGCCGTCACCGCCGCGGTGCTGCGCCAGGTGGAGCACCGCCGGGCCAAGGAGGCGGAGCGTCAGGCGGCCCTGAAGGCCGAGGCGATCGCCTTCCGCACCGCCCTCGACACCATCGGCCGCTTCACCGTCAAGAAGCAGACCGGCGGCGACGACGTCCTCTTCGGCACCGTCACCAACGGTGACGTGGCCGAGGCCATCGAAGCGGCCACCAAGAAAGAGGTCGACCGCCGCGCCATCACCGTTCCCGAGATCCACCGCACCGGCTCCTACAAGGTGCAGGTCAAGCTGCACCCCGAGGTCGTCGCCGACGTCAACCTGGAAGTGGTCAGCTACTGATCGGCCAGCAGCGAACCGATTCTTTCCGCTCCGGGCGCCAGAGTGATCCTCCTCACCGGCGCCCGATCCTGACCGATCCGGCTTTCCGTTCCGTGAGCCGCGTTCTGGAGTCCCGTCCATGGTGAGCGTGCCCCTGGCTGGTTCCGAGCCACCCCGGCCCGACGGTCCGAGGCCGGCGTCCCGACGGGAGGAGCAGGCCGGCTTCGAGGCCCTGCCCGATTCGGTCCCGCCCCAGAACCTGGAGGCGGAAGAGTCGGTTCTGGGCGGCATCCTTCTCGATCCCGACGCCATCGGCCGCGTCGCCGACGTGCTGCGGCCCGAAGCCTTCTATCTCGGCGCCCACCGCGAGATCTACCGCACCGCCCTGATGCTGCACAGCCAGGGCAAGCCCACCGACCTCACGGCCATGGCCGCCTGGCTCGCCGACACGGGCCAGCTGGAAAAGGTGGGCGGCAGCGCCCGGCTGGTCGAGCTGGTGGAGCGCACCCTCTCCACCGCCTCCATCGACCAGGTGGCGCGGCTGGTGATGGACAAGCACCTGCGGCGCCAGCTGATCCGCTCCGCCAACGAGGTGATCCGCCTCGGCTTCGACCAGAGCCTGCCGATGGAGCAGGTGCTCGATGAGGCCGAGCAGAAAATCTTCGCCATCAGCCAGGAGAAGCCCACCGCCGGCCTCACCCCCACCGCGGAGATCCTCACCAGCACCTTCAACGAGATCGAGAGCCGTTCCCTCGGCACCGCCGTTGCCGGCATCCCGGTCAACTTCTACGACCTGGACGCCATCACCCAGGGCCTGCAGCGCAGCGACCTGATCATCGTCGCCGGACGGCCCGCCATGGGCAAGACCTCGATCGTGCTCAACATCGCCAAGAACGTCGCCCAGCTGCACCAGCTGCCGGTGTGCGTGTTCAGCCTGGAGATGAGCAAGGAACAGCTCACCTACCGCCTGCTGTCGATGGAGGTGGGCATCGAGAGCGGCCGCCTGCGCACCGGCCGCCTGCAGCAGGAGGAATGGCCCCTGCTCGGCCAGGGCATCAACAGCCTCGGCCAGCTGCCCCTGTTCATCGACGACAAGCCCAATTCCGGCGTGCTCGAGATGCGCTCCCTCTGCCGGCGCCTGATGGCCGAAACCGGCAAGGAACTCGGCCTGATCGTGATCGATTACCTGCAGTTGATGGAGGGCAGCACCCCCGACAACCGCGTCCAGGAACTCTCCCGCATCACCCGGGGCCTCAAGGGCATGGCCCGCGAACTGCACGTGCCCGTCATCGCCCTCTCCCAGCTCAGCCGCGGCGTCGAATCCCGCACCAACAAACGCCCCATGCTCAGCGACCTGCGGGAATCGGGCTCGATCGAGCAGGACGCCGATCTGGTGCTGATGATCTACCGCGACGAGTACTACAACCCCGAAACCGCCGACCGCGGCATCACCGAAGTCATCGTCACCAAGCACCGCAACGGCCCCGTCGGCACCGTGAAATTGCTGTTCGAACCGCAGTTCACCCGCTTCCGCAATCTCGCCGCCTAGGTTCGCTGCATAGGGATATCCGCCGTATCCAGCCAGGGAAAGGGCCAGTAGCCTGAACATCAAGGCTCCGTGAAGCTATACGTGCAACATCATTCCTTCTGGTTTTACGTTATCGCCTTTTTCGCTATCATCCTGGCGCGCTATCTCGCCATGGCCGGCTTCGCCCACTGGCTTCTCTATCAGCGCCAGGAGGCCAGGGTCTCCGTTTTCAATGACATCCAGCTGTCCATCATCTCCGCCGCCATCTTCTCCCTGGCCACCGCCCTGCTGATGACGCTGCAGGAGCAGGGCCTGACCCGCCTGCATGGCCAGATCCATGCCGACACCTGGTGGAGCCTGCCGCTCAGTTACGTGGCCGTGCTGGTACTGCAGGATGCCTATTTCTACGCCACCCACCGGCTGTTCCACCAGCCAAAACTCTTCCCCTGGTTTCACCGCGGGCACCACCGATCCCGCCAGCCCACACCCTGGACCTCCTTCGCCTTCGACCCCCTCGAAGCCGTCGTTCAGGCCCTGTTCCTGATCGGCATCGTGATGCTGATTCCGATGCATTTCGCCACCCTGCTGGCGGTGCTCACCACGATGACGGTGTGGGCCGTGGTCAACCACCTGGGCCTGGAGGTGCTGCCGCTGAGCTTTCCCCACCACTGGCTGGGGCGCTGGCTGATCGGCCCCGCCCACCACTCCCTGCACCACCGGCGCCACGGCCATCATTTCGGGCTCTATTTCACCTTCTGGGACCGGGTGTTCGGCACCGAGGATCCCGCCTACGCCGCCTCGCTGCAGCCACCGGGGTGAGCAGGCCGGGGCCCTCAGGAAGGGTCGCTGAGCCCTGCCAGGTCGGCCGCCCGCACCACGGCGGCCAGGCGGGACAGCTGAGCGATTGAGGCCTGATGCTCCTGGGGGCTCGCCGCGGCGCAGGCGTCCTCCACCAGCACCACATGGAAGTCGCGGTCATGGGCCTCCCGGGCCGCCGCCTGCAGGGCCCAGGCGGAGCTGACGCCCCCCAGCAGCAGCCGCTCGATCCCGACGGCCCGCAGCAGCGTCGCCAGGGCGGTGCCGTGGAAGGGGCTCAGCCGGTGCTTGACCAGCACCGGATCGCCGGGCTGCACCGCCAGATCGGCGTGGAACTCCGTGCCCCACTGGCCCAGCCGCAGGGCCCCCAGCTCCCGGGCCCGGCCGAGAAGTGGCGCGTGGGCGGGCAGCTCCGGATAGCCGGCTCGGAAGGCCACCTTCACCAGGAGCGTGGGCCAGCCCTGGGCGCGGGCGTGCTCGAGGGCCTGGTTGGCCGCGCCCAGCACGCCGCGTCTTGCCACCTCGGCGGCGCAGGTGGGCATCGCCCCGTCGGGGTGGATGAGGTCGTTGATCAGATCGATCAGCACCAGGGCGGTGCGCATGGGCGGACGCCTCGACCGCAGGTCCCCATCATCGGCCGGGCCCGGCAGCCCCACCGGCCCCTGCCACGCCATACATTCAAAGGATGGCCCTGAGCGCAGACCCCACCGAACGCTTCGACCTGATCGTGGTCGGCGGCGGCCACGCCGGCTGCGAAGCGGCCCTCACCGCCGCCCGGCTCGGGGTGTCCACCGCCCTGTTCAGCCTCAACCTCGACCGCATCGCCTGGCAGCCCTGCAACCCGGCCGTGGGCGGCCCGGCCAAGAGCCAGCTGGTCCATGAGGTGGATGCCCTCGGGGGGGTGATCGGCCGGCTGGCCGATGCCACCGCCCTGCAGAAACGGCTGCTCAACGCCAGCCGCGGCCCGGCCGTGTGGGCGCTGCGGGCCCAGACCGACAAACGCCACTACGCCCGCCAGATGCTGCAGCTGCTGCAGCACACCCCCAACCTGGCCCTGCGCGAAGCGATGGTCACGGGGCTGGAGCTGGAGGGCGATCCCCACGATCCAACTGGCCCGCCGGCCCGGGTGATCGGCGTGCGCACCTACTTCGGCAGCGTCTACGGCGCCGGCGCCGTGATCCTCACCACTGGCACCTTCCTGGGGGGCCGCATCTGGGTGGGCAACCGCTCGATGGCGGCGGGCCGGGCCGGCGAGCAGCCCGCCGAAGGGCTCACCGAAGCGCTGCAGGCCCTGGGGTTCCGCACCGACCGCCTCAAGACCGGCACCCCCGCCCGCGTCGACCGGCGCAGCGTGGCCCTCGACCAGCTGGAGGAGCAGCCCAGCGACGCCGCCGACCGCTTCTTCAGCTTCGATCCCACCGCCCGGGTGAGCGGCGAGCAGATGGCCTGCCACATCACCCGCACCACGGCGGCCACCCACCAGCTGATCCGCGACAACCTCCACCTCACCCCGATCTACGGCGGCTTCATCGACAGCAAGGGGCCCCGCTACTGCCCGTCGATCGAGGACAAGATCGTGCGCTTTGCCGACAAGGACAGCCACCAGATCTTCCTGGAGCCGGAGGGGCGCGACACCCCCGAGCTCTACGTCCAGGGCTTCTCCACCGGCCTGCCCGAGTCCCTGCAGCTGGCCCTGCTGCGGACCCTTCCGGGGCTGGAGGCCTGCGTGATGCTGCGCCCCGCCTACGCCGTCGACTACGACATCCTGCCGGCCACCCAGCTGGAGCCCTCCCTGGAAACCAAACGGGTGCGGGGCCTGTTCTCGGCGGGCCAGCTCAACGGCACCACCGGCTACGAGGAGGCCGCCGCCCAGGGGCTGGTGGCCGGGCTGAACGCCGCCCGGCTGCTGGGCGGCCAGGACCCGGTGCATTTCCCCCGGGAGGGGAGCTACATCGGCACCCTGGTGGACGACCTGGTCACCCAGGACCTCAAGGAGCCCTACCGGGTGCTGACCAGCCGCAGCGAGTACCGGCTGGTGCTGCGTGGCGACAACGCCGATCGCCGCCTCACGCCCCTGGGCCACCGGCTGGGCCTGATAGACGAACGGCGCTGGCGCCTGTTCGAGCAGAAGCAGGCCGCCATCGACGCCGAGAAACAGCGGCTGGAAACGGTGCGGCTCAAGGCCTCCGATCCCGCCGCCACCGCCGTGGCCGCTGCCACCGGCGCCGGCATCAACGGCTCGATCACCCTGGCCGATCTGCTGCGCCGGCCGGGCCTGCACGGCGAGGATCTGGTGCGGCTGGGGCTCATGGATCCTGATCTGCCGATCGATGTGCGCGACGGCGCCGAGATCGACATCAAGTACAGCGGCTATCTGGCCCGCCAGGAACAGCAGATCGAGCGGGTGCGGCGCCAGCTCGACCGCGCCATCCCCGCCGATGTTGACTACGCCGCCATCGGCACCCTCTCGGCGGAGGCCCGCGAGAAGCTGGCGGCCATCCAGCCCCGCAGCCTGGGCCAGGCCTCCCGGATTCCCGGGGTCAGCCCCGCCGACGTCAACGCCCTGCTGCTCTGGCTGGAGCTGCAGCGGCGCCGGGGACAGCCGGGCCCTCGTCAGACCGCGGAAGCATCGTTACAGTGACGCACGCCTGACGCCGAGGTCTGCAGATGAGCCCCTCCCCTCGGCGTCCCCTGCGTGGCATCCCCACCTCCCGTGCCTACTGGGAGCTGAAGGCCGAGCAGATGATGAACCGGGTCTTCGATCCGGAGGCCACCATCGATCTTGACGTGGCCTCCCAGGCCGAGGCGCCGCCGCCCCTGCCCCTGGCCCCCCCGGTACGGCAGCTGCGGGGCCGTCCCGCCGCCCCGGCCCCGGCCCCATCCCGGCACGACCGCAACACCCTGCTGCTCACGGCCATGGGAGGCGTCTGCATGGTCAGCGTCGCCAGTTCGGTTCTGTACCTCACCCACTCCAGCCGCATGCAGCAGGCCCTCAGCCAGGAGCGCAGCCTGCTGCTGGTGGAGCGGCTGCGCAGCCTCGGCCCAGCCAACCCGGCCCCGCTCGGGGCCGCCGGAACCAGCCTGGCCGGCGGCCCGTCCGTCCTGCCGCTCGCCAGTGACCAGCTGCCCCCGCCCCCGGAGGAACCCTGGATCGAGCAGCTCTCCCAGCTGCCCCAGCCGGAGGGCTCGAGGGCGCCGGTCCTGCGGGTGCCGGTGAGCCCGAAACTGGCCGCCGCAGCACCTGCGGCCACCGGTGGCGGGGGCGGCGGTTACGGCGAACGCAGCGCCGCCCCGGCCGGGGGCGGCCCCGTTCCCGAACTGGTGGGAGTGGTGGGCTCGGCGGGGCGGCCCGCCTCGGCGATCTTCCAGATGGGGGGAAGTTCCACCAGCGTCAGCGTCGGCGAGGCGATCGGGGGCAGCGGCTGGCGCCTTCGCTCCGCCGATGGCGACACCGCCATGATCGAACGGGGTGGCGAGGTGCGGCGCATCTCGATCAGCAACGGCTACTGACCTGCCCCCCGGCCCGCCATGAACCAAGCCACCGGCGGCCTGCTGCCGTCCCCCGCGTGCCTGTGGCAGGCCAGTGCCGCCGAACGCCCCCAGCCTCCGGCCGGCGGTGAGCTGAGCGGCCCCTGGACGCTGCTGCTGCTCGGGGACGGCAGCCCGACACGGCATCTGCAGCTGCTCACCGGCCATCCGGTGGAGGTGGAACTGATCGCCATGGCGTCCGAAGCGGGTGTCTCCGCCGGAGCGCCGGCGGAGGTGGCCGAGCTGGCCGAGCCGCTGCTGCGGCGCCAGGTGTGGCTCACCTGCGGGCCCCAGACCCTGGGCTGGGCCGAGAGCTGGTGGAACCAGGCGGAGGCGGAGGCCCATCTGCAGGATCGCCGGCTGCCGATCTGGCGCAGCCTCTCGGCGGGGCGGGCGGAGCTGTACCGCGAGGTGGATGGCTTCGGTCAGGTGCAGGAACCTTGGCTGCAGGAACGTTTCGGCCACACGGGACCCTTCTGGAGCCGGCATTACCGCTTCTTTCGCCACGGGCGGGAACTCACCGTGATCCGGGAGGTGTTCTCCCCGGCGCTGGAGCGCTGGCTGGGGCCGGCCCAGGCGGAATCGGTTCGTAAAGACTCATCAATTCGGTAACACCTTGTGGCGGTTTGCTGTTGACGAATTGACGCTCGAAAGTCGCTGGCCAGCATTCGGATACCTGAATCCGCCCCATGTCCAACCGCCACAGCGCCCAGACCCCGCCGGGAGGGGACTGGCTCACCCTCACCGAACTGGGCCGCCGCTACGGCGTCTCCGCCGTCCACACCGGAAAACTGCTGGTGGCTTCCGGCCTGCGCCGCAGCAGCGGCGAACCCACGGCCGAGGCCCTGGCGGCCGGCCTGGCCATGCGTCCCCAGCCGGGCCACCACCACTCCAGCCTCTGGCTGCACCAGGGCTGCGCCCCCCATCTCGAGCGGCTGGGGCTGGTGCCCCAGGCCCAGCGCACCATGGTGAGCCTGTGGGCCGACCTGCTCAGCGCCCTCCAGAACGGCTCCCCGTCGATCAGCATCTCGGCTGAGGAGATGGCCGTTGACGTCCCCCGCGACCTGGTGAAGCCGGTGAACAGGGAACTGCGTCAGCGGGGCTGCAGCTTCCGGGTGAACCCGAAGCTCAGGACAGCCGCAGGGCCTGGGCCTGCTTGCTCGCCTGCTCGAGCATCTGACGCAGCCGGTCCTCGTCGGTATGGCTGAGGTTGGTGCGCAGCAGCTTGGCGTGGGGCGCATGAACCCGCAGCCGCTCGATCAGCCGGTCGGGGGTGGCGTCGCGCAGCAGCAGGCATAGGGCCGCACTGCCGGGGGGGAGGGTTTCTCCCACCTCCCGCATGAAGTTGTCGTTGATGCCCAGGTCCGACAGGGAGCCTGAAGCGGCCCCCAGGCCGACGCCGACGGCGGCCCCGAGCAGGGGATTGAGGAACAGCAGGCCCACCAGGGTGCCCCAGAAGCCACCGCCGAGGGCACCGGCCTTGGTGAGATTGAGCGACTGGTGCAGGCGCACCTTGCCGTCGGGTTCGGCCTCGACGACCACCGCATCCTCGAGGGCGATCAGTTCCTCCTTCTGGATCTCCACCAGCTGGCGCCGCACCTGGTCGGCCTCCGCCACGGACGGAAACCCAACCACCACCAGGCTGCTCATGGCCGACGTCCATTCGAATTCAAAGCCAGTCCTAGCCCACTTCCCGCCGAAATGGCGGTGTTCCCGGCTCAGGCACGGCGGCGGCTGGAGCGGGGCAGCGGCCGGCCGGAGTCCGGAGGCGGGACGGCCGGTTCCGGCTCACCGGAGCCTTCGGGGCGCTGCCAGCGGGGCAGGGTGAAGCTGGCGTCATCCGGCCAGTCGCCGTCGTCTGGCGCCCCGTTGCCGGGAGCGGGTGCGGAAGCGGGTGCGGTGGTGGGGGATGGCGGCGGTCCTGGGCGGCCGCGCCGGGAGACCGCCTCGAGCATCGGGCGGCGGGAACGGCCGGGGGCCGGCGGCTCCACCGGAGCCCCGGGGGCGCCGCGGTCGCTCTCCTGCCAAGGCTCCCGCCAGTCGTCACCGTCGTCGAGCAGCCAGTCGAGGCGGCCCTCCACCCAGCGGCCGAGCTCGTCCATCCGGGGCCGCAGCTGGGGGCGACGGTCGGTCCCACGCCCGGCGGGTCGGCCACCAGGCCGCGACCCCGCCACCCCCTCAACGAACTGACGGCCGGCCGTCACCCAGCGATCAACGCGCTGATCGAGGGGATCACTGCCGCCACGGGGGCGCCGGGACAGTTCACGCTCCCTGGAGTCGCGCTCGGGAGGTTCGCGGTCCCAGGGATCCCGTTCGCGGCCGTAGCCCTGATCCATCGGATGCATCAGGCCAATTTAGCGGCGCCGACCGGACAGCCAGTGCTCCCGCCCCATCCCCACCAGGGCAATGGTGAAGCCACCCCATTCCAGGGTCCACAGAAACGTCGCCATCGGCCCCAACACCTGCGCCAGAACCTAGGCGGTGTTGGGCTCGAACACCAGCAGACAGCTCGCATCCCAGCGCCCGCCATGGAGGCGCTCGCAGCAGCGGCGGCAGGCCAGGCCCTGCCGGCGGCGCTGGTAGGGCGTGCGGCTGTCGCAGCACGGACAGCGGGCCATCCAGCGGCTGGCGGCCACCGGCAGGGGATAGCGGTGCCGCAGGCTCACCTGGAAAGCGTCCTGGGCCCGGTTGATCTGCTCCATCCGGGCCCGGAACCGGGGACCATGGACCTCCGACGCCACCAGCACCCGGTCCACCCAGGCGTGGATCATCTCGTGGCAGAGGGTGCCCAGGGTGGCCTGCCGCGGCAGCGGCTCCAGCAGGGGGCGGGAGAGGACGATCTCGCAGAGGTCGCGGCCGTCGGCCAGACGCCCCCGCCGGTAGAGCCCGGCGGTGCGGGTGAGGCGGCCGTCGCTCCAGCGCACGTCCACCAGGGGCCGGTTCTCCCGGGTGAGCTGGCCGTCAAAGTGCTCGCGGTTGAGCCGGTGGAACAGCGGCAGCAGGGGTTCCAGGGGCATCGGCCCATTCTGGTGGGGTCGTCCGTCAGACTCTGCAACGCTGCGAACGGATGGGATCACCATGGACTGGGGACTGGCCCGCGACATCGGCACCAAGCTCCTGCTGGCGGGAGCCGGTGGCCTGCTTCTGTACTGGACCATCTCGGCGGTCCGGCTGGTGCTCAGCGCCCGGGGCATCAATCCGCTGATCAAGCAGTTCTTCACCCAGGTGGCCTCCGGCCAGGTGGACGGGGCCTACCTGCTCACCACCCGCAACTACCGCTCCCACGTCAACCGGCAGCAGTTCATCCGCTTCCTGGCCGGGCTGCAGCTCAACAAATACCGCAACCTCAAGTCCGGGCGTCCCCGGCTGCAGGAGGGCCAGGTGATCCTGACGGTCAAGCTCAAGACCGACGGCAAGGAGGAACTCCCCCTCGACTTCACCTTCGTGAAGGTGGAGGAGACCTGGCGGGTGGATCGGATCACCAAGCTGGCGGCCGCCTGAGCCGTGGCCCAAGCCCGGGCGGAGGAACTGCGGCGGCTGCTCAACCGCGCCGCCCACGCCTACTACGTGCTCGATGCTCCCGTGATGGAGGACCCGGTCTATGACCGGCTCTACCGGGAACTCGTGGCGCTGGAGGAGGCCGATCCCGCGCTGATCCGGCCCGACAGCCCCACCCGGCGGGTGGGCGGTGCCCCGGCCGAGGGGTTCACCAGCGTGGCCCACCGGATCGGCCTGCTGAGCCTCGACAACGCCTTCTCCCACGACGAGCTCGACGGCTGGTACTCCCGGCTGCTGCGGGTGCTCGACCGGGAGGCCCAGGAGGGCGCAGCGGCGCCGGCCCTGCCGATGGTGGGTGAACTCAAGATCGACGGCAATGCCCTCGCCCTCAGCTACGAGCAGGGGGTGCTCGTGCGGGCCGCCACCCGGGGGGACGGGGAGCGGGGCGAGGAGATCACCGCCAACGTGCGCACGATCCGCAGCGTGCCCCTGCGCCTCGACCTGGAGCAGCCCCCCGCCTGGGTGGAGGTGCGCGGTGAGGCCTTCATCCCGGACGCCACCTTCGCCGCCATCAACGCCGAGCGCGCCGAGCGGGGCGAGGCCCCCTTCGCCAATCCGCGCAACGCCTGTGCCGGCACCCTGCGGCAGCTGGATCCGAAGGTGGTGGCCTCCCGCGGGCTGTCGTTCTTCGCCTACACCCTGCACCTGCCCGATGCGTGGCAGGCCGGCCCCGGCGACCCTGCCGTGCCCCGCAGCCAGTGGCAGGCCCTGGATTGGCTGAAGGCGGCCGGGTTCCGCGTCAATCCCCACTGCGCCCTCTGCCCCGATCTGGCGGCGGTGAAGGCCTTCTGCGACCGCTGGGAAGAGGAGCGCCGCGGGCTGCCCTACGCCACCGATGGGGTGGTGGTGAAACTCGACGACCTGCGCCTGCAGGAGGAGGCGGGCTTCACCCAGAAGGCGCCCCGCTGGGCGATCGCCCTCAAGTACGCCGCCGAGGAGGCCCCCAGCCGCCTGCTGCGGCTCACCTGCCAGGTGGGCCGCACGGGGGTCGTCACGCCGGTGGCGGAGTTCGAGCCGGTGCCCCTGGCGGGCACCACCGTGGGCCGCGCCACCCTCCACAACGCCGATCGCCTGGCGGAGCTGGATCTCTGCGCCGGCGACACGATCGTGGTGCGCAAGGCGGGCGAGATCATCCCCGAGGTGGTGCGGGTGCTGGTGGAGCTGAGACCGGAGGGGGCCAGGCGGCTGGAGCTGCCCCCCACCTGCCCGGAATGCGGCTCGGCACTGGTGCGGGAGGAGGGGGAGGCCGCCACCCGCTGCGTCAACAACGGCTGCCCCGCCATCCTGCGCGGTTCCCTGCGCCACTGGGTGAGCAAGGGAGCCCTCGATGTGGACGGCCTGGGGATCAAGCTGATCGAGCAGCTGGTGGACCGGGGCCTGGTGAGGTCGATCCCCGGCCTCTACGGGCTCGATGCCGCCCTGCTGGCCAGCCTGGAGCGCATGGGCGAGACCTCCGCCGCCAAGCTGGTGGCCGCCCTGGAGGCGTCGAAGCAACAGCCCTGGCACCGCCAGCTCTACGGCCTCGGCATCCACCACGTGGGGGAGGTGAATGCCAAGGCCCTGGCCCGGGCCTTCCCCAGCGCCGGCGCGCTGGAGGCCGCCGCCCTGGCCGACGAAGCAAACGAAGCCGGCGGGGCAGCGGATCCGCTCACGGCGGTCTTCGGCATCGGCCCCGAGATCGCCCAGTCCCTGCGGCAGTGGTTCGCCACGCCGGCCAACCAGTTGTTGCTGGAGCAGCTGGGGGAGCTGGGCTTCTCCCTGGCCGCCGCGCCGGAGCCGGACGGGGACGGCGATGGCGGGCCGCCGTCGGCGACGCCCCTGGCGGGACTCACCTTCGTGCTCACCGGCACCCTCCCATCCCTGAGCCGCTCCGCGGCCCAGGCCCTGATCGAGGCGGCCGGCGGGAAGGTGAGCGGTTCGGTGAGCCGGAAGACCAGCTACGTGGTGGCCGGCGAGGAGGCCGGCGGCAAGCTCACCAAGGCCCAGGACCTGGGGGTGAGCGTGCTGGACGAGGACGGCCTGCGGGCGCTGCTGGCGGCGGAACCGGCCTGAGCCTCCCGTTGGGATGACGGCGCCGGGATGGCCGGCCAGAGTGACGGGGGCGCCCCTCCCCCCGCCCCGGTCCATGCGACGTCGGCAACTGATCGTGATCGCCGTGGTGGCCGCCCTGGGCTGGAGCGTGGCCCGGGCCCTGCCGCCAGGGGCGGCCCCGACCCTGCAGGGGCTGGCGGCGGCGCGCGGGCTGCGCTGGGGCACCGCCGTCACCAATGACCAGCTGCGGGATCCGGGCCTGCGCCGCCTGGTGAGCGAGCAGAGCGGCCTGATCGTGCCCGAATCGGAGCTCAAGTGGGATGGGGTGGAGGCCACGCCCGGGAGCTTCGATTTCAGCGCCCCGGACCGGCTGCTGGCCTTCGCCCGCGAGCAGGGGCTGGCGATGCGGGGCCACACCCTGGTGTGGCACGAGCAGCTGCCGGCCTGGGTGAAGGCCCTGCCGCCGGCGGAGCTGGACAAAGCCATGGCGACCTACATCGGCACCGTGGTGGGCCACTACCGCGGCCAGCTGCCGTCATGGGACGTGGTGAACGAACCGATCGCCGACGACGGCACGGGCCTGCGCCGCAGCCTCTGGCTGGAGCGGCTGGGTCCCGACTACATCGCCCGGGCGCTGACCCTGGCCCACCAGGCCGACCCGAAGGCGGCCCTGGTGATCAACGAGTACGGGCTGGAGGGCGATGACGCCAAGACGGCGCGCAAACGGCAGGCCTTCCTGAAGCTCCTGCGCCAGCTGCGGCAGCGCGGCGTCCCGCTGAACGCCGTGGGTCTGCAGGCCCATCTCTATGCCAACGGCAGCGGGCCGACCACCTTCCGCACCCTGCCCGCCTTCCTGAAGGAGCTGGCCGCCCTGGACCTGGACATCCTCGTGACCGAACTGGACGTGAACGACCGGGAACTGCCGGCGGCCATCCCGGAGCGGGACCGGTCCGTGGCGGCGGTGTACGGCGCCTTCCTGGCGGCGGTCCTGCCGGAACCGCGGCTGAAGCTGATCACCACCTGGGGATTGAGTGATCGCACCACCTGGCTGAATGCGTTCCTGCCGAGGGCGGATGGCCTGCCCCAGCGGCCCCTGCCCTTCGATGAAGACAGCCAACCCAAACCGGCAACCGCCACGATTCAGGCGGCCCTCGACAAGCGCTGAGCGGCTCAGATGGGCGGCCTCAGGAGAGCCGGCCGCTGACAGATTCACAACCAATCGTTAGGTCTTATCGAAGCAAAAAAATTCGGCGCTGTTAGAATGGAGTGTCTTCCATCCAACGCTGGGATGCCCCCATCCGCCGCGGGCGCAAGTGAGCCTGAATCCGTCGGCGCTGCCGGTCAGGTCCTGGATGTCGCCGCCCCTGACATCGCCGCGACGGATGACGACGACGCCATTCCCAGCTCCCGCAGGGCGGATCTCACCATCCTGCTGATTTCGGCGGGGCTGCTGATCACGGCCCTGGCCATCGTGATCAACTTCTTCACCGCCCGCTCCCGCGATGCGGTCATCAATGCCACCCCGATCGTGCTGAGAAGTCCGGTCACCGGCACCCTGGAGAGCCTCACCGTGGGGACGGGCGTGGAGGTCCGCCCCGGCCAGACCCTGGCGATCATCGTCAACCCCAGGGCCTCCCGGGATGCCCTTTCGGCCCTCGAGACCGAGCTGGAAACGGCCCGGGGCCGGCTGCAGGAACTGCGGACGCGCCGCGACCTGCGCCAGAAGCTCGTGGAGCGGCTCACCCAGGACGCCCGCCAGCAGCGCAACCTGGAGGTGGCCCGCGACCAGGGCGACCGGGACAACCTGGGTTTCGCCCTGGATCGCGCCCGCAAGGAACTGGCCTTCGCCCAGCGGGAGACCCGCCGCCAGGAGGAGCTGTTCCGGGCCGGTGCCGTGGCCGCGAATGTGGTCGACCGGGCCCGCACCACCGAACTGCAGCGGGCCCGGGAGGTGCGGGGTCTGGAGGCCCAGCTGGCCGGCCAGGCGGCGGTGCTGGAGGCCTCCCGGAACGAACTGACCCTGCGCAACAACCGCAGCAACTCCGATCCGGTGGTGCGGCTCCAGGAGGCCACCATCGCCCTGGAGAACGCCGAAGGCGATGTGCGCACCCAGGCCTTCCAGGTGAACGGCCTGGAGCAGCAGGTGGCCGTGGCCCGGAAGGAATGGCAGGAGCGCAGCCGCGCCCGCCTGGTCAGCCCCCGCAAGGCGGTGATCTGGCAGCTGGGGGCCCAGCGGGGCGACTCCGTCGATGCGATGCAGTCGGTGATCCAGATGATCGACTGCAGCCAGCGCTGGCTCACCACCACGGTGGCGGAGAACGACCTCAACCGGATCCGCCTGGGCAGCAAGGCGAAGATCGAGCTGGTGGGCAGCCGGGACAAGCTGCGGGGTGAGGTGGTGGGGATCCGCTCCGGCATCGGCCGCACCCAGCTGGGCGAGGAGGCCCCCACGCCGGTGCCGATCAACCTGGCCAGGGAAAGCGAGGTCAAGATCCGCATCCTCAACGACTTCCCGGCGCCTCCGGGGGAGTTCTGCTACGTGGGGTTCACGGCGAAGGTCAGCTTCCAGCGATGAAGTTCCTGCATTCGTTTTCGGATCCCCAGGGCCGCTCGAGGATCTCGCCCTGGGTCTGGATGGTGCTGCTGCTCTCGGCGGGGTGCCTGGTGCTGGCGGTGCTGCTGGCCAACCTGCAGGTGTCCGTGGTGGCGGTCGGGCTGCTCAATCCCCTCAGCTTCCGGGTCCTGCCCGAGCTCTGGCAGGTGCGGGATGTGTGGGTCGACGTGCTGCTGCCCCTGGCCCTGGCGATCGGCATCTGCCTGGGGGTGAACCTGCTGCCAAGGCGGCCCTCCAGCTATCTGCTGGTGAACGTGGTGTTGTCGCTGTTCACGATCCGCTACTTCATCTGGCGCGCCACCACCATCAACACGGCCCACCCGGTCAGCCTGTTCTTCAGCCTCGTCTTCTTCCTCTGCGAGGTCACCTACCTGCTGACATCGGCGCTGCAGTTCTACCCCTCCCTCCGCTACAGGCCCCAGCAACGGCGACGTGAGGCGGACCAGCTCCTGGCCTGGGCAAAGGAACAGCAGCCCAGTGTGGACCTGTGGATTCCCACCTACAACGAATCCGAGCGACTGATCCGGCGCTGCGTCATGGCCTGCCGCAACATCCAGTACGCCAACAAGACCATCTACGTTCTCGATGATGGCCACCGCCCCGCCATTGCCGCCCTGGCCGCCGAGCTGGGGGTGCAGTATCTGAGCCGGCCCGACAATCTGCACCGCAAGGCCGGCAATCTCAACTACGCCCTGGCCCACTCCAAGGGCGAGCTGATCGCCGTCTTCGATTGCGATTTCATTCCCTTCAGCCGCTTCCTCGACCGCACGGTGGGTTTCTTCAAGGATCCCGAAGTTGCCCTGGTACAGACGCCGCAGCACTACTTCAACTCCGATTTCCACAACCGCAACCTCGGGCTGGATGTGCTGGTGCCGGACGACATGGACTATTTCTTCCGTTACGTCCAGGTGATCCGCGATCCGTTCAATGCCGTGGTCTGCTGCGGCACCTCCTACCTGGCCCGGCGTTCGGCGCTGGAGGCCATCGGCGGCTATGTCACCCACTGCATCGTCGAAGACAACCAGACGGGCACCCGCCTGCTCACCCGCGGCTGGCGCATGATCTACCTCGATGAAGTGCTGAGCCTGGGCGAAGTGCCACGCACGTTCCGTGATTACCTCGAGCAGCGGCTGCGCTGGATGCAGGGCAATGTGCAGGTCTTCACCTCTCCCAAGCAACTGCCGATCTGGAAGACGCTGAATTTCTGGCAGAAGGTCTTCTATCTGAATCTCCTGCTCAGCCTGCTGACACCCCTGTTTCGCGCCGTCTACATCGTTTTCCCGCTGTTATCGATGCTGATCGGCTTCACCCTGATCGCCGCTCCGCCGGTGGAATACCTGGCCTACGGCCTGCCGTTCGTGATCATGCTCTACTTCCTGCCCTCCTGGCAGACCAACGGCCACTACTTCCATTTCTGGACGGAAGTCTATGAAGCCCTGTTCTGCTTCCCGGCACTGAGGAGGCTGTCACAGATTCTGTTCCGTCCGTTCCGCTCCGTGGGCAGCCTGGTGACCAACAAGGACGTCACCAGCCAGAAACAGATCCTGGATCTGCGTTTCGCCTGGCCGTTCCTGACGTACCTGTTCCTGTTCGTGGGTGTGCTGGTGCTGAACTACGGCCTGCCCCTGCTGGACATCCGCTGGTCCCGATCCGTTTTCGAGGGGGAAGGCCTGATGGTGGGCTGGAACCTCTACAACGGCCTGCTGATGTTCATCTGTCTGCTGGCCTGCATCGACAAGCCGGTGCGTCGCCAGGCCGACCGTTTCCCCCTGGAACTGGGGGGCAAGGAGTACTGGGGCACCACCAACGACGTGTCCGAGCAGGGGGCGAGCCTGGTGCTCAACACCGCCGCCCCCACAGGGAAGGAAACCGAAGGCCTGCTGCGGGTGCCCCAGTTCCACCTGGAACTGCCGGTGCGCCTGATGCGCTCCGGCCGCCTGCGCCAGCTGCCGCTGCTGGGGCTGAGCTTCCAGATGCCGGCCCAGGAGACGGAGGCCGCCCTCATCCAGCTGATCTACGGGGAAAATGCCTGGTTCCAGAAAGTGACGCGGGTGGGCAGCATCGAGGCGCTGTTCCTGCTCCTCGGCAGCGTGGTGCGCGCCGAGCCGATCGTGCGGCGCTCCTGACCGGCCGATCCGCCACCACCGCTGATCCTGCCGCCGATACATCGGGAATCGCCGGTTCAGCCCCAGAATGACCGGGTGTTAGCCGATCCCGTGGCCGTCGCCCTCTCCTTGGATCACGACATCAGCCTCGATCCGCCCGCGCGTCCCTCCGGGCCACCGGTGGTGGTGCAGGTGGAGCCGCTGCCGGAGATCCCCGGGGAGCTGCGGCGCCACCTGGCCCGCCATCAGCTGCTGATTCCCCTGCTGCGCCAGTCGGTGATCGCCACGGCCGTGGCCGGGGTGACCCTGGCGGAGGAGGAACGCCAGAAGGCCCAGCAGGACTGGGGCGCCAGCCACGGCCTCCGCTCAGCCGATGACCTCCGGGCCCACCTGCAGCGCCATGAGCTGTCGGAGGCTGACGTGCTCTGGCAGGCCGAGCTGCCGGCCAGAATCGATCGTCACTGCCAGGAGCATTTCCTGCACCGGGCCGAGCAGCGTTACCTGGCCCGCAAGAACCAGCTGGACCAGGTGATCTACAGCCTGCTGCGGGTGGAGGACGGGGCCCTGGCCCGGGAGCTCTACCTGCGCATCGCCGAGGGGGAAGCCGATTTCGCCGAGCTGGCGGCCACCTACGCCAAGGGGCCGGAGCGCTCCACCCGGGGGGTGGTGGGTCCGGTGCCGCTGCTGCAGGCCCATCCAGCCCTGGCCGAACTGCTGCGCACCAGCCGCCCGGGCCAGCTGCACCCGCCCCTGCGCATCGACCGCTGGTGGCTGGTGGTGCGGCTGGAAACGCTCCGATCCGCCAGCTTCGACGACGCCATGCAGAAACGGATGGCGCGGGAGCTGTTCGAGGAATGGGTGGATCAGGAGGTGGCCCTGCGGCTGCGGTCGGAGCAGGGGCGATGACCTCCACCGTCCCGGGGCGCACCGACTGGCTCACCCTGCCGCCCTTCGACGGCCTCTCCGTCGCCGGCCGGGAGCGCCTGCTGGCGGAGGCCCGCCCGTGCCGCTTCCGCGTCGGCGAGGACCTCAGCAGCGCCGGCACCATCGGTGACCGGGTGCTGGTGCTCCTCGAGGGGGATGCACGCCTGCTGGCGGAACGGGACGGCCGGCCCTTCACCATCGAGCGCCTCGGACCCGGCGCCGTGGTGGGGCTGGCGTCGCTGCTGCGGGCCGAGGGGATCGAGCCGGTGAGCGCCGCCTCCGACCTGCTGGCGACGGCGATCCCCGACACGGTGATGCTCGAGCTGCTGCTGGCCGAGGCCGGCCTGCGCCAGTGGTGTGGCCGCCACCTGTGGACGGCGGAGCTGCACCAGCTGCTGCTGCAGCAGGAGGGGGCCGCCGCGGGCCGCTTCGACCCGGCCCTGTGGCGGGAGAAGCTCGAACGCCTGCGCCAGCGGGCACGGGCGGTGTCGCCAGACGAAGGGGCCGTCACCCTGCTGGACGGCGAGGAACTGCTGCTGGCCAGCGCCAACGTCCCCGACCTGGCGATCGGCTCGGTTCTCAACCCGACGGAGGCCCTGCCCCAGGCCCGCCCGCCCCTGCCGCTGCGCTTGGTGGCCCTCGCTCCCGCCCCCGCCGAGGCCCCCGAATCCAGCGCCCCGGGCACGGACACCGCCTTCAACGCCGCCATCAGCGCGGCCGTGGGCGCGGCCGGCCTGCTGACGTCCGAAGCCGGCTCGGACGTCAGCTTCCAGGTCAGCAGCCTCGATCTGGGCCAGGAGCGGGCCGATCGCCACCTCACCCTGGTGCGAGGCAACGGTCCGCTGGAGGAGACCCTGGCCTGCTTCCAGATGCTGGGCAAGCTGCTGGAACTGCCCTACCGCCGCGACGCGGTGGACAAGATCCTGCGCGACAAGATGCGCCGCGGCCAGCCGCCGGATCTGCAGCTCTGCGGCCAGATCGCCGCCATGCTCGGCCTGCTGGTCACCGGTGCCAAGGTGCCGGCGACCTCCGCCACCCGGCTGATCACCCCCTGCCTGGTGCCGTGGAAGGAGGGCTTCGCCATCGCCACCGCCAGCAACGCCGCCGGCCTGCGGCTGGCCTCGCCGGCGGAGGGCTGGGTGCAGCTGAGCCCCGCCCAGATCGCCGAGCAGTATCCGGAGGGGCTGGAGCTGCTGCTGCTGGAGCGCAGCATCGACACCCCGGAGCAGACCTTCGGGCCTGGCTGGTTCTGGCCGGCCCTGAAGCGCTACCGGGGCATGTTGCTCCAGGTGCTGCTGGCCTCCTTCGTGGTCCAGCTGTTCAGCCTGGCCAACCCCCTGCTGATCCAGGTGATCATCGACAAGGTGATCTCCCAGCGCAGCCTCGACACGCTGCAGATCCTGGGCATGGCCCTGGTGGTGGTCACCCTGATGGAGGGGGTGATCGGCTCCCTGCGCACCTTCCTGTTCACTGACACCACCAACCGCATCGACCTGCGCCTCGGCGCCGAGGTGATCGACCACCTGCTGCGGCTGCCGCTCGGCTACTTCGACAAGCGCCCCGTCGGCGAACTGGGCACCCGGATCGCCGAGCTGGAGAAGATCCGCAACTTCCTCACGGGCCAGGCCCTGATCACGCTGCTGGATGCGGCCTTCTCGGTGATCTACATCATCGTGATGGCGATCTACAGCTGGCTGCTGACCCTGATCGCCCTGGCGGTGCTGCCCATCCAGGTGGGCCTCACCCTGCTGGGGGCGCCCCTGTTCCGGCGCCAGTACCGCCAGGCGGCCGAGGAGAACGCCCGCACCCAGAGCCACCTGGTGGAGGTGCTCACCGGCATCCAGACGGTGAAGGCCCAGAACGTGGAGATGGTGAGCCGCTGGAAATGGCAGGAGATGTACGCCAAATACATCTCCCGCACCTTCGAGAAGACGATCACCGGCACCTTCCTCAACGAGACCAGCTCGGTGCTCCAGAAGCTCTCCCAGCTGCTGGTGCTCTGGGTGGGGGCCACCCTGGTGCTCAAGGGGGAGCTCACCCTGGGCCAGCTGATCGCCTTCCGGATCATCAGCGGCTACGTCACCCAGCCCCTGCTGCGGCTCTCCTCGATCTGGCAGAACATCCAGGAGCTGCGCGTCTCGTTCGAGCGGCTGGCCGACGTGGTCGACACCCCGGAGGAATCGAGCGAAGCCGACCGCGGCCACATCCCCCTGCCACCGGTGAAGGGCGACGTGGTGTTCGAGAACCTCGACTTCCGCTTCAACCCCGGCGGGCCGGAGGTGCTCAGCAACGTCAGCCTCCACGTGCCTCCCGGCACCTTCACCGGGGTCGTGGGCCAGAGCGGCAGCGGCAAGAGCACCCTGATGAAGCTGCTCCCCCGCCTCTATTCCCCCACCAAGGGCCGCATCCTCGTGGACGGCTACGACATCGACAAGGTGGAGCTCTATTCCCTGCGCCGCCAGGTGGGCATCGTGCCCCAGGACCCCCTGCTGTTCTCCGGCACCATCAGCGAGAACATCGCCCTCACCAACCCGGAGGCCCCCAGCGACGCCATCGTCGAGGCCGCCCGCATCGCCGGCGCCCACGACTTCATCATGGAGCTGTCCGCCGGCTACAGCACCCCCCTGGGGGAGCGGGGCGCCTCCCTCTCCGGCGGCCAGCGCCAGCGCATCGCCATCGCCCGCACCCTGCTGAGCCAGCCCCAGCTGCTGGTGATGGACGAGGCCACCAGCGCCCTCGACTACGACACCGAACGCCAGGTGTGCGACAACCTGCGCGAGGCGATGAGCCAGAGCACGGTGTTCTTCATCACCCACCGCCTGTCCACCATCCGCCGCGCCGATCTGATCGTGATGATGCACCAGGGCGCCATCGTCGAGACCGGCACCCATGAGGAACTGATGGCCCTGAAGGGACGCTATTTCGCGCTGTATCGCCAGCAGGAGGCGGGCTGATGGCACGTCCGCCTCTGCCCACCCCGGCCGGCCTGCTGCGGCGGGCCCAGAACGGCCTCGAGCGCAGCATCCACACCGACAGCGACGACGTGGTGCTGCAGCAGTCCCGCTTCTGGGCCCGCTCGATCACCTGGACGCTGATGGGGGTCACCCTGTTCGGCCTCGGCTGGCTGGCCTTCGCCCAGACCGAGGAGATCGTCACCGCCCCGGGCAAGCTCGAGCCCATGGGCGCCGTAAAGGACATCCAGATGCCGGTCGGCGGTGTGGTGGACGCGGTGTTGGTGAAGGAGGGCGAGCGGGTGGAGAAGGGCCAGGTGCTGCTGCGCCTCGACACCGAGGCCACCCTCGACCGCCAGCGCAGCCTGCTGCAGACGATCCGGTACAAGCAGCAGCAGCTGCGCCTCAAGCAGGTGGAGCTCGACCGCTACCTGCAGTTCAACGACACCGAGCAGCGGGTGCTGCGCCAGAGCCTGACCCTGGAGCAGGACGTGCTCGGCCGCCTCGAGACCCTCAACAAGGAGGGCGCCACCGCCGAACTCCAGTACCTCTCCCAGCGCAACAAGGTGCAGGAGGTGCAGGGCAAGCTGGAGGAAACCCAGGTCGACCGGCTGCGCCAGCAGGCGATCCTGCAGCAGGGCGTCCGTGAGATCCAGAGCGAGCTGGCCGATCTGCGCAGCAAGCTGACTGAGCTGAACGTCAACATCCGCTATCAGGCGATCACGGCCCCCGAGTCGGGGGTGGTGTTCGAGCTCAAGTCCCGCTCCCGCGGCTTCGTCGCCCAGACCAGCGAACCGGTGATGAAGGTGGTGCCCTTCGACAAGCTGGAGGCGCGGGTGGAGGTGCCCAGCCGGGAGATCGGTTTCGTCTCCGTGGGCAAGACCGCCGACATCAGCATTGACTCCTTTCCCGCCACCGATTTCGGTGTGCTGCAGGGCACGGTGCGGCGCATCGGCTCCGATGCCCTGCCCCCGGATCAGATGAACAACTTCTACCGCTTTCCGGTGGACATCCGGCTCAACTCCCAGCAGCTGAAGCTGAAGAGCGGCAAGGTGCTGCCGCTGCAGGTGGGCATGTCCCTCACCGCCAACGTCAAGCTGCGCAAGGTCACCTACCTGCAGCTGCTGCTCAGCGACTTCAAGGACAAGGCTGACGCTCTGCGGCAGATCTGAGCCGCTCCATGGCGATGTAGTGGTCGGGGATGATGCGGGTGCGCAGCCCCACCAGGGGCTCCAGCCACGGCAGCAGCAGCCCGTCAAGGCCCCGGTTCACCAGAGCGCCAGCCACCCGGAAGGCCCGCCGCCAGCGGGCCGAAGGGGCGATCAGATGCAGGGCCCGCTCATGCACGGGGCCGTCGATGCAGACCAGCCAGGACGGATCCATCCCCGCCCGCTCCATGGCGGCCTCGAAGCTGCGGCGGCTGTGGAAGCTGATGTGCTGGCCGTTGCCGAAGGCGTAGTACCACCAGTCTGGGCCAGGGATCTCGCCTCCCCGTCGCATCAGGGTGGAGAAGACGAACAGGGGCGTGGCCCCCACCTCCTGGCGCAGGAACTCGGGGGTGCAGGGCACATGCTCGATCACCTCGAAGGCGGTCTTGCAGCCGATCGCCCCATCGCCGGGAGGGCCGCAGAACGGGCGGATCAGCTCCATGGCCGCATAGGCGTCGGTGCCGTGGAAATCGAAGCCGTGGTCGCGCAGCAGCCGCGGCAGCATGCCCAGGCCGGTGCCCAGGTCGCAGCCCGGCTCGCTGGGGCCGAAGCGGCCCAGCCGGCCGATCACCAGCAGCAGCCGCAGCAGGCGCGAGGCGTGCAGGTTGCGGTCGACGTAGCCGGTATCGCCGTAGAAGGACTCCTCATAGGCCACGTCCAGCCAGGTGGGATCGGCCAGGAAGAGGAAGTCGCAGCTGGTGCAGTGGGCGAGTTCAGCCGCCACATGGGCCTTGCTCACCCGCACCTGTCGCACCGGGGTGAGGCGATCGCCGCCGCAGTTAGGGCAGGCGCCGGCGCTGGGGTGGGGGGGAGTCTCGGCCGTCACCATTGCTGGCCTGCATCGCAACGTGGGAGGCTACCCCGCGTTCCTCCAGGGCCAGGCGCACCTGGCGGCCCACCAGCAGCACCACCGCCAGGGTGGCCGCCACCCCCAGCAGCCGCAGGGCCCAGGTGGCCCCATCGGCCGGACCGGCCAGCAGGGCCGAGAAGCGCCGCGGATCGCCGGCCGCCGCCCCCAGGGCGCAGAACAGCACGGTGCCCGGGAGGATGCCGATCAGGCCGATCGAATAGTCGCGCAGGCTCACCTCGCTGAGGCCGTAGGCCAGGTTCAGCAGGCTGAAGGGGAAGGCGGGCGAGAGGCGGGTGAGCAGCACCAGGACCAGGCCCTGGCGGCACACCGCCTGCTCCACCGCCTGCAGCCGCGGCGCCCCGGCCAGGCGGCGGCGGGCCCAGCCCCGCCAGCGGCCGCGACCCAGCAGGAACACCGCCTGGGCCCCCAGGCAGGCCCCGGTGAACACCAGCACGCTGCCCGCCACGGGGCCATAGAGCACCCCGGCCAGCATCGAGGCCCAGACCCCCGGCAGCAGCAGGGTGACCCACAGGGCATAGAGGGGCACGAAAGCCAGCGCCCCCAGCGGCGAACGCAGCCAGCTCAGCAGGTGATCCGACAGCCAGAGCGGGTCCATGGGGCCACCGTATCGAGCCTGCCTAGGGTTGGGTTCTCTGCCCGTGTCGCCATGGCTGACCCGTCGGAGCTGGCGCAGCAGGTCGCCCGGGGGGCCCTGTTCCGGGGCCGCCACAGCGTCGCCGATCCGGGCGAGCCCCTCGAGGCGGCGGTGGGGGGCACGGTGCTGGCGGCGGGCGGCGGCAGCACGGTGGGCTGGCAGCTCTGCCGCAGCAGCGAGGAGCTGGTGCGATCGCTGCACAACGACACCTCCCTGGGGGTCGGCCTGGGCCCCCTGAGTCTGCTGGGGGCCAAGCGGTCGTTCCGCGACTCCCTGAAGACCACCGCCTTCAGCCTCTCGCTGGTGGTGTGGGCCCGGCAGGTGAGCGCGGCGCTGGAGGTGGGCCAGACCCGGCCGCTGGAGGGGCTGGCGGTGCCGGCTGGTGCCGCCGAGCTGGAGGCCTTCGTGGCCCTGCACGGTGATGGCTTCGTGGCGGCGGCGGAGGTGGGCGGCGAGTGCCATGGGGTGTTCACCTTCTACGCCCAGTCGCGGGAGCAGGCCCGGCTGGTGGAGCGGCAGATCGGCGCCGAACTGGGCCTCGGCGGCCTGAGCCTCAACCCCGCCCTGGTGGAGACGGTGACGTCGGTGGCCCGCAGCGCCGCGGTGAACCTGGGCTTCCGGATGCAGGTGATCGGCACCCGGGCCCAGCCGCCGGCCGACGCCGCCTCCCTGATCCCCTTCGCCCACGATTTCGCCCGGCTGCCCCTGGATCAGCCGGCCCTGATCGGGGTGCGGACCCGGGGCTACGAGACGGTGCCGGCCATCGGCGCCGCCTTCGAGGCGGTGGCCGCCAACCGAAGGCTGTTCAGCGGCGACGCCGCGGGCGCCGGCCTGCTGGAGCAGCGCGAGCAGGTGGTGGGGCTGATCCGCCAGATGGACTGGGTGGCGGAAACGTACCGGCTCTACGGCGTGGCCCCGGACCCGGCACTGGCCGTCCGGCGCGCCGCCGCCGCCGCCGACCGCCGCGCCATCGACGCCTGCCGGGCCGCCTATGGGGCCGCCGCCGCCACCCCCCTGGAGGTCCCGGCGCTGCCGTCCCTGGCGGCGGGCAGTCCCGAACTGAACGTGACCCTGGCCGAGGAGCTGCCGATGGGGGGCAACGGCGGCGCCCCCTTCCCCTTCCCCGGGCGGGCCGACGCGATCCGCCGGCGGCAGCGGCTGGTGGAGGTGGGCCTGCGCACCGGCTCGCGGGTGGATCAGATCCGGCTGCGCTACGCCGGCGAGGGCGATCCCCTCGAGCCGGAGCTCCATGGCGGCGGCGGCGGCGGCGACCGGGGCGTCCTGCAGCTGGCGGAGGGCGTGACGATCCGGCGCATCGAGGGCCTGAGCGGCAGCCGCGTCGACCGGCTGTTCCTGAGCAGCAGCGACGGCCAGCGCATCGGCGGCGGTGGCGATGCCGGCGACCGCCCGGTCGACTGGACGGTGCCGGAGGACTGTGTGGTGCTGGGCTTCAGCGGCCGCAGCGGCCGCGAACTCGATGGCCTGCGGGCCGTGGTGGCCCGCTTTGGGCCCCTGATCTGGCAGCCGCTGGAGGAGGAAGCCGAGCAGCCCTGAAAGAAATAGGCCCCTCACAGGAGGGGCCGAGGGCTGGACCTGTCGCTGGGATCAGACCAGCGGAACGGTCTGCCGGATCAGGTCGATCTGGCCCCCCTCCACCAGATACCCGGAGCCGTTGATGTTGCCGCCGCCGAGGCTGTGGGCCTGGATGTTGGCGAGGAACATGCTGCCGGGGGCGGTTCCGTAGATCCTCGAGACATCGATGATCCCCGAGGACTCCCAGTTGCCCACCCCGTTGGTGCTGGGGTCGGTGACCACACCGGGCTGGCTCTGGCCGTAGGCGGTGGGGACGGCGGTGCGATCGATCTGGGCCCAGCGCTCCGCGGGCGCACCCGTGATCGGATCGATGGGGCCGCTGGGGTTCAGCTTCCAGATCGAGGCTTCCTGGGTACCGAAGTTGCCGTTGGCGATGTCGAGGCCACCGCCGTTGGCCCGGTCCTCCTGCAGATACAGGGAGCCATCGGCGCTCCAGGTGAGGTTGTCGGGGTTGCGCAGGCCCGTGGTGGGATCGGCGAGGCGATCGGCGTCATAGATCACCCGCAGGCTGCTGGCACCGGTGCTGGCCAGGCGGCCATCGGCGCCGAAGGCATCGGTGAAGCTCAGGGTGTAGACGTTGCCGTAGAGGTCGCCACTGGTGAAGTCCTTCGTTCCCGTGGAAACGAAGGCCGCCTGCTGTCCGTTGAGGGGGTTGACCTCACCGTCCTCGATGCGGCTGAGCTGAAGGGCACCGAGGTCGTTGGCCAGGGTGCGGATCTCGGCGTCGGTGAGATCGGCGTAGCTGGCCTTGCCCGCCGGCTTCTCGATCTTCACCCAGCTGCCGGCCAGGGGGGAGCCGAGGGCCAGGGCCTTGAGGTCGTCGGAATCGGGGCCGGGGGTGGCATCGACACCGGTTTCCGCCAGGGCCGTGGGCACAAAGGTGTACAGCGAGCCGTTCGCCTCGGCCAGGCCGTTGCGCTCCAGGAAGCCGCCGGCGGTCTTGGCGCCGACCCAGAGCCGCAGGGGAGCCTTGGCGTCATCAAAGAGCAGCACGGCGACGGTGTTGGCGCTGCCGGTGTCGATGGCCGTGGCCGATTCCCAGGTGCCCTTGCCGAAGGCCTTCACCTGATGGAGATCGCTGTTGGCCGTGTCGAGGGCATAGAAGGAGCCGCCACCACCGCCGAACACCTCCTCACCGGTGAGGAAGATGCGATCGGCGAAACCACGGCCGGCGCCGAAGCTGTTGGCCTCCACCAGGTTGGCGGAGCAGAAGCGATCGAAGCCGTTGGGGTCGTCACCGATCACCTTGTCGTAGGCGAGGCCGCCGCTGAGGATGCGCGACTGGAAGCCGTTGGAGGCCTTGTCATCGGCATCGATGTCGACGATCAGGCGGCTGATGCGGGAGCCGGTGACCGAGGCGTTGAGGCCCTCGGCGGTGTAGGCGTAACCGGCGCTGGCCCCGACCTCATGGTTGACCAGCAGGGTGTAGGTGCCATCGCCATTGCTGTAGGCGCCCTGGCCATCGAAGATGCCCGGGGGCACGTAGACGCTGCCCGGCGCGGTGCCGTTGGTGAACTCACCGTTGGTGATCAGGCTGGAGATCGACAGCTCCGCACCACCGGCCACGTCCTTGAGCATGGTGGCGGTGAAGGTGCCGGCGCCGCCCACCGGAGGGGCGGCGATCAGGGCGCCGAGATCGAGGATGTTCAGGGTGTTGGACACCTCGTTAGACACCACCAGCAGGTCCCGCCTGGTGGGGCTGTCCTTGGCATCGATCACCAGCAGGCCCTCGGGTGAGACGCTGCCGGCCAGCACGGTGCTGGTGACGAAGCTGGCCTGGGCCGGCTGGGTGATGTCGAACACCGCCAGCAGGCTGCTGGTGCCGCGTTCGGCACTGACGATCGCGTAGGTGCGGCCGTTCAGCTGCTTGACCACCACCCCTTCGGGCTCGACGCCCTTGTCGTCGCTGCGGGTGTCGTCGTAGACGCCGGCGGCGATGGCGATGGTCTGCAGGGTGTTGCCGCTGTCCCAGACCAGGGAACCGGTCTTGGCATCAAAGATGCTGACGCTGCGGCTGCCGAAAGCGGTGAAGGGGGCGGTGGTGTCTTCGCTGAGGGTCTTGAGGCGGCTGCTCAGACCGGTGTTGCGCCGGGTTTCATCGAGGTAGAAGCCCGGGGTTCCGGCGGTGCCGTATTCGCGGCCGTCGCCCTCGTTGGCGGTGATGAAGTAGTCCTTGCCTTTGGTGCTGAAGGCGGCCACCCCGTCCGGCATCCGCAGGCCGGCCACGTTGTTGCCCAGGACGGGCTTGATCAGGGGCGTTCCGGTGCTGCTGGGGGGAACCGGGGGGCCGTCGCGGTCGGTGATGTCGACGAGCTGGGTGCTGAAGTCGACGCTGCCGAGGGCGAAGATCGTTTCGATCGTGTTGGTCTTGAGGTTGACCTTGGCGACGCCGTTGTTCTCCTGCAGGGTCACGTAGGCGCTGTTGCCCAGGATCGAGACGTACTCGGGCTCGATGTCCGTGGCCTGGGTGGTGCCGGCCGGACCGGAGATGCGGATCCCGGAGGGCAGGGTCAGCCCGGCGAAGCCCAGATCGGTGTAAGTGAAGGTCTCCTTGCCTGACTTGCCCTTGATGTCGATGATGCCGATGCTGCCGGGGCGATCGATCGCATAGTTCGCGATCGGCTCCCCCTCGTTGGCGATCACCAGCTTCTTGCCGTCGTCCGTGAAGGCGATGCCATCGGGGAGGTAGCCCACCTCCACGTCCTTCACCAGGGTGAGGGCGCCGGACTTGTCGATCCGGTAGAAGCGCACCAGCCCCTTACCGGCATTGGTGGCGTAGTCGCTGGGGGACAGGGCCACCGCCACCAGGTTGTCGTGGGTGGCCACCGACTGGCTGTTGTAGGCCCCGAAGGAAACCCGCTGCGGCGCCTTGGGGGCCGTGGGGTCGGTGGCATCGGTCACCTGCAGGGTGCTGCCACCGCCGGAGGAAAGGATGAAGAGCTTGCCGCCCACGGTCACGTAGGCGGAGATCTCCGTCTGGAACTGCTCGGTGGGAGCGGCGCCGGGGGCGGGAGGCACCGGCGAGAGGTCGATGCTGGCCAGCAGGGGGTTGGCCGGTGCAGGGGGCTTGCCGCGCCCGCCACGGTCGTCGTCGCGGCCACAGTCGTCATTGCGGCCACGGTCGGCATCGCGGCCCTGGCCAGCGGCGCGGGCGAAACGGTCGTCATCGCGGTCATCGCGCTCGACGTTGAACCCAGGCGGTCTGGAGCCGACGACTCCGAGCGAACCGGCGGAACCCTTGCGCGCCCCCCTGGGCAGGAGCGGCGCCACCGAACGGATCTCCGGGCTGGAGGAGCGGCGGAAAACGGCGGAATCCTCCAGCAGGGAGAACAGGGACCGGAGCGCGGTGGGGGAGGGCAAGGCGTGGTCGGCGAGGGACACCGAAGAACCCTCATCCAGCCGGCACCCGCCTTCGTTAACGACCGCTTATGGGGTCGTTAACAGCCTCACCCCAGATCCGCCAGCCGCTGCCGCGCCAGGGCCGCCTGGGCCTCGGCTTCGGCCAGGTTGGCCTTGCACTCGGCCACCACCTCCGGCGGCGCCTTGCCGGCGAAGTTGGGGTTGGCGAGGCGGCCGGCCAGGCCGCTGATCTCCTTGGTGGCCTTGGCGATGTCCTTCTCCAGGCGGGCGCGCAGGGCGTCGAGGTCGACCAGGCCCTCCAGGGGCAGCAGCACCTGCAGCTCGCCGCTCACGGCGGCCAGGGCCCGAGTCGCCGGACGGGCCGCGGCCGCCGCCGGATCCAGCACGGTCACGCTCTCCGCCCTGGTGAGGGTGGTGATGTCGTCGCTGCCCTCCAGCAGCACCGCCGCCAGCTGCTCGCGGCCGGTGATGAACAGCACCGGCGCCCCCTGGGAGGGCTTGAGGCCGGCCACGGCCCGCAGGTTGCGCACCACCCGGATGGCCTCGATCAGCTCGGCGAAGGAGGCCTCCAGGCCTTCATCGAGGGCGGCGCTGTCGGCCGCCGGCCAGGGCTGCAGGGCCAGGAAGGTGCCCTCGGGGGCGCCGGTGAGCCCATGCCAAAGCTCCTCGCTCAGGTGGGGCATCAGCGGATGCAGCAGCACCAGCAGCTCCGCCAGCACCTTGGCCAGCACCTGCCTGGCCACCCGCTGGTCGGCCAGCACCTCGGCACTGAGGGGCTCCCCTTCGACAGCGGGCCGCGGGTTGAGGCGCCGCTTGAGCAGCTCGATCGTCCAGTCGCAGACCTCGTTCCAGGCGAACTCGTAGAGCCCCTTGGCGGCTTCCCCCAGCCCGTAGCTGGCGTAGCGCTCGGCCGTCTCGCGCTTGACCCGCTCCAGCCGCGACAGGATCCAGCGGTCGGCGAGCTGCAGCTGCGCCGGGTCCGGGGCGCCCAGGCTGGCGGGCGTTTCACCGCCCAGGTTCATCAGGGCGAAGCGGGTGGCGTTCCAGAGCTTGTTGGCGAAGTTGCGCGCCGCTTCCACCGTGGCGGAACTGCCGTCGTTGCGGTCGTAGTCGAGGCGGATGTCCTGGCCGGCGCCGGCCACCTCGCGCACCAGGGCGAAGCGCAGGGCATCGGCGCCGTAGCGCTCGATCAACGGCAGCGGATCGATGCCGTTGCCGGCGCTCTTGCTCATCTTGCGGTTGTTCTCGTCCCGCACCAGGCCGTGGATCATCACGTCGGCGAAGGGCATCCAGGCCTTGCCGGCGCCGAGGGGCTGCATGGCGCCAGCCAGCATCGTCATGCGGGCCACCCAGAAAAAGATGATGTCGAAGCCCGTCACCAGCACGCTGGTGGGGTACCAGCGGGCCAGATCGGCGGCCTCCGTCTCGGGCCAGCCCAGGGTGGAGAAGGGCCACAGGCCGCTGGAGAACCAGGTGTCGAGCACGTCCGGGTCCTGCTCCAGCTGCAGCTCCCGGCCGGCGGCCCGGGACGCCTCGCCGAACTGGGCCGCCGCCTTGGCGGCGGCCTCCGCGGCATCCCGGGCCACCACGTAGGGCGTGGCCTCGGTGATCACGCCGCCGGTCTCGCTGACCACGAACCAGGCGGGGATGCGGTGGCCCCACCAGAGCTGGCGGCTGATGCACCAGTCGCGGATGTCGGTGAGCCAGTCGCGGTAGACCTTCTCCCAGCGCTCCGGCACAAAGCGGGGCGCGCCGCCATCGAGGGCTTCGCGGCAGCGGGCCGCCAGTGGTTCGGCACGTGCGAACCACTGGGTGGAGAGCAGCGGCTCCACCGGCACCTTGCCGCGATCCGAAAACGGCACGCTGTGGCGGTGGGGCTCCACCTTCACCAGGAACCCCTCCGCCTCCATCGCCGCCACCACCGCCTTGCGGGCCTCGAAGCGGTCCAGGCCGGCGAAGCGGCCGGCGGCCGCGTTCATGCTGCCGTCCTTGGCCATCACCGTGATCAGGGGCAGGCCGTGGCGGCTGCCGATGGCGAAGTCGTTGGGGTCGTGGGCGGGGGTCACCTTGACGCAGCCCGTGCCGAAGGCCGGATCCACGTGCTCATCTGCCACGATCGGGATCTGGCGCCCCACCAGGGGCAGGGTGATCGTCTGCCCCACCAGGGCGGCGTAGCGGGGGTCGGTGGGGTGCACCGCCACGCCGGTGTCGCCCAGCAACGTTTCGGGGCGGGTGGTGGCCACCACCAAATGGTCGGTGCCATCGGCGGCGGGGTCGCCGCTGAGCGGATAGCGGAAGTGCCAGAGGTGCCCCTCCATCTCCTTCATCTCCACCTCCAGATCGCTCACCGCCGATCCCGAGGCCGGGCACCAGTTGACGAGGTATTCGCCGCGGTAGATCAGCCCCTGCTCGTGCAGGCGCACGAAGGCCTCCACCACCGCCGCGCTCAGGCCCGGATCCAGGGTGAAGCGCTCCCGGCGCCAGTCGACGGAGTAGCCCAGCCGGCGCAGCTGGCCCACGATCGTGCCGCCGCTCTCCCCCTTCCAGGCCCAGGCCCGCTCCAGGAAGGCGTCGCGTCCCAGGTCGTCCTTGCTGCCGCCCTCGGCCTTGATCTGCTTCTCCAGGATCGTCTGCACCGCGATCGAGGCGTGGTCGGTGCCGGGAAGGCACAGCACGTTCTTGCCCTGCAGGCGCTGGAAGCGCACGATCGTGTCGATCAGGGCCGTCTCGAAGCCGTGGCCCATGTGCAGGCTGCCGGTCACGTTCGGCGGCGGAATGACGATGCTGAACGGCTCCCCGGGCGCCGTGGGGTCGGGATGGAAGGCGCCGGCCTCCTCCCAGGCCGCCTGCCAGCGCGCCTCGGTGGCGGCCGGGTCGTAGGTCTTGGGCAGGGAAGACTCGGTCACGGGCTGGGCACAGGCAGTGCGCCCATGGTCTCAAAGCGGGCTGGCACTCAGCGCCCTGGCTCCGGCTCCAGCTCCACCCGGTTGCGCCCCAGCTCCTTGGCCCGATACAGCACCTGATCGAGACGATGGAACCAGGCTTCGGCCGACTCCCAGGGCCGTCGCTGCACCACCCCGGAGCTGATCGTCACCCGTCCCACGACCGCGAAGGGCTCCGCCTCCACCCGCTGCCGCAGCCGCTCCGCCATCTGGCGGGCCTCCTCGGCACGGCTGTTGGGCATCAACACCAGGAACTCCTCGCCGCCCCAGCGGCCGACGCCGTCGCAGCTCCGCAGCTGGGCTTCCACCCGTCGCCCCAGCTCCACCAGCACCTGGTCGCCGGCCAGGTGGCCGAAGCGGTCGTTGACGTCCTTGAAGTGATCGATGTCGAAGAGCACCAGGGACAGGTCATCGCCGTAGCGATCGGCACGGTCGATCTCCCGGCGCACCCGCTCATCCAGCTCCCGCCGGTTCCAGAGCCCGGTGAGGCCATCGGTGGTGGCCAGCAACACCAGCTTCCGGTTGGCGGCCAGCAACGCCTGGTTGGCCGCCTCGGCCTCTGCCCGGGCCTGCTGCAGTTCGAGCGCCGTGCGCTTGCGCTCCGTGATGTCACGGCTGACCCCCAGCAGCTCCAGGAAGGCCCCCTGCTCGTCCAGCACCGGCAGGGCGATCACGTCCATCCAGACGGTGGAGCCGTCGCGGCAGTAGTACTCCAGCTCGCCGCGGAAGGACTGGGGCGCTCGGCCGGCCTGCAGGTCCTCGACCAGCTGGGTGAAGTAACCCAGGGAGATCGCCAAGGAGTCGGGGGGGTGGATCTGCTCGATGGGCTGGACCATCGCCTCCTCCGGCGTCAGGCCCCGGAGGCTCTCCACCGCCTGACTGACCGAGGTGATCGAGCCGTCGGGCGCCATGGTCCAGATCACATCCCTGGCGTTTTCGGCCAGAAGCCGATGGCGCTCCTCGATCAGGCGCCGTTGCCGCGCGGCGGCCCCGATCCGTCCGTCAGCAGGGTTGTCGACGGGCGAAGGTTGGGGCCGTGGCGCTCCGCTGGCCGACAACGGCACCGATCAGAGGATCTCTTCATCATCCACATCGCCCCGCCACGGCGCTTCGCCCCGGCGCAAAACATTCACGCGGAGCACGGCTCCGGAGCCACCCAATCCCCGTAGCCTCAGCCCATGGCTGATGGCTGGGAATCACGGCTGGAACGCTGGCGGCAGGCGGGCCTGATCGACCCCGCCGGCGCCGAGGCGATCCGGGCCTGGGAGAGGGCCCAGCCCGGCCGCCCGCGGCTGCGGGTGCCGGTGCTGGTGGCGGTCGCTCTCGGGGGCGTGCTGGTGGCCACCGGGCTGCTGCTGTTCGTCTCCACCCACTGGGCGGCCCTCGGGCCCGGCCAGCGCTTCGGCCTGCTGCTGGCGCTGGTGGTGGGCCTGCACGGGGGCGCCGCCGCCGTGGAGCGCCGCTTCCCGCCCCTGGCGGTGAGCCTGCACGGCGTCGGCACGGTGACCCTGGGGGCCGGCATCTTCCTGGCCGGCCAACTGTTCCACCTGGAAGCCCACTGGCCCCTGGGGCTGCTGCTCTGGGCCATCGGCGCGGGCCTGGGCTGGGCCCTTCTGGGCCAGTGGCCCCAGCTGGCGCTGCTGGCCCTGCTGGCGCCGGCCTGGCTGATCAGCGAATGGCAGCGGGCCGTCGAAGCCGCCGCCGACGGACTCCAGGGGGGATCCGGGGATCCAACGGCTTTGGCGGCGCCGGTGGCGGGCCTGCTGCTGCTCAGCCTCTGCTATCTGGGGGCGCCGACAGGGCCAGGTCCCGCCGCGCCGGCGCGGCGGGTGCTGCTCTGGCTGGGTGGGCTGGGCCTGCTGCCGGCGGGCCTGCTCTGGCACCTGTTCACCCACTGGGCGCCGGGCACGCCGCCCCCGCCCCTGCCGCTGCCGCTGGCGCTCTGCGGCTGGGCCGTGGCCCTGGGCACCCCCCTGCTGCTGGGCCTGCGCCTGCGGGGGCGGCGCACCTGGCCGCTGGGGGTGGCAATCGGCTGGATGCTGCCGGGGTTGGCGATGGCCTGGGGGAGCCATCAGGGCGCCGGTGTGTTCACCTACCTCTGGTGGGCCGTCGGCGGCCTGCTGCTGGTGGCCTGGGGCGTGATGGAGGGCCGCTCCGAGCGGGTCAACTTCGGCGCCGCCCTGATCGCCATCGACGTGATGACCTTCTACGTGTCCCAGGTGATGGACAGCCTGGGGCGCTCCGCCAGTCTGGTCGGCCTGGGGGTGCTGTTCCTCGGCGGCGGCTGGGGCCTGGAGCTGCTGCGCCGCCGGCTCGTGGCCCGGGCCATCGCCAGGGGGACCCCATGATCCCCGGGCCGGGGCGGGGCCTGCTGGTGGCCCTGCTGCAGGGCGGCCTGCTGCTGAGCCTGGGGGGCCAGCTGCTGCTGGATCGGGCCACCCGACCCCGGGGCTGGATGCTGAGCGAGCCGGTGGATCCCCACCTGCCGATCCGGGGGCGCTACGTGAACCTGGCCCTGCTGGTGCCGGCCCCCGAGGTGCCGGCCGGCCAGTCCAGGCCCTGGTCGGGGGAGCGGCTGGTGCTGCGCAGCGAGGCCGACCGGGTGCGGGCCACCCTGGCCACGGACACCACCCCCCGATCCGAGAGCCTTGCGGCGACACCGCAGGGCAAAGGCTGGCGCCTGGGGCCCTCGGTGGCCTACTTCATCCCGCCCGGGGTGGACGATCCCTCCCGCCGCCCGGCCGGCGAGCAGCTCTGGGTGGAGGTGACCCTGCCGGCGCAGGGTCCGCCCCGGCCGATCCGGCTGGGGGTGCGGCGGGGCGAGGGGCCGATCATCCCCCTCGAACTGCGCTGAGACTGACCCTGGGCCAAGGCTGACCCTGGACACAGCCCGCCCCCGGCGGCCCGCCTAACCTCCGCCGATGGCCACCGCCCCGCCCCTGGAGTTCCTGCCGCCCCGCCTGGATGGCCGGGTGCTGGCGCTGGGCCGGCTGGTGCTGCCGCTCTGGCTGCGCTGGCGCTGCCGGATCGCGGCGGTGGAGGTGGAGGGTATGGACACGCTCGTGGAGGCGATGCGCTCCTTCCAGGCCGGGGAGAGCCGGCTGCTGCTCGCCTTCCGGCACCCGAGCCTCGACGATCCCCTGAGCATGGCCCGGCTGCTGTGGGTGGAGCTGGCCCGGGCGGGCCGGCGGCAGGGCCTGCGTTTCGATCCGGCGCCCACCGGCCAGTTCCTGTTCGACCGGGGCATCCCCCTCTGGGCCGGGCCGACGATGGGGTGGCTGTTCACCCACCTGGGGGGCGCCTCGATCCAGCGGAGCAAGGTGGATCTGCCCGCCCTGCGGACGGCCCGGAAGCTGCTGCTGGAGGGGCCCCATCCCTTCGCCCTGGCGCCGGAGGGCGCCACCAACGGCCACAACGAGCGCCTCAGCCCGCTTGAGCCCGGCACCGCCCAGCTCGCCTTCTGGACGGCGGCCGACCTGGCGGAGGCCGGCCGCCGCGAGCGGATGGACCTGCTGCCGATCGGCCTGCAGTACAGCTTCATCGAGCCGGTCTGGGGGGCGATCGAGACGCTGCTCTGCCGCCTGGAGGAAGGGGCCGGCCTGAGCCCCGATCCCGGCCACGACCTTGACCCCTCAAAGCTGCACCAGCGGCTGGTGCTCCTGGGAGAGCGGATGCTCGAGCAGATGGAGGTCTTCTACCGCGACAAGGTGCACCTGGCCCTGCCCGAGGAGTGCGCCCCCGCCGCGGACAGTGCGGAGCCGGAGCCCGCCTTCGGGCCCCGGCTGCAGCGGCTGATGGATCTGGCCCTGCGGCGGGTGGAGCAGTCCTTCGGCATGGGGCCCAGCGGCAGCCTCACCGACCGCTGCCGGCGCCTGGAGCAGGCCGGCTGGGATCGGCTCTACCCCGCCCGGCCCCCCGGCAGCGCCCCCCCCAGTCCCCTGGCCCAGGCCCTTGCCGACCGGCTGGCGGAGGAGACGGCGGCCCAGCTGTGGCACATGCGGGTGGTGGAATCCTTCGTCGCGGTGAGTGGCAGCTACGTGCGGGAGCGGCCGAGCCAGGAGCGCTTCGCCGACACCCTGCTGCTGCTCTGGGACACCCAGTGCCGGATCCAGGGCCACACCGCCAACCAGCGCCCCCGGCTGGGGCGGCGGCGGGTGCGGATCAGCATCGACCGGCCGATCGTGGTGGACGAGCGCCTCGCCGACTACCGCCGTGATCGGCGCCAGGCGGTGCAGGCGCTCACCGAGGAACTGGAGCTCCGGCTGGAGCGGCTGATCGTGCCGTCGCCCCTGGACTGACCACGGAACCGGGGCCTCAGCCGGCGGCGAGGCGCGCCACGTAGGCGTCCAACGTGCCGGCATTGATCCAGCCGGTGGCGATGGTCTTGCTGTGGGTCTGGCTGACGCGGCCCCGATGCAGGTGGGAGAGGCCGGCGGGAAAGATCGCCAGCTTGCCCTTGACGGCCTCCTCGTGGTGGTCCTGCCAGTGGAATTCGGTGCCGGCGTCGGGGACCGTGTCGAGGTAGAGGATCCAGGCCAGCACCCGGCGGATCGGCTCGGTGGCCTCATCGCTGGTGTTCCAGTCGCAGTGCCAGCTGTAGAACCCCTCCCCAGGCGCGTAGCGCTGCAGGTTGAAGATCGGGTTGACGAACAGGGAGCGCTCCGGGCAGCAGGTGAGGAACAGGGGCCGCTCGGCCAGGTAGCGCTTCAGACCGGCGGAGACGCCGCGCATGATCACGTCCGCCAGGCCCTGGGCCTCGGGGTCGGAGCGGTCGATCCACACCAGGCTGATGTCGGTGGAGATCTTGCCGGGATCCGCCGCCCCCGCCGCACCGGGATCGCCGGCGCCCGCCTCGGCCCCGAAGGAGAAGGCGACCCCGCGCCGCTGCAGGTCGGTGCGGCGGTCGAAGAAGGCCATCGCCGCATCGGCCAGGGCCACATAGCCGGGATCCTCGAAGCTGCCGATCAGCCGCATCCGCGCCCGGGACCTCAGGGACATGGAACCTAGAACGCAGGCTCGACGTCCAGCGGGGGTGTCCTCGGCGTCTTGACGGGGCCCGCAGGATCGGCAGAGTGCCGCCTGTCGCCTCCCCCGGACCGTCTTGCCGATGACGCCGTCGCCGCTGCACCCCGCCGCCCCCCAACGCCCGCTCCGGCCTGGCCATCGTCTGCTTGGCCATGGGTTGGTTGGCCTGGCCCTGGGGGCCTGGGCCGGCGCCGGCCTGCTGGCCGCAGGCGCCCCCGCCGACGCCGCTCCGTACCGGGTCCGGACCCTGGCGACGGGGCTGGAGAATCCGCGCGGGTTGACGATCGCGCCGAACGGCAACCTCGTGCTCAGCGAAGCGGGCCGGGGCGGCAGCGGCCCCTGCCTCGTCGCCGGCAGCGGCAACACCCTCTGCTACGGCACCACCGGCGCCGTGGGCCTGTTCGACCGCTCCACCAACATCTATTCCCGGGCGCTCTCCAACCTGCCGTCCCTGGCGGTCCAGTCCTCCCCCCTGTTCCCCGAGGGAACGGGCCTGGCGGACCTCGCCTTCAACGGCTCCGGCCAGCTCTTCGGCGTCTTCGGCTTCGGCGGCAACCCCACCCTGATCCCCGGCGCGGGCAGCCCCCTCTTCGGCAAGACGGTCGCCATCGACCTGGCCGCCGGCAGCCTGACGCCCCTGGCCGACATCGCCGGTTTCGAAGCGACCCAGAATCCCGACGGCAAGGATCTCAACAGCAATCCCTTCGCCCTGGTGGTGCGCGGGGACGACACCTACGTCACCGATTCCGGCGGCAACAGCCTGGTGAAGGCCGACGGCGCCAACCAGGTCTCGCTGGTCAACGTGTTCCCCGATGAACTCGTCACCACCCCGCCGCTGCCCTTTCCCTTCCCCTTCCCCGAGGTCCCGGCCCAGGCCGTGCCCACCGGCATGACCATCGGCCCCGACGGGGCGCTGTACATCACCCAGCTCTCCGGCTTTCCCTTCGCCCCCGGGACCGCCGACGTGTTCCGCTACGACTTCATCAACCCGGTGACGAAGTTTGCCGGCGGCTTCAGCAACCTGATCGACATCGCCGCCGGACCGGATGATGCGCTCTACCTGCTCCAGTACAGCGATGACTTCTGGGGCCCCCCGTCGGGCAGCATCCTGAAGCTGGGCCTCGATGGCAGCGTCCGCACGATCTTCGATGACCTGGTCAGCCCCACGGGCCTGGCCGTCGGCCGCGACGGCACGATCTACGTGGCCAACGATGGCGACGGGGTGAACGGCGAGCTGCTCGCCCTCACCCCGTCGCCGGTGCCCGGCCCCCTGCCCCTGCTCGGCGTCGGCGTCGCCTTCGCCCAGGCCCGGCGCCTGCGGCGCCGCTGCGCCGGCCTCAGCCCTGCCCGTTCCGCCAGGGCACGGCGACCAGCGCCTCCAGCGACTGCCAGCGCCCTCGATCGTCCGACACCAGAGGGCTGAGGCCCACCGCCGCGAGGGCGGCGGCCGCCGCTGCCATGGCCTCCTCGGCGCCGGCGGCGGGTGCGGGCCCGGCCTCCAGGGGCAGCACCAGCACCTGCTGCTCGGCCGGATCGGCCATCACCCGCAGGTTGAGGTCGGGGAGCTCCCGCTCGAAGAACAGCCGCCGCATGCGGGCCGTGAGCGCCGGACCCAGGGCCGCCGCGAAGGCCTCGAGGGCCCGGGCCTCGCCGGAACAGCCGCAGCTGAGGGCCAGCCAGATGAGCAGCTTGGCCCAGCTCTCCGCCGTCCACAGGGGCGGGAAGCTCTGCCGGTGCTGGCGCACCAGCTCCGCAATGGCGAAGTCGAAAAGGGTGCCCTGCAGGGAGGCCACCGATGGCAGGGGTTCCTGATCCATCCAGCCATCCTGACGGCCAAGCGGCAAACTGCAGGGGCAACGACCGTCCCTGGAGACGCCCGATGGCCCTCGATCTGAACGATCCTGAGCTCGAGTTCGCCGATCTCGTCACCGCCTACCAGAGCTGGGTGATGGCCGTGATCAACGACGAGAAGCTGGGGGGCGACAAACTCCTCACCGACGACATCGCCGACGACGCCCTGAACGCGATGCGCTTCCTGCCGGACGTGGTGACCAGCGCCATCGAGACCACCCTGGCCCGTGTCTACGACGTGGACCCCGACGAACTCGCCGAACTGCTCTACCCCGAGGACTGAGCAGCGCCCGGTCGATGACCTCAGGCGACACGCCGGCGGACACCTACATCCTGGGGACGGAACCGGAGGAGCAGGAGCGGCTGCGGCTGCAGCATGAGCTCTGGCGACCGGCCGCCATCGCGGCCTGGGAGCGGGCCGGCCTGGGGCCAGGCCAGCGGGTGCTTGACCTCGGGGCGGGGCCCGGCTTCTGCGCCCTCGATCTGGCCCGCATCGTCGGCCCCGGCGGCCGGGTGCTGGCCCTGGAGCGCAGCGGGGCCTACGTCGCGGCGGCCCGGGCGGCGGCGGCGCAGTCGGGCTTCCACCAGCTGGAGGTGCAGGCCGTGGACCTGGGGGGGGCTGCCACCACGGACGACCGGGGCCACCGCGCTCCCGGGCTCGGCACGGGGGGCTTCGATCTGGCCTGGTGCCGCTGGCTGGCCATGTTCCTGCCCCGGCTCGAGCCGCTGCTGGAGCTGGTGACCACCAGCCTGCGGCCCGGCGGCGTCCTGGTGGCCCATGAATACGTCCACTGGAACACCTTCGGCCTCCATCCCGATGGCGCCGCGATCGCCCGCTTCCGCGACGCCGCCATCGCCAGCTTCCGCGGCGCCGGCGGCAATCCGGATGTCAACCGGCGCCTGCCCAGCCTGCTGGCGGCCCGGGGTTTCGGGATCGAGGAACTGCTGCCCCTGCCGGTGGTGGGTCGGGGCGGTGACCCCTGGGCCCGCTGGCTGGAGCGCTTCGTCACCCTCTACGGGCAGGAGCTGATCCGCCAGGGCCACTGGTCGGCCGAGGAGTCCGCCGCTGCGGCCGCGGCCATGGCCAGGGCGCGCCTGGATCCGGGGGCCTACTGGGTCGGTCCCACCGTGCTGGCCCTGCGGGCCCGCCGCGGGCAACACCCCTAACCTCCCCATGTGATCCCCCTCCGCCGCCGCTCCACCACCCCGCCCGGCCAGGGCCGATGCCAGGCCCGGATCAGGCGGCTCGCCGTGGGGCTCGCCATCCCGTTGCTGGCCACCCTGGGGGGCTGCCAGGGGCAGCGGCTGCAGCCGATCCTGCGCCCCCTCGAGGGCACCCTCTACATCGCGGTTGGGGTCAGCCAGGAGGCCCTGGACACCGAACTGCAGAAGGAAGTCCGTGAGCGCACGGCCCTGCTGCAGGCCTCGTTCCGCACCCTGCAGCCGCGGGTCCGGCTTCAGGTGGAAACCTTCACCGAGGAACGGCTGCGCAATGAGCTCCTGGTCCGCAACCGGACGGGCCTGAGCCCCGACCTGCTGCTGGTGAACGAGTCCACGGCCCAGGAACTGGCCCGGGAACGGCTCATCAGCACCGTGTCCTTCCCGGCCGCGGTGCTGGATCAGCTGGATGCGGGCTCCGTGCTGCGCGTGCGGCGCAGGGACGGCACCCTGACGGGCCTCCCCCTGGAGCTGCAGCCCCTTGTGGCCTGCTTCGATCGGCGCCGCGTCAGCCGTACCCCCGCCACCCTCAGCGAGCTTCTGGCCTTCAGTGCCAAGGGGATGGAGGTGGGGCTGTCTCTCGATGCGGCGAGCCTGGCCTGGACCCTGGGCCCGCTTGGGGCAATCGACGCCGTCAGCGACCTGCTGGCCGGGAAACCGGCGACCCCGGCGATGCGGACCAGCCTGGATGGCTGGCTGCAGTGGTTGCGCGCGGCCGACCTGCAGCAGCACGTCACCGTGTATCCCACCGAGCCGGAACTGCTGAAGGAGCTGATGGTGGGGAGCCTCGACTGGATTCCCTGCCGCAGCATCAACATCACCCGGCTCCGGTCGCGCCTGGGCAAGAACCTGGGCGTGTCCCCCCTGCCCTCCGGCCCCTTCGGCGCCGCCAGCCCGATCACCCGGGAGCGGGTGCTCGCCTTCGGGGTCAACTCCAGTCCGGACCAGCGCCAGCTGGCCCTGGCCCTGGCCCGATTCGCCATCAGTCCGCTGCACCAGCGAGACATGGTTCTTCGCAACCAGTACGTGCTGCCGGTGAACCGGAAGGTGGCTCCGCCGGTGAGCAGTTCCTCCGTGGTGGCCGCCATGGTGGAAGGCCGAAAGCAGTCGATACAGAGCTCGACGCTCCGCCTGGAGGGGAAGACCAGCAAGGGCCAGAGGGACGCCTGGCAGGCGCTGCTCACCCGCTTCCTCTTTGATGACCTGAGCCAGGAGGACACCCTCAAGGGCCTGATCGACCTCCTGGGTGGCGAGAGGTCCCGATGAACATGCTGCTGCTGGAGATCTTCGGCTGGTTCGGCTACCTGCAACGCATCGAGGTGCGCATCCAGCTGATCCTGCTGCTGCTCGTGTTCATGGGCCAGGGGCTGCTGGGCCGGCGGCTGGCCCCGCGGTTTCCCCCGGCAGGGCGGCCGAAGCTGGTGATCCCCACGCTGCTGGGCCTGCTGTCGCTGGCCCTGGGGCTGGGCGGGCAGCCCTTCGGCCTGGTGCTGCTGGGGCTGCTGCTGTATCTCGGCTGGCTGGGGCTGGGCGGGGTGCGACTGCTCCTGGGCCGCTTCATCCAGCCCCAGCCGATGCAGTTGCTGGAGACGCGCCTGATCCGCCCGGCGTACCTGCTGGTCTCCGCTTTGCTGGTGATCCGGGTGTTCGACAACCCCCAGGATCTGGCCCTGATCCCCATCGGTGAATGGTTCGGCTCAGAAGTGACGGTGGGCAGCTTTTTGCTGGCGGTGGTGATCCTGTATGTGCTGGCCATGGGCACCGGGCCGCCGGCCCAGGGTGTGGCCTGGCTGGTGCAGCGCAGTGTGGGCATCAGCAACGGCAGCCGCCGGGCCCTGGCCCTGATGATCCGCTATGCGGCGGTGGCCGTCGGCATCGTCTGGGCCCTCGATCACGTGGGCTTCAACCGCACCGCGATCCTGGCGGTGGCCGGCGGTCTTTCGGTGGGCCTGGGTTTCGGCATCAAGGAAGTCTTCTCGAACTTCGTCAGCGGCCTCTGGCTGTTGTTCGAGGGGTCGGTGCGACCGGGGGAGGTGCTGTTCATCGACGGTGATCCCTGTGAAGTGCGCAGCCTCGGCCTGCGGGCCGCCGTGCTCTGGCGCGACCGGGATAACGCCGAACTGGTGATCCCGAATCAGACCTTCTTCACCAGCACCACCGTCACCTACACGGGCACCGACACCCTCCGGCGCAGCCAGGTGCTGGTCAGTGCGGCTTACCACCACGATCCCGACGACGTGATCGCCCTGCTGGAAGCCACGGCCCGCGGCCAGAGCCGGATTCTGGCCACCCCGGCGCCGAAGGGCCTGCTGCTGCGTTATGGCGATTCCTCCATCGACTACGCCCTGCGTTTCTGGATCGCCAACCCGATGGATAACGTCTCCATCTGCAGCGAAGTCCAGGCCGCCATCTGGCGGGTCTTCCGGGACCGGCAGATCGAGATCCCCTTCCCCCAGCAGGTGCAGTACCAGGTGGACGGTCCACCCAAAAGCTGAACCTGGCTCCCCTGGCGATCGCAGGCCCGAGTTGTAGAATTTCGGCCAATACCAACCGCCATTGCATCATGCTCAAAGGTGCCGATCTGCTCGCCAAGGTGAAAGAGCTGGGCGATGCCTCGAAGTCCGATCTGGTGCGCAGCTGCGGCTACGTGAGCACCAAGAAGGACGGCAACGAGCGCCTGAACTTCACGGCCTTCTACGAAGCGCTTCTCGATGCCAAGGGGATCAACCTCGGCGACGGCGTCGGCAAGGCGGCCACCAAGGCCGGCCGCAAGCTCGGCTATACCGCCAAGGTCCAGTTCAACGGCAACCTGCTGGTGGGCAAGGCCTACACCGCGATGCTGGGCCTCGAGCCGGGCGATGAGTTCGAGATCAAGCTCGGCCGCAAGGCGATCCGGCTGGTGCCCGTGGGCGGCTCCGACGACGACGAGTGAACCGGGCCCGGCGACAGCCGGTCCGTGAAGCTATGTACGGGCCAGCGCTGTCGCCGTCGCTTCCGATTTAGATCAAAGGTGCGGGCCGGGGAGATTGATCAACTCCCCATCGCCTCGCAAAGTAGCCCCCTTCGGGTCACGCTCGAGGGGGGCTACGTGTGTTCAGGGTCCGGGCCCTGTGCTTTGGAATGCACACGGTGGGGCGAATCGTCAACCAATTCGCAACCTTCTGTTACGTTGAAGGCTGCTGCGTGGTCCATCCATGCCTCACACCCCATCCCATCCGGCAGCAGCCCTGCACCCCGGCAGCTTCGTGGCGCTGGGCAGCCGCCAGGGCGGCACCTACCAGGTGATCAGCATCGACGAGGAAACCGACAGCTGCTGGGTGCGGCGCTGGCCCCTCACCCGCCACGGATCCCCCGCCTTCTCGGTCGCCCTGCCGGATCTGCGTCCCCTGCACCGCCCCTCCCACTGAGCCCTTCCCCCTTGCCCTGCACCGGAGTACAGCCATGATCCCGATGGGTTTCGTCATCACCTCACGGTTGTTCTGCCGCGCCGGTCGCCTGGCCCTGCTGGCGGCCTCCCTGGCCCTGGTCGCCGAGGCGCTGGACCTGGCGCTGGCCCACACGTTCTCCTGAGGCCCCGCCCGAGCGCCCTGGGTACCCTGAGCCGATGGCAGCGACGGACCGGGGACAGCGCCCATGACCGAGGGCATGGCAGGGGCATCGACCCTGGTGGAGCTGCTCCAGCTCCCCTTCATGCAGCGGGCCCTGCTGGGCGGTCTTCTCAGCGGCGCCCTCGGCGGCGTGCTGGGCAGCTTCGCCGTGCTGCGCCAGCTCTCCTTCTTCAGTGACGCCCTGGGCCATTCGGCCCTGCTCGGCATCACCCTGGGCCTGCTGCTGGGGATCGATCCCACCCTGGTGCTGATCCCCTTTGCGGTGCTGTTCGCCCTGATGACGAACCAGCTGGTGCAGCGCAGCAAGCTGCCGGCCGATGCCCTGTTGAACATCGTCTATTCCTCTTCGCTCGCCATGGCCGTGGTGGCCCTGAGCCTGCTGCACGTCTACAAGGGCGGGATCCAGCAGCTTCTGTTCGGCGACATCCTGGGGGTCACCTGGCTCGACCTGGCCCTGATCGGGGCCCTGCTCGTCGTCACCACCGGCTACCTCACCCTCACCCGGCGCGACCAGGTGCTGCTTACCCTCGACGAACCCCTCGCCCGCTCCCGGGGGGTGGCCGTGTCCCTGCACCGGCTGCTGTTCCTGGTCCTGCTGGCCGTGGTGGTGGCCATCTCCGTCAAGGCGGTGGGGGTGCTGCTGATCAGCGCCTTCGTGGTCATCCCCGCCTGTGCCTCGCGGCTGGTGAGTCGGCGCTTCGGCACCTATGTGGCCCTCTCCGCCGGACTGGGGGCCGCCGGCGCCGTGCTCGGCCTGCTGCTGTCGGCCGCCTTCGCGCTGCCCTCCGGCCCCTGCGTCGTGATCGCCCAGCTGGTGGCCTTCCTGGTCGCCCTGGCGGTGGCACCGCTGCGGGGCCGGGCGGCGACCTCCTGAACCGCGATCAGCCGGGCCGGGAGGCCGTGCCCGGGTCGAGGTGGCCCGTCTTGACCCAGATCAGGCAACCGCGGCTGCTGAAGGGGGCATGGCGACTGCCGGCCGGGTTGCGCAGCCAGGTCCCGGCCGGGTAGGCCCCCTGCTCGTCCTCGAACACCCCCTCGAGCACGAAGATCTCCTCGCCCCCCGGGTGGGCGTGGAGGGGGAAGCGGGTTCCGGGCTCCCAGCGCACCAGGGCCACCTGTTCGGTGCCGAAACCGTGCAGGGGCAGGACGCTCAGCCCGGGCACCAGGCCGGGCACGAAGGTCGCGCCACCGGTATCGATCACCACCCGCGTCTGGTCGGCCGGATCCATCTGCCGCAGTTTCACCAGGATCGTGCAGCCGGCCGCACTGCAGGGCGCATGGGAGGAGCCGACCGGGTTACGGACGTAGGTGCCGGCGCCGTAATCGCCGTACTCATCGGAGAAGACCCCCTCCAGCACGAGGAACTCCTCGCCGCCACCGTGCTGATGGGGGGAGAAGTGGCTGCCGGGGGCGTAGCGGACGAGCGAGGTGGCCCGGGCAACCTCGTCGCCGTCGCGTTCCAGCGGGCGCCGCTCCACCCCGGCCAGGGGCGATGGATGCCAGGCCAGGGCCCCGCTGTCGACGACGACCCGCAGGGCCGGATCGGCATGGAGCTGGGTGGGGAGGGGCGTCATGGCTGGGGGGGCGCGTCGTGGAGCAGGGCGCGCAGGCGGATCAGGCCCTGGCGGGCCCGGGTCTTGACGGTACCGAGGGGCAGCTGCAGCAGGGCACCGATCGCCGACTGGCTCAGCCCCTCGTAGTAAGCCATCTCCAGCACCTGCCGCTGGTTGACGGGGATGGCGTCGAGGGCCTGGCGAACCCTTCGCGCCAGGTCGTCCGCCTCCGCGTGTTCCTGGGGGGTGGGCACGGCAGCGGGGAACAACTGCTCCGACCAGCGTTGCACCAGCTGCCAGCGGTTCTTGCGCTGGCTGATGCGGTTGAGCGCCATCGAACGCGTCAGCAGGAGCAGATAGGCCAGGACCGGTCCCCTGGACGGGTCGTAGCGATCCTGCTGCCAGAAGCGCAGGAAGACGTCGTGGGTGAGGTCTTCGGCCTCCTGGCTGGAGCGGCACAGCCGCAGGGCCAGTCGATAGACGGGGCCGCCGCAGCTGTCGTAGAGGTCGGCCAGGCCCCGGGAGCTGGCCTGCTGTTCCCCCCGGTGGGTCCCCAGGCCTGTGCCGCCCGTGGCATCCGGGTCGGGGGGAGTCACGGCCAAGGGGGCACGGGGGCGGGGGCAGCAGGAAGAAGTACCGACGTCGGCCCGGATCGGATCGGCCAGCGCCAGCGACTGGCCAGCACCCCCGCCAGCACCAGCGCCGAACCGGCCAGGCTTGCCTCCTGGAGCGGTTCCCCCAGCAGGACGGCCGCACTCAGCAGGGCCACCACCAGCGACAGGGAGCTCCACAGGGAGACCTGCGCCACCGGCAGGTGGCGATAGGCGAGCCGCAGGGCCAGTTCCCGGCCCAGGGGCAGGGTGAGGGCATAGAGCCCGATCACCCCCACCACCCACCAGAGCTGCAGCAGCAGGAAATGGTGGGGGCCGAACAGCACCAGGGCGATCACGCCGAAGACCAGGGCCGACACCAGGTTGGTCGCCCCGACACTGACCCCCAGGGGCAGACGCCGGCGGGCGACGAGGCGGCCGCTGACGGACGCCGCCCCATAGGCCAGCACCCCCACCAGGGCCCAGGCCAGACCCGCCGTCCCATCCATGCCGCCACCGGCCGCCGCCATGGACACCGACGGCAGCAGCAGACCGACGGAGATGAGAACCAGGCTGATCCAGAAGCTGCGCGGCAGGGCTTCCCCCAGCCAGCCACGGGCCAGCAGGGCTGACACCGGCAGGACCAGGGCGAAGAGCAACGTCTGGCTGATGACCGACAGCGATTCCAGGGCGAGGTAGTAGGCGACGGGGCCGAGGAACAGCCCCAGAAAGGCATCCACGGCCAGCAGGCGCCGATCCGACGGCACCAGGGCGGCCAGATCGGCCGTCAGGGTTGTTCGCCCAGGCCATAGGGCCGCCAGCCCCACCGCGAGCTGGGCGAGAAAGAACAGGTTGCAGAAACTGATCGGATCCATGCCCCGCACCGGATGGTCGGCCCCGAACTGCTGCAGTCCCTTGAGCACCGTGGCGTCGAGTCCCCGCAGCAGCACGTACAGCAGCAGCGGCACTACGCCCCTGCCCATCAGATGCTGCTGGTGAGCACCAGGCGCCCGCTGGGGCTGGCCCCCACTTGATCGTTCTCCACCGTGACGCTGACCCGGGTGGCGACGCTGGTGGGCATCGTCGGAATCAGCATCGCCACGTGCCCCTGCCCCGTGGGCACGAAGGCGACGCAGCCCACCTTCTGGCCGTCCACATCGGCCCAGAGGCGATACACGTGGTGGGGCGGCGGTGGAGGCAGATCATTCAGCATCAGCACGTTGTGGGTGGGGTTGCCGGTCACCATCACTTCCCCTGAAGCGGAAACGGAGGGATCGACGGCCGCCAGCGCCATGCGGCGGGATGCCCCAGCCACGGGAACGGCAGCATGGAGATGGCCCTGGATCTGCGCCAGCTGCTGGCGGGTCTGGTGCAGCTCATAGCCCAGCCCCAGCAGGGCCAGCCCCACCATGGCCGGCCACGCCCACCGAGTGGGGATCGGCCCCCGGGTGGGTCGTGCCGCCGGCCCGGCCCCCAGCCGATCCATCAGCCGCTGGCGCAGCCGCGGCGGGGGCGTGGCCGTCTGGGGCAACGCCAGGGGCATCAGTTCCAGCGTGGTGCGGAACTCGTTCAGCCGCTGGCCGAGCTCGGGCTGCTCACGCAGCAGGTCGGTGAGTCGCTGCCGCTCCGCCCCATCCAGATCACCCAGGGCGTGGCCCGCCAGCAGGGCATCGAGGCTGTCGTCAGGGGTGGCGTCGTCGGAGATCACGGCAGACCCAGGCTTGCTTTCAGGGGCACCCCGCCGTGGGCCTCGGGCCTCAGGGTAGGGCGGGCCGGCCGGCTGGAACGGGGGTTCGGCATGGGTGGGGAACGCTCCGGAAGCCCGCGACGGGGTGGGGACATGGGTACTACCGACGATGGAACCGATCGGATCTGCGCACCTACTGTTCGGGTGTCCGGCTGCGGCCCCCGTGCGCCTGCCCCACCTCGACCGCCTGCGTGCCCTTCTGGGACAACCGCAACGGGCCCTGGGCCATCAGCGCAGCCCCTGGACCAGCCTCTGGCGCCAGCCGGTGTCGATGGCGATGCGGATGCCCTGGCCGGTGTTCTTCCTGGCGATGACGCTCATCTACCTGGCGGAGGTGCTGATCTTCGCCCTGGCGTTCCAGCTGGATGCCGGCCATGTGGAGGCCGACGGGGCGATGGGGCTGCCCGCCACCGGCATCTTCGCCCTGCAGAACCTGTTCAGCGCCAGCTTCCAGTCCGCCAGGGTCAGCTCGCCCTACACCCTGGGCCTGGCGGCGGCCCAGCGGATCGTCGGCATCCTGACCACCGCCATGGTCACGGGTCTGTTCTTCCTGCGGTTCACCCAGGTGGATTCCCCGTTGCGCTTCAGCCGTCGGCTTTGCCTGAGCGGCTGGCCCGGTGGGCACCTCAGCTGCCGCTTCGTCACCGCCGACCCCAGTTACTGGTTGAAGGTGTCGTACACGATGACCCTGTTCGTCGATGAGGAGATCGAACCGGGGTTGTGGCAACGCCGGGTGCACCCGTTGCCGCTGCTGAACCCCTCCACGCCCCAGCTGCACGTGACGGCGGTGCTGACCCACCCGCTGACCCCGGAGAGTCCCCTGGTCCAGCTGGGTCTCGACGCCATCGCCAGGGCCAGCGGTGCCCTGATGGTGCTGGTGGAGGGTTCCGACGAAGTGACGGGATCGTCCCTGCTCCAGGTCCACCACTACCGCATCGAGGACATTCTCCAGGGCCGGACCTTTGCCGATCTGGTGTCCATCGACAACCGGGGGCGTCGCCTGGTGAATCTCGAAGCCATCGACCGCACCGTGCCGATCACCTGACCCGGAACCGGATCCAATCCGGACCGGCCGCTGACGGGTATCTCCCGGTGAGCGCGGGTTCTGGCGACGCAACGCCTGGCCTGTCCCTCGCCCCTCACACCGCATCCCCCATGACCCGCTCCACCCGCGCCCTGCTCCGCACCGGCGCCCTCGGCCTGGTCACGGCCACGGCCCTCTCCGGTGCCGTCCTGCACGCCCGCAGCCTCAGCGCTCCGATCCCCCCCGCCCCGGCTTCCCTGGGCCAGGCCATGGCCATGGCGATGGCCAGCGGCAGCTTCCGCAAGGCGGAGGCTCCGGTGACCGGTGGCTTCTCGATCAGCGAACAGGGCGGCAAGACGGTGCTCACCCTCAGCGGCGACTTCAAGACCAACGACATGGCCCCGGATCTGAAGGTGATCTTCAGCCCCTCGGCCACGCCCCTGGCCGCCACCAAGGCCCCCGGATTTCCCCTCAAACCGGGCAGCTACACCGTGCTGGCCTCGCTGAAATCCAGCAAGGGGGGCCAGAGCTACGTGATCCCCGCCTCGATCGACCTGAAGGCCCAGAAATCGGTGCTGATCTGGTGCCAGAAGTTCAACGCCACCATGGCCTGGGCGCCCCTCAAGGCCTGAGCGACACCGGCGCGATCAGAGCCCGGCGAACCACTCGTAACCCCTGTCCTCCCAGGTGCCGAGGCGGTCGCCGAGGCTTGTCATCAGCTCCAGGCCGGTGACCCACTTGCTCTGCTTGTAGCCGAGCTTGATGGGGCTCGCCAGCCGCACGGGGGCGCCGTTGGCCACGGGCAGCGGCGCCCCGTTCATGTGGGTGGCGAGCAGGGTCTGGGGGTGGAGGGCAGAAGCCAGATCCCAGGTCTCGAAGTACTGGTCGGCGGAGCGGATCGCCAGATAGGCCCCGAGGGGAGACGGGCCCGCCAGGGCCAGCACATCGGCCAGCCGCGGGCCTGACCAGGCGACGATCGCCGCCCAGCCCTCCACGCAGACGTGGCGGATGACGCACTCCCGCTGGGGCAGGGCAGCCAGGGCGGGCAGATCGAGGCGCAGGGGCCGGCGCACCGCCCCGTTGACGACGAGCCGGTAGCTCTCGGGCGCCAGGTTGGGCGTGCCGTTGAAGCTGTTGACCAGCAGGGCGGCCGGCTCCACCTGGCTGCGCCGGAACTCCGGCACCGGCCCCTTCCCCTGCAGCAGGGCCTCGATCCGTTCGTTCAGCGGCTGGGTGGCCGCACCCACCGAGCCGCTCCAGCGGTTGAGGCCGCAGCCGCCGAGCAGCAGGGAGGAGCCGCCGGAGAGCAGCAGGCCGAGGGCGCGGCGGCGACCGGGGAGATCGGCCATCTCGGGGATGCCCGGGTCGGCGCCCCGCATCAGAGGGCCATCCGCCGCAGCAGCCGCAGGCCGCCCACCCGCCAGGAGAGCCCCACGTGGGCCACCAGCAGCAGCACCATGGCGGGGATGGTGGCCAGGTGGCAGAGCCGCAGCGTCTGCCAACTGGAGTGGCCGGCCGGCTCGGCGAAAGCGAACAGGGACACCAGCCACCACAGCTGGGCCGGCTTGTACATGGCCAGGCCCGTGATCAGGCTGAAGGCCAGCACGACCAGCATCAGGGTGTAGGTGATGCGGTGGCTGGCCAGGCGGCGCCGCGGTGCGCTGGCGCTGTGGCGCAGGGTTCCGAGATCGCCGCCGTCAGCCAGACGGCGGTGGCGGCGCTGCAGCAGTAGGCCGATCCAGAGCCCCAGGTTGGCGGCGTACAGACCCATGACGCCGAAGTGCCAGTCGCGGCCGCCCGCCAGCCAGCCGCCGAGGGCGAGCCACTCGGGCACGGTCACCCCCGCCCGGCCGCCGAAGACCGGATTGGCGTTGTAAATCTCAAGGCCGCTGGCGGCCATCAGCAGCAGCACCAGCAGGTTGAAACCGTGGAAGGCCCGTGTCCACAGGGGGTGGGGGCCCATGGCCTCAGGCGGTCTGGAGCTGGTCGAGCTGCTGCTGCAGGCGCTGCTTCATGCGCGTCTGGACCAGGTGGCAGAGCTCCTCCACCAGCTCGGCGTCGGCCCGGTAGATGAGACGGACCCCTTCGCGCTCGCAGCTGACGAGGCCGGCCCGCTGCAGCTGGGAGAGCTGGCGGCTGATGTGGGACTGGCTGAAGCCGGTGGCCTCGATCAGGGAGGCGACATCACAGGGACCCTGGCGCAGGTGGCAGAGCAGCTGGAGCCGGGCCGGCTCGCTCAGCAGCCGGAAGAACTGGCTGAACTCCTCCAGCAGTTCCGGACTGGGAATCGACCCGGGACCGACCACGCCCATGACAGTTCACTATGCCGCTAGCGACATTATGCAGCGCCTTTCCCGCCGATGGGGCGCAGACGGCAGCAGCTTTTCACTCTTTTGCCGTTATATGCGTGTATAGTCATAATAAGCAGCCGATCCCGCCTCGATGCCCGCCCTTCCCCCATCGCCACGCCATGCCGCACAGCCCTGGCAGGGGGGGCGTTCTTGAGCGCCGCCCTGCTGCTGCTGATGGCCTCCGGCGGTGCCGTGATCGGCTTCCTGCTGGCGGTGCTCGGCGCCGGCGGCTCGATCCTGCTGCTGCCCCTGCTGATCAGCGGCGCCGGGCTGCCCACCCGTGAGGCGGTGCCCCTGTCGCTCCTGGCCGTCATCCTGCTGGCGGTGGCCAACGCCGGCCCCTACCTGCGGCGGCGCCAGGTGGCGCCCCGGCCCGCCCTGATCCTGGGGGTGCCGGCCCTGGCCGGCAGCTGGATCGGCGGCTCCCTGGTCAAGCAGGGGCTGATCCCCGAGCCGGTGCAGCTGGCCGTGTTCGCTGCGGCCGCCCTGGTGGCCGCCTGGCTGCTCTCCCGGCAGCGTCGCGGCACCGGCAGCGCCACGCGCCCCACCGGTTCCCGGCGGGCCGGCGCGACCCTGGCCCTGGCGGGCCAGGGGGTGCTGGTGGGCCTGCTCACTGGCATCGCCGGCGTGGGCGGCGGCTTCGCCATCGTGCCCGCCCTGGTGCTGCTGGCCGGTCTGCCGATGCCCCTGGCCAGCGGCACCAGCCTGGTGCTGATCGCCACCAACAGCCTGGTGGCCCTCGGGGCCCTGGGGCACTGGCCGGCGGCCGGCCTGCCCCTGCTGGCGCCCCTGATCGCCGGCGGACTGGTGGGGGCGATCGGCGGCCAGGCCCTGGCCCCCCACCTCTCCGATCGCCACCTGCGCCAGGGCTTCGCCGCCCTGCTGGTCGGGTCGGCCCTGCTCACGGGCGCCGAAGCCCTCCAGCGCCAGCGCAGCCTCGGCGCCGCCAACCACCCCAGCCATGCCGTGCCCCACAGCTCGGTCCGGTGTCACGGCATCTGCCCGGTACGGTGACCAAATCGATCGTGGTGCAAGCGGCGGGATGATCCGGGCTTACGAGCCGGCCGACTGGCCAGGGGTGTGGGCGGTGCTGGAGCCGGTGTTCCGGGCCGGCGAAACCTTCCCCCACGACCCTGCCATCGACAGCGACGCCGCCCGTTAGGCCTGGGTGGGGGCCGTCGCCGCCACCTTCGTGGCCACCGATGCGGACGGCGCCATCGTGGGCACCTACTACCTGCGCCCCAACCAGCCGTGCCTGGGCGCCCACGTGGCCAACGCCGGTTATGTGGTGGCCGAGGCGGCCCGGGGCCGGGGGGTGGGCCATGCCCTCTGCCGCCACTCCCAGGAGGAGGCGCGGCGGCGGGGCTTTACGGCGATGCAGTTCAACCTGGTGGTGAGCACCAACACCGCCGGCGTGGCCGCCTGGAGCCGCAACGGCTTCCGCACCATCGGCCGGCTGCCGGGGGGCTTCCGCCATCCCCGCCTGGGGGAGGTGGACGCCCTGGTGATGTTCAAGACCCTGGCCTGAAATCAGGGGGTGGGGTGTTCCTCGCAGGGCATCCAGAGGGAGCCCATGGCGTGGGCCCCTTCGCAGCCGAGGTCCTTCGCCTTCCTCAGGGCCTCGTCGCGGCTGGGGTAGGCGTAGAGGTTCGGCTGGCCCTGGCCTGAGCTGTGGTTGTGGTGATGGTGTACCTGGCCGCTCGGGCTGCCGAGGCGGTAGGGGCCCATCCCCTCCATCCCCACCCACCAGACGCCCATCACGTTGACGCCGGCGATGAGGATGCCCATGCCCACGACGGAGGCGTTGATCACCCCCATCGCCACTGCCCCCAGGCTCAGCACCCCCATCGGCACGACGCCGATGCTGATCACCCCCATGGGCACGATGCCGATCGAGATGATGCCCAGGGGGGCGATGCCGATGGCCACGATCTTCGGCCGGCCACCGCAGGCCGAGGTGCCGATTGGAGGAGTGCCGCCAGAGGATGGATTCTCGGGCGCGGCTGGGTCAGGCATCAGTGGGAGCCGTGGCCGGACGTCCCGCCTTTGGTTTCGCCATGGGTGGCACAGGGCATCCACTGGTTGCCCATCTTGTGCGCCCCGGTGCAGTTGAAGTGCTTGGCGGCGGCTTCGGCTTCCGCCTTGTTGGCGAACACCGCCTTCTGGGCGCCAGGGCCGGGCTGCTGGGCCAGGGCGGGGGCGCCGCCGAGGGCGGCAAGGAGGCCGGCGGCGGCCAGGGGGGCAAGGGGCGACCGAAGGCGAGACACGGCGATTCCTGAAACGACAATCATTCTGGCAGTGCTGATCTCAAGGGGTGTTAGCGCTGGGAGCTCATGGGTTGTCATAGCTGGGCACGGTGGGATCGCCGTCCCTACCCAGACGGCGGCTCGCCGTTTCCCTGGCGCCGGTGGCCGGTTGATGGGTTCCGGCCCGGGCCAGGCCGAAGCGGGGCATGTTGCTGTAGACGCATTCATAGGCGCCGGCCTCCACCAGATAGGTCTCGTGCCAGATGCCGACGCTGCCACTGGCGCCGACCGCCTGGTTGAAGCGCTTCCAGGCCGGCAGGTGGGAGGCCTTCGGGTTCTTCGAGAAGCTTTCCAGCGCTTCGAAGGAACGCCAGTACTGAACCAGCCCCACACCGCGCCAGTAAAGGATCGTCTGGGCACTGAGCAGGCCGAGCTCGGGACTGGCCAGAAGTTCCCGCATCATGGGGCCCATCGCCCGCGCCACCGGCAGCCATTGGTGCAGCGCCCAGAGGCGATTCACCCGCAGGCCGATGAGGAACACCACGAACGGGCCCTCGATCTGGGTGGTGTAGCGGCCGGGGAAGACGGGGCTCATGGGGGAAAGGCACCAGCTGTCACAGCGTGCCGGCCTCCAGCTGATGCAGATACAGGAACTCCGGGGATTCGACACCGGCCTGCCGACGAATCTCCACCAGCTCGGGGGACTCGAGGAACGCCTTGGCCCTGGCGATCGAATCCCAGTGGGAGAAGTGCACCACCTTGTTGGGGTCGCTCGCGTCCCGGAGCACCTGGAACGACCGCTCGCCGGCCTCACGGCGCAGGCTGGCCGCCGCGTCGAACACCTGTTTCCAAGCCCCGTAGTCCCGCACGGCGTGGATGATCAGCACATGGTCCATGGGAGTTCACGCCCGGCGGGCTGAAGGGATGAGGCGCCTGCCACAGAGCACCGCGCCAAAGCCGGACACGTACATCAGCAGGCTGTAGACCGCCGCCGGCACCGCCATGTCGGGGTTGTTGAGCAGGCCGGCGGTGATGGCGATCGCCAGGGTTCCGTTCTGAATCCCCACTTCGATCGCGATGCACACCTGCTGGGCCAGGGGCAGCCGGAACAGCCGGCCGGCCAGGAAGCCCGCCAGCATGGCCAGCACGTTGAGCAGGGCGATGGCCAGTCCCATCTGGGCCAGAAACCCCGGCAGCTTGGGGGCCTCGCGGATGAACAGCAGCAGGATGATCAGCGCCAGCAGGCCCCCGGCCAGCCGGCCCATCTGCTTCTCCAGGCGCCGGGCCGGCCCGGGGAAGCGGTGACGGAAGGCCATGCCGATGGCCGTCGGCAGCAGGGTGATCAGCACGATCTGCAGCATGGTGGTGCCGATCGGCAGGCTGATCGCGGCCCCTTCCCCCAGGAAATGCTGCAGGGCCAGGTTGGTGAACAGCGGAATCGTGAACACCGTGACGATGCTGCTCACGGCCGTCAGCGTCACCGACAGGGCCACATCCCCCCGGGCCAGGTAGGTCATCAGGTTCGACGACGGGCCGCCCGGGCAGACGGCCACGACCACCAGTCCCACCGCCATCACGGGCTCCATGGGCACCACCAGGGCGATCAGGGCCCCCAGCAGCGGCAACACCAGGGTCTGGCAGACCGTGCCCACCGCGACCGCCCGGGGATAGCGGGTGATGCGCTGGAAGTCCTCGGGCACCAGGCTGAGGCCCATGCCCAGCATGACGATGGCGAGCGCCACCGGCAGCAGGACCACCGTGAAGACGCTGCTCTGCATCAGCTGCCTGCCATGCCCCGCATCACCGTGCCCATGATGCTCACCCGTGCCCAGCGCGGCAGGGGCACGAGCGACCAGCTCAGCAGCTTGGAGAGGGCGCCCGGCAGCACGGTGGTCTGCCGGCCCAGGGCCGCGAGGATCGGCCGGGCGATGGACTCCGGGTCCATGGCCGCCCCCAGGCGCATCCCGGCCCTGGCGGCGAAACCGCTGTGGGTGGGCCCGGGCGCCACGGCCAGCACGGCGACGCCATCGCCCTGGAGTTCCACCTGCAGGGCCTCGGCCAGGCTCTGCACGTAGGCCTTGGTGGCGGCGTAATGGGCCGCGTAGGGCATCCCCTGGAAGGCGGCGATCGAGCTGAGCAGCACCAGGCCGCCCCGGCCCCGCTCCCGCAGGCGACGGCCGAAGTGGTGGCAGGCCTGCAGCACCGCCCGGCCGTTGACCATCAGCATCTCTGTTTCGCTGGCGATGTCGGACTCCAGGAAGGGACCGGCGCTGCCGAAGCCGGCGGAGGCCACCAGCAATCCAACCTCCAGCGGATCGGTGACCCGGCGGATCGCTTCGAGGTGGTCCTCCCGGGCCAGGTCGACCGCGACGACCAGCACCTGCACGTCGTGGCTGGCCCTCAGGCTGGCCGCCAGGGTCTCGAGCCGGGGGCGGTCGCGGGCCACGAGCACCAGGTTCAGGCCGGCGTCGGCCAGGCGGCAGGCCAGGGCGCGGCCGATGCCGGAGGAGGCCCCGGTGACGACGGCCCAGGGGCCGTAGCGGTCCAGGAAACGCCGCTGGCGTCGGGTCGGGGCGGATGACATCGCGGCTTCGGTGAAGGGGGAGGTGAGGCGGGAACTCAGCGCGGGAAGCAGGCCGCGAAGCGGGCCAGCAGGCGGCGGTCGCCGCTGATCCTGAGGCGGCGGCGCAGCACCGCCCACACCGGGCTGCGCCGGCCGCTGGCGATGGCGAGCCAGAGGCGGGCGTCGGCGCGCACCAGCAGATCCGGGCTGCCGGTGAGCTCGCCGGGGGTCACCCGGAGCTGGCCGTCGTCGATGCTCACGGTGGCCCGCACCGCCTCCGGGCCGCTGAGATCGAAGTGGAAGGTGGCGGCCCAGCCCGTCGCCGGACCCCGCTGGAAGATCAGGGGCAGGGCGCCGAAGAACTCCCGCGGGCGGGTGGCCCGCAGGCTGGAGCGGATCCGCTGCACCCGCTTGTGGGGGAAGCGGCGACGCACGTGGGCCTCGGCGTCGGAGCCGGCCACCACGTAGACCGTTTCCTCCCGCTCGGTGAGCGGCTTGAGCACCCGTTGCACGTGGCCGGTGCGGTCATGCACGAAGCCGCCGAGCACGTCGTCGCCGGCGGGGCAGACCGCCACGCAGTAGGCGGCCTTGTAGCTGGGCTTGTAGGCCAGTCCCTGCCAGGTGGTGACGGCCTCATGGAGAGGGACGCGGTCGCGGAAGTCGTGGCGGTTACGGCTGTCCACCACCTCTTCGAGGACGTCCGCGAAACCGCTCATGAACTCGCGGTAGTTGTGGTCGTAGCAGGCCGAAAAGCGAAAGCCGCCACCGGGCTCGATGGCCCCCACGGGACAGGCCACCTCACAGAGGCGGCAGTCGATGCAGGGGTTGTAGGCCAGCGGCGCCGGCGCCTGGGGAACCTCGGCGCTGGTGAGCACGGTGCCGAGCAGCACGAAGGAGCCGAAGCGGGGATGGATCAGGTTGCGGTGCAGGCCCATCGCCCCCAGCTGGGCCGCCTGGGCGACGCGTTTGTGGGAGACGATCCAGGAGCGGCTGGGGAAGGAGCTCATGTCCATGGGGAAGGCCATGGGCGGGTTCAGGGCCCGGTGCCCCAGCCCATCAAGGGCCCGGGCGATGCGAGAAGCGATCTCGTCCACCGCATGGCCGGTGCGGTGGAACTCGAGGTTGGCCACGTTGCGGCGGGGACTGCGCACGTTCTCGGGGTGCATGCGCAGCACGATCGCCACCAGCGAGCGGGCACCTGGCATGGCGGTGAGCACATGGGGCACCTCCTCCGCCAGGTCGGGATGGTCGAGCGACACCCAGCCGGCGTCATCGGCGCCGGCCTCCAGGGCGATGGCCCGCACCTGCTCCAGGGAGAGGGGCGCTGGAGACGGTAAGGGTCCGCGGGAGCGGGCGGCCGCCAGAGCGGGGTGGTCGGGGGTCTTAGCCATGATGGTCGTCATGTCATGGGACAAAAAAAGAGAGGGGCCGTCTCAGGCCCCAGGCGAGGGCGCCGCCTCCAGCAGGCGGCGGGCCAGGGCGGGGTCGTCCACCAAGCGGGCCAGCACCACCGCGCCCACCATGGCCGAAGCCAGGTGCAGGGCCCCGTCGCTGGGCTCCGGCGCCGGCTCGCGCGGATGCAGCTTGCGCTCGATCGCCGCCAGCAGCCCGCGGGCCGCGGCCGCGAAGGCGGAGCGCACGGGGGCGGGCTGGCGGGCCCCTTCCGCGCCGAGGGCCGCGATCACGCAGCCCCGTTCGGGGTGGGCGAGGTGCTCGGGGGAGAGGTAGGTGGCGAGGCTCTGCTCCAGCGACAGCGACGGGGCCAGCGGACCGTCGGCGCTGGCGGCCGCCGCCGTGCGGATGGCCTCGGCCACCAGGGCGTCCCGGCTGGGGAAATGGGCATAGAAGGCTCCATGGGTGAGGCCGGCCCGTCGCATCAGGGCGGGGATGCCGATGCCTGAAAGACCGTGGCGACGCAGCTCCTCGGCGGCGGCCTCGAGGATGCGGGCGCGAACGGCCTGCTTGTGGCTTTCCGGGTATCGCATGATGGGCATCATGCCATCGGAGGCCGGGTGGCGGCCAGGCTGCTCCGCCGGACAGGGTGGACAGGCGCCCAGCAGGGGCTGCAAATGTCGATGAGGCAGCCGTTCGGGTCGACGGTCAGGAAGTGGCGCTGCCCATCGAACCCATTCCTGGGCTCTTTATGGATCGAATGCCCAGGCAATGGGTGTCTGCATGCTCGGCATGGAGCGGAACCTGAAGCCTCACACGGACGTGGAATCCAGCGCCCTGGAAAGGGCGTCGAGAAAGAAACCGCCCCACAGACAGCCCATCACCCCTGAGCTGGTGATCACCAGGGCGGCAGCGGCCATCTCCAGGCTGGTGAGCTGGAAGGGATGACCAGCGGCGAAGGGCACCGAAATGATCAGGACACCCATGGCGGCGCCACCAGCGAAACGCCGCGCCATGGCGGAGCGTGTCGTGCTGACAGGCGCTTCAGGAGCCATCACTTTCTCCAGGACCTCATTTGCAGAATTTTAAGCGGGGTAAGGCCTGCGTCAGGCTCCCGGACGAGGCTCCTTCCCATCCGTCAGCAGGCGCTCGAAGGCCTCGACATCCATAGGGTCCAGCCGGGCCTGATTTCGCCAGCGTTCCATCAAGCCAGTCCAACTTGGCTGGGCCACCAGATCGGAAAACAGAAAATAGGGCAATGAGCCTTTGACCCTGTTGAGCGAGCGGCAAATAAATTGAAAGCCCAGGTGGTCACTGCCAGGAGACCGATGGTCCAGCTCCGCGAAAAGCGGGTGCGTTTGATAGCCATCACCAAAAAGAAGTTGGACCCCCGACCATTGGCAGGTCCCATGGTGCGTAGAGAGCAGCATCAGCAGCTCCTTCTTCGGTAGGTCCCAGCGCTTGGACCTGGACTCCGCCCACCAGATGTGGACATCCTGAATCTCAAAGAAATAGCTCATGATCAGAAAGAGCTGACCAAGCTCCTGACATGCGGCTTGGAGGCACCATAACTGACGATGGCCACATCAAGATCAGCGTGTCGGTGAAGGTTCAGGGCCCGCTGGATGCCGCCAAGAATCCAGTCGGTTTCGTTGCCAAAAGCCCCGCCACCGAGAAGCGTGAGAAACACTCTGTTGCTTCCATGCTGAACCGAGTTAAGGATGGCGGTGCAGATCGTTGCCTCATAGGAGGCCTCCAGAACGAGCCTTGCAAAGGGCGCCCAGAGGTTTGAGGCATGCCGGGAATAGGCAACGGGCAAGGCGGAACCGTAGACCTGTGAAACGAGGTGCCCGCAATCCTTCAACGTCACCTGCGTCCGCCACTGGATGCCGATGCGAAGCAGCCGTCGCCATACGTCGCGTTGATCGTCATCCGCAGACTTCAGACGTTCTGAGATCTCAACCAGGCCTGCCTGCGAGGCCAAAGGGTAGCCGTTCCTCATCTCCCAGAGGCGGCCCTCTGTGTTTCCCAGAGCGTTACCGAGAGCAGCCAGGCAGTCGATCTGGTGGCGCGCTGATTGACCGGTTTGCCCGTTGACGTCGGCGAAGTAGTTGCGATAGATCGTTCCTGCCCCAGCTGCCATGGCACACGCCGGGCCCTGGGTATGGTCATGTTCATAGATTCCAACGCCGTGCTCTGGCGTCACATCTGGAGACACCATCTCAAGCAGATTGAACTGCGAGGCCACCTGAAACAGCGCCGTCGCGTTCGACTCATCGGCATGCAGATGCTGCACATTGGCGACGACCTCGCGCACCCTCAGGGTGCCGGACGGATAGGCGCTGGCCTGAACACGCTCTTGCAAGTCAGCCAACGACGGCGTTTCCAACCGGCCACAGGCGAGAACCCTTCCATTGACATGGGACTTCAAGGACTCGCCTTCAACCGTGATCCTCTCGCGAACTTGCCCTGGGGAGAGTTCTGAAAAGCCGGTCAGTTCTTCGAACCACATGGTTCAACGAATCCCGGGGGGGAGCGAACGCAAGACGGGCAACAGGCTCCAGCGCACTATCAAGGTCATGCACTGGAAGCTCAACGGTTAGTTCTGCGGAGGAAAGCGCTGAAACTGGGGAAGTTCGTGGGCGCTCTCCATCCAGGCAATGCGTTCTGCCACCTGGATCTGAATGCGCGCTGGTACGGCTTCAGGTGAATCGTAGGTAGCACTCTGGATATCAACGATTCCAGGAAGCCCTTCGGCGTTGTAGTAGAAGAGCCCAGTGCCGCAGTCCCCACAGAAGTGCCGTCGTGCCTGCTGCGACGACGCGTAGATTGTGGGAACACCCCGAGTCACCCGGAGGGCTGTCTCGGCATACATCGTCCAACCCACCACGGGTGCGCCTGCATGGCGGCGACAATCGGAGCAGTGGCAGAGGGCGTGGGTGAGCAGATCACCTTCGACTTCGTAGCGAATGGCGCCACAGTGACAGCCACCGGTGAGTTTCATGCTTCAGGTCCTCCAGGAATGGGACGAAGGGTGAGGTCGTGTTGCTGGCGTTGTTCAGCCATCGGCGTGATGCACGTGCAGAGGCTCGCGGGGTTCACACGGTGTACAGCTTGACGTTGAACCCCTCAGCCGCCTCCGGTGGCTGGAAGAAAGTGGAGATGTGCATAAAGTCGTCCACGCTCAAGTGATGGGAACCCGGTGGGCGCTCAAGATTTCGCCTGGCAATCCTTTCCAGGCAGACATTATCGGGAGTCTTGAGGAAATGCAGAACATGGTGCGACGAAGCCTGCTCGAAGAGGGAACGAAACCAGCGCCGGCCCGCTTGCGTATTGGCCTGGAAATCAAGCACAACGGATTGCCCGGATCTGAGCAGCTCAACCACGTGAGGGCCAAGAACCGCCTTGAGTCGCTTCGAGAACCGAACGTAATCATCAAAGGTGTTCATTGCGTCACCATAGAGAGCCAATAGCCAGACGTCCTCGGAGAGAAGGATGGAACCGTGGTGCTGCGCTAAAGCCGCCGCAACCGTCGACTTACCGGCACCTGCCTTGCCACAGAAGAAATGCAATGTGGCGGTTGTCGCCATCGCGTCATTCAGATGCTGAATCCGTAGGGAGCGGTGGTGACACGCAAGCGGCGGGCCAATTCCTTGACGATCCCCTGCACGATCTCGGGGTGTTCGGCCATCAGACTGTGTAAGGTCGACTGCTCGATCTGATAGAGGGTACTCGGATCGATCGCGCTCACCGAGGCCGAGCGGGGTTCCGGGTCGAGAGCGGCCAGTTCGCCCACCATCTCACCAGCCGAGAGTTCAACGATGGTCTGGCCACCGATGTGGACCCGCACCAGGCCCGTAGCGATCAGGTACATCGAGGTGCCGTGGTCTCCCTTGGCGAACAGCTGCTGGTTGGGCGCAAGCTGAACTTCTTCCACGGCATCAGCCACAGCAGCCAGAACGTCGTCGGGGGTGGAGGCGAAGATACTGGCCCGCCTGAGCCGCTGAATCTTGTCGTGCGGGGCCGTGCTGGTCATGGCACTTGGAGAAGGAGCATCTGAGGGTGGCTCAGACCGAGGACAATGACATCAAATTTAGCGTGCCATCCAGTCGCAGCAAGCTCGGCAAACAGATCCCATCGCATGCTTCCATTCGACATTCACCGCGATTGGCCAAACCAAACAAAAACAGCTTCTCAACGCTGTGCAGGCGAGAAATCACAGCCATGGCGTCTTGTTGATTCTCCAGAGCATCAATCAGAATCACATCCACATTGATTCCAATGGGAACACGTCTGGGTGGATTTGTGGTCACTGTAGCTTTGGCTTGGGATCTGGCTAAGGTTCGGGCTTGGCTTTCATCCCTAGCGGGTCAGCCTGAGCGATGGGTTAGGCCTTGCGTATGTGACTCGGCCATACTGAACACAGCATGCGCGTGCTACAGACTGCATTGATTGCAGTCAGCCTCGGCTTGATCCTCGCCGCCACTTTGGGAGGTGGAAGTTACTTGTTGTCGCGCAACGTCCCGATGGCCATTGAGGGATGGCGTTCCCGGTATTGGCCAGCAGTGGCGGGGTGCTGTTGGCACACATGTCGTGATGCTGCACTAAAGGTTTTCCCTGATGGGGCGAACGTACTCAGGCACGTGCCAAAGCCTTGACGACGTAGGAATCATCAAGAGCACCGAGGTTGCTCAGGACGAGGCAGATGATTTACCGGCGCGAAGCTCTGTGCAAATCTTCTACGATCCCAAAGACCCCAGCAAGTCTCTACTGAAACCGGTACTCGCGGTTTCCGGGGTGCCAGGAAGCCACATCGGAGTGCTGCTGGTTGCAGGAGCTCTGGCGCTGGTCGCGATCGGTCTGCATCTGCGCCCGTACCACGCCAAGAGGCACAGGAAACGGCAGACCTAATCTCAAGCTAAGCGGTGGGCAGGAGCTAAGTGCGCTGACTCGGCGTCTCTGGCCCCGGCGATTAGATCTTGATGCCAGGTATCTCGCTCATGATGAACTACACCAGCTCGAAGCCCAAGGCTGCAGGAGTAACGACGGAAACAAAGACAAGCGGATCTTGACCGGTGTTAAGAACACCGTGGACTTCTCGGCGATGGGCTACCAGCACATCTCCCTGGGCGATGGCAATCGACTCTCCGCTAGCACTAAGGCGGTACTCTCCGCAACCCGAAAGAATGGTCCATGTATCTTGGCCATCAGGATGCACATGGGCCGAGATCTGCTGGCCGGGCTTGACATACCAAGCAACCACCGCTGCGTCAGCCGACTCGGTGATGACTGAGCGAATGGGCTCACCATCTGCTGGTTGGAGAAAGTCTGTGACCTTGAACAAGCGCTGCGGGCTCATTATGGACTCAACGGAACAGGGTTTGGCGAGGTTTAGCAACAAAAGCGGCCCAGCGGTTCCTGGAGGCCGAACGCTTAGCAGATGAACTCTACGCGGAACAGCAATTGATCCATTCCATTGGCGTGATGGGCATCAGCGAACGGTATCAAGCCTATCCAGATCTTTCGTGAAGATCACACGGTCTTGACCCTCCCCGTCATAGCTCACGGCGACGGGCACGCCGTCGACCTTGTCGTAGGAGTCAAGAAGAGAGAAGCCAAGGCGACGATGGAAGGCCATCGAGTTGCGATTGACCGGAGAGGTCACGCATTGGGCCGTGCGGCAGCCATGGGAGGCAGCCGCAGCAAAGAAATGCCCGTAGAGGAGGCGCCCCAACCCCTCTCCACGACGGGCGGGATGCACGCCTAGGAAGTGGATGTAGGCCTGGTCGGGAAAGGTCTGCGAAACGAAACCGACGAGGAACCCAACGATCTGACCATCATCAACGGCGGTGAAGCTGGTAGAGCGGAAGTGGACGAAGAAGAGCTTCGGGAGCATGGAGGCCATAGGCCGACCACCCCACCATTCATCGACAACCGAGATGATCGATTGATAGTCGTCCGGTTCCAGATATCTGATGACAACCTCGGTCATAGCCTCCTACTCAGCAGACAGCATGATTAACGCTACGCATCAGCCGCCCGCAAGGCTGGCGGTTCGGCTGCATGCGTATGTTAGGGAGCAATACGCGCTGCCGACGATGCGGCATCATCTGGATAAGATCCTTTGAACTAGATTCGGGCGCGAACTGCCAATAATTCTCGCGATCAGTTCTTCCAAGGTTGATTGCGACATAGAAGAAACCAACCGCATTGCATTTGGCCGATAGCGCGAAGGATAGGGATATTCTCCATCCATTAGATATTGGCGATTGAGTTGTTGAATTGACGCAATCTCGTCGTCGCTGAATTGGATATCGCGACAATGATCGGAGGCGAGTGCGTTTAGGTCGTGGGTACCAGGGTATGTTCCGATCTTGTCCCAAAGATAGAACTTGAAGGCCAATTCCAGCGCAAGGCCTTGGCAGTGCATTCGGGGACCAGATGTGTTGCTGGAACCGTGATCGGCAAGCGTCCTTGCTGCAGAAAGATAGTCGCCGATTCCTTTCCAGTTGATTTCATCGGAGTAGGTTTTCACCCTGATACTCGTGCGTACGTTTGCAGTGCTGCCTAACAGCATTCTGGCGGGTCCGCTATCCACCCTGCTTGAGGTGCTCCGGCGGCATAAGAAGCCTTCGAGACCATGGTCATAGCTTGGAGCTCGATCCAGCGTAAGGCTTATCTCTGGCGTTGCTCTTTGGTGACGGGGTCATGGGCGGCTTCGAGATCCTGCGGTTCAACCGCTACAGAAGGTGCACCGGGCTCATCACCCCACAAAGGCCGCGATTCAGTACACGCGTATAGATCATCGTGATCTTCACGTCGCTGTGCCCCAGCAATTCCTGGATGGTGCGGATGTCCTGGCCACGCTCCAGCAGATGATTCGGCAAGGGCTCCATCAGGCTGGCGGGGAACACGGTGACCCGGTCCTTGTCGCGTTTGCCGCTGCGGACGGTCACTTGCCTGACCTCAATCTCCACATCCTGCAACTGGAGCCGTTGCAGCACCTCCCTCGTCTCCGCCACCGTGAACACCCTCAAGGTTGCCCACAGCCCCCTTCCTCCCGGTAACGATCCATCAGCCTCGGGCAGGGAGTCGGAGCCATGGGAACAAGGCGGAGCCGCCTTCAGGGTTCCCCGCCCCGGTCCTGCCGCACCCGCGCCAGAGTCGCCTCCAGCTCGCGCCGCCATTCGCCGGGGGCGAAGGGGTGCCAGCGGCCGTGGCCGGGCAGCAGCCAGCGCACGTCCAGATCCAGCAGCCGCTCCACCGAGCGCACCTGCTCCTGCCAGTCCCACCAGCAGTAGCGGCGGGACGCCACCACCCCCGGCGGATCCACGCCCCACCAGAGGTGGTCGCCGCTGAACAGCACCTGACCGGCGAACAGCACCGCCACCGAGCCGGCGGTGTGGCCCGGCACCGGCAGCACCAGCAGGTCGTCGTCGAGGGTGATGGGTTCGGTGCCCTCGAAGCGGTGCTCCGCCTCCGGGGCGGCGTCGGCATCGGCGCTGTGGATCCAGCGTTCGGCGCCGAAGTGCCGGGCCCAGGCGTCGTGGTCGGCCACGTCGTCGCGGTGGCTGAGCAGGATCCGCTGCAGGCCGCCGAGGGCCCCGATCCGGCGGGCCAGGGCGCCGCTCCAGCGCGGTGAATCGATCAGCACGTTGTTGGGCCGGCCATCGGCGCGGCGTCGGGTGATCAGCCAGCTGCTGGCCCCGAAGCTCTTGCGCGAGGCCCAGCCGCCGTAGTGCACCTCCCCCTCCGGGCGGCTCGTGATCAGGGCCGGAAAACCATCGGCCGGGCTCCGGGCCAGCAGCTCCCGGGTGGTGCCGATCGCCGCCACCGGGCAGGCCTGCAACGCCAGCAGCGCCGCGCGGGTTTCGCCCTCGCTCTGGGGCTGGGCCCACACGTGCGACGTGCGGCCGGTGGGGGCGAAGTGGGCCGGATCGAACTGCCAGCAGGTGCCGCAGTCGATGCAGGTCCGATCCACATAGAACGGCCCGGGGGTGTTGGCGGCCAGGCGCTCCTGGGGACGGGCCATGGGAAGGTGGCGGCGACGCTCCTAGCCTGATCCCCATGGCCCATGCCCTGGCGCTGCTGGCAAGTGCGTCGCGTCGTGAGGCGCTGCTGGACTGGCTCGACCGGCAGTCGCTGGCGCTCGCCGGCTTCCCCCTGCTGGCCAGCGCCGAACTGGCGGAGCGGCTCCGCAGCGACCCTCGCACCGCCCAGCTGCGGGTCACGCCGCTGGCGGCCCTCGCCGAGGGGGGTGACATCCAGGTGGCCGCCGAGGTGCTGGCCGGTGCGGTGGACCTGGTGGTGGCCTTCCTCGATCCGGCCGCGCCGGCGGGCACGTCGCCCGACGCCGGGCTGCTGATCCGCGCCTGCGATCTGGCCGCCGTGCCCCTGGCCCTCAACGCCGCCACCGCCGAACTGGCCCTGCGCGGCCTGTCCCACGGCCGCTCGGCCTACCTGCTGTTCAATCCCGTCGCCGGCCAGGGGGATGCCAACGCCGATCTGGCCCTGATCCGCTCAATCCTCGAACCCCAGCTGCTGGTGACGGTGCTGCTCACCCGGCCCGGCACCGACCCGGCCGACCAGTGCCGGGAACTCGTCGAGCTGCTCCAGGCCCGGCCGGCTGACGAGGCGGGCAACGCCATGATCGTGGCCTGCGGCGGCGACGGCACCGTCTCGGCCGTGGCGGGGGCGGTGGCGGGCACCGGCATTCCCCTCGGCGTCATCCCCCGCGGCACCGCCAACGCCTTCGCCTCGGCGCTGTTCATCCCCACCGACCTGGTGGCCGCCTGCGAAACGATCCTGGCCGGCCACACCCACGTGGTGGACGCCGCCCGCTGCAACGACGTGCCGATGACCCTGCTGGCCGGGGTCGGCTTCGAGGCCGGGATGGTGGATCGCGCCACCCGCGAGCTCAAGACGATGCTCGGCCCGCTCGCCTACGTGCTCGCCGGCGCCCAGCAGCTGGCGTCCCAGCAGCCGTTCCGGGCCCGGGTCGAGATCGACGGCACCGTCACCGACGTGCAGGCCGCCGCCATCACCGTGGCCAACGTGGCCCCCGCCACCTCGGTGCTGGCCCAGGGCTTCGGCCGGGTGATCCCCGACGACGGCCTGCTGGAGGTCACCATCGCCTCCCCCGCCACCCGCCTCCAGGGCCTCAACGCCCTCGCCTCCCTGCTCACCTCCGCCGTGGTGCAGTCGCCCGTCAACCACCCCGATCTCCTCTGTCTGCGGGCCAGCCGCATCACCATCACCACCGACCCGCCCCAGCGGCTGGTGATCGACGGCGAGATGCTCGAGGCCGACCCGGTCACCTTCACCTGCCTGCCGGGCGCCCTGACGGTGTTCGCGCCGCTGCCGCCACCGTGAGCGGGCCCCCATGAACCTGGCCACCGAGGCGGGCGTCGCCACCAAGATCCGCCGCATGGCCGACCGGGTGCGCTGGGGCCATCCCGCCCTCGCCCGCCATGGCATCGACCCCTGTCGCCTGGCGATCGACGGCGATCCGGACAGCCCCGAGGCCTTCTCCTTCCTCGTGCTCGGCGACAGCGGCACCGGGCTGCATCGCCGAGACACCCCCCAGCGGCGGGTGGCGGAGCAGCTGCTCGCCCATGGCGCCGATGCCCGCTTCCTGCTCCACACCGGCGACGTCGTCTACCCGGTGGGCTCCAGCGAGCAGTACCCCGACAACTTCATCCGCCCCTACCGGGAGTGGATCGTGGGCGGCGAGGACTGGGAGCGGCTGCGCTACGACCGGCTCGTCTTCCGGGTGCCGTTCCTGCCGGTGCTCGGCAACCACGACTACTACGACCTCCCCCTGCCGCTGGGGCTGCTCGCCGGCGTCACGGCGCCGCCGCGGCGGCTGCTGCGCTCCTGGATCCAGCTGGATGTGGGCTGGCACGGCTCCTTCGTGGGCCAGGCCTGGGCCCGCGCCTTCCTCGATGGGCTGGGCGCCGTGCCCGAGGCCGAACTGGAGGAGCACCTCGCCCGCACCCGCACCGCCAGCGTCGACGGGGCCCGCTGCCTGCTCTACCGCCCCGGCGCCTTCACCCGCCTGCCCCACCGCCACTACAGCGTCCGCTGGGCCGGGATCGATGTGTTTGCCCTCGACTCCAACACCTTCAACCAGCCCCTGCCGGCCGGCGCGGACGACGGCCAGCTGCGCCGGCGCCGCCAGCGGCTGGACGCCGAACGGGCCACCCTGCTGCTCTCCCTGGGCCCCCTCGGCGGCGACGAGGACGCCCGCGACGACCGGGCCGCCAAGGCCGAGCAACTCGACGAGCAGATCCGGGACATCGACAAGCAGCTCGAAGGAGGTCCGCCGGCGGTCGACCAGGAGCAGCTCGACTGGTTCGCCGACGCCCTGATCGCCTCCTGGCGCAACCCGGACGTGCGGGGCCGGCTGCTGGTGCTGCACCATCCCCCCTACGTCACCGAAACCAGCAAATGGGACCAGGGCCAGACCCTGGCGGTGCGGGCCCGGCTGCGCGGCGTGCTGGATCGCGTCGCCGCCGCCCTCGGGCCGCTGCCAGCCGGGCGGCCCCTGATCGATCTGGCCTTCAGCGGCCATGCCCACTGCATGGAGTTTCTCCAGACCGCCGACACCGGCCACGGCGATGCCCACATTCCCTGGCTGATCTGCGGCGGCAGCGGCTACAGCCTGCGCCGCCAGCGGCGGGAGGGGCCTCTGCTCCAGGAAACCGTCGACGGCCGGGAGCGCCCCCTGGCCCAATCCCGTCTGTTCCTGGGCCGCTCCGGGCGCGGCTCGAGCCTGCGCCGAACCTATTCCGGCCTGCGGGTGGAGGTGGGCAGCGGCACGCCGCTGCGGCTCCGCCTCATTCCCCTGGTGGCGGAGAAGGCCGAGGGCCGCTGGCGTCACGAGGCCCTCGATCCGATCCTGCTGCCAGCGACAGGGCCGGCGTATCGGGGCGGCTGACCATTCAGCGGTGTTCGATCACCGCATCGAGCGGGTAGCGGACCTTGGCCAGGTCGGCGTACTTGTCGGCCGGATCGCGATAGCCGGCGACGCACACCACGGCACTGCGGTAGGGACTCCCCTCCAGGCCCAGCAGGCGGTCGTAGTCGGGTGGCGAGAAACCTTCGATCGGGCAGGTGTCCACCTGCAGCAGGGCGGCGGCGGTCATGAAGTTGCCCAGGGCGATGTACACCTGGTTGCTGGCCCAGCTGGCGATGGCGGCGCTGCGGGGGCCGTCGACCAGATCCTTCTGCATCAGCTGCCGGTAGCCCTCGAGCTGCTCCACCGGCACGCCGCGGGCGGCGCTCGTGGCCTCGATCAGTCGCGTCAGATCGGCCAGCTCGATCGTTCGCCGCGCCAGGAACACCACCAGGTGGGAGGCATCGGTGATCTGGGACTGGTTCCAGGAATGGGGCCGCAGTTCGGCGCGCAGGGCCAGATCCTCGATCACCAGGAACCTCCAGGGCTGCAGGCCGTAGGAAGAAGGGGTGAGCACCAGCGCCTGCTCCAGCGCCTCCCACGTGTCAGCGGGAATGCGGCGGCTGGGGTCGAACTGCTTGGTGGCGTAGCGCCAGCGCAGGGCGTCAAGCAGCTCGGAGGAGCTCAGGGTCATGGCTGGGGAGCGCGGTGACGGGTGGTCTCGCCCGGAACCTAAGGGGTCTGCTCCCGTGGCGTCTGTGTCGGCGCACCGGTCACCCGCGGTCAACAAACCCCCAGGGATGACCCCGGTGCAGGGCAGGTGTAGACCGGCAACGCCCATCCCCGCCCCACTCCCATGGACCCCAGCGCGGACCTCACCGGCCTTTTCCTGCAGCTCGCCTGCGGCAATTGGATCACCCAGATGCTGCATGTGGCCGCCGAGCTGGCCGTTGCCGACCATCTGGCGGCCGCCGGCCCCGAAGGCCTGACGGCCGAGGAGCTCGCCGGCCGCTGCGGTGCCGATGGCGAGTCCCTGTTCCGGCTGCTGCGGGGTCTGGCCAGCCTGGGCGTGTTCGCCGAGAGCGAGAGCCAGCCGCGCCGCTTCGTGCTCACCCCCCTGGCGGAGCTGCTGCGCAGCGACCACCCCGGCTCCCTGCGCCAGTTCGTGCGCATGCTCGGCGGCGAGCACTACGACGCCTGGACCGACCTGCTCCACAGCGTCCGCAGCGGCGAGAGCGCCTTCCGCCACCACTTCGGCGAACCCGTCTTCGACTGGTACGGCCACAACCCCGAACGCGGCGCCATCTTCGACGGCGCCATGACCGACTTCTCCCGCGTGGAGACCGAGGGGCTGCTGGCGACCTGGGACTTCAGCACCGACCGCCACCTGATCGACGTGGGCGGCGGCCGCGGTGGACTGCTGCAGGCGGTGCTGCGCCAGCACCGCCATCTGCGCGGCACCCTCTTCGACCAGCCGGTGGTGGTGGCGCCGGTGACGGTGCCGCCGGAGCTGGAGGGGCGCTTCAGCGTCGTCGGTGGCGACTTCTTCGCCAGCGCGCCGGCCGGCGGCGACACCTACCTGCTCAAGCACATCCTCCACGACTGGGGCGATGACGCCTGCCTGACGATCCTCGGCCACATCCGCGCCGGCCTGGCCCCGGGCGGGCGGCTGCTGATCCTCGAGCAGGTGATCCCCCCGGGCAACGATCCGGCCCCGGGCAAGCTGCTCGATCTCAACATGCTCGTGATGACCGAGGGCGGCCGGGAGCGCACCCCCTCGGAGTACGCCCAGCTTCTGGAGCGCGCCGGCCTGCGCCTGGCGGGGATCCACCCGACCCCGTCACCGGTCGCGGTGGTGGAGGCGGTGGCGGCCTGAGCGCGGCCCCCGCGTCACACCAGCAGCCCGATCACCAGGGCGATGGCCCCGCCGATGGGGCCAAAGAAGAAGAAGCTGCCCATCGCCGCGGCCAGCTCGCGGTCGTGGCGGGTGTAGAGCTGCAGCACCAGCACATAGCTGATGCCGGTGCTGAGCAGGAAGCCCGCCAGACCGAACAGCAGCCCCCGCCCCAGCCGTTTCCAGGTCATCCCCGGGTTCTCCGCTTGGCCTGCTTTCCTCGACAGTCAGTGTGCCAGAGGCGTTCTCCGCCCTAGCGTCGGAGCCAGCCCAGCCCCAGGATCCGTGAGCCTCTCCATCGCCCTGCTCACGGTCTCCGACACCCGCAGCCTCGCCGACGACCCCTCGGGTGACGCCCTGCAGCAGCGGGTCCAGGCGGCCGGCCACCGGGTCGTGGAGCGCACCCTGGTGCCCGACGACCGCTACCGCATCCGCGCCGAGCTGAGCCGCTGGATCGCCGACCCCGCCGTCCAGGTGGTGATCAGCTCCGGCGGCACCGGCCTCACCGGCCGCGACGGCACCCCCGAGGCCGTGGCGCCCCTGCTCGACAAGACCATCGAGGGCTTCGGCGAGCTGTTCCGGGTGCTCTCCTTCGAGACGATCGGCACCAGCACCCTGCAGAGCCGGGCCCTGGCAGGGGTGGCCAACGGCACGGTGGTGTTCGTGCTGCCCGGCTCCCTCGATGCGGTGTCCACCGCCTGGGACCGGCTGATCCGCGCCCAGCTCGATGCCACCACCCGCCCCTGCAACCTGGTGCAGCTGCTGCCGCGGCTCACGGAAACCTGATGCGGCCCTCCGTCCTGCGGCGGCGGACCCGCCCCTGGTGGCTGGGGGCCCTCGCCCTGCTGCTCAGCGTCGGCCTCTGGTGGCTGCCACCGGCCGGGGCGGGTGCCGCCACCACCGCCGATGGCAGCGGGGCCCGTGGGCCCGGGACGGGCCCGGCCGACCCCGGTGGCGTGGTGGCCGCCGGCAGTTTCGAGCTGGCCAAGGTGCGGATCCTCGGCGTTCCCGCCCTCACCGTGGCCTCCCCGGTGGTGGGCCATCAGGACAATGCCCCCGACGCCCGGCGCCGCGCCGAGGTGATCGAAGGCAACCTGCGGCTCCTCTACGACCCCGAGCAGCTCTGCAGCGAGAGCGAACAGATCGCCGAGTGGATCCTGGTGCGGGTGCTGGGGGGAAGTGATGGGGCCTGTGAGCCGTCGCCGCTCCAGCGGGTGAGCGGAAGCGCCCCCGAGAAGCTGGTGGTGGAGCGCCGGCAGCTGCCGGGGGGCGATGTGGTGCTGGAGGCCAGGGTGCCGGAACGTTCCGAACCCCTGCCCCTGCTCACCATCACCCGGGCCGATGCCAGCCTCAACGGCGTCAGCGCGATGGCCCTGGGTGAACGCTGGCAGCAGCGGCTGCAGCGCCGCCTGCGCCATGCCCGCAAAGTGATGCAGCCGGCCGATCTGCGCCGCCGCTGGCAGTTCACCCTCACGGTGCAGCTGGCTCTGGCCCTGCTCACCGCCGCCACCCTCTGGCTGTGGCGCTGGAACCGGGTGCGCTGCGCCGGGCTCATCAGCCGCCGCAGCCCCACCCCTGATCGGGCCCTGGAGCAACGCCTGCAGCTCCACCAGGTCTTCGGGCTGGTGCTGCTGCTGCTGGTGCTGCTGCAGCTGATGGTCATGCTGGCCCTGGGGGTGATGGCCGTCCCGGGCAAGGTGCCCCTGGGGCTGCAGTTGCTGCTCCAGCCGGTTCATTCCCTGCTCAAGGTGCTGATGGTGGGGCTGGCCGCCCTGCTGGCGCGCTCCCTGGCCACCTTCCTGCTGCACCAGTGGGCCGATGGCTCCAGGGTGCCGGTGGAGGAGCAGGCCCGCCGGGAGCAGCGGCACCGCAGCCTGCTGCGGGTGAGCCATCGCCTGATCGATCTGGTCTGCATCCTGGTGGCGGCCGGCTGGATCCTGATCGACATTCCCGGGATCCGGGCCGCCTCCTCCTCCCTGCTGCTGGCCGGCGGCGCCCTGCTGGGCGGCCTGGCCCTGGTGTTCCAGGGGCTGCTGCGGGACTTCGTCGCCGGCCTCGCCGTGCTGATCGAAGACCGCTACGCCATCGGCGACTGGGTGGAGATCGATGGCCTCGAGGGGGACGTGGTGGATGTGGGTGTGCTCAGCACCCAGCTCCACTGCTTCGACCACCGGGTGGCCGTGGTCCAGAACAGTGCCTTCGACCGGGTGGTGAACCACACCAAGCTGCGCTCCGGGGAGGAGGTGAAACTGCTCATTTCCCACCGCTGCACCGCCATCGGCCAGGCCCTGGCGGTGGTGGCCGACGAGCTCGCCACCTTCCACACCGACCCCACCTGGGGCCCCCGCCTGCTGGCGCCCCCCCTGCTGCGGGGCGTCAGTGCCACCGGCCCGCTGGGCATCACCGTGAGCGTCCTGCTGACCACGGTGACCGGCGAGCAGTGGGCCTGCTCCCGCGAGCTGCAGGGGCGTCTGGTGGCCCGCTTCCAGCGGGAGGGGATTCCCCTGGCCGATGGCCTGGAGCTGGTCGGGCGGGGCTGATCAGGTTGGGCCCGATCACCGCGGATCGCGCCAGAGCAGCAGACCCTCCCGGCGCAGCCCATGGAAATCGCCGGCCCGGCCATCACCCTGGCCGGTGAGGCCCCCGTCCGGGGCGCCGATCACCCGGCCCTCGGCATCGAAGAGCGTGCTCATCTGGTCGCAGCACTGGGGCGGCAGGTAGTACACCACCTGGCCCCGGTAGCGGTAGCGCCACACGGTCTGGGGCGGGTTGCCCGGCGGCTGGGCCTTCAGCTGGCCGATCAGCCGCTGCAGCCACGGCGGAGCGGCGGGGGAGGCCAGGGCGCCCCAGGTGGGGGCGATCACCGTCAGGGCACCCACCACCAGGGCGGCGGCGGCCAGGCCCGCCCCCCGCACAGGCCCGCACCGGTCGGCAGTCCTTGCCATCGGCGGCCCCAGGCGCGATCTCGAAAGGGAGGCTGCCACGGCCGGCGCGGCTACGGTGGGGCCTGCGGAGGAAGGTTCATGGCTGCAGCGACGCCGGACCACGAGACCTTCATCCGCCAGGCGATTCAGCTGTCACGAAAAGCCGCCATCGATTACGGCACCGGCGGGGCCTTCGGGGCGGTGATCGTCAGGGATGGCGTGGTCATCTCCCAGGGGATGAACCGTGTCGTGGCGAGCCACGATCCCACCTGGCACGGCGAGATGGAGGCCATCCGGCTGGCCTGCATCACCCTGCAGAGCTTCAAGTTGCCCGGCTGCATCCTCTACACCTCCGCCGAGCCCTGTCCGATGTGCATGGCCACCTGCTACTGGGCCGGCATCGAGGAGGTGTATTACGCCGCCACCGTGGAGGACGCCCTCGAATACGGCGACTTCGACGATCGTCCGATCTACGAGCAGCTGGCCCTGCCGAAGGAGCAGCGCTCGATCCGGCTCACCCAGGTCCTGAGGGAGGAGGCGGTGGAGGTCTGGAAGGAGTACCAGGCCAGGCCCGATCGGGTTCGTTACTGAGACCCCCGCGGCCCAGAGGGGAAGGGCGCTCAGGTGCTGGTGGCGGGCAGGGCCCGGAACAGCAGCAGCAGCAGCCCCAGGCTCGCCAGGATCGCCGTGAGCGTGAGCCGCTGGCCACGCCGGCTGCCGGTGCCCTCCAGCCACGGCCGGCACCGCCGGCTCACCCAGGGCACCAGCCACCAGCCGGTGAGGGCCACGCTGCAGACATTGGCCAGCAGCAGGCCGCTGGGACCATCCAGCGGCAAGGGCCGGAGCAGCACCCGCAGCACCTCCACGGTGGGATAGAGCACCAGCAGCACCAGCAGGTTCACCTTCCAGACGGGCACCCGGCGGCGCACCGCTTCCCCCAGCCAGCGGGCATAGCCGTCCCAGTCGCCGTTCCCCGCGTAGCGGTAGCCGCCGCGCTCGGCCGGGTTGAGCAGGTTCCGCCGCTCCGGGCTGTCCATCCAGCCCAGGAAATCGGCCAGGCTGGCGAAGGTCAGCGACGATTCGTAGAGCAGCTCGCCGCTGTCGGCCTGGCCCAGGGGGTTGGGCAGGCTCTCTTCGACGAAGCCCGGGTAGCCGCGGGCCGCGGTCCGCAGCCGTTCCTCCAGCTCCAGGAAACCGGTTCGGGCCGCCGGCGCGACGCGATGCAGGAACCGGTAGTGGAAGGGTGGGCCAGGGGCGTCGGGACTGGGTCGCGTCGGGGGCATCGCAGCGGCACCGGGGCCGGCTCACCTTGGGTCATCCTCCCGGGGAGTGCCACGCGGGCTCCTGGCTCAACCAGTCGCTGACGGCGGCAACCACCTCCAGATCCGTGTGGCCGAAGCCCATGATCGCCAGGTGGTCGCGCGGTTCGAGCTGGATCAGGTGGCGAAGCCGCGGACCCAGGAGGCGCACGAAGGACGCCACCGTGCCGGCCGCCAGCTGGCTGCCGAAGCCAGCGATGGAGGTGAGATGGAACAGGGGCGAGTTCTCGACGATGCAGAAGCTTTCCGACCGTGACGGCAACACCCGGACCCAGTGCGCCAGCAGCTTCTGCAGCCATGGCAGGGGAACGGCGTCCGCCAGGTCGGCCATGACCGGATCGAGGAGCAGGGTGGGCTGGTTGTGGAGCGACTGGTGATCGAGGGGCTCCGATGACAGGGCCGCGATCAGCCTGCGGGCCTGGTCGGCGCCGACACAATCGGCGAGGGATCGCTGCAGGCCGTCGAGCTCCAGATCGCTGAGCAGCTCCAGCAGGGTCAGGTACTTGCAGCCGAGGCTGTGGCCGATCCAGGTGAAGGGCCGCCAGTCGATGTAGGGCTCAGGCGAATGGCCGAGCCGGATGGCCAGCTCGGCGAGCTCCCGGCGCAGTTCGTCCTGATAGGCGACCAGGCTGAGGGCGATGGACCAGTGGCGGAACGAAAAGCGGAACGGCAACGCCACCACGGAATAGCGCTGGGCATGGAGAAGGGACAGGAACCTTCGATAAAAGACGGTGGGAAAGGTGCCGAAGAAGGCACCGCCCAGGAAGACGACCACACCTCTGGGCCGGGGATGGAGGGCAGCCCAGCAGAAATGGAGCGGCTGAAAGTGAAGGGACATCGGTGGCGCGCGATGGGAGATATCTAGGCCCTTGCGACAGGACGACAAGCGTCCCCAGTTCCATGCATTTCGCATCGAAGCGACAGACCCATGTCATCTCGAACACACGGAAGTGCGATCGATACAAAGCATGTAGCCGCAGCAGATTTTGCCTGGAAAGTTGATGCATAGTGCTTCCACAGGCAGGCCCTCGCAGCCAGGTCCATGGCCTTCGCCAGGATCCATCGTCATTGCCAGGATTGACTTTGTCGGGTGCTGAGGATCTCCCCTGCCTGCGATTGATTTCCATCACCGAGCAACCCCATGGCCATCATTTCCACCTTCGAACTGCTTGCCAAACCCCAGCTCCCCACCGGCATCCCGGACCCGATCGCCAGCCTCAGCCGCAATGTGATCATCGGCTACTTTCTGACGATCTCGAACACCAGCCTCACGGATCTGCTGCTGTCGGTGGTCTTCACGGCCCGCACCAATTCCAGTTCCGGGCTGGAAGGCAGCATTTCCTTCCTTGACACGTCCGGCACCAACATCGCCGGCAGCCTCGAGCCGACGTCGACGGCCAACAAGTTCCGCTTTTCACCCCTGAGTCTGCCCGCCTCGGCCACCGCCCAGCTCCTGGTGCAGCCAACGCCCGACAAGGTCGAGTCCCTGGATTACGAGGTCAGGGGGTACGTCGAACTCTCCCTCTCTTCGTTGTCCGGCTCCCTCACGAACATCCCCCTGCAGGTGAGTGCGGAGCAGCGTGGCACCTTCTTCGCCGATCTCAAGGGCGCCACCCTGGCCGACAAGGGGCTGGACCAGGTGGCCTGGGCGCTGCCGGTGCCGGATGGGGGCCGCGTCCTGCTGAGCAGCACCTGAGCCGACGCCGCGGGCGGCCCCTCAGGCCGCCCGCAACCAGCGGTGCCGGGCCCGGTCGCTGAGGTCCTCGCCGGCCAGCGTGAGCAGGGCGTAGACCGCCACCAGCGCCAGCAGCTGGTCCCAGGCGAAGGAGCTGAGGCTTTCCAGCAGCTGGCTGCCCAGCCCGGTCGCCCCCACCAGCCCCACCACCACCGATTCCCGCAGGATCACATCGGCCCGGTAGGCGCCGTAGGCCAGGTAGGGGCGGGCCAGGGCGCTGAAGCGGCCGTAGAGCAGGGCCAGCCGCGGCCCGCTGCCGGCGCAGGCCAGGGCCTCCTCGGCCGCCGGGTCGGTGGCGTCGGCGCTCTCCAGCAGCAGCCGTCCCAGCACCCCCAGGTTGTGGAACCCCAGGGCCAGGGCGGCGGTGATCACCCCCGGCTGCAGCACGAACAGCAGCAGCAGGGCCGTCAGCGGCGGCGGCCAAAGCCGCCCCAGGGCCCACAGCAGCCGCAGCCCCTGCCGGGCCCAGCCCACCGGCGCCGCGACGAGCAGCAGCAGCGGCGCCAGCCCCACCGCCAGGCTGGCCGCCAGGGCGGTGAGCAGCAGGGTGCCGCCCACCAGCCGCGGCCAGGGGAGGGCCGCGGTGGCGGCCCAGTCGCCAGCGCCCAGGCCGGGCAGGGGCTGCCAGTTGAGCAGGGCCGCCGGATCCACCCCCAGGCCGCGACCCACCAGGAGGCAGAGGGGCAGCAGGGCCGCCAGGGCCAGCAGCATCTCGCGGCTGCGTTCGCCCACCCTCCGCCGGGCCAGCACGAACCGGCCGGGCACCAGCCAGCGACGCCGCAGCAGGCTGATGCCCGTCTCCAGGGCGAGCATCACCGCCAGCAGCAGCCACAGGCCGCTCCACAGTTCATGGAACTCCAGCGACTGCAGCGTCAGCTTGAGGTCGGTGCCCAGGCCCCCGAGGCCGAACACCCCCAGCAGGGTGGCGCTGCGCAGGGCGCACTCCAGCCGGTAGCCGCCGTAGCTGAGCACCCCGGGCAGCAGGGCCGGCCCCAGAGCGGTGAGCAGGGCCGCCGGGGCCGGGGCGCCCGCCGCCCGCAGGGCCTCCAGGCCGGTGGTGGGCAGGGCATCGAGCAGGTCGGACAGCACCCGGGCCACCAGGGCGCCGAAGGGCAGGGCGATCGCCAGCACCGCCACCGCGGGCTGGAGCCCCACCAGCTGGAGCAGCAGCAGCCCCCAGATCAGCTCATGGATCGCCCGGGGCAGGGCCAGCAGGCGGCGGATCAGCTCCGCCGGCATGGTGCTGCCCGTCAGGGTGCGCCACACGGTGCGGGAGCTGCACGCCCCCAGCAGCAGGCCGAGCACCAGGCTGCCCGCCCAGCCCAGCAGGGCCATGCCGACCGTCACCCCCAGCCCCTTCAGCAGCGAGGCGAGCACCACCGGATCCAGCGAGGGCGTCACCGCCGCCAGCGCGAAGGTGCCGATCAGCTCCCAGCCACCCCCGTGCACCAGCGGCGGCAGCAGGACGGCCAGGGGCACCAGCACCAGGGCCGGCAGCAGCATCAGCAGCGGCGGCGCCGGTTTCAAGGGCTTACGCCGGGCGGGGTGCCCCCGTAGAGATCCGCCAGCAGGCCCTCGCTGACCTGCCCCACCGGCCCGTCGAACAGCACCCGGCCGTCCTTGAGGCCCACGGCCCGATCGAAACCGTCGAGCAGGTCGGGGCGGTGCAGGCTCAGCAGCAGGGCCCGGGGGGCCACGGCCTGAGCCAGCAGCAGGGCCAGCAGCTCGCCGGCCAGGCGCGGATCGAGGCTGGCCAGGGGCTCATCAGCCAGCAGCAGGGTGGGCTCCTGGCGCAGCAGCCGGGCCATCGCCACCCGCTGGCGCTGGCCGCCGGAGAGGGCGGTCACCGGTTGCTCCAGCAGGGCAGGATCCAGATCCATCGCCCGCAGGGCCGCCGCGCAGGCCTCGGTGTCCAGCGGCAGCAGCAGGTTGAGCAGGGCCCGGGGCCAGCCCCAGCGGGCCAGGCGGGCGGCGTTGAGGTTCTGCTGGACGGTCAGCTCCTCGATCAGGCGCAGGTCCTGCCAGAGGGTGCCGATGCGGGCCTGCTGGCGCCGCCGGCCGCGGCGGGAGCGGGCGGGGGGCTGGCCCTCCCAGAGCACCGTGCCCGCCGCCGGCGCCAGCAGGCCGTTGGCCACCGCCAGCAGGGTGCTCTTGCCGGCACCGCTGGCCCCCAGCAGCGCCACCCGCTCACCGGGGGCCAGGTCCAGGTCGACGTCCTCCAGCCGGGGCCGACCGCGGCCGGCCACACGGACACCCCGCAGCGCGAGCACGGCGGTGGCGGGGCCGGCGGCCATGGAGGGCGGGACGCACGTAGGTCCGCTCCAGATTGCCAGCCGTCAGGCCGGGGCCCCTGGCTCGTCCGGCCGCCGGGGCCCCTGGCTCGTCAAGACCGGGGGAGCCCCAGCAGAATCACCCCATCGCCCCCGTCCTGCGCCCGCGGCCACCGATGACGTCCTCCAGCGGATCCAGGCCCTCCCTCCTCGATGGCATCGCGCGGGTGCTGCTGTGCCTGGTGTTCCTCCACGCGGTGATCGGCAAGCTGACCGGATTCGGCGCCGTGGCTGAAAGGATCGCCAGCCGGGGCATCCCCCTGGCGCCGGTGCTGCTGGCGGCGGCCGTGGTCCTGATGGTCGTGGGGTCGGTGCTGGTGATCAGCGGCGTCCGCTCCCGGCTCGGGGCGATCCTGCTGCTGCTGTTCCTGGTGCCCACCACCCTGCTGTTCCACAACGATGTGGCCGACCCCCAGGAGCGGATCCAGCTGCTCAAGAACCTCTCGATCATGGGGGGCCTGCTGCTGGTGGCCGAACGCCGCCCCTGAACGGGCCAAACCGCGACCCAACGCGGCGCCGTGGCCAGGCTGGGCGAGCATGGCCGGGCGGCATCCTTCCCCTGGCGACCGGTCCGATCCCATGGTCTTCGCGTCCCCCCGCTCCTACATCCTTCTATCGGTGGCGGCGGCCGTGGCCACCATCGTGCTCAAGACAGCCGCCTGGCGGTACACCGGCTCGGTGGGCCTGCTCTCGGATGCGATGGAATCCGGGGTGAACCTGGTGGCGGCCCTGGGGGCCTTCTGGGCCCTCAGCCTGGCGGCCAAGCCGGCCGACCGCACCCATCACTACGGCCACTTCAAGGCGGAGTACTTCTCCAGCGGCCTGGAGAGCGTGCTGATCGTGCTGGCGTCCGTGGCGATCATCCACGCCGCCGTGGGGCGGCTGCAGGCTCCTGAGCCCCTGGAGCAGCTGGGGCTGGGCATGGCCCTCTCCCTGGTGGCCACGGCGCTCAACGGCGTGGTGGCCTGGGTGCTGCTGCGGGCCTCCCGCCACTTCCACTCGATCACCCTGCGGGCCGACGCCCACCACCTGTTCACCGACGTCTGGACCTCCGCCGGCGTGTTGCTGGGGATCGGCCTGGTGAAGCTCACCGGCCTGACGATCCTCGATCCGCTGATCGCCATCGCCGTAGCCCTCAACATCACCCTCACCGGCTGGAATCTGCTGCGGGAGACGGCCACCGGCCTGCTCGACCGCTCGCTGCCCATCGACGAACAGGAGAAGCTGGAGGCCCTGCTGGCCTCCCACGAATCCGAGGAGATCCGCTTCCATGCCCTGCGTACCCGGGTGGCCGGATCTCGCCGCTTCGTCGCCCTCCACGTGCTGGTGCCGGGCGGCTGGACCGTGCAGGCCGGCCATGACCTCTGCGAGCGGCTGGAAGAGGAGATCGCCATCGCCCTCCCCCGCAGCGATGTGTTGACTCACCTGGAGCCGATCGAGGACCCCAGGGCCTGGGATGACCAGGGGTTCCGCTGGGAGGAGGGCTGAGCCCCATACGATCCAGCCAGCCGTCGCACCGCCACCCCGTCCCCATGGCCACCGTTCTGATCACCGGCACCAACCGCGGCATCGGCCTGGAGTACTGCCGCCAGCTCCAGGCCAGGGGCGACACGGTGGTGGCGGTCTGCCGCACCCCGTCGCCGGAACTGGAGGCCCTTGGCGTGCGCATCGAGGCGGGGGTCGACCTCACCGACGGGGCCGCCATCGACGCCCTGGTCGAACGGCTCGATGGCCTGCGCCTCGATGCCCTGATCCTCAACGCCGGGATCCTGGAATCCACCAGCCTGGGGGCCCTTGATGCCGAGAGCCTGCGGCGCCAGTTCGAGGTGAACGCCATCGCCCCCCTGCGGCTGACGCGGGCCCTGCTGGGCCATCTGGGCGAGGGCGCCAAGGTGATCCTGATGACGAGCCGCATGGGCTCGATCGACGACAACGGCTCCGGCGGCTCATACGGCTACCGGATGTCGAAGGTGGCGCTCAACATGGCCGGCAAGTCCCTGGCCATCGACCTGCGCCCCCGCGGCATTGCCGTGGCCCTGCTCCATCCCGGCCTGGTGAGCACCCGCATGACCGGCTTCAGCGCCCATGGCATCAGCCCCGAGGAGTCCGTGCGCGGCCTGCTGGCCCGCATCGACGCCCTCAGCCTGGAAACGAGCGGCACGTTCTGGCACGCCAACGGCCAGGTGCTGCCCTGGTAGGGCCGGTCCGGGCGCTCATGGGCCCGGCGCCAGTGGCAGGGCCAGCTGCAGCGGCAGGAGTCGGCCATCCCGTCGCAAGGTGAGGCCCAGGGGCCGGCCCGCCGGATGCGCGGCCACCCGCTCGATCACCTGGCGGGCGCTGCTCACCGGCTGGCCGTCGATCGCCGTGATCCCATCGCCGACCCGCAGACCGGAGCGCTCCGCCAGCGAGCCGGGGGCCACCTGGTGGATCTCCACCCGACCGGCGTGGGTTTCCAGGTACACCCCCAGCCGCAGGCCCGCCGGCGGTGGCGTCACCACCCCGTACACCGCCGTCGCCAGAGCCGGCTGCAGCGCCGCGCAGTCGAGGCTGTCCTCCCAGGGCAGCAACCAGGCTGCCTCCGCCAGGCCCAGGGCCCGCAGCTGATGGGGCACGCCGTGGCCCCCGGCCAGGTGGCCGTTGCCGATCAGGGCCACCACCGGGGCCCCGGGGCGCCGACGGCGCTGCTCGGCGATGGCCTCGGCCATGGCCCGGTCCCATAGCAGCTGGCTCTCCACGAAGCGGTTGAAGGAGGGATCCTCAAGGCCGGGCAGCCCCTGGCCGCTGCTGGGCACGAAGGGATGGTGCCGCCAGAGCCGGTGCAACTGGACCCGGTAGGCCGCGCTGGCCGGCGCCGGGCGTCCCACCCCCTCCCGCTCGCTGACGGGCACCGCCGCGAACCCCTCGGCCCGCACCCGCCGCACCAGCTGGCGCTCCACGTTCAGGGCCCGCAGCGGCAGCCGCCGGTCACGGGCGAAGCGCAGGATCGGCAGGTAGAGATCGGCGTCGTAGCCCCAGATGGCTGGCCAGTCGAGGGCGTCGAGGAAGGCGCGCTCCTCCAGGTCCCCGGCCACCCAGCGATTGAGCACCGGCTGCAGTCGGCGCGGCACCATCTCCAGACCGATGCTGAGGCCGGGGCTGCGCTCCTGCAGCGCCTGGAGTGTGGCCAGCTGCCAGCGGTGGTGGGCGGCGCTGTCATGGCGCTCCCCCAGCAGCACCACCGCACGCCGGGCCAGGCGGTCCAGCAGGTCGTCGGCCGCCACGGTCCGGGGACCGGCGGCGGTGGGCTCCACCCAGGCGCCGGCGGGCACACAGGCGCTGGCGACCGCGGGCCCGGGGGCCCCCAACAGGGCGGCCAGGCCCAGGGCCAGCCCGGCGGAGCGGGTCCCGCCGCGGTGCCAGCGGCCGAGGGGAATCAGCGGATCTTGCCGATCTGGCGGCCCACCTTCTCGATGTTGCTGTAGGCCGCCGCGTTGGCCGGGGTGAACCGCTGGGCGCCGAACAACGCCAGCACCTCCTTCTGCTTGGGATCGGTGGCGCGCCAGCTGAGGATCGCCGACCTCATCCTGGCGGTGAAGCCCTTGCCGAAGCGCTTGTCCAGATCGGGCTGGGCGAGCCAGTGGTAGTTGGCGTAGCCGGGGGTTTTCCAGATCGGCACCACCTTGGCGCGGTTGACCTTGCCCTCGCTGAGGCTGCTGCGCCAGACCTCTTCGCTGACGGCGCCGGCCTGGTAGGCGCCGCTCTGCACCAAGGCGATCGTGGCGTCATGGCTGCTGCTGAAACCGGGGGCACCGCCGGCGAAGTCGCTCAGCTTGACCCCGGCCTGACTCAGATAGAACTGGGGCATCAGGCGGCCGGAGGTGGAGCTCTCCGAGCCGAAGGTGAAGCGCTTGCCCTTCAGCTCCGCCAGCCCCTTGACGTTGCTGATCGGCTTGAGGCCGCTGCTGGTGTTGGCGATGAAGACGCTCTGGAACGACGCGTCGATGTCGCGCTGGGCGATCACCAGGGCACCGGGCTTCTGCAGGCGTGCCTGCACCCCCGTGAGACTGCCGAACCAGACCAGATCCAGGCCACCGGTGCGGAAGGCACTGACGGCGGCGGCGTAGTCGACCACCGGCACGTAGACCACCTTCACCCCCAGCTGACGGCTGAGTTCATTGGCCACCAGCGGGTAGAGCCGGTTGAGTGTCTCGGGCTTCTGGTCGGGGATGGCGCCGATGCGCAGCACCTTCTGGCTCTGCTGGGCCGCCGCCGGAGCCAGCAGGCCGGGGAGGGGGGCGGCGGGGGGCGCCAGCAGGGGCAGCAGCGCCAGCGACACCCCCATCAGGGCGGCGCTGGCGGTGGCGCGGATCCGGAGAAGCATCGGGCTCGGGCAGGGGGTAGACCGTTGCTCCACTATGGCCATCAGGTGGGTGCCGGCCCGCGGCCTTCGTCCTCGCCAGGCGCCCCCGTCCCAGCCGCGAGCCCCATGGCGCCCTGCCTTCCCATCGATGCGTTCCTGGCGGGGGGTGGCGCGCTGCTCGATGTGCGCACGCCGGCCGAATTCCACCAGGGCCACATTCCCGGGGCCGCCAATCTGCCCTTGTTCAGCGATGGGGAGCGGGCCGAGGTGGGCACCCTCTACAAGCAGCAGGGCCGCCAGGCCGCCGTGCAACGGGGTCTGGCCCTGGTGGGGCCGCGCATGGAGGCCCTGGCCGCCGAACTGGTGGCCTGGAGCGAACGTTCGGCCGGGGCGCCCCTGCGGCTGCACTGCTGGCGCGGCGGCATGCGTTCGGGCAGCGTCGCCTGGCTGGCCCAGCAGCTGGAGCTGCCGGTGCTGCTGCTGGAGGGGGGCTACAAGAGCTACCGGCGCTGGGTGCTGGAGCTGTTCGAGCGGCCCTGGCCCCTGCAGCTGATGGGGGGGCGCACCGGCAGCGGCAAGACCGAGCTGCTGCTGGCCCTGCAGGCGCTGGGGGCGGCGGTGGTGGATCTGGAGGGGCTGGCCCACCACCGCGGCAGCAGCTTCGGCGGGCTCGGCCTGCCGGAGCAGCCCAGCAGCGAGCACTACGAGAACCGACTGGCCGCCGCCCTGGCCCCCCTGGCCGGGGCGGGACAGATCTGGCTGGAGGCCGAGAGCGCCATGGTGGGCCGCTGCCGCATTCCCGCCGGGCTGTGGCGCCAGATGAAGGCCGCGCCGGTGCTGGCGGTGGAGCGGCCCCTGCAGGAACGGGTGGACCACCTGGTCGAGATCTACGGCGCCCAGGATCCCTTCGCCCTGGCGGAGGCCACCCGGCGCATCGCCAAGCGGCTGGGGCCCCAGCGCACCGCCCTGGCCCTGGAGGCGATCGAGCGGGGCGACTGGGCCACCGCCTGCCGTCAGATGCTCGACTACTACGACCGCTGCTACGACCACGACCTGGACGGCCATGCCTGCTCGGCGGTGGATCTGGGTGGTCTGGGGGCGCCGGAGGCGGCCGGGGAGCTCATCAGCCGGGGGCTGGTGACGTTGCGGCAGCCGCCCGCCGGCTGACCACCCGCCCGATCAGGCGAGCCTCGGGGAAGCCGGCCTGATGCAGGGCCGCCAGGGCCGCCGGCGCCTCAGCCGCCGGCAGCGCCGCCAGCAGCGGTCCGCAGGTCTGGGGGTCGATCAGCAACCCCGCCAGCCCACCGCTCCCCGCCCCCACCAGCCGCACGGGCCCCTCCAGCAGGGCCAGGGCGTCGGCGTTGGCGGGGGCCAGGGTGCTGGCGAGGCCCCGCTCCAGCAGCTCCAGGGCGCCGGGCCAGGAGGTAATGGCGGCGGCTTCCAGCTCCACCGCCACCCCCGCGCCGGAGGCGTCCAGCATCTCGCCGAGGTGGCCCAGCAGGCCGAAGCCGGTGATGTCGGTGCAGGCGCGGCAACCGTGGGCGGCCAACAGCGGCACCAGGGGCGCCTGGCTGTGCTGCATCCCCTCCAGCAGCGCCTCCAGCCAGGAGGGTGCGGCGGCGCCGGCCATGGCGGCGGCGAACAGCACGCCGCTGCCCAGGGGCCGGCTCAGCACCAGAACATCGCCGGGCCGCAGCGGCCCCTTGCCCCAGTGGGTCGCCGGCGCCACCCGGCCGTTCACGGTCAGGGCCAGGGCCAGCCCCGCCCCGTCGCGGCCCTCCAGGGTGTGGCCGCCGACCAGGGCGGCGCCGAGGGGCTCCAGTACCGAACACACCCCGGCCAGGGTCTGCAGCAGCAGCTCCTCCTGGATGGCGGCGGCCGCCTCGGGCACCGTCACCAGGGCCTGCACGCTGTCCACGGCAGCCCCGCTGGCCCAGAGGTCGCTGCAGGCATGCAGGGTGGTGAGCCGCCCGTTCAGCCAGGGGTCATCCACCAGGGCGGGGAAGCCATCGACGCTCTGCAGCAACAGCTCGCCGTCGGCACCGCTGCCCACAACGGCCGCGTCCTCCACCGGCCGGCGCGGTCCGCCTGGGTCGAGCCGGGCCAGGGCGGCCGCCAGGGGGGCGGCTCCCAGCTTGGCGGCGCAGCCGCGGCAGGCCATGGCAGCCGCGGCCATGGGCTGGAGCGCGGCGAAGCGGGCCATGAAGGCCCGGTCGATGCGCTGCTTCCAGCGCCAGATCCAATGCGATGGCCCCAGGGCCACGGGCCCGTAGAACGCCAGGCCCCGGGGGCCAGCGGGGTGCCAGCCGCCATCGCCCAGCAGCTGCAGGGCCCGCGCCTGGGGCCTCCAGGGCTGCAGCGGCCCGGCGGGATCGGCCAGGCTGCGGCGCAGGTTCTCCGCCAGCACCGGCGCCGAACGCACCGCCCACACCCCCGAGGGGGGCCGGGGATCGGCGGCGATCAGGCCGCAGTCGCCGCTGGCGAACAGGGCCGGATGGCCGATCACCGCCAGGCTGGATTCGGTCAGCACCCGGCCGCTGCCGGGGTCCACCGGCAGGCCGGCGGCCGCCAGCCAGGCGGGGGCGCGGCTGCCGGTGCAGGCCAGATCGGCCGGGGCCTCCGCCGGCGCCCGTCGACGGATGGGGATGGCGGCCTGGGCCAGCAGCCGTTCACCGGCCCGGTTCGCCGCCTCCGAGCCCAGGTGCAGAGCATCGCCCCGCAGCAGCAGCTCGCAGGCCATCCCCCGGGCCCGGAAGGCCAGGGCCAGCTCCACAGCGGCGGCCCCGCCCCCCCGGATCACCAGGGGCTCGCCGGCACGGCGCCGCTCCGCCCAGGCCAGGAAGGGCTCCAGCGGCTTGACCGCCATCGCCCCCCCCGCTGACCATCCCGAGATGGCGGTCACGGCACCCAGATCGAGGCTGAGCCGGTCGAAGCGCAGGGGCGGACGGCCCGCCAGGCGCAGCTCCCGGGCCGCCGGGTCCAGCCCGGTGATCTCCGCCTGCACGAACGTCACACCCGCCAGGGTGCAGAGGCGGCGCAGGTCGATGGCGGCGGCCTCCAGGGGCTCGAGCCCCGCCACCACGGCGGGCAGCAGGCCCGAATAGAGGGCGGTGCCGTGGCGACTCACCAGGGTGATGCGGGTGCACGGCGGCCGGGTGTGGGGGCGCATCAGCCAGCGCCGCAGCACCAGCACGTGGCTGTGGCCGCCCCCCGCCAGGAGCAGCTGGTGGCGCTCGGGGGCGGTGGTCATGGGCTGGGCAACGGCGCCCCGGTCGTCCGGGCCTGGAAGGCCGCGATCGCCGTGGGGAGGGTGGGGAAGAACAGGCGCGGCCCGATGCGCTCCACCAGCCCGGCGCGCTCCAGCTGGCTGTAGAGCTCCTGCTTGACCCGCACCATGCCGAAGGTGATGCCCCGGGCGGTCAGCTCCTGCTGCAGCTCCTCAAGCACGTCGGCCGCGGTGATGTCGATCTCCACGATCGCCTCGGCGTTGAGCACGAACCAGGCCACCGGCTGGGACTCGGCGGCGATCGTCGCCAGCACCCGCTGGCGGAAGTGCTCGGCGTTGGCGAAACAGAGTGGGGCGTCAAAGCGGAACAGCACCAGGCCCGGGATCGTGCGCGCCCCCTCCCAGTCGCGCACGTCGTGCAGGCCCGCCAGCCGGGGCACGATCCCCATGACGGCGTCGTGGGGGCGCACCAGGCGGGCGAACAGATCGATCACCGACAGCCCCACCGCCAGGGCCACGCCGGTGAGCAGGTCGGTCAGCAGCACCCCCAGCAGCGTGATCAGGGCGAGGCGGAATTCACTGGGGCGGAAGCGCTGCAGCCGCAGGAACTCGGGGATGTCAATCAGGCGCAGGGCGGCATAGATGACGATCGCCCCCAGGGCCGCCGTGGGGAACAGGGCCAGCACCGGCCGCAGCCACAGCAGCACCGCCAGCACCATCGCCAGGGCCACCATGGAGAACAGCTGGGAACGGCTGCCGAGGGAATCGCCGATGGCGGTGCGGCTGCCGCTGCTGCTCACCGGGAAGCCCTGCATCAGCCCATTGCCCAGGTTGATGGTGCCCAGGGCCAGCAGTTCCTGGTTGGGATCGATGCGGTAGCCGCCCCGGGCGGCGAAGGCACGGGCCGTGAGCACGTTGTCGGAGTAGCCCACCAGGGCGATGCCCACCGCTGCCGTGAGCAGGGTCCGGAGCTGGTCGGGGGACACCGGCGGCGGCAGGGCCGGCCGGGGCAGACCGGCCGGGATGGCGCCGATCACCGCCACCCCCCGCTGCTCCAGGTGGCCCGCCGCCACCACCACCATCGCCAGCAGCACCGCCAGCAGGGGGCCCGGGGCCCGGGGGAAGCGCCGCTGCACCAGCAGCAGGAACACCAGCACCCCCAGGGCCAGCAGCAGGGTGGGCCGATGGATGTCCCCCAGCCGGCCCAGCAGCTCCACCAGCTGGCCCGGGAGCGAGGCGGCCTGGAGACGCAGGCCACTGATCCGCCCCAGCTGGCCGCCGATCATGATCAGGGCCACGCCCCCCAGGTAGCCCACCAGGATCGGCTTCGAGAGCAGATCGGCCAGGAAACCGAGCCGGGCCCAGGCGCCGGCGCAGCACACCAGCCCCACCAGCAGGGCCAGCAGGCTGCAGAAGCCGGCGTAGACGAGCGGATCCCCCGCCACCAGCGGCCCGACCGCGGCGGCCGTCATCACGGCGGTGGTGGACTCCGGCCCCACCGACAGCTGGGGGGACGAACCCAGCAGGGCATAGAGCAGCAGGGGCGGCAGGATCGCCCACAGCCCCGCCACCGGCGCCAGGCCGGCCACCTCGGCGTAGGCCATGCACTGGGGCACCAGGTAGGCCGCCACGGTCACACCCGCCAGCAGATCCGGCCGCAGCCAGCTGCGCTGGTAGGCCAGCAACCGTGCGAGGCCCGGCAGCACCACGGCCAGGCCCTGGCGCGGCTCCATCAGGGTCCCCCTTGGCGGCTCATTTCCGGCGGGGCGGCAGCACCTGGCTGGGGCACAGCTCCTTTTCCTCCTCGACGCCCTTCATGCCGGCGAGCACCCCCTCCAGATCGTCCTTCGTGGAGGCGTCGCCGCCGATCACGGCGAGCTGTTGCTTGGCCAGCTTGGCGCGGGTGGCGGTGGAGATGAAGCCGTCCTTTTCCAGGTTGCAGAGGGCGCTCATGTAGCCGGAGCCCACCCCCACCATCACCATGAACTCCTCCCGGGGGCTGAGTTCCCCACCCTGCTGCTGGGCCTCGGCGAGCCGCGGCGTGGCATCGAGAAGCGCCAGGAGCATCAGGGCGAAGGAGGTGGGCATGCCGGAGCCGTGGCGTTGCCGTCAGGGTAGGGGGGGTGCCCGGTTCAGGCCTCCTGGTACACCGACACGTAGACGGTTCCCTGCTCCACCAGCGGCAGCAGCTTGTCGCGCAGATCCTCGTTGTGCAGGCGCACGCAGCCCAGGGTGGCGTGCAGGGGCTGGCGGGGCGCCCAGGCCCCGGGCCAGCCGCAGGCGCTGCCGCCGCCGTGCACCATGATCCCGGCCCGGCCGAAACGCCGCTCCTGCATCTCCAGATCCTCCAGATCGAAGCTGTACCAGCCATAGCTGCGGCGATCATCGGAGTACGTGGGGCTGGGATCCTGCTCGTAGTCCCGGTAGACCTTCTTGGCGATGCGGTAGATCCCCGGCGGGGTGTCGGTGGAGGTGTCCCGGTACTGGTCCTCCCGGCCCTGACCGCGGGCCAGCGCCGGGATTTCCCAGAGCAGCCGGCCCTCCACGTCGTAGGCGCGGGCCGTCTCGCTGGCGTCGTTGACCACCACATGGCTGTCGGATCCGCTGAAGCCGAAGTCCCGGGGGGTCTTCCGGGGACCCACCAGCCCGGGAAGGTCGGCAGGGCGATCCGGGGCGGGGCGATCGGGGGCGGTGGCGGGTGGCGGGGCCGCAAGGGTCTTCGCCACCGGGGCAGGGCCGGCGGCCTCCTGCTTCAGCCGCTGCTCCCAGGCTTCGCAGTCGGCCGGGGTGCGGATCTCCCGCTCCGCCTGGGCGCAGGCCACGGCGGGCTCCATGCCGCCCCACACCAGCCCCTCGGCCCGGCGGCGGCGGCCCAGCCCCACCTCCACGGTCTCGCCGGGATTGCGGTAGAGCATCAGAGCCGCGGGAACGGCCGACCAGCGGCGCTCCCGCAGGTGGCGGTCGAGGGTGTCGTGGTAGCCATCCCCGTGGAAATGGGCGCCGTTGTTGTAGGCGAAGCTGCAGAGGGCGGCCCGCTGGCGATCCCCCATCTCCGCCCAGAGGGGGATCGTGGCCTCGAGCACCTTCCAGAAGCGCTCGCGGCAGTTGTGCTCGTAGAGCGCGTCGGCCTGCTCCTGGGTGATCACATCCCCCAGCCGGATCGGGGAGCCGTCCTGGTAGAAGGTGCTGCCCCAGCCGATCGTGATCGGTGCACCGCCGGTGCGGGGATCGGGGTAGGCCTGGAGCCGGCAGCCCTCGTAGTGGTGGTTGAGCTGGGCCACCTCCGGGGGCAGCACCCCCCCGCCGGATTCAGGCAGCCAGGCCTCATCGGGAATGATGAAGCGGGCGGGATTGAGGTAGCGCTGCTCGCCATCCGGCAGCGGCGCGGTGCCGCCGGGGCAGGTGTAGGGCCCCGCCAGCCGCGCGATCGCCAGGTCCGTGCCGGGGGCGGGACGCACCCAGGTGACGGCGATGCGGGAACCGGACGCCACATAGGAGTCGGCATCGGCGGCGGCGGGGCTAGGGCTGAGCCCCGCGTCCTGGCGGGCGGTGATGTAGGGCATCAGAGGCTGCCCCCCAGGCGGATCCGCTCCAGGGGGGTCAGGGCCGGCGCCGGCGGGGCGACGGGGGTGGCCGGGCTCACCTGGATGGGGGTGCGGCTGCGCTCGAGCTCGGCCCGCAGGCGCCCCAGCTCCTCCCGCAGCTGGCCCAGGCGTGGATCCTCCGCTGCGGTGGTGGCCGGGGCGCCGGCGGCGGCCGGGTCGGTGGCGGCGGCCAGGTCGGACCGGACGACGCCGAGCACCAGCTCCCGCAGGCCGGCGGTCCCCAGGGTCCCAAGCCGCTGCTCGGCGAACTTCTGCACCACCTTGGGGGCGAAGGCGGCGAGCAGGAAGGCGAAGGTGATGATCATCCCGGTGTCGTCCCGGGGTGGATAGGTGAGGGTGTCCTGCCCGGCTGCGTCCCGGCTGACCATCGGGGCGCTGCGCATCATCGTGATCGACCCGAAGGCGATCGACGCCAGCAGGGCCAGCAGACACATCAACCGCATGGCGGATCGGTTGCCGGGGGATTCCTCCAGAAACCCGGTCGTCGGTCCGGCGGCGGCACGGGCGGAGGTCGTCATGGGGGCACCGGGCGGCACGGGCTGAGCTCATTGTGGCCCGATCTCCCGGGAGCCCCCGCCGCTGCGGACCCCACGGAATTCCACGCCTACATTCAACGCAAACGCTGCAGCCGCCGATGGACGGAGTGCCCCCGCCGACCGGTGCCGACACCGGCGGGAAATGCCCCTTCCTGCACGGCACCCTCCGGGGCAGCACGGCCGGGGCCCGCTCCAACCGGGACTGGTGGCCGCGGCAGCTGAACCTGGCGGTGCTGCATCAGCACGGGCCCCTGTCGGATCCGATGGGCGGGGGCTTCGACTACGCCGCGGCGTTCCGCACCATCGACCTGGAGGCCCTGCGCCAGGACCTGTTCACGCTGATGACCACCTCCCAGGACTGGTGGCCGGCGGACTACGGGCACTACGGACCGTTCTTCGTACGCATGGCCTGGCACAGCGCCGGCACCTACCGCATCCACGACGGCCGCGGCGGCGCCGGCTCCGGCACCCAGCGCTTCGCCCCCCTCAACAGCTGGCCCGACAACGGCAACCTCGACAAGGCGCGGCGCCTGCTCTGGCCCATCAAGCAGAGGTACGGCAGCGCCCTGTCCTGGGCCGACCTGATCATCTTCGCGGGCAACTGCGCCATCGAATCGATGGGCCTGCCCACCCTGGGCTTCGCCGGCGGCCGCGAGGACGTCTGGGAGCCGGAGATCGACATCGACTGGGGCCCGGAGACCGAATGGCTGGGGGACAAGCGCTACAGCGGTGACCGGGAGCTGGAGGACCCGCTCGCTGCCGTGCAGATGGGGCTGATCTACGTGAACCCCGAGGGGCCCAACGGCGAGCCCGATCCCCTCGCCGCCGCCCGGGACATCCGGGAGACCTTCGCCCGCATGGCGATGGACGACGAGGAGACCGTCGCCCTGATCGCCGGGGGCCACACCTTCGGCAAGTGCCACGGCGCCGGCGACCCGGACCTGGTGGGGCCGGAACCCGAGGCGGCCAGCCTGGAGGAGCAGGGGCTGGGCTGGCGCAACCGCTTCGGCAGCGGCAAGGGGGACGACACGATCACCAGCGGCCTGGAGGGCGCCTGGACCGCCAACCCCGTGCAGTGGGACGGCGGCTACTTCGACAACCTGTTCGGCTACGAGTGGGAACTTGAGAAGAGTCCGGCCGGGGCCTGGCAGTGGCGGCCCACCGACCCGGCGGCGGCCGACACCGTGCCCGATGCCCACGACCCGTCGAAGCGCCACGCGCCGATGATGGCCACCACTGATCTGTCCCTGCGGGTCGATCCGGCCTACCTGGAGATCTCCCGCCGGTTCCATGCCAACCCCGACCAGCTGGGGGAGGCCTTCCGCCGCGCCTGGTTCAAGCTCGTCCACCGGGACATGGGTCCCCGCTCCCGCTACCTGGGCAGCCTGGCGCCGGACGAGGTGATGCTCTGGCAGGACCCGATCCCCCCAGTCGACCATCCCCTGGTGGATGCTGACGACATCGCTGCCCTCAAGGGGCGGGTCCTGGAGGCGGGGCTGCCCATCTCCCAGCTGGTGGCCACCGCCTGGGCCGCGGCCGCCAGCTTCCGCGGCTCCGACAAGCGCGGCGGCGCCAACGGCGGCCGGCTGGCGCTGGCCCCCCAGAAAGACTGGGAGGTGAACCAGCCCGCCAAGCTGGCCCGGGCCCTGGAGGCCTTCGAGACGATCCGCCAGGAGTTCAACGGCTCCCGCCACGACGGCAAGCGCATCTCCCTGGCCGATCTGATCGTGCTGGGCGGCTGCGCCGCGGTGGAGGAGGCGGCCCGCCGGGGTGGCCACGCGGTGACGGTGCCCTTCACCCCCGGGCGCATGGATGCCACCCAGGAGCAGACGGACGTGGCCTCCTTCGCCGTGCTCGAACCGAAGGCCGACGGCTTCCGCAACTACCTGCGGCCGGGCCTGCCGGCCTCCGCCGAGGAGCTGCTCATCGACAAGGCCCAGCTGCTCACCCTCACCGCCCCGGAGATGACGGCGCTGGTGGGGGGCCTGCGGGTGCTCGATGCCAACCACGGCAAGTCACGCCACGGGGTCTTCACCCACCGCCCCGAGACCCTCAGCAACGACTTCTTCGTGAACCTGCTGGACATGGGCACCACCTGGACGGCGACCTCCGAGGCGGAGGACAGCTTCGAGGGCCGCGACCGGCACACGGGTGATCTGAAGTGGACCGCCACCCGCGTCGACCTGATCTTCGGCTCCAACGCCCAGCTGCGGGCCATCGCCGAGGTGTACGCCTCCGCCGACGCCGGTGAGCGCTTCGTGGCCGCCTTCGTGGCGGCCTGGGGCAAGGTCATGGACCTCGACCGCTTCGAGCTCGCCTGAACGCCATGAACCCCCTGCTCTCCGCGCAACCGCCCCCGGAACGCCGCGAGGCCATCGGCCGGGCCGGCCTGGGCAGCCTGCTGGCGATCGCCGCCGAGGGCGGGCCACCCAGCCCCATGGCCCTGCGCACGATCACCGCCATCCGCGACCACCTGATCCGGCTGCCCATTCCGCTCGAGGAGCTGGAGCCCCTGACTCCGGAGCAGCTGGCGGCGGCGGTGCCGGAGCCCGAGTGGCGCGAGCGGATCCTGCGCGGCATGACCGTGCTGGCCCTGCTCGAGGACGACCCCGGCGCGGCCCGCCTGGCCCGGCTTGAGGCCACGGCCCGGGCGCTGGCGATCGATGACGCCCCGGTGCAGGCCTTCCGCCACGTGCTCGACCACCAGTTCAACCTGGTGCGCCTCGACATCATGCGGCGCGGGTTCCAGCGGGGGGCCGCCGCGGCCTACGTGCGCGATGAGGGCCCCGCCGGAGCCCTGCAGATCGCCCGCTCGATCCTGAAGCAGGAGGATCCCGCCCTCGCCCGCCGCTACCGGGCCCTGGCGCAACTGCCCCACGGCAGCCTCGGCCGGGCCTACCTGGCCTTCATCGATGCCAATGGCTTCAGCGTCCCAGGCGAGCTGGGTGGGCCCCCGCCCCCGGTGGTGCGCCATGACTGCTGCCACGTGCTCGGCGGCTACGGCACCAGCCCCAGCGAGGAGTGCGGCGTGCTCGGCTTCCAGGCCGGCTTCGGCAGCAACGACCCCTTCTTCACGATCCTGTTCGGCCTGGCCCAGTTCCAGCTGGGCATCGGCTCCACTCCGGTGACGGGGGCGGAAACCGGCCAGGCGGATCCGGAGGTGATCTTCCGCGGCCTGGAGCACGGCCTCGGTGTCACCCGGGACCTGATCAGCGACTGGGATCCCTGGGACGACTTCCCCCGGCCCCTGGAGGAGGTGCGTTTCCAGTACGGCATCAGACCGCGTCAGTCGGTGGGGGCTCCCCCGTCGTGATGACGAAGGGCCGCTCCGGCAGGGCCCCCAGCAGCTCCTGTGGCTGCACCTGCTCCCCGAACAGGGCCAGGGCCCCGGGCCAGAGATAGGCGGTGTTGTAGGCGTTGGCCCCGTGCTTCACCCCGCCGAAGAACTCGAACAGGGCGTCGTCGTAGAAGCGGGTGCAGGTGACGGCCTGGTTGTGGAAAGCGATCAGCGGCTGGTTGGAGCAGGAGAAGTAGATCGCCTTGGCCTGGCTGGCAATGGCGGAGAAGTTGGTCCCGCTTCCATCGATCGGGCCCACCCACTGGTCCGGCGGCACCAGGACGTCGGCGGCACCGTGCAGGATCGCCACCGGCTGGCAGAGCTGGGGGCCGGTCTCCTGGATCCGCAGGGGATTGGCGGTGAAGGGGGTGCCGAACAGCCTGAGCATGGCGATGACGAAGCGGGGGATGCCCATTTCCGACGCGGCGGCCGGATCGGCCACCACGATCACCCGCGGCCGGAAGCGGGCGGCCGGCTCATCGCGGAGCGCCCAGGGCAGGCTCAGGCTCAGCAGCCCGCCCAGGGAGTGGCCGAAGCCGTAGACCATGGGCTGGGCCTGCCGCCAGTGGGCGTAGGCCGGCTCCCTGGCCAGATCGTCCCAGCCCGCCTCCACCAGGGCCAGGGCCTGGGCCAGCCAGTCCTTTGGCGACGAAGTCAGGCTCGTGGCCACGGTCCAGAGCAGGTGGCTCAGGTTCTTGGCGTAGGTGCGCCGGAACCAGCCGATCACCACCAGGATCAGCTCGATCAGGAGCAGCGACAGCACCACCCGGCGCAGGTCCCCCAGCGCCTCCGGACCAGCGGCCGCACCCTGGGGCCGGACGGCGACGCGCAACGCCTTGCTCGTCCAGGGGCCCGCCTTGGGCACCTCCTGCCAGGTCGGCACGGGTTTCCCGGGGGCAGGAGAGGGGTAGTCACTGCACTGGAAATCCGGGAAGAACACGATGTATCCCTCGGCCGCCAGCGCCAACAGGTGGCTCTCGTAGAAGGAGGGCATGCACAGGGCAAAGCCGTGCAGGTAGAGCACCGCCCGCAGGGGCTGCTCCGCTCCGGCGGCGGCATCCGGCACGTACACCCGCAGGTAGTTGCCGTTCTCGTGGCAGCCCCGCTGCCAGATGGTGCACGCGTGCTCTTCGTCGCAGACGCAGGTCCATCCGGACGTGGTGGGCTGGCTCATCGGTTCAGGCGCAGCGGCGACGGACCATCCGCTGGCGGCGGCTGGGAAACGAGGCCTCAGGGACGCCCAGCATGCCGGCGATCACCGGGATCGTCAGGGAGCGGAGCCGAGGCCGGGGCCGCCGCGGCGGCCCGCTGGCCCAGGAACCCCCGCACCGCCGGATCGTCCGCCAGGGCGATGGCGCGCCGGTAGGCCTGCTGGGCCTCACCGGCCTGGCCGGTCCGCTGCAGCAGGTGGGCCCGCAGCGCCCACCAGGGCTGGTGCTCCGTCAGGGCCGGCTCGGCGGCGGCCACAGCGTCCAGTTCGGCCAGGGCGCCGGCGGGACCCGCCAGCTCGGCCAGCACGGCGATCCGGCTCACCTGGGCCCCCGCACTCGGGGCCAGGGCCAGCAGGGCGTCGTAGAGCCCCAGCAGGGCCGGCCAGTCGACCCTGCCGCTGACGGCACGGTGGGCATGGAGCGACTGGATCGCCGCCTCCAGCTGGAAGCGCCCGGGCTTCCCCGCCTGGGAGGCCTGGGTCAGGGCCGCCTCGGCTTCGGCGATCAGGGCGGCGTCCCACTGGCCCGGCTCCTGCTCCAGCAGCGGCACGTAGCTGCCGTCGGCGGCCCGCCGGGCCCCGTGGCGCGCCTCGCAGTGCAGCAGCAGGGCGAGCAGGCCGCCGGCCTCCGGCTCCTCGGGCAGCAGGGCGGCGCACAGCCGCGCCAGCAGCACCGCCTCCCGGGTCAGACCCCGGTCGCGGCCGTCGTCGCCCCCACCATTCCAGCCGGTGGTGTAGGCCGCGTAGATCGCCTGCAGCACCGCCGCCGAGCGGGCCGGCAGCGCCTCGTCGGGCGGCAGCACGAACGGAATGCCGGCGTCGCGGATCTTGGCCTTGGCCCGCACCAGCCGCTGGCCCATGGTGGCCGGCGCCACCAGGAAGGCCGCCGCGATGCGGCTGGCGGTGAGCCCCAGGACGGTCTGGAGCATCAGCGGCGCCTGGAGGCCCGGGTCGATCGCCGGGTGGGCGCAGAGGAACAGCAGCCGCAGCCGCTCGTCGGGAATCTCCATGGCGTTCTCCGAGGTGTCCGGATCCAGGCCGGGGGCCGCGGCGTCCAGCTCCGGCAGCAGCTGCTCCAGGGTCCGGTCGCGGCGGGCCCGGTCGATCAGGCGCCGTCGGGCCACCACCAGCAGCCAGGCTTCGGGGGCCCGGGGCACCCCCTCGACGGGCCAGCGCCGCAGGGCAGCGAGGAAGGCATCGCCCAGGGCGTCCTCCGCCGCCGCCACATCGCCGCAGTGGGCGGTGAGCCAGGCCACCAGCTTGCCGAAGGACTGTCGTGCCGCCAGTTCCGCCGCCCGCCGGCCCTCCATCTCAGTGGGCTTCCATGGCGAGCACGGGCCGCACCTCCACGGCGCAGCGCTCCGCCGCCGGACAGCGGGCGGCCCAGGTGAGGGCGGCGTCGAGGTCGGGCACATCGATCAGGAAGAAGCCGCCCAGCTGCTCCTTGCTGTCGGGGAAGGGTCCGTCCTGCACCTGCCGCTCCCCGTGGCGCAGGCGCACGGTGGTGGCGGTGTGGGCGGACTGGAGGGCCTCGCCGCCGGCCATGTGGCCGGCCTCGGCCAGGGCCTGGGAGTAGGCGGCGTAGGCCGGCATCAGGCCAGGACGGTCGGCGAAGTCCTGCTCGCTTTCGTAGATCAGAACGGCGTACTGCATGGTGGGGACTCGAAAGGTTGGTGGGGGACACACTCCCGAAGGGCCTGCGTCATCTCCATGACGGACGGCGGGCCGCCATTTCGACAGAATGGCCGCACCCGACTCATCCGTGCTCTCCATGCCCAAGGTCGAGATCTACACCTGGCGCTTCTGCCCCTTCTGCATCCGGGCCAAGCAGCTCCTCGACCGCAAGGGCGTGACCTACACGGAGTACGTGATCGACGGTGACGAGGACGCCCGCGACGCGATGGTGGCCCGGGGCAGCGACGGCCGGCGCTCCGTGCCCCAGGTCTTCATCGACGACACCCATGTGGGCGGCTGCGACGACCTCTACGCCCTCGAGCGCCAGGGCCGCCTGGATGCCCTGCTGGCCGTCGCCAGCTAGGGGGCGACGCCACCCTTCCATTCCGCCAGCTCCACGGTGATGCCCTCCGGCCCCCGCAGGAACACCAGCTTGCGGTGGTGGAACTCCATAACCCCGTTGCGGAGCTGGACGCCCCCGGCCTGCAGCCGAGCCACCGTGGCCTCCAGGTCGTCGACGGCGAAGCAGATGTGGTTGAACCCCACCCGGGCCAGGTTGTCCATGGCCGGCTCGGGCAGGGGGTCCGGGTGGCGGTAGTGCAGCAGCTGCACCTCCAGCCGCGGCGTGGCGCCGGCCAGCACGAGCGTCACGTGGTCCGCCACGAGGCCTTCCACCCCCATGTAGTCGGAAAACTGGGGCCCGCTGATCAGCACGGCCTTGTCCTCGACGAAGCCCAGCAGGCCGAAGAACTGCCGGGCTGCCACCAGGTCGCGAACGACGACGGTGACGTGGTCGAAATGCCGGATCATGGGCGCTGCCTCGCTCCGCGGCCGGCCCGATTCTCGCCGGGCCGACACGATCCGGAGGTAGCCCCAGGCCCCCCACCCGGGGATCCCAGCGGCCAGAGTGAGGGCCAACTCCGGCCGGCCCGATGAGCGACAACGCCAGCCCCGCCGATGCCGCCACGCCCGGCCAGGGCGGCGGCTGGCCCCTGATCGACGGCTGGGCCAAGGCCACCCTCAGCCCCCGGGGCCCGAAGCTCTGGCAGACCCTCAACCACAAGAGCGCCTGCCTCTCCTGCGCCTGGGGCACCGGCGGCCAGCACGGCGGCTTCGTCGACGAGCTGGGGGAGCCGCTGCAGCGCTGCCTCAAGAGCGTCGAGGCGATCATGGCCGAGCTGCAGCCGGCGGTGAGCGAGGGCGTGTTCGGCCGCCGCAGCCTGGCGGACCTCCAGCAGCTCTCCTCGATGGAGGCCGACCGCCTCGGCCGCCTCAGCCACCCCCTGCTGCTGCGCGAGGGCGGCAGCCACTACGAGCGCATCGGCTGGGACGACGTGTTCGCCATCGCCGAGGCCGCCTTCCGGGCCCCGCCTGAGCGGGTGGCCTCCTACAGCTCGGGCCGCTCCTCCAACGAGGCCGCCTACCTGCTGCAACTGCTGCTGCGGGCCATGGGCTCCAACAACCTGGCCGACTGCTCCGACCTCTGCCACGCCCCCTCCACCGTGGGGCTCAATGCCGTCTTCGGCTCCGGCACCTCGATGGTGAGCCTGGAGAGCCTGCAGCAGGCGGATTGCGTGGTGCTGGTGGGCTCCAACGCTCCGGCCAACCACCCGCGGCTGATGAATGAGCTGATCAAGCTGCGCCAGCGGGGCGGCACGGTGATCGTCATCAACCCGGTGATCGAGGTGGGGCTGCTGAAGTTCGGCTCCCCCGCCTTCCCGATCCGCTCGATGCTGGCGGGCTCGGAGATCGCCTCCCTGTTCCTGCAGCCCGTGCCGGGCAGCGACACGGCCGTGTTCCTGGGGCTGCAGAAGGCCTTGCTGGAGGCCGGCGCCGTGCAGCGCGATTTCCTGGCCGCCCATGCCGAGGGCTGGGAGGCGCTGCTGGAGCAGCTGGAGGCCACCTCCTGGGAGGCGATCACCACGACGTGCGGAATCAGCCGCCAGGAGCTGGAGCACGCCGCCGTCGTGATCGCCGGCTGCCGCGGGGTGGTGTTCGCCTGGGCGATGGGGATCACCCACCACGCCAACGGCATCGACAACGTGCAGGCGATCGCCAACACGGCCCTGCTCAGCGGCAACGTGGGCCGGCCCGGCGCCGGCACCATGCCGATCCGGGGCCACTCCAACGTGCAGGGCTTCGGCTCGATGGGGGTCACCGTCAAGCTGCGGGCGGAGATGCAGCAGGCCCTCGAGCAGCTGCTGGGCCGGCCCCTGAGCCGGGTGCCCGGCTACGACACCCGCGCCCTGATCGAGGCCGCCGATGCCGGCCGGGTCGACAGCCTGCTGTGCCTGGGGGGCAACCTCTGGGGCGCCAACCCCGACAGCGCCGAGGCGAAGCGCGCCCTGGGGCGGATCGACACGATCCTGTATCTGGCCACCAAGCCCAACCAGGGCCATTTCCACGGCCTGGCGGCCCGCCAGACCCTGGTGCTGCCGGTGTTCAACCGCTTCGAGACGCCGCACCGCACCACCACCGAATCGGGCAACAACTACGTGCGCCTCAACGAGCCGGGCACCACCCACCTGCGCGGCGCCGACCTGATCAGCGAGGTGTCATTCCTGGCCGAACTGGCCCGGCGGCTGATGGGGAGCGATCCGATCGACTGGGGGCGGCTGCAGGATCCGTCCTACGTGCGGGAGCTGATCGGCCGCACCGTGCCCGGCTACGGCCCGATTGCCCGCATCGATGCCACCCGGCAGGAGTTCAGCGTCGAGGGGCGCCTGTTCGAGCGCCCAGCCTTCCCCACCCCCAGCGGCCGGGCCCGGGTGGCGCCCACCCCCCTGCCGGAGCTGTCGCTGCCTGGGGCGGAGCACTTCGGCGGCCTCGGGCCCGGGGAAACCGGCCTGGTGCTGGCCCTGATCACCGCCCGCAGCTACGGCCAGCACAACACCGTCGTCTACAAGGCCGGCGACAGCTACCGGGGCATGCCCCACCGCCACACGATCCTGATGAACCGGGCCGACCTGCGCCGCTGCGGCCTGGCGGCCCACCAGCGGGTCACGGTGCAGGGGGAAGCGGGCGCCCTGGAAGGTGTGGAGATCATCCCCGGCGAGATCCGCGAGGGGGCGGCGCTGATGTTCTACCCGGAGGTGAACGTGATCATGAAGGCCGTGATCGACCCCCGCTGCGGCACCCCGGCCTTCAAGCGGGTGCCGGTGCTGGTGCGGGGGGCCGTGGCTGCAGGGTGAGAAACCGGGCCTCGATCTCCTCACGGGGAAGGGGGCGGGAGAACAGGTAGCCCTGGCCGAACTCACAATCCATGTCGATGAGTAATGCCAGCTGCTGCGCGGTGCTGATGCCCTCGGCGATCACGGCCAAGCCCAGCTGTCTGCTGAGGCTCATGATCGTATCTACGATTTTAAGATTGTCATTGGATTCCTCCAACTGGCTCACGAAGGATCGATCGATCTTGAGGTTGTCGATCGGGAACCGATTCAGGTGGCTAAGGGAGGAGTAACCCGTGCCGAAATCATCGATGCTGATCTCGATCTTCCGCTGACGGATCTGCTGCATCAACAGCGTGGCCGCCTCCGGATCGCCCATGACCGCCGTTTCCGTGATTTCCAGCTTGAGAGTGGCGGGATCCACCCCCGTATCCGCCAGGACAGCATCGATGTCATCAAGGAGCGTGGAGCTTTCGAACTGGCGCGCCGAAAGATTCACACTCATCGTGAGCCCGGGCCAGCCGCCATCGTGCCAGCGACGTAGCTGCAGACACGCCTGCCGAAGAATCGTGCGCCCGACCGGCACCACCAGGCTGGAATCCTCCAGGCAAGGGATGAAGGCATCGGGAAGCACCAGGCCACGGGAGGGGTGCTGCCAACGCACCAACGCTTCGAATCCAACGATCTGGCGGGAGCCCAGATGCAGAATGGGCTGGTAGTAATTGATGAATTCCCCCCGTTCCAGAGCCCTGAGCAGGTCGTTCTCGAGAATCAATCGATCGCGGGTGGCGAAGTGAAGCGCACTGTCAAACGTCTCAGAACCATTCTTTCCGCGCCGTTTCGCCAGATACATGGCCGCATCGGCCGCCTGGAGAATCATCTCCGGTGACGAGACTGTCTGCATGCCCAGGGCGATGCCGATGGACATCGTCACTGGGATCTTGATGCTGCCAATGGAGAACGGAGCAAGGAAAGTCTCGCGGACTGATTCCACCCACCTCGCAATCGCCGCGGCATCGGGTGCCTCGAAGAGCAGAAAACAGAATTCATCTTCCCCCATGCGGGCCAGCAGATCGCCGGGGCGGAGATGGTCCTGGAGGCGTTGGGCGATCGCCTGCAGCAACTGGTCGCCGACGGCATGGCCGAAGGCGCCATTCACCCGCTTGAAGTCGTCGCAGTCGAGGTAAGCCACGGCCATCTGGGGGTTGTCGACCAGGCAGGCCGTCGCCAGCGACGTCGTCAGAAACGCTCGGCTGGGAAGGCCCGTGAGCTGATCCTGGTAGAGCAGGCTCTTCAGTTGGGCGGTGCGTTCGTCCACCAGGCCCTCGAGCCGCGTGTTGAACGCCTCAAGCTCCTGGTACTGCTGGCGAATGCGCAGCATCGACCGGGTGCGTGCGACCAGCTCCAGCCGGTTGATCGGTTTGCTGATGAAGTCGTCGGCGCCGGCATCCAGGCAACGGGCCAGATCCTGCCTCGAGGCCAGCGCGGTGACCATGATGATCGGCACGGCGGACCATTCCGGCATGGCCTTGAGACGGCGGCAGAGCTCCAGGCCGTCGATGCCGGGCATCATGACGTCGAGCAGAATCAGATCAGGCCGGGTGAAGGCAAGGCCGTCGAGGGCACTCTGGGCTCCATTCGCATAATGAAACGCATAGGCATGACCAGAGACCGGTTGGCTGTGGGGGGAACTGAGCAGGGCCTCGATCACATCGAAGTTCGAGGGCTGGTCGTCAATGACCAGGATTGAAAAGGCCCCCATCAACGTGCCGGCTCCGGAGTCAGAAGCTCCTCGATCATCAACACAAGCTTCCGCAGCGTGACCGGCTTGCTGACATAGCGATCGGCTCCTGCCTCCAGACAACGCTCGCAATCGTTATCCATGGCCAGAGCCGTCAGGGCAATGATCGGCAGATAGGCCGGAATGGAAGTGGCGCGGATGTTCCGCATGGCTTCCAATCCGTCCATCACGGGCATCTGGATGTCCATGAGGATCAGGGCAGGGTCAGCGGTCATCGCCATGTCAACGGCCTCCAGGCCATCTCTGGCGATCATCACCCGATAGCCCTTGGCCATCAGATAACTGGACACCGTTGTGATGTTGGCTTCATTATCTTCTGCCAGCAGAATCAGGGGGGCGGAGCGGCTGGGTGTGCTCAGACAGGAGATCTCGCTCGACGGCGGGCTGTCGATGCTGCCGGCGGTGCTGGTGGCCAGGTGCAGGAGAGGCAGATCGACATGGAATGTGCTGCCAGCCCCAAGGGCACTGGACACGGCGACGCGGCCCCCGTGGAGCTCGACGATGCGCTTCACCAGAACCAGTCCAAGACCTGTACCGACGTATTGACGGTTGAGGGCACTGTCGATCTGAACGAAGGGCTCAAACAGCTTCTGTTGGTCGTCGGGATCAATGCCGATGCCCGTGTCGACGACGGAAAGACGCAACATCCCATCAAGGGAGGAACGACCGGAAGCCCCCTGAACGCCGGGCAGCAGGGAAGCCCCAAGAGTGACCTTGCCACCGGAGTGCGTGAACTTGACAGCATTGCTGAGCAAGTTGATCAGGACCTGGCGCATACGCCGCTCGTCGATCAAGAGCTCGGGCAGTGCTTCTTGCATGCTGATCGACAGCTGGATCCCCTTTTCGGAGGCTTGCTGCTTGATGAATGCCAAACTCGATTGGCATAGCTGGGCGATACTGGTTGGCGCGCAGCTGAGCTCTAGACGGCCAGCATCATACTTGGATAGGTCAAGGATATCGTTGATCAGCTCAAGCAGATAAGTGGCGCTGAGCTGTACATTCGAGAGGGCTTTTGCCTGGCGTTGGTTGATCACGCCAAAAACATCATCCTGCAATCCCTCCACCATCCCAAGGATCACATTGAGAGGGGTTCGCAGCTCATGGCTCATGTTGGCGAGAAACTCGTCCTTGAGGTACGTGGCCCGCTGCAACTCAGCATTGGTCAAAGCCAGATCACTGTTGCTCGCCGTCAGCTGCGCCTGGGCGATCTGCCGCTCTGTGAGCTCCTGCTGGAGTTGCCTGAAAAGGTCGCCCTGGTTGATGGCCAGGGTGAGTTGATTGGCAATCTGCTGGAGCATCTGAGCCTCCGTTGGCTTCCAGGTCCTCACGGATTTGCAGGCATGGGCAACGAGCACACCCCAGAGCTTCCTCTGGCGGTTCGGCGCATTCCAACGGCTGTCAGTGGTGGAGCAGGAATCAGCAAGGATGGGCGCCACGATCTTCGACTTGATCTGGCCGGCATTGGAATAATCAATCAGACACTCCGTCCAGCGATCATTCCTCACATCTGCAACGATCCGAGGATCGCCATTCAAGTAGTTGTCGAGAATCTCCTGATCCCAGACCTCATCCTCCCAGCCCATACTGATGAGGCTTGGAAAAGCTTGATCCACTGATTCACCGACGATCTGGCTGGAGCCGTTCGGATGCAGCTGGAAGACGATGACGCGTTCGCATTGAAGAATCGCTCTTGCCTGGGAAGCGACGATGCCAAGGATGTCATCGAGATTCAGGGTTTCCCGGATGCGGTTGGCGATCATGGCAAGCGCTTCCTGCTGGAGGAGCTGCTGGGCAATGCGCTGCTCTGCCTGCTGCCGAACCTCCAACTCCTTCTGCACCTGCTCGTAGAGCAGGGCCTGCTGGGTGGCGATGGCCAGCTGGTTGGCCAGCTGCTGGGCCAGATCGATCTCGCTGGGCAACCATTCACGGGCATGGCTGCACTGGTGGACGCAGAGCAATCCCCACAACACATCCCCTGGCACCAGGGGAATCACCAGATTGGCACGCACATGAAACTGCGAAAGAATATCTCGGTGACAGTCTTCCAGGCGATCTTCCTCGATATCTGAAGAGGCGAAGAAGCGACCTTTGGCATAGAGGCTCGCAAAGTTATCCCCAAAGCAATGATCATGGACGTTGGCCTTCAGTGCTGACGGATAATCCGCCAGGACAGACTCCGCCACAAAGCTGCCATCGTTGAAGCCTGAGCCGTCGTGGAACCGGAAGACGCCCACACGATCGGCACCCAGCAGACGTCTGATCTCTTCACAGGCGGTATCGAAGATCGTCTGAAGGTCGAGGGACTGGCGGATTCGCTGGGTCACCTCTCTGAGCAGGCTTTCGCGCTGGGCCTGTTGCCGAACAATCTGCTCGGACTTTTGTCGTTCGCCGATGTCCCTGAACAGGGCTTGGTTGATCACACTGTTGCCGACCTTCAGCTGCGAAAAAGTGATGTCAATCGGGATGGTTTGGCCGCTGCTGTTCTGGATTCTTGTATTGAGCAGCTGGCGGGGTTGGCCATCGGCCAGGCTGCTGAAGGCGGCTCTGGCCCGCTGCTGCTCGTCACTGGGATGGAGTTGCGCGAAATTCATCTGCATCAGCTCTTCTTTGCTGAGGCCCATCAGTTCCTCGGCGCGGCGGTTCACCTCCAGCAGGCTGCCTTCGTTGTCAGCCAGAAAGATGGCATCACTGGCCCCTTCCATCAGAGCCCGGTAACGCGCTTCCCGCTCCAGAAGCATCCGTTCCGATCGCTTCCGATCGGTGATGTCGCGGAAAATGCCCCGGGCAGCGATTGTCACTCCCCCTTCCTGCAGACAGTTGACGCTGCCTTCCACGACCACCTCCTGCCCGTCCCTGGTGAGGAAGGTCAGTTCGATCCTGTCAATATCAAGAACGGAGCCCGTCCGCATCTCCTCGATCAGCCGACGACAGTGCGGAACATTGTCGGGGTGGATCACGTCATAGAGCGTGAGGGCGCCCAGCTCAGCCTGTTCGTAGCCGAGTAACCGCAACCAGGCCCGGTTCACGAACTCATAGCGCCCATCCTCGAGGCGCACACTCTGGATCAGATCATTGGTGTTGTTGAAAAGATCCTGGAGCCTGGCCTCCTCACTGCGTAACTGGAGCGTCCGTTCCTCCACCCGCTCCTCCAGCTCAGCATTGAGGCGCACCAGGGCCAGTTCGGCCCGCTTGCGCTGGCTGATCTCCGTATGGGTGCCGAGCATGCGCAGGGGCTTCCCAGCCCCATCCCACTCAACGATGCTGCCCTGGGAGAGAATCCACTTCCAGTCACCGTCAGCGTTGCGCATACGAAATTCGACCTTGTAGGTCGGCTGCTTGCCGCTGAGGTAGTCGTTGTAGGTCTGGCGCGCCTTCTCCACATCATCAGGGTGGAGTCGCTCGAGCCAGCGCTCACTCGTCTCCTCGAAAGTCGCCGGGTCGTATCCCACCATCAAGGCATACTCCGGGCTCACGATCGCCATGCCCGTCTGGACGTTCAGGTCGAACAGGCCCTGGTCAGCCGCCTTCAGCGCCAGGCGCAACCGCTCCTCACTGGCCTCCAGAAGGGTGGAGTTGCGGTCCTGCTGCAGCGCGATGCCCAGTTGCACCGCCACAGCCTTGAGAAACTCCACATCGTCCGGTTGCCAGTCCCGGGGCCGTTCGCTCTCGCTCACCTGGAGCATGCCCCAGAGGGTGCCGCCGCTGATCAGCGGGACCAGCACCTTGGCGCGGGTGTGCAGGCTGATCAGCTTCTGACGATGGCACTCCGAGAGGCCGGCCCGGTCAACGTCCGCGATGACCCGCACATGCCCGGCGAGATACAGCTCCACGAGGCGCTGATCGAAGCAGCCGTCTTCGTAGCGAACACCCAGCAGGCTGTGGCTCGAATCAGTGGATTCGACCACCACCACCGCCTGTCGCCAGCCATCCTCGAATCTCCAGATGCTGGCCCGGCTGCACCCCAACAGATCGCGGCAGTGATGCAGGCTTCTTTCGAGAATGTCATGGATCGCGATCGAGCCCCTGATCTGGCTGCCCAGCTCGACCAGAAGCCGGTGGGACTGGAGCGAGCGAGGGCGCAGCGGAGCACCGTCCTGCTCCGTGGCCCTGTCCACCTCCGCGATGGCGGGCCGCTGGCTGGCCCGCAGCATCTGGTCGAGGTGAAGGATGCCGAGCAACGCGCCCTGTTCATCCACCACGGGGAGATAGCGGCGCCCCCAGCGGCGCAGATCCCGCAGGCTCTCCACCAGCCCAGGGCGTTCCGGCTCCGGGAGGCACAGCACCGGCTGGACCATCACCTCCGCCATGGTCTGGGCGTGAAGGGACGGCGCGGTGGCGGCCAGCGCCACCAGGTCGATGCTGCTGAAACTGCCCAGCACGCGCTGCGTCGGATCCACCACCACCACGCAGCTGGCCCGGGCGTGCTGATGGAGGCTGTCCTGGTCGGGGAAGTCGCTGGGCGGGCCCAGGGAAGCGAGGGTCTGAGCCATCAGGGCCGCAGCCTCAGCCACCGAGGTGGTCGGCGCCACCACCAGAGGGTTGGCAATGATCGACGCCTTCAGAAAAGCGAAGAGATGATCAGTTTCACCATCAGGGAAAGACGGAATCAACTTCGCCAAACTGAAAACGAGCCCGGCGATGGGGGCCGGAATTCAACCGCCAAGGTACGCCATTTCAGCCTGGGGACGCGAGGGCGTCGCCACCCCATCACCGGGGCGAATCATCTGCCGCTCCTCGCTGTAGCGATCGCGGCGCTGCAGCCAGAGGCGCCGCAGCGCCTGCTCCAGGCGGGCGGCATCGCCGTCGGGCCGCAGCCAGGGCTTCAGGTCGGTGCCGTCGGCAGCGAACAGGCAGCTGTAGGCCACCCCGTCGGCGGTGATCCGCAGCCGGTTGCAGTCGCCGCAGAAGGGCGCCGTGATCGAGGCCACCACCGCCAGGTGGGAACCGCCATCGGCACCGGAAGCGTCAGCGTCAGCGGCGCGGTCGCGGTAGCGCCAGCGGCCGGCGGTGCCGTGGGGCGCCCGTCCCACCGGCTCCAGCGGCCAGGCCGCCCCGATGCGGGCCACCATCTCGTTCGCCGGCAGCACCTGCTCCGGCTCCCAGCCGTTGCGGTTGCCCACATCCATGAACTCGATCAGGCGCAGCTCCAGGCCCTGCTCCCGGGCCAGGGCCGCCAGGGGCAGCAGCTGGTCGGCGTTGCCCGAGCGGGTGAGCACCGCATTCAGCTTCAGCGCCCCACGGGCCGGATCGAAGCCCGCCTCCCTGGCGTGCCGGATCGCCGCCAGCACCTTCTCCAGCACGGCGTCGCCGGCGGCCGGGCTCCCCAGGCCGGCCATGCGGGCCACGCTGGCCCCGTCGGTGCCATCGAGGCTGAGGGTGATCCGGTCGAGCCCCGCCGCCTTCAGCTGCCGGGCCCGCTCGGCGCCCAGCAGCACCCCGTTACTGGTGAGGGCGATCTCCCGCAGGGCGCCGCGGGGATCGCCGGGGTCCCGCCGCCGCAGCGGCTGCAGGGCGGCGATCAGCTCTTCAAGGCGCCGGTTCAGCAGGGGCTCGCCGCCGGTGAGGCGCAGGGTGTGGACCCCCAGGCCCACGGTCGCCTCCACCAGCGCCACCCGTTCCGCCAGGGTCAGCAGGTCGGGCGGGTCCTCGAGATCGGGGCAGCAGTAGGGGCAGGCCAGATTGCAGCGGGCCGTCAGCGACAGCCGCAGCACCCCCAGGGGCCGGCCATGCAGATCCAGGGGACGCTCCGCCATGGCAGGAAAGCTAGGGCCACAGGCCGGTGGCGTCGTCGGGGGTGTTGGCATTGCGCAGGCCCGCGGGCGGCAGGGCCACCGGCACCACCGCCTCCCCCGCCAGCCAGTCCTGCAGCCGCCGGCCGCCCGCCGCCGTGAAGGCAGCCAGCCGCTCCCGTTGTCCGGGATCGTCCGGGTAGACCCCCAGCAGCGGCTGCAGCCGCCGGCCGTCGTGGGCCAGGTGGATGGCGGCGGGGGCGCCAGCGGCGGCGGGGGTGGCGGCGGCCCCCACCAGGGCCTCGAGGGTGGCGACCTCCAGCCAGGGCATGTCCACCGGGCAGAGCAGCAGGCCCTGGCCGGGGTGGTGCGCCATCAGCCGATCGAGGGCCAGCAGCGGCCCCTCCCGGGGTAGCGGCTCCTCCAGGACGCTGATCGGGTGGCCCAGTCCGTCCCGCAGGGGCCGTGCCAGGGCCTGGTGGGCCCGGTGGTGGCTGACCAGCGTGATCGGCAGCGGCAGCGCCGCCAGCTGGGCCAGGCTGAACTCCAGCCAGGTGCCTCCGGCTGGATGGGGCAGCAGGGCCTTGTCCGTGCCCATGCGCCGGCTGGCGCCGCCGCTGAGCAGGCAGGCCCGCAGGCCGTTCATGCCCCGAGGCCGAACTCGGCGAAGGCCCGCGGCAGGTTGCGGTGCTCATGGCCCGGATGGCTGAGCTTCACCAGGGCGAAGCGCTGCAGCTCATCGAGCTGCCCCCAGGCGTGGGGAGGCAGGGTGAGGCCCAGCTGGCGGCAGGAGGCGAGCAACACCTCCGGGGGCTCGTCGCCCTGTTGCCACGGGGCGCCGCAGGCGGGCTCCAGCCGCCCGGCGGCACCGGCGGCCATGGCGGCCGTGCGCTGGGCGAGCCAGTGGTCCAGCGCCACCAGGGCTTCGGGATCGTCGGGCCAGTCGAGCAGCCGCTGCCGTTCGCCCTCGTCGAGGTCGCCCCAATGGCTCAGCTTCAACTTGACGCCCACCAGGTCGAGCTTGCGCCGAACGGCCATGGGGATGCAGCGCAGGTCGCCGACGAAGTCGGCCTCGAAGCCAAAACAGCGGTCATGGCGACCCATGGCGCCGATCCCCCGGAGGCGCCCACCCTAGGCAGCTCTAGCGTTCGGCTTGATGTGCGTGTCCGGTCCATGCCCAGGGCCCCCGCGACCCCTGCCGCCGAGCGTCGGGCCGCTGCGGTCAGGGCCCTGCTGGAGCTGGCCGCCGACATGGCTCCCGACCAGATCAGCACGGCGGCGGTCGCCGGGCGCATGGGGGTGAGCCATGGGGCCCTCTTCCGCCACTTCCCCAGTCGCGAGGCCCTCTGGACCGAAGCGGTGCACTGGTCCACCGGGGAGCTGGAGATCCGTCTCGAGGCCCTGGCAGGCCAAGCCTTCCGCGACCCCGATGGCGAAGTGGCGGCGCTGCTGAAGGCCCATGCCGCCCTGGTCCAGGCCCATCCGGGGTTGCTCCGCCTCTGGTTCGCCGAGTTGCAGCGGCCGGGCACGAGTCCGGCGCGTGAGGAGGGCAAGGCGTTCATGGGCCGTTTCCGCCGCAGGCTCCAGGAGGTGATCGCCGCTGGACAGGCCCGTCACTGGTTTGAACCGGATCTGGATCCGGGGGAGCTCGCCGGACTTCTGGTGGCCGTCCACCAGGGGCTGATGTTGCAGGGCCTGGCCCACGACAGCCTGGATCAACTGGGGGAGCGCACGGAACAGGCCATGGGCCTGATCCTCAGGGGGTGGCATCGGCGGCCGCCGGCCGAGGCCGGCCCAGAAGCAGCACCAGGGGGATGACGGCCAGGAACAGCACGGCCACCACCCGGAACACGTCCCCGTAGGCCAGCAGCGCCGCCTGCCGGTCCACCTGCCGGCTCAACACCTGCAGGGCCTGGGCGGGCCCCTCGCCGGAGCCGCTCGCCCGCTCCTGCAGCCAGGCCTGCAGGGCGATCAGACGCTGCTGCAACAGGGGGTTGGCGGTCGTCAGATGCTCCACCAGGTGGGCGCGGTGCAGGGTGGTGCGGCGCTCCACCACGAGGGTGAGCAGGGCGATGCCGAAGGTGCCTCCCAGCTGGCGGGACAGGTTGTAGAAACCGCTGCCGGCGCCCACCTCCTCGCGGGGCAGGGGACCGAGGCTGGCCAGGCTCAGGGGCAGGAACATCATCACCGTGGTGATCCCCCGGGCGATCAGCGGCCAGAACAGAGCCTCGGCGCCGGTGTCCGGCCCGATCGCCGCCATCCAGAGCATGGTGAACACCATGCCGGCGGCCCCGAGGCCGATCAGCAGGCGGGGATCGATCCGCTGCACCACGCGGCCGAGCAGCGCCATGGTCAGGGCCGAGGCCAGGGCACCGGGCAGCAGCAGCAGCCCGGTCTGGGTGGCCGTGTACCCCAGCACCGACTGGGCGAACACCGGTACCACGAAGACCGTGCCGTAGAGGCCCATGCCCAGCACCACCGAGAAGAGGCTGCCGGCCGCCAGATAGCGGTGCCGCAGCACCCGCAGGTCCACGGCCGGTTGTCGCTGCCGCCGTTCCCACCACACGAACACCGGCAGGCTGACGGCGGCGAGGAGGCCCAACTGACGCAGGCCCGCGTCCTCGAACCAGTCGAGCTGGTGCCCCTGCTCCAGCACCACCTGGAGGCTGGCCAGGCAGGCGGTAAGCAGCAGGATGCCCAGCCAGTCCACAGGCGTGGATGCCTCGGCCCTGTCCCCATCGGGCTCCAGGAAGGCCAGGGCCATCAGCACCGTGACCAGGCCCACCGGAACGTTGATGAAGAAGATCCAGCGCCAGCCCAGGCCGTCGGTGAGCAGACCCCCCAGGGTCGGCCCCAGGGCCGGACCCGCCAGCACCACGACGCCGAACATCCCCTGGGCGACGCCCTGGAGCGACGGGGGCACGGCCCGGAACAGGATGGTCTGGGCTTTGGGCAGCAGGCCACCCCCCAGCAGCCCCTGCAGGATGCGGGCGCCGATGAGCCAGCCCAGGCTCGGCGCCAGCCCGCACAGCACGGAAGCGACCGTGAAGCCCGTCAGGCAGAAGATGAAGTAGCTGCGCTCGCCGAAACGTCCGCTCAGCCAGCTGCTCAGCGGGATCATCACCACGGTGGCCATGGCGTAGCCGGTGACCACCCAGCCCACCTCCGCCAGGGTGGCGCCCAGGTTGGCCTGGATGCTGATCAGCGCCACGTTGGTGATGCTGGTGTCGATGATCTCCAGCAAGGCGCCGATCGAAGCGGTCAGCACCACAGCCCACTGACGGAGCGTGAGCCTCTCCGTCACAGCCGCCTTCACGGCCACCGTCGCTGCCCCCTCACGGCCCCCTCATGGCCGACGCACCTGCACCCGTACCGAAAGACCAGGCACCAGGTGGGCCGCGGCCAGCTCGCGGGGGTCCAGGCCGATGCGGGCGGTGACCCGCTGCACCACCTTGGTGAAGTTGCCGGTGGCGTTGTCGGGCGGGAGCAGGGTGAAGCGGGCCCCGGAGGCCGGGGCGATGCCGAGCACGGTGCCATGGAACACCCGGCCGGGGAAAGCATCGACGCGCACTTCGGCCGGCTGTCCCGGCCGCAGCGCGGCCAGCTGGGTCTCCTTGAAGTGCGCCTCCACCCAGGGGACGCCGCTCACCAGGGTCATCAGGGGCTGGCCCGGCTGCACCTGGCTGCCCGGTTCCGCCTGCCGGTCGCCGATGCGCCCGGCGCTGGGGGCCACCACCCGGTCGTAGGACAGGTCGAGCCGGGCCCGCTCCAGGGCGGCCTGGGCCTGCAGGATGCGGGCCTCGGCGGCGGCGACCTTCTGCCGGTTCACCGTCACCTGGTCCAGGCTGGCCTGGGCGCTGCGGCCACTGGCCTGGCCCCGGAGGACCGCGCCCCTGGCCTGGCTGTAGCCGGCCCGGGCCCTGTCCAGCTCCTGACGGGAGACGCCGCCTTGCTGCACCAGCGTCTCCAGACGCCGGACATCGGCCGCGGCCCGAGCCAGTTCACCTTCGGCGGCGATGCCTTCTCCCCGGGCCTGGTCGAGGGCCGCGGCCGCCAGATTGGTGCTCGATCCGGTGGCTGAGCGAAGGGAAAGGGCCTCCTGCCGGGCCTGGATCAGGTCCGCCTGCGCCTGACGCAGCCGGGCCTGGGCGTCGCGGGGATCGAGCAGCAGCAGGGGATCGCCCGCCGCCACGGCCTGATCGTCCTCCACCAGCACCCTGGCGATGGTGCCCGGGATGCGACTGGCGATCACCGTGAGGTGGGCCTGCAGCTGGGCATCATCGGTGGACTCCAGTCCCCGTTGGGCCAGCAGCCAGCCGCCCACACCGGCAGCGACCCCCAGGCCGAGGAGCGGCAGCAGCCACCGGCCCACCAGGGAGCCGTTGCGGCCGGGCCTGGGGGGTACGGCCCGGAGGACGGGCTCGGGTGCCGTGGCTTCCCTGGGCAGCAGGGCGGAAGGAGGTGAAGCGGTCCCCATGGACGATCGCGCCGAGTGAGTGCTTGCTCACATCAAGCTAGGACCTGTGCCCACCGTTGGGGTCCTCCGTGCCGATCCGCTGCAGACCGCTTCTCCACCACCGGAACTGGCCCAACGCCCGCGGGCTTTCGTAGCCGATCTCACCGTGGGACCCCACCAGGATTAGGTTCACTGAAGAGACCGCAGAGGCTTCTCACGAAGTCGCTCCCATGACCGCCACCGTCCCGTCGAGAGACGAGCTGCAGGATCACCGGCCCTCGGGAGCCAGCCAGGGTCCCCGGCCGGCTCCGATGTTCGAGCTGATCCCCTACGAGAAGTTCCGCGACACGCCGTCGGTGCGGTTCTTCGACATCACCGTGCCCACCTCGAACAAGCGGGATCTGGTGGTCCACTCGGGTCCGGCGGTGAGCCCGCCCGACTGCCAGGAGACCGGCAGCTGGCAGTTCTATCTGCACCCTCATCAGGAGGACAACCTGCTCGCCATGCATGGCGGCCGCACCTTCTTCCTGGTCAATCTCGGCTGGAATTACCCGTATCACATCGTTCGCCTCGACTGCGGCGGCGACATCCTGCGCATTCCCCCCGGCACGTTCCACCGCTCCGTCTCCGATCCCGACGGTTCCCTGGTGCTCAACCAGGCCGTGCGCGAGGAGGGCGCCAGCGTGGTGCGGGAGTTCCGGGTGTACAACAGCCACCGCATCCCCCGGCTGTTCGCCGTCACCTCCAAGACCGCCCCCCTGCCCAAGCTGCACGGGGTGAGCTGGTAGGCCGGGTCCTCAGGCCACCGCCGCGCCGGCCAGCAGGCTTTCAAAGACCTCGGCGGGCATCGGCCGTCCCAGCAGGAACCCCTGAAACTGATCGCAGCCGAGGTTCTGCAGCATGCGCAGCTGTTCGGCGGTTTCCACCCCTTCGGCCAGGGTCATCAGCCCCAGTTCCTTGGCCATCACGATCGTGGCCTTGACGATGGCCAGGTCGGCATCGTCGTTGCCGAGCCGTTCCACGAAGAACCGGTCGATCTTGAGTTTGTCGAGGGGCAGGGAGTGGAGCATGGCCAACGAGGAGTAGCCCGTGCCGAAGTCGTCGATGGCCAGGCTGAAGCCGCTCTCGGCCAGCTGCCGCAGTTGCTCGCCGGCCCGGTCGGGATCGTTCAGCAGGGCTGTTTCGGTGATCTCCAGCTCGAGGTTCTCCGGCACCAGGTCGTAGGTGTTCAGCGCCCCGGCCAGCAGCTCGGAGAGGGAGGGATGGTCGGCCCCCAGCTGCAGGGCCGAGATGTTGATCGCCAGCTTTCCCGGTCGCAGCCCCTGGCGATGCCAGGCGTGCAGCTGCCGGCAGGCCTCCTCGATCACCCAGAGGCCGATGGTGTGGATCTGGCCGGTCTTTTCCGCCAGCGGGATGAAGACGTTGGGGGACACCATCCGACCGTTCTGATCACGCCAGCGCAGCAGGGCCTCGGCCCCGGCGATCCGGCTGCCACCCCGATCGATCTGGGGCTGGTAGAAGAGGCGCAGCTGCTCCCGATCGATCGCCCGGCCCAGGCTGAGCTCCAGCTCGAGGCGCTCCCGCAGCTGCAGGCTGATCTCCGGGGTGTAGAGGCGCAGCTGGTTCTTGCCGTGCTGCTTGGCCTCCATCAGGGCCGTGTTGGCGCAGCGCAGCAGGGTGTCCGGGTCGGTGCCGTGGTCGGGGGCCAGGGCCACCCCGAGGGAGGCGCTGGGCTGGACCGCCAGACCGGTGCCCATCCCAGGGGTGTTGCCGAGGCTGCGGCGGATCTCCTCCGCCCACTGCAGGGCCTCGAGCCGGTCGGCCATGGCCACGGGCCGCAGCAGGATGAACTCGTCGCTGCCCACCCGGGCCAGCCAGTCGTCGGGGCGCAGCAGGTGCCGCAGGCAGCTGCCGCTGGCCTGGAGCACCTGGTTGCCGATCTCATGGCCGAGGCTGTTGTTGATCGACTGGAAGTTGTCGAGGTCGAGGTTGATCAGGACGATGCCGTGCTCCCTGCCGGCCGTGCGCAGCAGGCGGGCCAGCTGGCGGACGGTGGCGGCCTTGTTGGGAAGCCGGGTGAGGGGATCGACGAAGGCGATGCGCTCCAGCCGCTGCTGGATCTCGTGCTGCTCGCTGATGTCCTGGACCGTGCCCAGCGTGGTGAGCGGCGCACCGTCGTCGCCGAGGACGGTGCGCCCCCGCTCCAGCACCACCTTGAGGCGGCCATCGTCGAGCAGCAGCCGGTACTCGATCCTGTAGGGCCGCCCGGAGCGGGTCGCATCCTGGAAGGTGGCATCCACCAGGGCGCGATCGTCCGGATGCACCTTGCTGAGAAACAGCCCATAGGTCAGGCCCACCACGTCCGGAGAGATGCCCAGGATGGTGTAGGTCTCCCTCGACAGGAGCAGCTCGCCCGTGAGGTGGTTCAGCTCCCAGCTGCCCACATGGGTGAGCCGCTCGGCCTCCTGCAGCAGCGAGCCCAGCCGGGTGCTTTCCCGCAGGGCCGTGTCCAGTTCGGTGCGGTCACGGTGGCTCACCAGGGCCACCAGCCGGCCGCAGAGATTGAGCACCTGATAGCTCACGGACACATCCCGGCAGGCGCCGGAGCGGGCCCGGTGGCGCGTGGCGAAGCTGCCCCTGGGCTGCTGTCGCATCGCCCGCAGCTGGTCGCGCATCAGGTCGTCGGCCAGCTCCCCATCCGCCTGAATCGCCGCCGGATTCAGGGTGAGGAAGTGCTCGCGGGTGTAGCCGAGACGCTCATGGGCGGAACGGTTGCAGTCGATGAAATGGCCACTGGCCAGATCAAGCACGACAAGATCATCACTGCCCAGGTCGGCAGCAAAACGCAGTGCATCGCCAACGCTGTCGACGCAAGGAATCAGCCCCTGTTCCGCCGGGGTGCTGAACCAGAAGGATTGCACTGACGGTTCCATTCACGGAAGATCTTAGGCAGCGTTTTCATTGCTGACCAGACTGGGGAAGAAAACCCCCTGCCGAGCTGAAGGACGGCGGGATGACGGCCTTGCTCCTGAAGATTCGGCTACATGCGTGGGAAGCTCAGGGCCGGAAAAGTGAGGGAAAGAGAAGAATTCAACGACCCTGATCGACCGTCCGCACTTGGGTCTCGGCAATCCGCAGGTCGATGGTGAGATCCGTTGGGCGCTGGCGTCCCTGCCAGGGGGGAGCGTCGGGCACCGGCTCGGCCACAGGTGACGGAGCGGGATCAAAGCGGTGGCCGTCGGGGTGCAGCTGGAAGGCCCGATCGCCGCCGGGGGTGCGCACGATCAGTTCCAGGGGCATGTGGGGCTCGATCGCCGGATGCAGGCACGGGTAGAGCCGCTGGAAGCGGAAGCGGACCGCCAACGGCAGGTCGGCCCCATCGGCGGCGGTCTCCAGCGGCAGGGGCCGGCCATTGATGAACAGCCGGCAGTCGCGGCGGAACGCCCCATTGGCCACCACCTCGAAGCGGCGCAGGGAGCCGTCGATGAACCGGCTGGTGAACCCACCCTGCACCGGGGTGTCGCAGATCAGCGGCCAGGGCTCGGGGGCCGGCCGCAGCTCCAGGGCGGGTGCCGCGCCGGTGGCGCCGGCCTCCCCCTGCCAGCACAGCAGGGGCGGAAAGCGCCACTCCCAGATGGCCCGGAACGGCGCCGGATCCAGGGCCAGGTCGTCGGCCGCCAGGTCGGCCAGGATGGCCTCCAGATCGGCCCACAGCTGGCTGGGCAGCAGCTGGCGGTCATGCAGGGCCGGGCCCCAGTCGTGCAGCTGGGTAGGCCGGTGGCGGGGCTCCAGCAGGTGGGCCGCCAGGGCGCTCCACAGCAGGGCGATGGTGCTGCTCCACTCCATGCGGGGCAGGCTCTCCAGCGCCCGGAACTCCACCAGGCCCAGGCAGCCGGCCGGAGCCCCGGGGTTCCAGAACTTGTCGAAGCTGATCTCGCTGCGGTGGTTGTTGCCGCTGCGGTCGGCGTGGAGGTGGCGCAGCGTCTCGCCGATCAGGCCCCGGACATCACCGAAGGGTTCGTCCGAAGGCTGGCCCTCCGCCTGTTCGATGGCGCGGTAGGCCAGCTCCAGGTCGAAGCATTCGCCGATCGCCTCGTCCGGCCTGGGCGACTGGGAGGCCGGCCCCACCCCCGGACCACAGAACAGATAGGCCAGCGACGGATGCCGCTGCCAGTAGCGCAGGATCCCCGTCAGCCAGGCCGGCCGGGAGAAGAAGGGATGGTGGGCCAGGTCAGGGCCACCCCAGAGCAGGTGGTTGCCGCCGCCGGTGCCCTCCTGGCGGCCGTCGCCCAGGTCCTTCCAGCTGCGCAGTCCGACGCGCTCGCCGACCTCCTCCAGCCGCTGCAGCCAGTGGCGGTACTCCGTCCAGCTGTGGCAGACGGGCAGGTTGATCTCCAGCACGCCGGGGTCGGCCGTCAGGCCCAGCACCTGCCATCGCTCACCCGCATCGAGGGGCAGCACGCCGCTGAGCCTCGGTGCTGCCAGCTCGCCCAGGCTGTCGGCCACCGCCTGCAGCAGCAGGCGCAGGGGTTCCCGCTCCAGGGGGGGCAGGAACAGCTCCCAGCCCTCGGGGTCCACCTCCAGGGTGAGCACCTGGCGGGGCACGTCCTCGGGCAGGTGCTCCAGGGGCAGGCGCAGGCCGGCGGGACCGGGGGCACCGGTGAGTTCCCGCAGGCCCTCCTCCAGGGGCCAGGCCGCCACCGCCCAGGCCACCGCCGCCGCCGGGTCGTCCGCCTCGGGCGGCGCCACGCTCAGGGGGGCGGCCCAGGCCCGGCGTTCGGGTTCGAAGGGGTCCCGCAGCAGCACGGGCTGCAGGCGGATGCCCAGCCGGGCGCCCAGCTGCTCCAGCCAGGCCGGGCCGGCCTCGGCCGTCAGCGGTGCCCCCTCCAGGCCGGGCTGGCAGAGGCCGGGCCAGCGCACCGGCGCCGTGCCGTCGTCCCCCAGGAACAGCCGCAGGGCCCAGCGGGGATTGACTTCGCCGTCGTAACGCTTGCCGGGGCAGTACAGGAGAGTGCTGCCGGGCCAGACCCGCTGCTGCAGATCCCGGGCCATGGCCCGGGCGATGGGGAGCTTGGTGGGTCCATCGGCGGTGACGCTCCACTCGGGCCCCTCCGGCTCGAGGGGCACCAGGGTGGGCTCACCGCCGAGGGTGAGCTGGATGCCGGCGGCCCTCAGGCGGGACTCGGCCGCCTCGGCCACCCTGTCCATCCAGCTCATGCGGGCCAGCTCATGCGGGTTGCGGGAGGCTCATGGGGACGGGCTGGGAATCACGCTGCAGGCATTGACGGGAACCGGAGCCACCTTCCAGATGCGCTCGGCGTACTCCTGGATGGACCGGTCGCTGCTGAAAAAGCCACAGCGGGCCGTGTTCAGCACGGACATCATGCTCCACCGTCCCGCATCGCACCAGGCGCTGTCGACCTCGTTCTGGGCGCGGCGGTAGTCGCCCAGGTCGGCCATCACCCGGAAGGGGTCGCTGCTGCAGAGGTTGGCCAGCAGCGGATGGAACAGGTCGCGGTCGCCTTCGCTGAAGTGGCCCGAACCGATCAGGTCGATGGCCTCCTTGGCCAGGGCGTCGTTCTCAAGCCAGGGCATCGGGTGGTAGCCGTTGCGGTTGATGGCGGCGAGTTGCTCGGCGGTGTGGCCGAACAGGAAGAAGTTGTCGTCACCGACCCGCTCCCGGATCTCGATGTTGGCCCCGTCGAGGGTGCCGATCGTCAGGGCGCCGTTCAGCGACATCTTCATGTTGCCCGTGCCGGAGGCCTCCATGCCGGCGGTGGAGATCTGTTCGGACAGGTCGACGGCCGGGTAGATCTTCTGGCCCAGCTTGACGCTGAAGTTGGGCAGGAAGATCACCCGCAGGCGCCCGTCCATCGCCGGGTCGATGTTGATGATCTCCGCCATGCCCACGATCAGGCGGATGATCAGCTTGGCCATGGCATAGCCGGGGGCCGCCTTGCCGCCGAAGATCACCGTGCGCGGCGGCAGGTCCTCCCCGGCCCGCAGGCGCAGGTAGCGCTCCACCACCTGCAGGGCAGCCATGTGCTGGCGCTTGTACTCGTGGATCCGCTTCACCTGCACGTCGAACAGGGAGGAGGGATCCACCAGCACGCCGGTGTCCTGGCGGATCGTCGCCGCCAGGCGCTCCTTGGCCTGCTCCCGCACCCCCTGCCAGCGCTCCAGGAACGCCGCATCGGTGGCCAGGGGCTCCAGCTGGCGCAGCTGGTCGAGGTGCCGGCACCAGTCGGTGCCGATGGCGTCGTTGAGCAGGGCGGCCAGGGGCGGGTTGGCGACCGCCAGCCAGCGCCGCGGCGTGACGCCGTTGGTGATGTTGGTGAAGCGATCCGGCCAGACCCGGGCGAAATCGGCGAACAGGTTCTCCTTCAGCAGGCGGCTGTGCAGTTCCGCCACGCCGTTGACCGTGTGGCTGCCCACCACCGCCAGGTGGGCCATGCGCACCTTGCGGTGCGGCCCCTCCTCGATCAGCGACAGCCGCTCCAGCAGCTCCGGCTGGCCGGGGAAGCGGATGCGCAGGGTGCGCAGGAAGCGGGCATTGATCTCGTAGATGATCTGCAGCTGGCGCGGCAGCAGCTGCTGGAACAGCTCCAGCCCCCAGGCCTCGAGGGCCTCGGGCAGCAGGGTGTGGTTCGTGTAGCTGATCGTGGCGGTGGTGATGCTCCAGGCGGTGTCCCAGTCGACGCCGTGGACATCGATCAGCAGCCGCATCAGCTCCGCCACGGCGATGGCCGGATGGGTGTCGTTGAGCTGCACCGCGAACTTGCGGTGGAACTCGGTGACCGGGATCCCCTGGCTGCCCAGGATGCGGAACATGTCCTGCAGGGAGCAGGAGACGAAGAAGATCTGCTGGCTGAGCCTCAGGCGCTTGCCCTGCTCCAGCTCGTCATTGGGATAGAGCACCTTGGAGAGGGTCTCCGACTGCACCTTGTGCAGCACGGCCCGGGTGTAGTCGCCGGCATTGAAGGAGGCGAAGTCGAAGGCGTCGGGCGCCTGGGCCGACCACAGCCGCAGGGTGTTGGCGGTGTGGACGCCGTAGCCCAGGATCGGGGTGTCGTAGGCCACGCCGATCACGGTCTGGCCGCCGATCAGCACCGGATAGCTCCATTCCGGCCGGATCACCTCCCAGGGGTTGCCGCGGGCCAGCCAGGGATCGGTGCTCTCCATCTGGCCATTGGGGCCGATCTGCTGGCGGAAGATGCCGAACTCGTAGCGGATGCCGTAGCCGATGGCCGGCAGCTCGAGGGTGGCCATCGACTCCTGGAAACAGGCCGCCAGCCGCCCCAGGCCGCCGTTGCCCAGGCCCGGTTCCGGCTCCTCCGCCAGCATCTCGTCAAGGGTGAGGCCGAGGGCCTCGCAGGCGGCCGCGGCCTCCTCCCGCAGCCCGAGGCTGACCAGGTTGTTCTCCAGGTGGGGCCCCAGCAAGAATTCCGCCGACATGTAGGTGGCGGTGCGGACGTGCTGGCTGGTGTAGGTGTCGGCGGTGTCGACCCAGCTGGTCAGCAGGATGTCCCGGACCGCCAGCGACAGGCAGACGTAGTGGTCGTGGGTGGTGGCGAGGGAGGCGGACTTGGCCTGGCTGGAGAACAGATGGCGCCGCATCGCCTCCAGGAGGGCCTGGCCCTTGGGCGGGCACGCGGCGGGTGTGGGGCTGGCCATGGGGATGGGCGGCGAGCGACGAAGTGGCACCAGTCCTGGCCTGGGGAGTACCGCCGCCGCTGATGCATCGGCTACCAGCGGCCGCACCTTAAGAGTGGCTTCGCTTCAGCCGTGCAGCACCTCGTGCCAGGCGGAGCCCATCGGCGTGGGCTCCAGCAGCTCCGCCTCGATGGCCCATTCCAGCTCGCTGTCCACCCCCGTGGGGCCCGAGAAGCTGCCGTTCACCGCCGCGGTGAGGGTGGGCTTGGAGGAGGTGGCCAGGGTGATGTAGCGGTCGTCGACGCTGCCCATGCCGCTGGGGTCGAACCCCCGCCAGCCCGCCCCGGGCAGGTAGACCTCCGCCCAGGCGTGCAGGTCGTACTGCTTCGGCTGCGGTTCCACCAGGTGGTAGCCGCTCACGAACCGGGACGGCAGACCGACGCAGCGGCAGGTCTCGACCATCAGCATCGCCAGGTCGCGGCAGGAACCCACCCGCTCCTTGAGGGTGCGCCCCGCCGGCCAGGCCGGCCCCACGTGCCGCTGGGTGTACTTGACCCGGTCCTTGATGATCTCCACCAGCTGCTCGAGGAACATCAGCCCCCGCTGGTCGCTGCCCATCAGCGCCTCCTGGGCCAGGTCCACCGCGGCGGGGTCGTGCTGGCCGCTGGGCAGCCAGCCCTCCAGGGAGCCCAGCAGATCGCCGTTGAGGTGGCCCACCGGATAGGGCAGCAGCGGCTCCTGGTCCTCCAGGCAGGTCGCCAGGGCCGGGGGCTGCTGGGTCTCCACATCGCTGATCGCCTGCACCCGGAAGTGCTCGGTGCTGCCTGTGAAGCGGGCCCGCAGGATCTCATCGCCGCTGGCAGCCAGCAGCGGATAGAAGCAGGATGGTTCCGGCGTCACCGCCAGGTGGAAGTGCAGCAGGCGCTGGAAGCCGTGGCCCCGGGGCTTGAGGCAGAACCGATGGGGACCCAGGAAGACCGGAGCGCTGTACCGGTAGTCGAAGGTGTGGGTTATGCGGACTCGCATGCCGCCTCCTGACTGGCGGTGGTGCCGGTGGGAGCGATGAAGTAGCGCGCTTCGATCAGCTCATGGAGGCGATTGAGATCGGACTGGAAGTTGTCGATGGCTTCATGGAGCCCGGTGGCCACCAGTTCGTCGATCCTGGTGAAGCTCCAGTGGGCCAGGGTGAGCCCGATCAGGCACTCCAGATCGTCGGCGGGGCGCGGAACGGAGCTGCCGCGGATGATCCGCAGCGTGTCACTGATCCGCTCCAGGCAGTAGCGCACCGAGCGGGGAAAGATCGGATCCAGCAACAGGAAGGCGGCCACGGCCTTGGGTTCGATGGCCTGCTGGCTCGACTGGCGGAACATCTGGTAGGCGCCGGCCGAGCGCAGCAGGGAGATCCACTGCAGCTCGTCGAGCACCCCACCCACCTCCTCAGGGGAAGGGAGCAGCAGAAAGTATTTGACGTCCAGGATCCGGGTGGTCTTGTCGGCCCGCTCCAGCAGCCGCCCCAGCCGGCTGAACTGCCAGGAAAGGTCGCGGCTGAGGGTGGCATCGGTGATGCCGTAGAAGAGCTGGCAGGCGCGGCGGATCTCCCGCAGCTGCTCCTGGGGCGGCTGCCGCCAGAAGGCCTCCTCCTGCAACGTCCAGTAGATGTCGTTGATCTGCTCCCACATCTCCGTGGTCATCACCTCCCGGATCTGACGGGCGTTCTCCCGGGCGTTGGCAATGCAGTTGAGAACGCTGCTGGGGTTCTTCGCCTCCCGCACCAGGAAATGGATCACCGCGTCAGGCGTGACCACCGGACAGAGCTCATCGAAGAGCTTGCGGTCGCCGCTGGCCTCGATCAGGGGCAGCCAGGGCTCGGCGCTGCCGGGGGGACAGTCGAGGGCCATGGCTTCGCTCACCTCCACGAACCGGGAGATGTTCTCGGCCCGCTCAACGTTGCGGTTGATCCAGTAGAGGGAGTCGGCGACGCGGCTCAGCATGGGGCTTCATCCACGATCCAGGTGTCCTTGCAGCCGCCGCCCTGGGAGGAGTTGACCACCAGGGAGCCGCGGCGCAGCGCCACGCGGGTGAGGCCGCCGGGGCTCACCCAGGCCTCCTTGCCGCGCAGCACGTAGGGACGCAGATCCACGTGGCAGGGGTAGAGCTCCCCTTCGCTCAGGGAGGGCACGGTGGAGAGCTCCAGGGTCGGCTGGGCAATGTAGTTGCGGGGGTTGGCCTGGATCTTGACGGCGAATTCGTCGATCTCCGCCTGGCTCGCATGGGGGCCGATCAGCATCCCGTAGCCGCCGGCCTCCGCCACCGCCTTCACCACCAGTTCCCCGAGGTGCGCCAGCACGTAGGCCTGGTCGTCGGGGCGGGAGCAGATGTAGGTGGGGACGTTCTCGATGATGGGCTCCTCGCCCAGGTAATAGCGGATCATCTCGCCCACGTAGGCGTAGATCAGCTTGTCATCGGCCACGCCGGTGCCGGGGGCGTTGGCGATCGCCACCCGACCGGCGGCATAGGCGCCCATCAGCCCCCGAACGCCCAGCAGCGAATCGCTGCGGAACACCGCCGGGTCGAGGAAATCGTCATCGATGCGGCGGTAGATCACGTCGACCGCCTCGAGGCCGGCGGTGCTGCGCATCCAGACCCGATCCCCCTCGCAGACCAGGTCGCGCCCCTCCACCAGCTGGATGCCCATCTGCTGGGCGAGGTAGCTGTGCTCGAAGTAGGCGCTGTTGAACACCCCGGGGGTGAGCAGGACCACCTTGGGGGTGTCGGTCCAGGGGGCCAGCTCCCGCAGGGTCTGCAGGAGGTGGGAGGGGTAGTCGTCGATGGGCTGCACCGTGCGGCCGGCGAACAGGCTCGGGAACATGCGCTTCATGACGCGCCGGTTCTCAAGGAAGTAGGCCACCCCCGAGGGACAGCGCAGGTTGTCCTCCAGCACCCGCCAGGTGCCGTCGCCGTCGCGCACCAGATCGAGGCCGGAGATGTGGCACCAGCGCCCCAGGGGAGGCTTGAAGCCCTGCATCTGGGGCCGCCAGCCCTGGGAGCTTTCGACGTCGGCCCTGGGCACCACCCCGTCGGCAAGGATCTTCTGGTCGCCGTAGACGTCGGCCAGGAAGCGGTCGATCGCCTCCAGCCGCTGGAACAGGCCCCGCTCCAGCCGCTCCCAGTCCCGGGCTCCGATCAGGCGGGGGAGGGGATCGAAGGGGAGGATCCGCTCGACGCCCTTGCTGTCGGAATCGTTGAGCCGGAAGGTGGCGCCGAGCCGCTTGAGCAGCATGCCGGCGGCCGCGTGGTTGCGGTTCAACTGGTCGAGCCCCATCTGGCCCAGGGAGGACAGCAGGGGGGTCAGGGTCGCCCTCGGCTGGTCGGTGGAGGTGAAGTACTCGTCGTACCCCTGGTTCGGCTTGTATTGACTGAACATTCCACACCCGTCCGCGCGCCTGGATCCTGCAGTGCCGCCGGGGTGGCCACCCGTTGCCGTTGCTACGAAACCGGGGGCGACGTCGGACTAGCGCTTCATACGAATAGCGTTTTTATAAGCAATGGCCCCTGCGGGACCCGCCGGGTTCAGGATGAACACAACAGCAGGGATGAGGGCCATGCTGACCAGCCAGAGCGGATCCCAGTCATCCACGGCGCCGCGCCCCACCGGCGGCCTGCTGCACGAGCGGGAGAGAACCGCAACCCGTCGCGAGAAGCGCGCCTTCGCCCGCCATTCGATCGAGAGTTGCCGCACCATCGCCGTCCGGCGCCTCGACGCCGATGGCGAACCCTGCGGGCGCTGGTTCCTCGCCGACATCGCCGACGTGGCCGAGGGCGGGATGTGCCTGATCGCCAACGAGGACCAGGCGCTGGAGGCGGGGCAGTGGCTGCTGCTGGATGTGCGATCCCATCCCGGCTTCGGCCAGCTGCGCCTGCGGGCCCAGCTGCGCTGGTTCACCCGGGCCCACTTCGCCCTCAGCTTCGGTGTGGCCTTCGCCACCCCCCTCAAGGAGGTACCGGTCCTTTCGGTGGAGCGGCGCGGCACACGCCGGGACCCCAACCAGGAGGAATGGGCCCTTGAGGAGGAGCGGGAGCGGGCGGCCCTCTGACCTCAGGCCCCCTCCCACACCGGTCCATTCGTGGGACGGGGATGGGTGGCGCAGTGGCGCGAACTCTCTAGATTGCGCTTCATTCACGCACCGAGCAGCGCCGCCATGTCCGCCCTGCCCCGGGCCCAGCTGCTTCTGGGAAGTGTCCTCGCCGCAGGGCTTGTCCTGAGTGGATCCCCGGCGCAGGCCCTCGGCACCACCTTCACCTTTGACCTCGGCAGCAGCACCGCTACCCCCGCCGATCCCCAGGCCTCCCCCACCAAGACCTTCAACGCCCAGGCCGACGGCCGCATGCTCCGGCTGGTGTTCCAGAACGCCCTGCTCCCCGACGACACCGCCAAACCCGTCAGTGCCACCGATGAAGGGCTCTGCCTCTACAAGGCCGGCGGGGCCGGCCTGAATGACATCGGCCTCACCAACTGCGGACGGGACACCCCCGGCAACGGCACCGGGGAGGCCAATCAGAGCGCCATCGAGCTGGTCTTCGATCAGGCGGTCGAGCTGGTCAGCTACCGCTACGGCAGCCTGCGGGTCGGCCTGGGCAATCCCCTGCTCACCTGGGGTGAGCCCACCAGTCCGGTGGTCTCCACCGAAACCCTGTTCGACAAGCAGGTGGGCACCAGCTACGCCTTCGCCAACCCCTTCGTCGTCGGGGCCAACCAGGTCATCGCCATCACCGGCGTCGGCGGCGACCGTGACTCCAGCAGCACGGAGGCGCTGCTCAGCCAGCTCGTGGTACGGGCCCTCCCCTCCGAGCCCGCCACAGGCGTTCCCGGCCCGCTGCCCCTGGCCGGAGCCCTGGCCGCCTTCGGCTGGAGCCGGCGGTTGCGGGGGCGCCTGAGCCGCCGCGGTGCGCCCTAGAGCAGGAAGTAGCGCTGCGCCATCGGCAGCACCGCCGCCGGTTCGCAGGTGAGCAGTTCGCCGTCGGCGAACACCTCGTAGGTCTGGGGGTCCACCTCCACCTTGGGCAGGGCCGTGTTGTTGCGCATCTGGGCCTTGCCGATACCCCGGGTCTGCACCACCGGCACGCAGGGCCGCTTCAGGCCAAGACGGCTGGGCAGGTCGTCCTCAAGGCAGGCCTGACTGACGAAGTTGAGGCAGCTGGCCGCCACGGATCCGCCGTAGGCGGCGAACATCGGCCGGCCATGGACGGGGCCCGGGGTGGGGATCGAGGCGTTGGCATCGCCCATCTGGGCCCAGACGATCGAGCCGCCCTTGATCACCAGCTCCGGCTTGACGCCGAAGAAGCCCGGCTTCCACAGCACCAGATCGGCCAGCTTGCCCACCTCCACCGAGCCGATCTGGCTGTCGAGGCCATGGGCGATGGCGGGATTGATGGTGAGCTTGGCGATGTAGCGCTTCAGGCGGGTGTTGTCGTTGCGGCCGCCGCGGGGACCGGCGGCGTCCTCGGGCAGGAAACCGCGCTGCACCTTCATCTTGTGGGCCGTCTGGAAGGTGCGGGTGATCACCTCACCGACGCGGCCCATGGCCTGGGAATCGCTGGCGATGATGCTGAAGGCGCCCAGGTCGTGGAGGATGTCCTCGGCGGCGATCGTCTCGCGGCGGATGCGCGATTCAGCGAAGGCCACGTCCTCCGGGATGCGGGGATCGAGGTGGTGACACACCATCAGCATGTCGAGGTGCTCCTCGAGGGTGTTGACGGTGTAGGGCTTGGTGGGGTTGGTGGAGCTGGGCAGCACGTTGGGCTCGCCGCAGATCCGGATGATGTCGGGGGCGTGGCCGCCGCCGGCCCCCTCGGTGTGGAAGGTGTGGATGGTGCGGCCGCCGATGGCCCGGATCGTGTCCTCCACGAACCCGGCCTCGTTGAGGGTGTCGGAGTGGATGCAGACCTGCACGTCGTACTTGTCGGCCACCGTGAGGCAGCAGTCGATCGCGGCCGGTGTGGTTCCCCAGTCCTCGTGCAGCTTCAGGCCGCAGGCCCCGGCGCGGATCTGCTCCTCGATCGCCGCGGGGGTGCTGGCGTTGCCCTTGCCGTAGAAGCCGATGTTGATCGGCAGCCCCTCGGCGGCCTGCAGCATGCGGGCCAGGTGGAAAGCGCCGGGGGTGCAGGTGGTGGCGTTGGTGCCGGTGGCCGGACCGGTGCCGCCGCCCAGCAGGGTGGTGACGCCGGAGGCCAGGGCGGTTTCGATCTGCTGGGGGCAGATGAAGTGGATGTGGGTGTCGATCGCCCCGGCGGTGATGATGTGCCCCTCCCCGGCTATGGCCTCGGTGCCGGGCCCGACCACGATCGTCACCCCGTCGGTGATGTCGGGGTTGCCCGCCTTGCCGATGGCGCAGATGCGGCCGTCCTTCAGGCCGATGTCGGCCTTGACGATGCCCCACCAGTCGAGGATCAGAGCATTGGTGATCACCGTGTCGACGGCCCCTTCGGAGCGGGGGGTCTGGGCCTGGCCCATGCCGTCGCGGATCACCTTGCCGCCCCCGAACTTCACCTCATCGCCGTAGGTGGTGCAGTCGCTCTCCACCTCCAGGATCAGTTCGGTGTCGGCCAGCCGCAGGCGGTCGCCGGTGGTGGGGCCGTAGGTCTCGGCGTAGGCACGGCGGTCGATGCGGTAGGCCATGGCCGGGGATGCGGGAAGGGGGCGGTGGAGGAAGGGAACCGGGCGGGTCGGGGGGCCTAGTCGAGGGGGCCGTTCACCAGACCGTTGAAGCCGAAAACGCGGCGGTCGCCGACGTAGGGCACCAGGTGCACGTCCCGCTGGTCGCCGGGCTCGAAGCGGATGGCGGTGCCGGCAGGGATGTCGAGCCGCAGGCCGCGGGCCGCCTCCCTGTCGAACTCGAGGGCGCCGTTGGCTTCATGGAAGTGGAAGTGGGAACCCACCTGCACGGGCCGGTCCCCCCGGTTCGCCACCGACAGGGTGGTGACGGGGCGACCGACGTTGAGATCGATCGTGCCGGGCTCGGGGATCAGTTCGCCGGGGATCAGAGGGGGCATGGCGGGGTGGGGGTCAGCGGATCGGTTCGTGGAGGGTGACGAGCTTGGTGCCATCGGGGAACATCGCCTCGATCTGCACCTCGGGAATCAGCTCGGGCACCCCCTCCATCACCTGATCCCGGCTCAGCCAGGTGGTGCCCTCCCGCATCAGCTCCGCCACGCTGCGGCCGTCGCGGGCCCCTTCGATCACCTGGAAGCTGAGCCAGGCCAACGCCTCGGGATGGTTGAGCTTCAGGCCCCGGCCGAGTCGCCGTTCCGCCAGCAGGGCGGCGGTGACGATCAACAGCTTGTCTTTCTCCTGGGGGGTGAGGTTCATGCAGGCTGCGCTGGCCGGACCCACTCTCGCAGCGCTCCGGCACCGGGTCAGGTTCAGAAGGAACGTTCGGTGCCCCGATCAGCGCCGCTGGAGCACCCCCTGGCCGTTGAGGTTGAGGTTGTCGATCCGCACCGCCGTGGCCCGGCCGTCGGCACCCACCGCGAAGCTGACGGCGCTGGGGCCGTAGGCGTTCTCGCCGGCGGGCTGATAGCGGAAGGTGTCGCCGCTCACCGGGGTGAGGGGGAAGGCGGTGAGGCGGGGTCCCAGCTGCAGCTCGAGGCCATCGCCGCGGCGCACCACCGCGACCACGCCCACGTAGGCATTGGCGTAGCTGCCGGTGTAGGCGGCGGCGGGGCGGGCGGGCAGGGGCCGGGGCGGGGTGACCACGGCGGGGTAGTCCTGCTGCTCCATGCCCCGGAACAGGGGGCGCAGGGCGGCGAGGTAGTCGCGCTTCACCGTTCCGGTGGTGGCCAGGTCGAGGAAGCTGAGGCTGAGGGCCTCCGGCACCCCCAGGGGCTGGCTGTTGGAGAGCACGACGATGCCGAGGGATTCCGCCGGCAGCAGGTAGACGGCCGTGGCGGCGCCGAGGTCGAAGGCGCCCGAGTGGCCCAGCTGCACCGTGCCCCGGTCGGTGTAGCTCACGTTCCAGCCCAGCCCATAGAAGCCGGCCCGATCCGTGGCCGCATCGCGGGGCTGCTGGCTGACGATCTGGGGCCGGTGGGTTTCGGCCAGGGTGGCGCCGTCCACCAGCGCACGGCCATCGAGGCGGCCGCCGGCCAGCTGCAGCCGCAGCCACTGGCCCAGATCCCGCACGCTGGAGCTCACGCCGCCGGCGGGGGCCTGGGCATCGGCATCCCGCTGGTAACGGGCCACCCAGCGGCCCCCCTCCGGCACGTGCAGGGAGGCGCGGTTGGCGGCGGCCGCGAAGTCGGCGTGGCGGGAGCTGGTGCGGGCCATGCCCAGGGGCCCGTAGAGCCGTTCGCTGGAGAGCTGCTCCCAGGGCCGGCCAACGGCGTTGGCGGCGGCCACGGCGCCGGCGGTGAAGCCGAAGTTGGTGTAGGCGTAGTCGGCGCGGAAGCGGTTGCCGGTGGGCAGCAACCGCAGCCGCTCCAGGATCGTGGCCCGATCGAAGCCCAGGTCCTCGAGGTGATCACCGGCGTGGTCCGGCAGGCCGCTGCGGTGGGACAGCAGGTCGCGGATGGTCACAAAGGGGGCGATGGCCGGCGGACCGATGCGGGCCTCCGGCAGGGTGCGCAGCACCGGGTCGTCCCAGCCCACGCGCCCGTCACCCACCAGGCCGGCCACGACCGTGGAGGCGATCGGCTTCGAGAGCGACGCCAGCTGGAAGACGGTGTCGGCATCCACCGCGCCGGGCTCGCCCACCCGCCGCAGGCCGTAGCCCTTGAGGAACACCACCCGGTCGGCGTGCACCACCACGATGGCCAGGCCCGGGACACCGGTGCTGCGCTGCATCTCCGTGGCCAGGGCATCGAGCCGGGGCAGGGCGGCCGCCAGGCTTTCCGCTGTCACCTGGCGCGGCGGCGGCGGCGGGCCCGATGGCGCCTCGGCGCTGCGGGCGGCCCCCGGGAGCTGGAGCACCAGACCCAGAACCAGGGCAGCCGCCCCGGGGCGGCGCAGGACGCTTGGGGCCACGGCAACGCCGGCAACTCGGGGAAAGCTAGGCCTGGCTGTGGCGCCTGCCCCGGGGCTCAGAAGCCGCCGCCGCCACCGCCACCATCACCGCCGCCGGAGCTGCCCCCGCCGGAGCTGCCGCTCGAGCTGCTGGAGCTGCTCGGTGACGACTGCATGGCGCCGGTGGTGCTGCTGAAGCAGTCCTCGAGGCTGGTGCCGAAATCGGTGGGGTTAAAGCTGTCGTCGCCGCCGACGTACCAGCTGGGGGCCACTTCGAGGATCCCCTGGAACGCCGCTGTCCACTGGCGGGTCAGGCCCGCCACCATCGCGTAGGGGAGGAAGCGCTCGAACAGCTCCGGCGTCAGCACCACCCGCTCCAGCCGCGGCGCCTCCACCCGGCGCAGGAACTCCTGGAAGCCGAGGGTCTGGCGCAGCACCGCCGTGCCCCGGGTGGTGCGGCTGGGCATGATCCAGGCGAACACGCCCACCAGCACCACCGTCAGCGCCAGGGAGCCGAAGGTCAGCCACGGGTGCGCCTCCCCCTGCAGCAGCACGATGTCGTGGGGCAGCAGCACCAGGGCCAGCGCCACCGCCGCGCCGGCCAGCCCCAGGCCGCCGAAGAAGGTGAGGGCCCGCACGGTGCCGGGCCAGCGCCGGAAGAACCGCTCCGCCAGCACCGCCTGCTTCACCAGCCGCTCGAAGCCGGGCACATGCACGTAGTAATGGTCGCGGAGCTGATCGGTGCTGACCGTGTCCCCCGCCGTGCCCGAGGGGAACAGGGTGTCGAGGAGGTAGGCCTCATGGGGCAGCAGCGCCGACCGCTGGGCCGGCTCGCCCAGCAGGGTGAACACGTAGCGCTTGCCCAGATTCAGGAACAGCAGCTTCCGCTGGTCCTGTTCGATGCGGAGCTGGCCCTTCACCGCCAGCGCCACCAGGGTGGCCGAAAGGGCGGAGCCGCTCACCTGCTCAGCCACCAGGCTGCCCAGCACCGCCGGTGGCAGGCCTTCGGGGGGTTCGTAGGCCACCGGCACGGCGCCCACCGCAGGATCCCGTCCGATCCGCCACCAGAGCGGGCCCAGCACGCCGGCGCACAGCAAGGGCAGCAGCAGGGCCAGCCGCCCCTGCCACCAGTCGATCAGCTGGGCCTGGGCCGAGGGCGGCGGCAGCAGCCCCTTGGCGAAGCCCACCGCCAGGGTGAAGCCCTCGCCGGGCTCCAGCCGACGGGTGGTGGTGCTCGCGACCGTGTCGGCGCCGATCGTCAGGGTGGCGTCGTGGTCCCGGGAGCCACGGGGCCCGGTGTACACCGCGGCATGCAGCCCGGACACCCCCGACGGCAGCTGCACCCGGGCCGAGGCCTGCTCAATCGGCACCTCCCAGGCGTTGCCGGTGACATTCCAGTTGAACTCGTCGTGGTCCGGATAGAAGCGCAGGCCGCGCTTCAGCCGGTAGGTGACCACGGCCGTGCGGCTGACGTTCTCGGCACCCGGGATCCAGATCTTCAGTCTCAGGTCGGCGCCGGGGTGGCTGCTCTCGTAGCGGTAGGGCCGGCCCTCCGGGTCGGTGACGGCGAGCACCCGCAACCCAAGGGGTTCGAGCCCGCCGGGCCGCCTGGCCAGCAGGGGGATCTGGCGCACCAGGCCGTTCCAGGAGCCGTCGAAGCGGGCGGTGAGGGTTTCGCTCACCTGCACGGCGCCGGTGGGCTCCACCACCGCCTGCATCTGGAAATCGGTGAGCGTGAGCTGGCGCTCGGCGGCGCTGAGGGCGGCACCGGCCCCCCAGGGGGCCAGGAGCAGCAGCGTCAGGGCCAGGCCGAGCAGCCCCCCCAGCCCCCAGCGCCAGCGGCGCCGCAACCGCCGGGCGACCGGAAGGCCCTCAGCCATCGAAGCGGACGGCGGGAACCGCCGCTTCGGCCGGGTTCTCCAGCTCGAAATAGGTGCGTGGGCGGAACCCGAAGCCGCCGGCCACCAGGTTGGAGGGGAACTGCACGATCGCCGTGTTCAGGTCCCGCACCACGGCGTTGTAGTAGCGACGGGCGCTCTGGAGGGTTTCTTCGATCTGGCTGAGGTTGGTCTGCAGGGTCTGGAAGCTCTCCACCGCCCGCAGGGCTGGGTAGGCCTCCGCAAGGGCGAACAGCTGGCCGAGCGACGCCCCGAGGGCCTGCTCCGCCTGCTGCTGCTCCCGGGGCCCCCGGGCCGCCACGGCAGCGTTGCGGGCTTCGATCACGGTCCGGAAGCTTTCCTTTTCGTGGCTGGCGTAGCCCCGCACCGTCTCCACCAGGTTGGGGATCAGGTCGTGGCGCCGCTTGAGCTGCACGTCGATGTCGGCCCAGGCGTTGTCCGCCAGCACCTGCAGCTGGGCCAGGCGGTTGTAGATCAGGATCAACCCGACGGCGGCGACCGCCACCAGGATCAGCAGCAGCGGCATCGGCCCAGGGATGGGAGGCTTTCAAGCCTAGGGGCGGTGTCCGGCTGGGCCATCCGCGGGCCTGCGCTCAGGCCTTGAGCAGATAGATCAGCGCCACCACCACGCCCACCACCACCACAACGGTGCGCAGCGTGGCGGGCTGGATCCGGGACGCCAGCCGGCCCCCCAGCGCCCCGCCGAGGATGGCGCCGATGGCCATCACCGCGGCAAGAGCCCAGGCCACCTGGCCGGAGAACAGGAAGAAGGCGGCGGCGGTGAGGTTGGTGGCGAAGGCCACCGCCTGCTTGAGCCCGTTGAGGCGGGTGAGGCTGTCCTCGAGCGTGAGAGCCAGCACCGCCAGCACGATCACACTCAGCCCGCCGCCGAAGAAGCCCCCGTAGATGGCCGCCAGGAACACCGGCGGCACGGCCCAGAGGTCCGAGGGGGCGCGGCCGTGGCGCTCGGAGCGGCGCTGCACCCAGCGGCGCACGGGCTCCTGCACCGCCAGCAGCCCTGAGGCGAACAGGATCAGGAACGGCACCAGCTGGGTGAACAGCCGCTCGCCGGTCTGCAGCAGCAGCAGGCCACCCACCAGGCCGCCGGCGGCGCCGGCCGGCAGCAGTAGCCACAGGCGTCGCCGCTGGCCCTCCAGGTCCTGGCGCTGGGCCACGGTGGCACCCAGGTAGCCGGGCGCCAGGGCCACGGTGTTGGTGATGTTGGCCATCACCGCCGGCAGGCCGATGGCCGTGAGGGCAGGAAAGCTGATCAGCGACCCACCGCCGGCCAGGGCGTTGACCAGGCCGGCGGCAATCGCCGCCAGGCCCGCCACGGTCGCCTGGATCACGAAGGGCAGGGGGTCCGTCATCGCGGCTGGGAGGGAGGACGGCCCCGCGGCCGCTCAGGGCTGGTTGATCCCATAGGGCTCCCCATCGGCCGGCAGGGTCACCCCCAGCCGCTGCCGCCACTCCGCCACCGGCAGCTCCCAGCCCTCCTCCCAGCGAACCGTGGCGAAGGGATGGGCGGTGAAGCCGATCGTGGTGCCATGGCTGATCGACCGGCTCAGGGCCTGGTAGCCGTCGAGCTTGAAACGGAAGCCGGCGATCTGGGCCGCGTGGGTCAGGCTCACGTAGGCGGGGAAGCCGATCTGGGTGGCGGTGATGGCCAGCACGCCGTTCTCCCCCACCGGCGTCGTGCCGAAACCGCTGACCACATGGTGGATGTCGTGGGTGGTGGCGATCCGCTGGGTGAGCCAGCGGCCCTCCGTGTCGACGGGGCGGGGGCGGAAGAACTCGGGGTCGTAGTTGAAGCGGCGGATCAGGGCGGCGTAGGTGCGGCCTAGGCTCCCCTCTGGCAGCGCCTCGAGCCGCTCCAGATCCGGTTGCAGGGGCGGATAGCGCTCGTCCATCATCGCCGCCCCGCCCGGCAGGGCCCGGAAACGGGCGATGCAGGCCTCCATCTGGGGCGTGTCCAGGAAGCTGTCCACCAGATCGGCGATCCGGGCCAGATCCCCCTGGCTGCGGCCCACGGCGATCAGCTGGCGCGCCTGGCCCAGAGCCTGCAAAGAGAGCTGGAAGCGATGCATCGGTGGGGCTGCGCCTGGGGCGAACCTAGGCCCGCTGTTGCGCCTGGCCGGGGGTCACCAGCTGCGGGCCGGGACCGGCAGCGGCGGTTCCAGATCGAGCGGCTGCTCCTGGAACGGCCAGACCCGGGGCAGCACCGGAGCCGCCAGCCCCCGCTCCGCCCGGATCCGGGCCCAGATGCGCGTGAACCAGAAGCGGGCCGCCTGGGTGGAGCGGCCCCGGTAGCGGGCCACCAGGCCCCGCTCCAGCCGGCCGCAGGCCATCGCCCCCTCCAGACCGTGCCGCTCGGCGCGGCAGGCCTCCAGCAGGGACTCGCCCACCGGCGCCGGGGCGGCCCACACCAGGCTGGCGAACACCGGCTGGCCCCCCAGGCCGTGGGGGCTCTCCAGGCTGGCGCCGCCCAGCTCGAGCCGGTCCACCAGCTCCCACTGGCCCTGCCGCCGGATCTCCAGCAAGGAGCGCCAGCGGCCGGATCCAAGCGTCTCGCCATCGGCGCTGCGCCCCAGCCGCACCACCTCGGCCCCCAGCCAGCTGGCCCCGTCGGCCAGCTCCACCCGGCAGGTCTGCTGGAACAGGCCATCCCGGAAGACCACCAGCTCCTGGGGCAGCCACTCCAGGTCGGCGCCTGCGGCAAGTCGGAAGTCGAGGGTCTGAAAGGTCCAGCTGCCGGCGGGGACCCGCCGGGAGCGGCCCACGGTTCCGTAGACCTTCTGAGCCGCCACGCTGGTGATCAGGGCCCGGCTGCCGGCGCCGAGGTCGGCCTCGATGGCCAGCTCATCCCCTCCCACCAGGCCGCCGCCGGTGTGCAGCAGGGGCAGTTGACAGCGGCCATCGGCGGCAGCAAAGGACCGCTGGATCTTCAGCGGCGCCGTCGCTCCGCCCTGGTGCCGGGTGGCGCCGTCCGCGCCGCCGGTGGTCTCGAAACGAAGCCGGGCCTGGGCTCTCCAGGGGGCGGGAGCGGTGAGCTGCATGGCGACGATGGTGGGGCCCCGGTGGCCTGGATTTGGTAGCGCCCGACACAGGGCCGCTGGCCAACGGCTGGCCAGGCTGCACGCATCACCCTCGCCCGCTGGCCCACTCGATGTCCGGCCCCACGGTTCCCGACGCGACTGTTCCCGACGCCACGGCTTCCCTGGTGCTGGTGCGGCACCTGCGTCACGGGGCGGTCCCAGGGCCGGAGCCTGCGGCGGCGGCGGCGGATCCGCCGCTGCGGTTGCCGCTCCAGGCCGACGAGCGCACGAGCCTGCGGGGCCATCGTCGCAGCGCCTGTGGACGGGACCTCCTGCTGCAGCTGCCCCGGGGCGCGGCCCTGGAACCCGGCGACCGGCTGGCACCGGAGGCCGGTGGCCCCCTGGTGGTGGTGGAGGCCGCCGATGAGCCGCTGATGGTGGTACGGGCCGCCGACCCCCTGGCCCTGCTGCAGGCGGCCTATCACCTGGGCAACCGCCACGTGGCGATGGAGCTGCACCGCGACGAGCTGCGCCTGGGGGTCGACAGCGTGCTCGAGGATCTGCTGCGGCATCGGGGGCTGACCGTGGAGCGGATGAGCGGGCCGTTTCTGCCCGAACCCGGGGCCTACGAGCCGTCCGGCAAAGGCCACCACCACGCCCATGGCCCCCACGATCATGACCATCACGGCCATTCCCACCCATGAGCATCGCCCGGCTGCGGCTGTTCCAGCTCGTCAGTCCCGCCCTGCCGGTGGGGGCGTTCAGCTATTCCGAAGGCCTGGAGGTGCTCGTCCAGGCGGGTGAGCTGGGCGATGCCGAGGGCGTGGCCCACTGGCTGGAGGCGGAGCTGGCCCGGGGGGCGCTGGCGATCGAGGCCGCCAGCCTGAACCGGCTGATGCAGGCGCTCACCCGATGGCGTGAGTTCCCGGAGGGGCCGGCCCGCCAGGAGGTGCTGGAGCTGGACGGCTGGCTGCTGGCCCAGCGGGAGGCGGCCGAGGTGCGGGCCCAGCAGCGCCAGATGGGCCGCTCCCTGCTGCAGCTGCTGGCCGACCTGGCCCTGCCCCTGCCCGGGGACCGGCCCCCTCGGCTCGCCTGGCCGGCCGCCTGGGCCTGGGCCGGGGTGGCCCTGGCGATCGCGCCCGAGGAGCTGGTCGAGGCCTACCTCTACGGCTGGATCGCCACCCAGCTCAGCGCCGCTGTGCGTCTGGTGCCCCTGGGCCCCACCGAAGCCCAGCGACTGCAGCTGGCCCTGGCGCCCACCATCGCCGCCCGGGCGGCGGAGCTGGTGGCGGCCGATCCCGAGGCCCTCTGGAACGGGGGAGTGGGGGCGGGACTGGCCCAGCTGGGTCATGGTGAGCTCTATTCCCGGTTGTTCCGCAGCTGATGGCCACCACCGCAGGGCCCAGCCGGCGCCAGGCGCTGCGCCTGCTGGGCGGTGCCGCCGCCGCCGGCACCCTGGTCGCCGCCGGCTGCAACGCCCGCAGCCGGCCCCCGGGGCCGCCCCGCCTGGGCCTGCTCCAGTACGTGCGGGGCGCCGCCCCCGATGCGGCCCGCCGCGGGTTCGTGCAGGCCCTGGCCAGGGCCGGCTTCCGGCCACCGGCCGGGGTGACCCTGCTGGAGCGCTTCGCCGACGGCAGCATGGCCAAAGGCCGCGCCCATGTGAAGGAGCTGCTGGAGGCCGGGGTCGACATGCTGGTGGCCATCGGCACCCCGCCGCTGACGGCGATCCTTGCCATCGCGCCGGCGCGGGTGCCGGTCGTGTTCCTGTATTGCTCCAACCCCTGGGGGGCCGGGGCCGGCACCAGCTACACGCGCCACCGGCCCAACGTGGTGGGCACGGTGAGCACCAGTCCCCTCGCCGAGCAGCTCGACCTCGCCCGCCGGATCAGCCCCGGCCTGTTGAGCGTGGGGCTCATCTTCCATCCCTCCGAAGCCAACGCCAGCTTCGAAGCGGAGCTGCTGCGCCGGGAGGCGAGCCAACGCTCGATCGCCGTCGTGATCGAGCCGGTGGCGGGGCCGGCGGAGGTGGCCCGTGCCGCCGACGCCCTGGCTGCCCAGCGGGTGGGAGCCCTGGTACGGGTAGGTGACTACGCCACCAGCGTGGGCTTCCCCGCCCTGGCGGCGGCCGGCCTGCGCCATCGCCTGCCGGTCTATTCCGTCGATCCCGCCGACATCGCCACGCCGGGGTGCCTGGCGGTGGTGGGCTGGGATCCGCAGGCCGATGGGGCCCAGGCCGGAGCTCTGGCGGTGCAGGTGCTGCGCGGCCGCTCGCCCGCCACGATGGCCTTCGAGCCGGTGACCCGGAAGCTGCTGCTGCTGAATCGCCGCACGGCCGGGGCCATCGGGGTGACGTTCCCGCCGGAGCTGCTGCGTCAGGCCGACCGGGTCGAGGGGTGACGCCGCCGGCGGCCATCCCGGCGATCAGCGGCCGCGTTCACCGCGGGGCTCCCCGGCCCCGGTCCGCTCGATCAGTTCGATCACCCAGCTCTCGTTGAGCGTCTTCACCAGGCGGTTGGTGGCGGTGGCCATGGTGGAAAGCTCGCGGAGGGTCTGGAGCAGCAGCGGCCGCGTCTGGGTTTCGGTGCTCTCCAGGCGCCGGATCAGGGCGGACAGGTCAGCGGCGGTGCCGTCGGCGCGGTCCTCCAGCCGCTCGGCCAGGGCGCGGGTGGCCCCCAGGGTGCGGTTGAGCTCGCTGCTGCTGCGACGGGTGTCGGCCTCCAGGCGCGTCGCCAGACGGCGGCTGGCGACCAGGGTGCGATCGAGCTCGTCGAGGCTGCGGGGCAGGCGGGTCTCCGCCAGGCTCAGCCCGCTGCTGACGGCCCGCTGCAGGGGGATGCGGCTGCTGGCCACCTCGGTGAGCAGGTCGTCGATGTCGGGGCGGCTGGTGAACACGAGCGTCTCGCCATCACCGATCGGGGGCTGGCCGATCGCCGCCGGGTCGGGCGTGATGGCGATGTAGCTGTCGCCCAGGAGCCCCAGCTGGGCCAGTTCCGCCCGGCTGCGGCGGCCCACCATGGAGCGGTAGGGGTCCCGCAGCTCCAGTTCCACCAGCACCTGGGCGTCGGGCTGCAGCACGATCCGACGCACCTGGCCAACGGCGAATCCCGAGATCTTCACCGCCATGCCCGTCTGCAGGCCGGCGGCGTCGAGGGTGCGGAACTGCAGGCGGACGCTGGGGGCGAGCCAGTTGCCGGCGCGGGCGATCCCCAGCACGAACACCCCCAGCAGGGCCACCGCTCCCGCCAGGAAGACCAGACTCTGGGCGCCGGGGCGCCGCGGCTGGGCGGTGCTGGACACGGTCAGTTTCCTCCCATGCGCAGGGGATCGACGGCAATCGTCCAGAGCAGATCGAGGCAGACCATCACCCCGATGCCGAGCCGCAGCGACCGGGCCATGCGGGACGCCATCCCCGCAGCGTCGCAGGAGCCGCGCCGGGCCTGGTGCAGGCAGATGGCGGCGCAGATCCCGCCATAGGCGCCCGCCCTGACCAATGCGGCCGCGAAGCGGGCAGGCTCCAGCTGGCCGATCAGGAAGCCCACCTCCCCCGCCACATCCCCCTGGTTGAGCGTGAGGCTGGCGGTGATGATCACCGCCGCCATGAAGTAGAGCAGCAGCACGACGCTCAGCAGCCCGCTGGCCAGCAGCTCGGGCCCCCAGGAGCCGGGGGGGCGCCGGTCGCCGAGCAGCAGCGGACCATCCCGGAGCAGCAGCAGCAGGCTGACCAGCAGCGGGGCCAGGAACAGCAGGGCCCGCACCGCCAGCAGTTCGATCGTGAGCCTGGAGAGCTGCTGCAGGGGGCTGCGCAGCAGCTCGATGAAGCCGAGGCAGACCACCACCCCCGTGCCCACCACGGTGGCGACCAGGCGCCCATCCAGCCGCTCGAAGCGACGGCTCAGCGTCGGGATCGGTCCGTCACTCACCGCAGCCCTCGGCGCTGGCGTCAGGATGGCACCCATCCTGGATCGGGGCGATGGGCAGCAAACTGAGAGTCGGCGTGGCCGGGCCGGTGGGATCGGGCAAGACGGCCCTGGTCGACGCCCTCTGCCGCCGGCTGCGGGAGCGGCTGCAGCTGGCAGTGGTCACCAACGACATCTACACCCAGGAGGACGCCCAGTTCCTCACCCGCGCCGGCTCCCTGGCCCCCGAACGGATCCGGGGCGTGGAGACCGGCGGCTGCCCCCACACCGCCATCCGGGAGGACTGCTCGATCAACCGGGCGGCGGTGCAGGAGCTGGAGGAGGCCTTCCCGGACCTGGACCTGGTGCTGGTGGAGAGCGGCGGCGACAACCTGGCGGCCAGCTTCAGCCCGGAGCTGGTGGATCTGTGCATCTATGTGATCGACGTGGCCGCCGGCGACAAGATCCCCCGCAAGGGGGGGCCCGGCATCACCCGCTCCGACCTGCTGGTGATCAACAAGATCGACCTGGCCCCCATGGTGGGGGCCAGCCTGGCGGTGATGGAGGCCGACACCGAGCGGATGCGCGGCGGCCGGCCCTGGTGTTTCACGAATCTGCGCAGCGGCGAGGGCCTCGATCGGGTCGAAAGCTTCCTGCTGCGGCAGCTGCCTGAACAGGCGGCCGCCTGAGTCGAGCGCGCGTTCAAGGATTCTGGTATTCGCCTTTCAGGCGTTGATCAGAAAAACCGTAGGTAATGCAACATATCGACAGGTCTGCGACGTGCAAATCCTCACTCCGGCGGGCCCTGGGCGGCTTTCTGTCTCATTGGATACCGGGGGTAACCACGTCCTTCCTTACCTTTCCATTTGCCGTCGGTTACGGCGACTACAATTCATCTTGAACAGGCTTCAATGTCTCTGCATCTTTCAAGGCGACTGGCAGCTGCAATCGCCGCATCTGCTGTGAGCGTAACCCTCGTCTCCTGCGGGGGCGAGTCCGGTTCCGGCGGCAATTTTGATGGTGAAGTGAAGGTCGGTATCCTTCACTCCCTCAGTGGCACCATGGCCATCTCCGAAACGACTTTGAAAGAAGTCGAGGAGATGGCGATCAAGGAAATCAATGACGCCGGCGGCGTCAAGGTCGGCGGCAAGTCCTACAAGATCGTCGCCGTCTCCGAGGATGGCGCCTCCGACTGGCCCACCTTCGCCGAGAAGGCCCAGAAACTGATCGACTCCGACAAGGTCGCCGTCGTCTTCGGTGGCTGGACCTCCGCCAGCCGCAAGGCGATGCTGCCGGTCTTCGAGTCGAAGAACCACATGCTCTTCTACCCGATTCAGTACGAGGGTCAGGAGTGCTCGCGCAACATCTTCTACACCGGCGCCGTTCCGAACCAGCAGGCTGAGCCCGCGGTTCAGTGGCTGATGGACAAGTTCGGCGACAAGCTGGGCAAGAAGGTCTACCTGGTCGGCTCCGATTACGTGTATCCGCGCACGGCGAACACGATCATCAAGGAGCAGATGAAGGCCCTTGGCGGTGAGACCGTCGGCGAGGACTACATCCCCCTCGGCAACACCGAGGTGGCTCCGATCATCGCCAAGATCAAGAAGGCCTTCCCCGATGGCGGGATCATCATCAACACCCTGAACGGTGACTCCAACGTCGCCCTGTTCAAGCAGTTCAAGGCCTCGGGCATTGATCCGGCCAAGTACCCGATCATGTCCTTCTCCATCGCCGAGGAGGAGATCCGCCAGATCGGTCCCGAGTACACCACCGGCACCTACGCCGCGTGGAACTTCTTCATGAGCCTGGACACCCCGGCCTCCAAGAAGTTCACCGCCGACTTCCAGGCGATGTACGGCGCCGACCGCGTCACGGGTGACCCGGCGGAATCCGCCTACAACATGGTGTACCTCTGGAAGAACGCCGTCGAGAAGGCGGGAACCTTCGAAGACCTCGACAAGGTCCGCAAGGACATGATCGGGATCACCTTCGCCGCACCCCAGGGCGAAATCAAGATGTTCCCCAACCACCACACCTCCGAGCGGGTGCTCATCGGCGAGGCGGAGCCCACCGGCCAGTTCAAGATCCTGTACGACAGCGTCAAGGCCATCCCGCCGCTGCCCTGGAACCAGTTCGTTCCTGAGACCAAGGGCTTCACCTGCGACTGGACCCAGGATCGTCCTGACGCCGGCAAGTTCAAGATGTGATCACGGAGCCATCCGTGAGGGAATGAACAGCGGGTGGTTCCTCCGGGAACCACCCCTTTCCGATCCGCCACACCCCCCCGTTCGACCCGGTCCAGCGCCGCTACGGCAACGCTGGATCTAACGTTCAACCTGGATTCCGTTGGAACTATTCTTTTCTCAGATCCTCGATGGCCTCAGCATCGGATCTGTGCTGCTGCTCGCAGCCACAGGTCTGGCCATCGTGTTCGGATTGATGGGTGTCATCAACCTCGCCCATGGCGAATTCATGATGCTGGGGGCCTACGTCACCTACGTGGTGCAATCGGCATTCAAGCCAATGGGTGGCGTGATCTTTGAGCTGTACTTCCCGATCTCGTTGGTGCTGTCCTTCATCGTGACGGCACTCGTTGGGGTGCTGCTGGAGAGAACCCTGATCAGGAAGCTCTACGGACGTCCCCTGGAAACACTGTTGGCCACCTGGGGGGTCAGCCTGATTCTGATTCAGCTGATTCGGAGTGTGTCCACGGCCATGACGCTCGGGATTCTTGTCGGTGTCGCTGTCGGCTTTGGTCTCTCAAAGCTACTCGCTGCCAAGTTCTCCGATCGGCCATTCTTCACCTATCTCAACGGACTGGGCTGGGCGATCGCCATCGGCATCGGTCTTGTCGCCGTCAACCTGTTTGATCAGGTCCGCCCCCTCGCCAAACCCTGGTTCGGACCCCGGAATATTGACGTCACCGCTCCCAAATGGCTTCAGGGAAGCTGGGGAATGATCGGCCACGTTGAACTGCCGGGTCTGCGCATCTTCATCATCCTGCTGTCGGCCCTGCTGCTGCTCGCCACCTACTGGTTCCTCAACAAGAGCGTCTGGGGCCTGCGCATCCGCGCCGTCACCCAGAACCGTCAGATGAGCAACTGCCTCGGCATCCCAACCGACCGCGTTGACAGCATCACCTTCGGCATCGGCTCCGGCCTGGCGGGAGTTGCCGGCTGTGCCATCACCCTCCTCGGTTCGGTCGGTCCGAACCTCGGTGCGGCCTACATCGTTTCCTGCTTCATGGTGATCGTTCTCGGTGGTGTGGGGAACCTGCTTGGCACCGTGCTGGCCTCCCTGCTCCTGGGGATCATCCAGTCGGTGATCGGCTCGGGCACCCTGCTGACGATCTTCCCGGACATGCCCCTGGCGGCGAAGGGGGTGATCGAGTTCTTCGCCACCACGAGCATGTCGCTGGTGCTTGTGTTCATCTTCATCATTGTCTTCCTCCAGTTCCGCCCCAACGGCATGTTCCCCCAGAAGGGTCGCTCGGTCGATGCCTGACCCGATCAGTTCCGCCCACTGCAGATTCCCGTTCCATCTCCCCACCAGGAGGCCCTACCTGTGAAAATCTTCCAACGACTCGTCCCCTGGATTCTCCTGGCGATCGCCCTGTTCATCCTGCCGGCAGCACTGGATGATTTCCGCCTCAACCTGTTCGGCCGCTATTTCTCGCTGGCGATCACGGCACTGGCGATCGACCTGATCTGGGGATACACCGGTCTGTTGAGCCTGGGCCAGGGCATCTTCTTTGCCCTCGGGGGCTACGCCGTGGCCATGTACCTGATGCTCAACACCAAGAGCCTCGCCGGTGGCAACGGAATTCCCAAGTTCTTCGAGAACTACGGCGTCGACCAGCTGCCGTTCTTCTGGCAGCCCTTCTGGTCGCCGGTGTTCACCCTGATCGCCCTCTGGGTGATTCCGGCGGTGGTGGCGGGCTTGGTGGGCTGGCTGATCTTCCGAAACCGCATCAAGGGGGTGTACTTCTCGATCATCACCCAGGCGGCTCTGATGGTCTTCTTCCACTTCTTCAACGGCCAGCAGAAACTCTTCGACGGCACCAACGGCCTGAAGACCAGCACCAGCGAACTGTTCGGCCAGCTGGTGGGCTCCCCCGACATGCAGGTGTGGTTCTACCGCCTCACGGTGGTGCTGCTGCCCCTGGCGTTTCTGGTCTGCCGCTACTTCACCAGTGGTCGCTTCGGTGATGCCCTGATCGCCATCCGCGACGACGAGAGTCGCCTGCGCTTCGCCGGCTTCAACCCCGTCCCCTTCAAGACCATCGTCTTCCTGGTGGCGGGTGCTTTGTGCGGCATCTCCGGAGCCCTTTACACCGTCCAGTCCGGCATCGTCTCGCCCCAGTACATGTCGATCTCCTTCTCGATCGAGATGGTGATCTGGGTGGCCGTGGGCGGTAGGGGCACCCTGGTGGGCCCGATCATCGGCGCCACCGTGGTCAACTACCTGCGCAGCCTGGTGAGCGAGGCCCTGCCCGAAGCCTGGCTGTTCGTCCAGGGGGCCCTGTTCATCTTCGTGGTGGTTCTGATGCCCGATGGCATCTACGGCTGGATCACCAAAGGAGGCTTCCGCACCTTTCTGGCCGCCTTCGGCATCGCCAAGAAGGCCAAGACCTACCCCCAGATCGACAAGGAGGCCGTTCCTGTGGATTAGCCCTCCAGGAAGCTGCTTCCTGGCTCATCTGCTGTGACCGCTCTTTTGATTCCGCACCCTTCCGAAGTCCATGTCAGAACCTCTACTCGAGCTCAATGACGTCAGCGTGAGTTTCGATGGCTTCTATGCCCTCACCGACCTCAGCCTGAAGCTCTACAAGGGTGAGCTGAAGTCCATCATCGGCCCCAACGGTGCCGGCAAGACCACCTTCCTCGATGTCATCACCGGCAAGGTGCGCCCCACGAAAGGGTCGGTGACCTTCAAGGGCAAGTCCCTGCTGGGTGTCTCCGAACAGCAGATCTCGCGTGATGGGATCGGCCGCAAGTTCCAGACCCCGCGGGTGTTCGAGAATCTCACCGTGCTGCGGAACCTCGAGCTCTCCGCCTCACCGGTCAAGAACGCCTTCAGCCTGCTGGGATCCGGCCTGCCCCAGTCCTCCAAGGACGAGGTGCATCGGATCATGAACTACGTGGGCCTGGCGCCCTTCGCCACCGTCAAGGCGGGCTCCCTCTCCCACGGCCAGAAGCAATGGCTGGCCATTGCCTCCCTGGTGGCCCAGGCCCCCGAGGTGCTGCTGCTGGACGAACCCGTTGCCGGCCTCACCGATGAGGAAACCCTGCGCACGGCCGAACTGATCAAGTCCCTCGCCGGTGACCACACCGTGGTGGTGATCGAGCACGACATGGAGTTCATCCGCGACCTGGGCTTCGATGTCACCGTGCTGCACCAGGGACAGGTGCTGACCGAAGGCCCACTGGAGAAGGTCAAAGCCGACCCGCGGGTGATCGAGGTCTACCTGGGGCCGCCCGAACAGTAATCGCTTCCCGACCATCACCCACCGCGAGCCCATGTCCACCACCAGCGCCCAGCCCCTGCTTCAGGTCTCCGACCTCAATGTGTATTACGGGGAGAGCCACATTCTCCGCAACGTGGATCTGACGATCCACGAAGGCAAGATGGTCTGCCTGATTGGCCGCAACGGCGTCGGCAAGACCACCTTCCTCAAGACCGTGATCGGCCTGCTGCAGCAGCGATCGGGGACGATCGCCTACCAGGACGGCCAGCTCACCAACCAGCCCCCCTACAAACGGGCCCGGGCCGGCATCGGTTATGTGTCCCAGGGCCGTGACATCATTCCCCAGGTGACGGTCAAGGACAATCTGCTGCTGGGCATGGAGGCCCTTCCCGGCGGTCTGGAAAAGAACCGCCACATCGACCCGCTGATCTTTGATCTCTTCCCGATCCTGGAGAAGTTTCTCAAGCGCAAAGGCGGCGACCTCAGTGGTGGCCAGCAGCAGCAGCTCGCCATCGCCCGCGCCCTGCTGGGCAAGCCCAAGCTGCTGCTCCTCGATGAACCCACCGAAGGCATCCAGCCTTCCATCATCCTCGACATCGAACACGCGGTGCAGCGGATCATGAAGGAGACCGGCATCAGTGTGCTGCTGGTGGAGCAGCACCTGCACTTCGTGCGCCAGTCCGACTTCTACTACGCCATGCAACGCGGCGGCATCGTCTCCAGCGGCCAGACCGACCAGCTCTCCGATGACGTGATCAAGGAATTCCTCACCGTCTGAGGAGTCCTGCCAACAGCCAGTCCCGGGTCGATGCCACCAGCGGTGGCGCGACCCGGGACTTTTGCTTGGTATCGCGTTTGGCTTGGTATCGCGCTCAGCAGCCGCGATTGAGCATCCAGGGGCGGGTGCCGCTCTCCTTGAGCCGTGGCTTGCCGGTGGCTTCCTTGGTTTCCTTGCGAACCAGGCGGGGTTCGGATTGTTCCTGCTTCAGTCGAAAGGGGCCGCTGAGTGACATGACCGGCGTGAACACCCGGATGCCTTCGGCGGTGCAGGTGGGGCAGTTGGTTTCCTTGTGGCGCTCATCGATGCTGCGCCAGACCTCATAGTTATCGCAGCCGTTGCTGCAGCTGTATTCGTAGACAGGCATCGCAGGACGAGGGGGGAAAGGGAGATGGCCGCCAGGAGCAGTGGCAGGCCAGAACAGTGGCGGACAAGAACAGGGGCAGACAAGAAAAAGGGGCCTGGTGCCCAGGCCCCTCCCGCCAGCCGGTCGATCAGCAGGGAAGAATGTCCTTATCGAAGATCGAGGTGGGGATGGCGAGGGTGCAGCAGGCGTTCGGGATGTCGACAATGCCGCTGATCCTGCCCTCCACCGGCGCACAGCTCAGCAGCAGGTAGGCCTGCTCGCCGGTGTAGCCGAACTTCTTGAGGTACTCGATGGCGTTGAGGCAGGCACGCCGGTAGGCGATGTGGACGTCCATGTAGTACTGCTTGCCGTCGAATTCATCCACGGAGATGCCTTCGAACACCAGGTAGTCGGTGTAGTGGGGTTCCACCGGGCTGGTCTTGAACATGGGGTTGACCATCCCATACTTCGCCATGCCGCCCTTGATGATCTCGACGTGGAGGTCGAGATAGCCGGACATCTCGATAGCGCCACAGAAGGAGATCTCACCATCCCCCTGGGAGAAGTGGATGTCGCCCATCGAGAGCTTGGCCCCTTCGACATAGACCGGGAAGTAGATCCGGGTGCCCTTGGTGAGGTTCTTGATGTCGCAGTTGCCGCCGTGCTCCCGGGGGGGCACCGTGCGGGCCGCTTCGTTGGCCACCCGCTCGAACTCGCTGCCGGGGAGGGTGCCGAGGATGGCGCTGTTGGGATTGGGCAGGGCCGCCAGAACCGGCTCGCTGCCGGAGAGGCCGGCGCCGTAGGTGCGGCGGTCGGGGGCGGTTTTCACCAGCTCCGTCTCACGACGGTTCCACTCGTTGAGCAGCTCGTGGGAGGGGGCGCAGCCGATCAGGCCCGGATGGGTGATGCCGGCGAAACGAACACCGGGAATGTGGCGGGAGGAAGTGTAGATGCCTTCCAGATCCCAGATGGCCTTGGCCGCCTTGGGGTAATGATCGGTGAGGAAACCGCCACCGTTCTCCTTGGCGAAGATGCCCGTGAAGCCCCACTCATCCCCCTGCAGGGCACCGACATCAAGGATGTCCACCACCAGGATGTCGCCGGGCTGGGCGCCGTTGACCCAGATCGGGCCGCTGAGAACGTGAACGACCTCGAGATTCACATCCTCGATGTCCTTGGGGTCGTCGTTGTTCTTGATCTGGCCGTCGGTCCAGTCCTTGCATTCGATCCGGAACACGTCACCAGGATTCACCGAGGCCACGGCAGGGATTTCCGGATGCCAGCGGTTGTGCCCGGGCATGTCCTGCTGATCCATCGGCTTGGTGAGATCGACGGAGAAGAGTGTTTTGGGCATCGAGAAACCGAGGCGCAATTTCCCATCCATCCAAAAGGATGGCCTGCGGCCCGAAAGTGTCGATTGCTACCGGAAATTGGGGCCCAGGACGCGCCCTCGATGAATGAAATCAAGAATCATTATCAGGCCTGGCGCAGCGGTTGGCCGTCCCGATGCCGTCGGAGGATCAGGTGTCGTCGAAATCCCCTTTCCGGCAGAGATTGTCCTTCAACCGCGAGACCCAGACACTGGGATCCAGCTTGCCGATCTGCTCCGTGCGGCCATCAAAATGGAACAGGAACTGCCAGCGATTCTTGACCGGGAATGTTCGCTTGGCGTTGAGATCGCTGATCGGATCTCCGAAGATATTGTCATAGGTTTGCCAGCCTGGCTCTCCTTTGACGCTGCAGATCGCCGTAACTTCGTACATCTGACCCTTGCCATCGTCGCCCCCGGAGGTGACCTTCACGACACCCTTGTGCAGCCCATTGGCAATGCCCGGCTTGAACGCCCGCAACAGCTCCACCCGGTTTCCATCCACCTCGACGAGCAGGTCGCCCGGTTTGGCGTCCTGAACGGCCACCTCCTTGGGGGTGGCGCCGCAACCGGCCAGGGCGAGCCCCGTACCAGCGAGCAAGCCGGCCAGGAGTCCTGCCAGGTGCTTCCGGGACCCCAGGCCCCCCACAGCGTCGAACAACGTGATCGATCGATTCTGGGGCCAACCTATGACGACACCAGCAGCCGCTTCCAGAGGTCCAAGGCCCCGGCGGGCACGGGCAGGTCGGTGGTGCCGCAGCGCCGGATCGGGCGGCAGCCCAGGCTGTTGATCAGCAGGGCCGCCTCGCTCTCCAGCAGGTCCGCCACAGCCAGGCGCTCCTCCCGCACCAGTCCCAGGGCCAGGCCGCGGCCCCGCATCACCCCCGGCAGGCAGCCGCTCTCCACGGGCGGCGTGATCCAGTCGCCCCGCCGGCGCAGCAGCAGGTTGGCGCTGGAGCCGCAGCAGAGGTCGCCGCCGCTGCCGAGCAGCAGGGCGTCCTCAGCCCCGGCGGCCCGGGCCTCCCGCAGGGCCTGGATGGCGCCGGCGTAGGCGAAGGTCTTGCAGCGGTTGACCAGGCTGGCTGCGTTGCGCCGCTCCAACGCGCTGACGATCACCGTCACCGGGTTGGAGTTCGGGGTCCAGGGGCTCAGCTGCAACCAGAAGCGGGGGCGGCCCTGGGGTTCGGCCGGCCCCGGCAGGGCCAGGCCCCGGCCGGAGCCGCTGCCCCGGCTCCAGTTGAGCCGCAGGGCCCCGGTGCCGGAGAGGCCACTGCGGGCCACGGCCTCGGCCAGCAGCGGCCGCACCCGGTCGGCCCCGGGGGGTGGCGCCATGCCAAGGCGGGCGGCCGAGTCGCGCCAGCGCTCCAGGTGCTCCGCCAGCAGCCGGGGCTGCCCCGCCTCGATCAGCACCGTCTCGAACAGGCCATCGGCCAGCAGCAGGCCCCGGTCGTTCAGGGGCAGGCAGAGCCGCTCCGGATCGCCCCAGGTTCCCTGCGGCGTCGGCCCGTCGATCCAGGCGATGGCCGTGCCGGCCGGATGGCTGCCGCCCTCGCCGCTCATGCCAGGGCCTCCAGCAACGGTTCGATTTTCCAGCCCATCTCCCGGGCCTCCCCGGCCGGGTCGGAGTCGGCCACGATGCCGCCGCCGGCATGGAGCCGCAGGCGCCGGCCGTTCTGCAGCAGGGTGCGGATCAGGATGCTGCTGTCGAAGCCGCCGTCGGCGCCCAGGTGAAACAGGGAGCCGCAGTAGGGCCCCCGCGGCACCGGCTCCAGCTGGTTGAGACGCCGGCAGGCCCGCACCTTCGGGGCTCCGGTGATCGAGCCCCCCGGCCAGCAGGCCCGCAGCAGGTCGACCAGGCCGCGGCCGGCGGCGAGCCGGCCCATCACCACGGAGGTGAGGTGGTGCACGTGGGCGTAGCTCTCCAGCCCCAGCAGCTGGGGCACATGCACCGACCCCGGCACGCAGACCCGGCCCAGGTCGTTGCGCAGCAGGTCGACGATCATCACGTTCTCGGCCCGGTCCTTGGGGTCGCAGATCAGCTCGGCGGCGCTGGCGGCATCGGCGTCGGGGTCGAGCCGGCGGGGCCGGGTGCCCTTGATCGGCCGCGTCTCCACCTGGCCGTCGGGGTGCAGGCGCAGGAAGCGCTCCGGCGAGGCCGAGATCACCGCCTCCCCGCCGGCGACCGCCAGGCCGGCGAAGGGGGCCGGGCCGTTGCCCACAAGGCGGCGGTACAGCACCAGCGGGTCGGGCGGCTCTGGCCGCAGGCTCTCGCAGCAGGCGGTGAGGTTGGCCTGGAACAGATCACCGGCGGCGATCCACTCCCGCAGGATCCCCACCTGGGCGGCATAGGTGTCCGGGGGGGTGTGCCAGTGCCAGTCGTCCCGGGCGATGCCGGACCCATCGGCCGGGCGCTCTCCGGCCCCGGCCACCGCCGCCCCGGTGGCGGGATCCTGCAGCAGCCGCACCATGGCCGCGAACCGGGCCGGGTCCTGGCCCTCCAGCCAGAGCCGACCCTCCCCCCGGTCGAAATGGATCAGGGGGTCGTGGCGGGCCGCCCACAGGGTGGCCATGTCGGAGGCCTGCCAGTGCTCGGCCGGCTCCACCCAGGCCCCGGCCTCGTAGCCGAGCCAGCCCAGCCACGGTCCCCCCTGGCGCTCCAGGTCCGCCAGGACGTCGAAGGGGTCGAGCGCCCCCGGGTCGCCCGGCAGCCCCCGGCAGGTCACGCTTGCCACCGGATCCACCCCGAGCACGCCGCGGCAGCCGAGGGGGCTGCCGTCGCCGTCGAGCAACACCAGCCCGTCCCGGCCGAAGCGCTCCGCCAGGACCACCGCCAGGGCCCGGGGCTCCAGCCAAGGAAGCGGCTCGCTCCTCAAAGGTCGGCTCCAGCGCGGAGGGCGGCTCCGGCACGCACGGCGGCGCTGGTCAGGTCGGCCCGGCCCGCGGCCACCAGGGCGGCATCACGGATGCGGCAGCTGTCGCAGCGACCGCAGGGGAGATCCTCGCCGCTGTAGCAGCTCCAGGTGGCCGCGATCGGCACCCCCAGCCGCAGGGCCTCGCGCACGATGGTGGCCTTGTCCCAGGCCACCAGGGGGGCCCAGAGGCGGGCCCCGTGACCCTCGCGCCCCGCCTTGGTGGCCAGGTCGGCCAAGCTCTGGAACGCGGCCAGGTAGTCCGGGCGGCAGTCGGGATAGCCGGAGTAATCCACCGCATTGACCCCGAGCACGAGGCTGGTGGCGCCGCGGGCTTCGGCCAGGCTCAGCCCCAGGGCGATGAACACCGTGTTGCGGCCGGGGACGTAGGTGGTGGGAATCACCCCCTCAACCACGCCGCCGTCGGGCACGGGGATGGCCGGATCGGTGAGGGCCGAGCCGCCCCAGGCCGCCAGGTTCACGGCGATCACGTGGTGCTCCTCCAGCGCCAGGGCGCCGGCCACCGCGGCGGCGGCGTCCAGCTCGCGCCGGTGACGCTGGCCGTAGTCGAAGGAGAGGCCGATCACCCGGTGGCCCGCCTCGATCGCCAGGGCTGCAGCCGTGGCCGAATCCAGGCCGCCGGAGAGCAGGGCGATGGCCAGGGGGGGGGCCGGGGCTGTGGCAGGGGAGCGGGTGATGGGGCAGGTGTCGGCGACGGCCTCCCCATTGTGGAAGCGGCCGGAGGGGACGGAGCGATCGGAGGGTGCCATGGTGGTGGCTCCGGATTCCGGTCCCTTCCGAGGTTCCCCATGGCCCATGCCCTGCGCCGTGCCACGGCGGTCGCGGCCACCGCCAGCGTCATCGTCAGCCTGCCGTCCCTGCTGGCGCTCACGGTGGCGCCGGCCCGGGCCATCCCCCGGCTGGACCTGACGCCTTACCCCAAGCCCACCGCCGCCCAGACCCGCTGGGTGATCCAGCTCCCCGGGGTGCTGCCCCCCACCGCCGATCCGCGCCTGTCCCCCAACCCGAGCGACTGGCGGGTGCAGCTGATCGCCGGCCGAGAGGTGGAGGCCGACTGCAACCAGCGGGCCTTCCGGGGCCGCTTCCGCGCCGGCAAAGTGAAGGGACTGGGCGTCAGCGTCTACACGGTGAGCGATGTGGGGCCGATGGTGTCGACCCTGATGGCCTGCCCCCCCGGCCAGGCGAAGCGCAAGGTGTTCATCCCGATGGGCAGCAAGCCCTTCGTGGTGCCCTACGACGCCAGCCGGCCGATCGTGGTGTTCACCCCCAAGGATCTGCAGCTGCGCTGGCGGCTCTGGAAGGCGGAGAAGGTGCAGCAGCCGGCCCAGGCCCTCTGAAGCCCCAGCTTGGGGGTCAGTTCCAGGGGCTTCAGCGCACCCCCAGCCACTTGTGGCTCTGCAGGCTGAGTCGCCAGGCGGGGTGGGCGCGCACATAGGCCACCGCCAGCTCCCGGGCGGCCGTCTCGTCCCAGGCGGGCTGGAGCAGCCGCTCCGGACCGGGGGCGGCGGGCGGGCGCAGGCGGTCCGCTTCGGCGGCCATGGCTTCGGCGAAGCCCAGGTCGGCCGGGGAGGTCACCACCACCTTGAGCTCGTCGCAGCGGGCCAGGAGGGCGTCGGCCGGTGGGCGGTGGGGCTTGGGCGAGAGGGTGATCCAGTCGAAGTGGCCGCTGAGCTCCCCCACACCGCTGGTTTCCAGGTGCAGGGGCAGGCCCGCCGCCGCCAGGGCCGCGCACAGGGCGTCCAGGGGCTGCTGCAGGGGCTCGCCGCCGGTGATGACCACGAAGGCGGCACCGGCGGCGGCGGCGGCGCTGGCCTCCGCCGCCAGTTCGCCCAGGGGACGCTGGGGATGGGCCGCCTCCGGCCAGGAGTGCTTGGTGTCGCACCAGGGGCAGCCCACATCGCAGCCCGCCAGGCGGATGAAGAAGGCGCTGCGGCCGGCATGGAGCCCCTCCCCCTGCAGGGAGTGGAAGGTCTCCACCACCGCGGGGCCGTCAGCCGTAGATGGGGCTGGCGACACGGCCTGCGGCCTCGCTGGGGGAGCCGGGAAGGCGCTGCTGGGCCGCCTCGATCAGCCCCCGGAACAGGGGATGGGGCTTGCCGGGGCGGGAGAGGAACTCCGGGTGGTACTGGCAGGCGGTGAAGAAGGGGTGGTCCTTCAGTTCGATCAGTTCCACCAGACGGCCGTCGGGGGAGGTGCCGCTGATCTCGTAGCCCGATTCCAGGAACAGGGAGCGGTAGGCGTTGTTGAACTCGTAGCGGTGGCGGTGGCGCTCGTAGACCACCTCCTCGCCGTAGAGGCGCTGGGCCATGGTGCCCGCCGTCAGCCGGCAGGGGTAGACGCCCAGGCGCATGGTGCCGCCCAGATCGACCACGTCCTGCTGCTCGGGGAGCAGGTGGATGACGGGGTGCGGCGAAGCAGGATCCAGTTCGGCGCTGGTGGCGCCCTCCAGGCCGGCCTGGTGACGGGCCCACTCGATCACGGCGCACTGCATGCCGAGGCAGAGCCCCAGGAACGGCACCCGCTGCTCACGGGCCCAGCGGATCGCCGCCACCTTGCCGTCGACGCCGCGGTTGCCGAAGCCCCCCGGCACCACCACCGCATCCATCCCGCGCAGCAGGGCATCGGCCCCCTGGCTCTCGATCTGCTCGGCGCAGATCCAGTGGAGATCGAGGGAGGCATCCTGCTCCAGGCAGGCATGGCGCAGGGCCTCCACCACCGAGAGGTAGGCGTCGTTGAGCTGCACGTACTTGCCCACCAGGGCCACCTTCACGGCGGGGCCGGGGTGGCGCAGCTTCTCCACCAGGTCCGCCCAGCGGGCCATGTCGCTGTCGTGGTCGACCAGGGAGAGCACGTCGAGCACCTGGCGGCAGAGGCCCTCGCTCTCCATTGCCAGTGGCACCGCGTAGATGCTGTCGGCATCGAGGGCCTGGATCACGGCGCCGGCCGGCACGCCGCAGAAGCCGCCGATCTTGGCCTTGAGGTCGGTGCTGATCGGCCGGTCGCTGCGGCAGACGAGCACGTCGGGCTGGATGCCGATGGAGCGCAGCTCCTTGACCGAGTGCTGGGTGGGTTTGGTCTTGAGTTCGCCGGAGGTGCCGATGTAGGGCAGCAGGGTGACATGCACATAGGCCAGGTCCTGGCGGCCCACATCACCCCGGAACTCGCGGATGGCCTCCAGGAACGGCAGCGACTCGATGTCGCCCACGGTGCCGCCGATCTCGGTGATCACCACGTCGGCGCCGCTGTTGGCCGCCACCCGGTGGATGCGCTCGCGGATCTCGCCGGTGATGTGGGGAATCACCTGGACGGTGCCGCCGTTGTAGTCGCCGCGGCGCTCCTTGTTGATCACCGCCTGGTAGATCGAGCCGGTGGTCACGCTGTTGAGGCGCGACATGGCGGTGTCGGTGAAGCGCTCGTAGTGGCCCAGGTCCAGGTCGGTCTCGGCGCCGTCCTCGGTGACGAACACCTCACCGTGCTGGTAGGGACTCATCGTGCCCGGATCCACGTTCAGGTAGGGATCCAGCTTGAGGATCGAGACGCTGTAGCCGCGGGATTTCAGCAGCCGCCCGAGGCTCGCCGCCACGATGCCCTTGCCGATGCTGGACACCACCCCGCCGGTGACGAAGACGAACTTCGCGGCATGGCCCCGCGTGGCGGACGGTGCGGACATCGGGCGCTGCGCTGATCACCCAATCTACCGACCCCTTCCAGTCCGACCGCCCCCAGGGGCCTCCCCGCCCAGCACCCCCCATCCCCCACACCCGGCCTCCTGGGGTGTGCGTCAGCGGCGCAGCCCAAGCCGGCCCGTTGCCCGCAAAGCGGGCGCGGACCGGCGCAGGCCGCGCCCGCTGACACTCACCCCTCCAGGAGACTCCGGAGCATCCAGGCGGTCTTCTCGTGGATCTGCAACCTCTGGGTCAGCAGGTCGGCGGTGGGCTGGTCGCTGGCGTCGTCGGCGGTGGTGAACACCGAGCGGATCGTGCGGGCCACGGCCTCATGGCCTTCCACCAGCTCCTTCACCATGGCCAGGGCAGCGGGGACGCCTTCGGCCTCGGGGATCGAGGAAAGGCCGGCATAGAGGGTGCCGCCGTAGGGGGCCGGGAAACCGAGGGCCCGGATGCGCTCGGCGATCAGGTCGAGGGCAGTCCAGAGCTCGGTGTACTGGTCCATGAACATCAGATGGAGCGTGTTGAACATCGGTCCGGTCACGTTCCAGTGGAAGCCGTGGGTCTTGGCGTAAAGCACGGTGCTGTCGGCCAGCACGCGGCCGAGACCCTCGGCGATCTGCTGGCGCTGGTCCGCCGGGATGCCGATGTCGATGGGGGGAGCGGTGATGGCCATGGCTAGGGAGCGGGAGAGCGGGAGAGGCCAGTCTAAGGCGAAGTGAGTCCGCTTTATGACAGCGCCATGGCGGCAATGGCGCGGCAGCGGTGCCCCTCAGCCCTCCTCCTCCGTCCAGGTGCTGGCCACGTGCAGCTCCTCCAGCTGCTTGGGCGCCACATCGGCCGGGGCCTGGGTCATCAGGCAGCGGGCCTGCTGGGTCTTGGGGAAGGCGATCGTGTCGCGGATCGACTCCTCGCCGGCCAGCAGCATCACCAGCCGGTCCATGCCGAAGGCGATACCGCCGTGGGGCGGGGCGCCCATGTCGAGGGCCTCCATCAGGAAGCCGAACTGGCGCTCGGCCTCCTCCAGCGGCAGGCCGATGGTCTGCAGCACCTGGCGCTGCAGAGCGGAATCGTGGATGCGCAGCGAGCCGCCCCCCAGCTCCAGGCCGTTGAGCACCAGGTCGTAGGCCTGGGCCCGGGCCGTGGGGAGCGTCCCGGCCCAGGCGGCCGGATCGCTGCCCAGATCCTCAGCGTTGGGGGCGCAGAAGGGGTGGTGCAGAGCTTCGAGGCGGTTCTCGCCGGCGTTGAACTCGAACATCGGGAAGTCCACCACCCAGAGGAAGTTCCACTGGTCGTTGTCCCGCTCGGCCGGCACCAGGCCGAGTTCGCGGGCCAGGTACTGGCGCACCCGGTCGAGGGCCTTGTTGACGGTGGCGGTGTCGCCGGCACCGAACAGCAGCAGGGTGCCTTCCGTGGCGCCGGTGCGCTCCAGCAGTTCCGCCTTCATCTCGGCCGTGAGGTTGTCCTTGATGGCGCCGATCGTGTCGATCTCGCCGCCGGCCCGCACCCGGATGAAGGCCAGGCCGCCGGCCCCCGCCTTCTGGGCCTCACTGAACACATCCCCACCGGGCTTGATGCGCACGTTGCTGACGGCCTCGTTGCCGCCGGCCACGGCGATGCACTTCACCGAGCCCCCGGCGGCCACCGCGCCGGAGAACACCTTGAAGCCCATGTCCCGGACGATGTCCGAGGCGTCGGTGAGCTCCATGCCGTAGCGGGTGTCGGGCCGGTCGGTGCCGTAGCGCGCCATCGCCTCGTGCCAGGTGAGGCGGGGGAACGGCCGCGGCAGCTCGATGCCCTTCACCTGCTTCCAGATGGCGGCGATCAGGCCCTCGTTGAGCGCCAGGATCTCCTCCTGGTCCATGAAGCTCATCTCCATGTCCAGCTGGGTGAACTCCGGCTGGCGGTCGGCCCGCAGGTCCTCGTCGCGGAAGCAGCGGGCCACCTGGAAATACCGCTCGATGCCGCCCACCATCAGCAGCTGCTTGAACAGCTGGGGCGACTGGGGCAGGGCGAACCACTCACCGCCGCAGACCCGCGACGGCACCAGGTAGTCGCGGGCGCCCTCGGGGGTGGAGCGGGTGAGCACCGGGGTCTCCACCTCGATGAAGCCCTCCCCCTCCAGATAGCCGCGGGCGGCCTTCACGGTGGCGTGGCGCAGGCGCAGGTTGCGGCCCATGCGCTCGCGGCGCAGGTCGAGGTAGCGGTGGCGCAGGCGCAGCTCCTCGCGGGTGTTCTCCTCGTCGTGCACCGACACCGGGAAGGGGAGGTTGCCGCGCACCTCGTTGAGCACCGTGATGCCGCTCGCCAGCACCTCGATGGCGCCAGTGGCCAGGCGTTCGTTGAGGGACTCGGCCGGCCGGGCCCGCACCTTGCCCTCCACCCGCAGGACGGTCTCGTTGCGCAGCCGCTCGGCCACGGCGAAGGCGGCGGGGGCCAGGTCGGGATCCACCGTGATCTGCACGGTGCCGCTGCGGTCGCGCAGGTCGATGAAGATCACGCCGCCGTGGTCACGGCGCCGGTCGACCCAGCCGCACAGCTGGGCCTGCTGGCCGATGGCGTCGTTGCGCAGATCGCCGCACCCGTGGCTGCGCATGGTGGCAAGCAGAACGAATCCGCGAGTTTCCCACAGGGCGCCTGCGGGCCGTTCTGGAGGGGCCGGACCAGCGCAGATAAGGGTGCTCAGCCGCGCCGGTAGAACGGCCGTTTGACCACCACGGCGGGCTCGGCCCGCCCGCGGATCTCCACCGCCAGCTCCGTGCCGGGCTTCGCCGCCGCCGAGGGCACATAGGCCAGGGCCACCGCTTCCCCCAGGGTGGGGGACCAGGTGCCGCTGGTGACCTCGCCCACCGGCTCCCCATCGAGGAGCACCGGATAGCCATGGCGGGCGATGGCGCGGCCCAGCAGCTTCAGACCCACCAGCTTCCGCCCCACCCCCTCGGCGGTCTGGCGTTCGAGGGCGGCACGGCCGATGAAGTCGGCCGGCATCTCCAGGTGCACCAGCCAGCCCAGGCCCGCCTCCAGCGGCGTGGTGGCCGCGTCCATCTCGTTGCCGTAGAGGTGCATCGCCGCCTCCAGCCGCAGGGTATCGCGGGCGCCGAGACCGCAGGGGGTGACGCCGTCGGCCAGCAGCCGCTGCCACAGCGCCACGCCGGCCTCGCGGCCCAGCAGCAGCTCGAAGCCGTCCTCGCCGGTGTAGCCCGTGCGGCCCACGAACACCGGCGCACCGTCGATGGCCAGCTCCCGGTGGCCGAAGCGGGGCAGGCCCGCCAGGCTCGTGCCCACCAGGGCCTCGAGGCGGGCGGGGGCCTCCGGACCCTGCAGGGCCAGCAGCACCCCGTCGCCCTTGCGGTCGGTGATGGTGATGCCCTCGGGCTCGAGCTGGCCGGTGATCCAGGCGGTGTCGGCCTCGGCGCAGGCGGCGTTGATCACCAGCACCACTTCATCACGCTCCCCCTCGGGACCAGCGACGCGACCGCGGTCATAGACGATCAGGTCGTCAAGGATGCCGCCAGCCTCGTTGAGCAGCACCGTGTAGCAGGCCTCGCCGGGGCCGATGCGGAACAGGTCGGTGGGCACCAGCCGCTGCAGGGCGTCCTTGGTGCCCTCGCCCCGCAGGGTGAGCACCCCCATGTGGGAGATGTCGAAGACACCGCAGTGCTGCCGCACGGCGTTGTGCTCCTGCACCAGGCCGGCGAACTGGATCGCCATCTGCCAGCCGGCGAAGGGCACCATGCGGGCCCCGGCGGCGGTGGCGGCGGCGTCCAGGGGTGTGCGGCGCAGGGAGGTGGAATCCATCGGAGGCGACCGGCCGGCCAGGGGGGACGCCGGAGCAGGGTGGCGCGATCCTATGGAGCGGCGACCTCCAATACCGAAGAAAGCCTGTGATTCGGCTTCCACCCCTATCACACCGGCAAGGAAATGCGTACCTTGAATGGCCCAATGGGTCAAGAGGATGGGCAACCGTCCCAACTGCCGCAGCTGCCGCCACTGCACCCCTCCCGCCGGGGTGGAGATGGGATGGTGCCAGCTGCGCCAGCTCCCTATCCATCCCGAACTGGTGGCCGACCTCTGGTGCCACCACTGGACGGCACGACCGCCGCGGCTGCCGGTGGTGTCCCCCGAGGCGGCGCTGAAGCAGGCACGCCTTCCGGTGGCCAGCCAGCAGCTGAGCCTGGCCACCGGGCTATTCTGAATTCCGAGTAAAAGCTGAAAAGCGTGACGGATGCTTCCGTTTCGCCTTTCTTCTCCCTATTCTCCCTCCCTTCCAGTAGCGGAACGGTCCGTTTGGCCCTAGGAAGGCAGAACCCCGTCCACCCCGACCACGGAGGTCCCCTGCATTGATCAGAACCGCCACATCCCCATCACCCCTTGAGCTGATGGCCGTTCATGTGGATTGTGAGACCTTCACCCTCCCGACCGGCGCCCACGTCTTCAGCCGCGGCGCCAGCGCCAACGCCATCTACGCCGTGCGTCGCGGCATCGTCGAGCTGGTGGGCGAGCAGGGCGAAAAAACCTGCTACCGCCCCGGTGAGCTGTTCAGCTACCAGGACATCACCTGGCGCGAGCTGAGCCACCGCAGCGACGCCTTCGCACGCACCCCCGTGGAGGTGCTGCGCCTCGATCGGCTCCGCTTCCTCAACCTGCTGCACAACCACCCCACCCTGGCCGTGCAGCTGATCGGCCAGCAGCACACCCGCCTGCGCGAGCAGCGAACCAGCGGCACCTGCTGCTACTGAGCCGGGGCGCCTGAGGTAACCGGCCGCCCGAGCAGCAGCAGCAGGCTGCGGGTCACCTTGGCGGCCAGCACGGCGCTGACGCCGCTGGGGTCGAGCTGGGGGGCCAGCTCCACCACGTCGGCGGCCAAGAGCCGGTGCTGGCGCAGCTCCTCCACCAGCTCAGCGAACTGGGGCCAGTGGAAGCCGCCGGGTTCGGGCGTGCCCGTGCCCGGCAGCACCGCCGGATCGAACCAGTCGAGGTCAACGGTGAGATAGAGGGGCCGGCCCCGCAGGGGGGCCAGCGCCGCCGCCATGGCGTCGATCGGCACCAGGCGGCCGCTGGTATGCAGCTCCCGGAACTCCTCGCGGGTGCCGCTGCGGATGGCGATCTGGCGCAGCTCGCCGCTGGGCAGCACCTCCAGGCAGCGGCGCATGGCGCAGGCGTGGCTGTGGTGGGCCCCGAGCCACTCCTGGCGCAGGTCAGCGTGGGCATCGAGCTGCACCAGCACCAGATCGGGATAGCGCCGCGCCACCGCCGCCACCGCGCCGCTGCTGATCGAGTGCTCACCTCCCAGCATCAGGGGCGCCAGACCCAGATCCAGCACCGCCTCAGTCGCCCGGCCCACGGCCTCCACCACCGGTTCGGGGGCGCCGAAGGGGATCGCCACCGCCCCGAGGTCGGCAAAGGCCAGGTCCTCGAGATCAAGGTCGAGCTGGGGGTCGTAGCTCTCCAGGCCGCTGCTCACGTCCCGGATCGCCGCCGGGCCGAAGCGGGTGCCGGGGCGGAAGGAGGTGGTGCCGTCGTAGGGAACGCCGAACAGGCCCACGGCGCAGCCACGGGGGTCGCGGCGGGCGCCCATGTAGATCGCCCCTTCGGTGTCGAACAGCTCCTGGCTCATGGCTGGCTCGCCGCGTCGGTCAGCGCGCGCTCCACGAAGGCCGGCACCGCCTCGAAGGCCCCCCGCTGCCAGCGGGGCGACCAGATGCTGCAGCCCGGCGCCACCGCCGCGGCCCGCTCCGGCAGCGGCTCCAGGTAGCGGGGGCCGTCAGGGCAGGCGAAGGTCCAGCTCCACCAGCCGCTCGGGTACATCGGCACCCAGCCGTACATCGGATCGGCGTGGCCGAACACCTCGCGCAGCAGCCGCACGGTGTCGATGTGGACCTGGCGGAAGGCCTCGGGGGATTCGCTCTGGGTGGCGAACACGCCGCCGGGGCGCAGCAGGCGGCGGCAGTTCTGGAAGAACGTGCGGTTGAACAGGCCCTCGGCCGGCCCGGCGGGATCGGAGCCGTCCACCAGCACCACGTCGTAGCTGGCGTCGGGGGCGTTGGCCGCCCAGGCGATGCCGTCGCCGACGGTGAGGTGGAAGCGGGGGTCGCTCCAGGCGTCGCCGCCCAGGCTGGGCAGGTGCTTGCGGGAGAGCTCCACCACCAGCCCGTCGATCTCCACCATGTCGAGGTGGGCGACGCCGGGGTGGCGCAGGCATTCGCGGGCGGTGCCGCCGTCACCGCCGCCGATCACCAGCACCCGCTCGATGGAGGCGGCGGCGCAGAGGGCCGGATGCACCAGCGGTTCGTGGTAATGCCGTTCCTGCCGTTCCGCCGTCATCCAGCAGCCGTCGAGCAGCAGCCCCTTGCCGTAGGTCTGGCTGTCGATGATGGTGATGCGCTGGTAGGGGCTGGTGTGCTCCTCCACCACGGTGGCGGCCAGGCCGTAGCGCACCCCGCCCAGTTCCTCGTCCACCCAGGCGTCCGGGGGGCAGGCGTCGGCCGGTGGCTGTTGCGGTCCCATGCGGTTGGCTCGTGGCTTTCCAGCTAAACCTTCGGCAGGACCCCTTGTCACGGCGCCATGGCACATTCCAGACGCCAACTGATGAGGCTCCTCGCCCTGGCGGGCGCCAGCGTGGCCCTGGAGACCCTGGCGCCCCGGCCGGCGGCGGCCGCGGCGGCGGACGGCACCCTGGTGGAGCGGCTTTCGGTGTGCCGCCCCGGCGGCGATCCGCTCCAGGAGCTGCTGCGCCGCAACCGCGACTTCTGCCGCACCTGGCAGGACGCCGAGCGCAGCGCCGATCCCCTGTCGCGGGCCACCCTGCTGCACGAGAGCTGGCCGATGCACTGCCAGGTGCGCCCCGATGCCCTGGCCGCCGGCCAGCGGCCCTGGGCCTCGGTGCTCTGCTGCGCCGATTCGCGGGTGGCGCCGGAGTGGATCTTCGCCTGCGGGGCCGGGGAACTGTTCGAGGTGCGCAGCGCCGGCAACACGGCCTTCGATGCGGGGGTGGCCTCGCTGGAGTACGCCGTGGCTGAGCTGGCGGTGCCCCTGATCCTGGTGATGGGCCACAGCGGCTGCGGCGCGGTGACCGCCGCGATGGCCAGCCACCCGCTCACGCCCCTGCTGGAGGAGCTGGTGACGCCGATCCGGGCCAGCCTCGAGCCGGGCGCCGACCTCGCCCAGGCGGTGCGCCACAACGCCGCCGCCGCCGCCGCCGCGCTGCCCCGGCGCAGTGCCCTGCTGCACCAGGCGGTGGCGGAGGGACGGCTGACCATCCAGGCCGCCTACTTCGACATCGGCAGCGGCGAAGTGAGCCTGGTGTGAGCGGCGATCTGCCCCTGGGGAACGGCCGGGTGATCCCGGCGGCCGAGCTGGGCTGGCGCTTCTCGCGCGCCTCCGGCCCCGGCGGCCAGGGGGTGAACACCACCGACTCCCGGGTGGAGCTGGTGTACGACCTGGCCGCCAGCGATGCCCTGCCCCCCGCCCTGCGGGAGCGGGCCCTGCGGCGGCTGGCCGGCCGGCTCACCCCGGCGGGCCTGGTGGTGGTGGCAGCGGAGCACCGCTCCCAGTGGCAGAACCGTCAGGCAGCCCAGAAGCGCCTGGTGGAGCTGATCCAGGCGGCGATCGCGCCGCCGCCGCCGCCCCGCCGGCCGACCAAGCCCAGCCGCGGCTCGGTGGAGCGCCGGCTGAAGGCCAAACGGCAGCGGGGATCGATCAAGAACCACCGGCGGCAGGGCCCGCCTGAGGAGGCCTAGGGCCGGGATCCTGCTCGGCACGGATCTGGGCCTTGGCGGCCCGCCAGTGGCCCTCCAGCTCGGCGATGCCGCGGCCAGCGAGGTCGCCGCCCAGGGCGGCCTCGACCCGGGAGAAGCGGTCGAGGAAGCGGCGGTTGGTGCCCGCCAGGCCCTCCTCCGGGTCAATACCGCACCAGCGGGCCACGTTCACCAGGGTGAAGAGCACGTCGCCCAGTTCCTCCTGGGCATGGGCCCGGTCGCCGCTGGCCACGGCCTCCCGCAGCTCGTCCAGCTCCTCCTGCACCTTGGCCCACACTCCCTCGATGGCGTCCCACTCGAAGCCGGCGGCGGCGGCCTTGCGCGAGATCGTCATGGCGCCGGCCAGCGCGGGCTGGCCGCGCACCTTCTCCGCCAGGCGGTCGCTGAGGGGGCTGGCGCCGGCTGGCTGCTGGCGCTCGGCGGCCTTGATCGCCTCCCAGCTGCGGCGCACGGCCTCCGGATCGTCGGCCCGCTCCGCCGCCGGATCGAACACGTGCGGGTGGCGGCGCACCAGCTTGGCGGCGATGGCGCGGGCGACGGCGGCCAGGTCGAAGCGCCCCGCCTCACTGGCGATGCGGGCGTGCAGAACCACCTGCAGCAGCAGGTCCCCCAGCTCTTCGGCCAGGTGATCGTCGTCGCCGCGGCGGATCGCATCGGCCACCTCATGGGCCTCCTCGAGCACGTAGGGAATCAGGGTGCTGTGGGTCTGGGCCAGGTCCCAGGGGCAACCGCCCTGGGGATCCCGCAAGCGGTCCACGATCGCCACCAACTCGGCCAGGGCCTCCAGGGTGACCCCATCGGCTTGAGAGGCAGAAAGCGGCCGGGAACCGGACATCGCAGGCGGGCGAAAACCACGGGAACCATCCTTGGCGATGGCGGCGCAGGCGTTGACGGCAGGGTCCGGGTGGGCCCTGCCGGTGGCTGCGGATACCCATGGCGGTGGCTGTGACTACCTCGGGGATGGGATCGGCGCGGGCCCGATCCTCAGGCCCGCCCCAGCCTGAGAGCGACATTGACCACATCCCACCATCCCCTGACACCGCCGAGGAGCTCCGCCGAGCCCATGGTCGTTGGCGACACCAGGGGTGGCATCGGCGACCACAGGACAAGGGTCCGGGGCGATCGATCGCACCGTGAAGCGATGATCCATCGAGCGGCGGTGGACCCGGCCGCGACCACCCCAAGCGGCGACCTGCAATCACCTTGCCATCATCCGGATGCCGGCGGAGGTCCTGCGGGGCAAAGGATATGGGCGGCAGAGCCTCCGTTGGGCCAGTCAGGGGAAATCTATCCACCAGCACGAACCGCCTGCCGCTCCAGATGCAGAACAGCGCCGCGACCGGAATCACGCAAAGGCTGCTGATTCACGGCCGCTGAATGGCATTGGAGGCGCAGAGATCACGGAGCCTGGATTCCTTCAACGCCCGCCATCTTCCGACACAGAAGAAACTCAGAACCAGGCAAGGACCAGCCACGTGACGCAAACTTTACACTTTGTTACCTTCGACGGGCCGGCTGTGGCGGCTGCTACCTTTCCGGCCACTCAACCGAAGAGAACTCCGACACCACGTGGCATTCATCTCCGACTTCCTCCCGCTCTTCCTGGAGCAGGTTCAGTCCCCGACCCTGGGATTCCTGATCGGCGGGATCATCGTGGCCGCCCTTGGCAGCCAGCTGGCGATCCCTGATTCGATCTACAAGTTCATCAGCTTCTTCCTGCTGATGAAGATCGGCCTGACGGGCGGGATCGCGATTCGGAATTCCAACCCCACCGAGATCTTTCTGCCGGCGCTTGCGGCCGTGGGCCTGGGCATCGTGATCGTCTTCCTCGCCCGCTGGACCCTGGGCAAACTGCCCGGCATCAGCGTGCCTGACGCCGTGGCCACCGGCGGTCTGTTCGGTGCGGTGAGCGGCTCCACCCTGGCGGCCGTGCTGCCCCAGCTGGATTCCGCCAAGATCCCCTATGAGGCCTGGACGGCGGCCCTCTACCCCTTCATGGACATCCCGGCGCTGGTGACGGCCATCGTGGTGGCCAGCGTCTACCTCTCCAAGAAGACCGGCAACACCGCCGAGAAAGTCCAAGTCTGGCCAATCATCAAGGAAAGCATCCAGAGTTCGGCCGTCACGTCGCTGCTGCTGGGCGTGGCCCTCGGCATCCTCACCAAGCCTGAGCCCGTCTACGAGAGCTTCTTCAACCCCCTGTTCCGCGGCTTCCTGGCGGTTCTGATGATCATCATGGGGATGGAGGCGGCCCAACGGATGAACGAGCTGCGCAAGGTGGCCCAGTGGTTCGCCATCTACGCCTTCATTTCCCCCATCGTGCACGGCTTCCTGGCCTTCGGCGTTGGCCTGATCATCCACAAGATCACCGGCTTCAGCATCGGTGGTGCCGTCGTGCTGGCGGTGATCGCCGCCTCCAGCTCGGACATCTCGGGCCCGCCCACCCTGCGTGCCGGCATCCCCTCGGCCAATCCCTCGGCCTACATCGGCGCCTCCACCGCCATCGGCACCCCCGTGGCGATCGCCATCTGCATCCCCCTCTTCATCGGGATTGCAGAAGTGATGCTCGGCCGATAGATTCTCATCCACCAATCCATTTCCTGCCTACCACCCTTTAGGTCAATCCCATGAGTCAACAGGTCTGGAAGCTTGTGATCGTTGCGGAGGAAGTTCTCTCCAAGAAGCTCGTCAAGCTCATCAAGGCGGCAGGCGCCACCGGTTACACCGTCAACGCCGCTGGTGGTGAGGGGAGCCGCAATGTGCGCTCCACTGGCGAGCCGAGTGTGTCCCACACCCTCTCCAACGTGAAGATCGAAGTGCTCACCGGCACCCGCGAGCTGGCCGACACCATCACCCGTGAGATCGAAGCCAAGTTTTACGCGGACTTCTCGATCATCACCTACATCTACCCCGTGGAAGCCCTGCGCGACCACAAGTTCTGATCCATCGGGTCCCCGGGCGCCCACCCGTTCCTGCCGGGACGGGTGGGCTTGCTCTAGGTCGCTGGCTGGCGTGGATCAACGCCATCGATCACCAGCGCTGATCGGATCCATCACGGGATCCTTTGGTTTCTGGTGTCGTCCAGACAACAGTTCAAGCCTCTTTCCTTCTAAAACTGCACCCACCCGTACCCCACCTGATGGATCTGCTGCCCACCTTGCTGATGGAAGTCGGCAGCCACCAGGTTGAAGTGACGGAAACCCTGATCGGGGTTGGCCGTTTTCTCGTGATTTTCGTGGCGGCCCGCTTCATGGCGGAGCTGATGGTGCGCCTGCAGCTGCCCACCATCCTTGGCGAACTGGTCGCCGGCGTGATCATCGGCGCCTCCGGCCTGCACCTGGTGGTGCCCCCCGAAGCCCAGGCCCAGCTGAGCGGCGCTCTGCTCGGGATGCTGAGCTCCCTGGGCGGCATGACCCCGGAGTCCATCAGTTCTCTGTATTCCGAGACGTTTTCCAGCCTGAAGGTGGTGGCCGAGATCGGCCTGTTCTCTCTGCTGTTCCTCACGGGCCTCGAGAGCGAGCTGGATGAATTGGTGGCCGTGGGCATCCAGGCCGGCACCGTGGCCTTCACCGGCGTGGTGCTGCCCTTCGCCGCCGGCACCGCCGGGCTCTACTACATCTTCCATGTGCCGTTCATCCCGGCCGTGTTCGCCGGTGCCGCCATGACGGCCACCTCGATCGGCATCACGGCGAGCGTGTTCGGCGAGCTGCAATGGCTGAAGCGCAAGGAAGGCCAGATCGTCATCGGCGCCGCCGTGCTCGACGACATCCTCGGCATCGTGATCCTGGCGGTGGTGGTGTCCCTGGCCGGCGGTGGTTCCTTCACCCTCGGACCGGTCATCCAGCTGTGCGTCGCGGCGGTGATCTTCGTGGCCGTCGCCCTGGTGCTCAGCCGCTTCGCCGCCCCCGCCTTCGACTGGGTGGTGGATCAGCTCAAGGCCCCCGGCGATGTGGCGGTGGCCAGCTTCGTGGTGCTCACCCTCTGCTGCTTCGCCGCCCAGGCGATCGGCCTGGAGGCCGCCCTGGGCGCTTTCGCCGCCGGCCTGATCCTCAGTGCCTCCAAGCACACCCACGACATCGAAGCCGCCGTCAAACCCCTGGTGGCCCTGTTCGCCACGGTGTTCTTCGTGCTGATCGGCACCGGCATGGACCTCTCGGTGCTCAACCCCTTCGATCCCGCCAACCGCGAGGGGCTGGTGGTGGCCCTGTTCCTGCTGGTGGTGGCCGTGGCCGGCAAGGTGGCCACGGGCTGGACCTACACCAGCAAGGACCCCACCAACCGCCTGGTGGTGGGTCTGGGGATGATGCCCCGCGGCGAGGTGGGTCTGATCTTCCTGGGTCTGGGAACCCAGGCCGGCATCCTCACCCCGGCCCTGGAAGCCGCCATCCTGTTGATGGTGATCGGTACCACCTTCCTGGCCCCGATTCTGCTGCGGCTGGTGATCGGTGGTCAGAAGGAGGCGGCAGCCCAGCCCAGCTGAGCCCCCACTCCGCCCATCCGATTCGCCGCCCCGCCGGTAACTCCGCCGGCATCCGTTCCCCCCATCCATGGGCGTCGCCGATCTGACCGGCTCCACCACCACCCTGGCTCCGCCGTTCCCGGCCCTGAGCCGCGGCCGCCTCGACACCCTGCAGGTGAATCTTGGCTACCGCTGCAACCAGAGCTGCAGCCACTGCCATGTGAACGCCGGCCCCAGCCGCACCGAGATGATGGGGGCCGAGACCATCGCCCTGGTTCCGGCGGTGCTGCGGGCCCGGGCGATCGCCAGCCTGGATCTCACCGGCGGTGCGCCGGAGCTGCATCCCGGCTTCCGCGAGCTGGTGCGCCAGGCCCGGGGGCTGGGGGTGGCCGTGATCGACCGCTGCAACCTCACCATCCTCAGCGAACCCGGCCATGAGGACCTGGCCGGGTTCCTGGCCCAGCAGGGGGTGAAGGTGGTGGCCTCCCTGCCCTGCTACCTCGCCGACAACGTCGACCGGCAGAGGGGTGATGGGGTGTTCGCGCGCAGCCTCGCGGGCCTGCGCCAGCTCAACGCCCTCGGCTACGGCGATCCGGACGCAGGCCTGGAGCTGGATCTGGTGTACAACCCCCAGGGCCCCAGCCTGCCGCCGCCCCAGGCCGCCCTGGAGGCCGACTACCGGCGTGAGCTGGCCGATCGTTTCGGGCTGCGCTTCAACCGCCTGTTCACGATCACCAACATGCCCATCCAGCGCTTCGCGGCGGTGCTGGGCCAGCAGGGGCAGCTGGAGAACTACAGGGCACTGCTGCGCCAGCACCACAACCCGGCCAATCTGGAGCAGGTGATGTGCCGCTCGACGATCAGCGTCGACTGGCAGGGCTCTCTCTACGACTGTGACTTCAACCAGATGCTCGACCTGCCGGCCGGCAGCGGCCCCCGGGCCCACCTGCGCCAGCTGCTGGAACGGGACCCTGATGGGGCGCCGATCGCCGTGGCCGACCACTGTTTCGGCTGCACCGCCGGCGCCGGCTCCAGCTGCGGGGGCGCCCTGAGCTGAAGCCCCGCCCGTCCCAGTCACACGCCGCCCCAGCCCCCACGACCCTCCCCCGATGACCAGCGCCACCGATCTGCACCGCAGCGTGCAGGAGTACTACGGCTCCACCCTCAGCAGCAGCGCCGACCTGCGCACCAGCGCCTGCTGCGATGCCAGCAGCATGCCGCCGCCGCTGCGGCCCCTGCTGGCCCGGATCCACCCCGAGGTGCTGAGCCGCTACTACGGCTGCGGCCTGGTGGTGCCGCCGCTGCTGGAGGGCCTGCGGGTGCTCGACCTGGGCTGCGGCAGCGGCCGCGATGTCTACCTGCTGGCCCAGCTGGTGGGGGCCGGCGGCGAGGTGGTGGGCGTCGACATGACGCCGGAGCAGCTGGAGGTGGCCCGGCGCCATGCCGACCACCACGCCGAGGTGTTCGGTTACGCCAATGTGCGTTTCCTGGAGGGCCGCATCGAGCAGCTGGAGGCGCTGCCACTGGAGCCCGGCAGCTTCGATCTGGTGATCTCCAACTGCGTGGTCAACCTCTCGGCGGACAAGCTGGCGGTGCTCAACGGGGTGCGGCGGCTGCTCAAGCCCGGCGGGGAATTCTTCTTCGCCGACGTCTACGCCGACCGGCGCGTGCCCGAGGCCCTGCGCCACGACCCGGTGCTGCACGGCGAATGCCTCAGCGGCGCCCTCTACTGGAACGACTTCCTGCGGCTGGCGCGCCAGGCCGGCTTCGCCGATCCGCGCCTGGTGAACGACCGGCCCCTGGAGATCACCGACCCGGAGCTGGCGGCGCGCACCGGCGCGATCCGCTTCTTCTCCGCCACCTACCGGCTGTTCCAGATCGAGGCCCTGGAGGACGCCTGCGAGGACCACGGCCAGGCGGTGATCTACCGCGGCAGCATCGCCGGCCACCCCGACGCCCTGCCCTTCGACAAGCACCACCACATCGAGTCCGGACGGGTGTTTCCGGTCTGCGGCAACACCTTCCGGATGCTGGCCGAAAGCCGGCTGGCGCCCCACTTCGAGTTCATCGGTGATTTCAGCCGCCACTACGGCCTGTTCGAGGGCTGCGGCAGCGCCCTGCCCTTCGACGGGGGGGTCTCCCCTACCGCCGACGGACCCGCGACCGCGCCGGCCCCCGCCAGCGGCGGCTCCTGCTGCTGAGGCGGCTGAGGCGCCGGCGCAGGGCGCGCAGGGGCCGGGGCAGCCGCGGGATCGGATCGCCGTCCTGGAGCAGGTGCAGCCAGCTGCTGGCCTCCAGGCCCACGAAGGCGGCGATCAGCAGGGGCCGCTGGGAACCCCAGAGTTCCCGGCCCCGCTGCAGCAGCTCGCCAGGCGGCGGGGCGCCCAGGGGCCCGAGGGCGGCGCAGGCGAGCAGCACCAGCGCCGCCAGCCACAGCAGCCGCAGGCTGGTGCCCAGCAGGGGGCTGTGGGAGAGCAGGGAGCGGTGGCTGAGCAGGCGCCGGTAGGGCCACCAGAGCAGGCGCATGGGACCCCAGCGGCGGGTGGCGTTGGAGCGGGTGTCGAGGTCGGGGGAGAGCCAGAGGCCGCCGAGCAGGAAGGCGCCGGTGGCGACGGCCACCCCCGCCGGCCCCAGGGCCGGCCCCCACAGCAGCCCGAAGGGCAGGGCCAGCCATCGGGTGGCGCGATCGTGGCGGCGGCCGCTGGCCATGGCCGGGCTCCGGACGCTGCCGGCAAGGTACCGGCCGCCGGCCCCGGATGCCTGGTCCGCGTCGCCCCCTCCGCCAGAATGGGCCAACCGCCCGATTAGCTCAGCGGTAGAGCGCCTGCCTTACAAGCAGGATGTCGCTGGTTCGAAACCGGCATCGGGCATCACCACAATCCGCTCCAGCACAAGGGTTCTGAGCCATGGTCATGGAGCCTGTGATGACCTGTCTGGACGTGTGAGGTCGATTCTGCGCACGATTCTGCGCACAATGGGGGCGTTCCCCCGACTTCCTGCCTGATGGGTTCGCAGCCGGCCAAATGGGTGGCCAACGTTCGTGGTGCCATCAAGCAGCAACACGGCTTCGGCTGGAGCATCCGTGAAATCGCCGGCAAGGTTCAGCTGACCCACCGCTTTGAAGACGGCAGCCGCAGCTCCGTGGTGCTCGATCTGCCCTGGAACGCCGATTGCACCTGTGAGCTGCTTGGACTGTTGCCGGAGATCCGCAACCGTATGGATGGCCAGCGTCTCGGGCTGAAGGAGGCCTATGACCTCCTGCGTGCGCCCGCCGCGACCCAGCTCGGGCGCATGGACTGGCAGGAGCTGGTCCACCGGTTCCACAAGCACAAGACCGCTGACACCGGAGACGTGAAGGAATCGACCTGGCAGGCGGCCTACAGACCGGTGATGGCGAAGGTGCTGATGGTGATGGGAGCCAGGCCGGTGCCAAGGGATGCACGAACGTTGCTGGCGGCCCTGAGGGATCGTTACGGCGGCGAGCCTGGCAGCCGAGGACGCAAGCTCCGGATCCAGTACGCCGCCCAGCTGCTCCGGTACACCGTGGTCCAGACAGGAGCACCGGAGCGGTGGACGCCACCCGATGATCTGACTGCCTTTGTGGGCAGAGCTGGCTCGCGTACGGAGCGGGAGGGAGCCACACCATTGAAGGATGCTCAACTCATGAGGGTGCTGGAGGCGATTCCAGATCCGAGGTGGCGCCTGGCCGTGGGCCTACTGGGATGCTTTGGCCTGCGGCCGGTGGAACTGAAGTATTGCCAGCCCAACGCAGACAAGTTGCATGTGGGGTATCGCAAGCGGACGGCAAGGGGCAATAGCAACCCGGGTGATGTACCAGGTCTTGATCCAATCGGGATGGAGGGCGAAAGCCTCCGTCTGCTACGGCTATTGGAGAGCAAGCTCGTGGAACTACCTCCACTCGGAACGACCGATCGGGCTGCGGCCATGTCGGTTCGTCAGTACCTGGACCGCCGGGCTGTATGGAAATTGCTGAAGACTGAAGTGGCTGTAACTGATGGCCGACTGTCGGCCTACAGCTTCCGGCATGGGTACGCTCTTCGCGCCCATGAGGTCTATGACCTGAGTCCAAGGGTTACAGCTGCATGCATGCGCCACAGCTTGCAGACTCACCAGCTCCACTACGGCGCCTGGACAGACAGTGAGACCATCGACGCGTCCGTCAGAAGAGGCAGGGATCGCCTCAATGCAATGGCGGAAGCGGCCGCCTTCCAGGAGGGTTGACAAGGCAGGTCATGCCATGCAAAGTGGCCTCACCAGAGTGCTCAACACCTTATGGCGTGACGCCAAGGGTGAAGTCCTCGGTCCACGGTTTGGCGCGAGGCCTCTCCGTTGAGTCGCCGCAAATCCGTCTAGGCGTGACGCCTGATTGATCTAAGCGACTTGCCACTACTAGGCGTGACGCCTGTTGTGAGGTCTGACTTTCTATCAAAGAACTTCCGATTTCATAAACATGGCTCTCCATCAAGAGAGGTGGCTTCCGTCTGGGCAAGCTGCTCTCACTCTTGGCGTCTCTGTGCGGACTCTCAAGCGGTACGCCGACCACCACAGCTTTCTGATTGAGGGGAAACATTGGCGCTTTGGCCCCCTCTGCAACTCGCCAAGGCAGTGGAACATCCCTGCCTGCGTTGATGCCCTCTCTTATCGGGGCCGCTTGCGGCGCCAGGAGTTGGCTGCAATTACCTCGACCTGAGGTGTTGCCATGTCGACCTGTATTGGCTGTCTGGCTGAGCTGCTGCATTGGAAGCCCTTCCCTGCCGTGGAGGGGGGGCAATGACCAAGCCATGGATTGCAAGCGGGAAACATCGCCGCTGCCCGGTCTGCGGCCGTGACACCGATGACAAGTGCAGGCGATCGGATGACCTGCTGAGCTGCTATTGGGGCGAGCGATTCACCCCTCCCGCCGGCCTGAAGCTCGGCCAGGTGCTCGACATCGAGGGGCGCCGCTGGGCTGTGGTGAACCTCTCCGGCGGATTTTCCGACAACAGTCTGATCCTCCGTCCCCACGTCGACCGCGTGGACTTCAAGCCCGCCCAGCGTCTCCAGCGTCGTCGCGAGGTGGCCGTCCTGGCCCCTGCGCTGCGCGACGTGTTCGCGAGGGTCCGGGCCTACGTCCACGCCACCCTCGCGCTGCCGGATCCGCATCAGGCCACCGCTGAAGACGTCCGCCTCGGCCGGGAGCTGCTGGAGGCCACTCGCCGCCACCTGCAAGATCTCCGCGATCCCCTGGCGGAGGCCCGGAGAGACGACCCCTCCCTGGGACGCCTCATGGCAGCCGTCGAGCAATGGCAGCGGCTGGTGGACTATCAGGCCGCCGACCTGGAGATCTTCCACAGGTGGGTCCTTGGCACGCCGTCGCCTGAAGCCGTTGCCTCCCTCGCCCAGCAGGGGGCGTCATGACGGCCTCCCGCAACCTGCCCCCCCTTGACGTCCCCGCCGAGCTGAGGGCTGCTGCCGATGCCGCCAAGGTGCGGGCACTGAAGCCGGTGCCGACAGCAGTAGCAAAACCCAGGTCGAGGCCGAAGAAACGCAAGTCCACCAAGCTCAGCCTCTGCCGCCGGCTCGAATGCTTCCGCTGCTGTTGCGCCGCCCTAGTCACCACTGAGAGGAACACGCTCCGACGCTTGGCACGGCTGCGCCATGCCCTCGCAGCACTCGACCTGCGCAGCGTCATCACCAGCAAGGAACTCGGTGCTCAGGTGCTCGAGGCCCAGGACCGGCAGGCCGGCAACACCTTCTCACTGCTCACTGCGGCAGATCGTCAGGCCATGCCCAAACCGGCCATTCGCTGGCTGATCCCTGGACTGATCCCTTCCGGTGACCTGACGATCATCGGCGGACGCCCCAAGGTCGGAAAGACTCGCCTCGCTGTCGCTGCCGCCCGGGCGCTGCTCCAGCAGGAGGACTTCCTGGGCTTCGGCAGCCCGCCATCCCAGCCCCCGGTGATCCTCGTCACCGATGACCAGGGCGACGCCAGCACCAACAACCAGCTGGAGCAGCTTGCGATCTGGGACCATCCCCGCCTGCTTTGGGTCCGTCGCTTCCGCGTCACCGAACACGATCTCGACGAGCTCCAAGACGCCATCAAGGCCCATCCCGGCGCGGTGGTGATCGTTGATTCCCTTCGATCCATCACCCGGTCATGCCCGTTCGGGGAGAACGATCCAGAGATCGGTGCCCTGATCTACGAACTCAAGACAGACGTCATGGATGCCGGCGGATCTCTGCTGCTGATCCATCACTGCAACAAGTCCTCCGAGGCCACCGGCACTGAGGCCCTGAGTGGCCACAGCGCTATCGCCGGTGCCGCCAGCACGATCCTCACCCTCCACTACCTCAACGCTGGCAAGGTCGGCAGCCTGCCGATGAAGGACACCCCTGATCGGCGCCTTGCCTGCGAATCACGCGACAGCCTTAGCTCTGATCTCGTGGTCACCCTTGACCCTGCCTCCGGCCGCTGGTCCCGGACTGGTGAGCACTCCGCCTGGCTGGTCGAGCACCAGGCCGATGAGAAACGCACCCGGAAGCTTGCTGAGCTGACCGAGGAACAGCGGCAAGTGCTCGAGGCGATCGGTGGACTCAAGGGGCCGAACGGTGGCACCTGCCGGCAGATCGCTGAGATCCTCCACAACACATACGACCCCTCCAAGTCGCAGATGGAGCTGATCCGCAAGCAAGCCAAGTCCATGGTCCGGCGGGGGCTACTACGGGAGATCGATGGCCACGGCTTCACCCTGTTCGCGCCTGTTCTGCCGTCATGAAGCTCACTGAATCGGTTGAACCTTGGTTGATCGGTTGGATCCCTGTTGTACCAAGGGATCCACCGGTTGGAGGACCGGTTGGAGGGTGGTTGGAGGTGGTTCGAACGCCAACCGCTCCAACCGCCTCCAACCGGCTACGCCAACCACTAAATCCCTTGGCATCACTCAAGTCCAACCGATCAACCGCCATTTCTGGAGAGCACGGGAGAAACGAGAAAACGCTTCATCCATGACCTGAACTCCCCCCCCCCACACAACCAGTCCTCCGAACACCCTCATCCCCTTGGACCAATGACCCGCTCGAAACCCACCACAGATCCAGCCGCTCAAGCGCCCCACCAAAGCTTCACAGAAGCCGCACGCAAATCACACCGCAACGTGGACTGGCTAATGAAGAGGGGTACATCCGTCGAGATCCGTAGACCGGACCGCGAGCCGGTGCCAGCGATCATTTGGGACGCCGACAGGACGAGCCACGAAAACCTGATCACCCTCCCGGGTGAGCTTGATCGGATCCTGAGGATCGACTGGTTGTTCGTGCACCCCGTCGAGGCAGCCCAATGAGCACCGCTGCCCCCCTGACCCGTGACCGCCGATGACCGTTTCGACCGACCGCACCACCCAGACCGAGGCCCGACTCGATCAGCTGCGGGCGCTGCATCTGGAGGGAGGCTCCGCTGCCGACCTTCGCCAGCTCTGCCGCAGCTGGGGCCTGAGCGACCGCCAGGGCCGCCGGCTGCTGGCCGCCATGCGCGACCGACTCGCCGCTGACTGGCAGGAAGCGAGGCCCCAGCTGATGGAGCAGACGCTCGCCCGCTTGGAGTTTCTCTATCGCCGGGCCACCGAGAAGGGGAACCTCGCAGTGGCGCTGGGTGCCATCAACAGCACCGCGAAGCTAACGGGCCTCGACCCGCGGGCCTCCGCCCTGGGCCAGCAGCTGCTGCTGGAGGCCATCAACGCTGCGCCCCTCACCCATGAGAACAGATTTGGCTTGTACCTGACCCTCGCGTGCCGTGGCCTGCTGCCGCTGCCGCTGCCGCTGCCTGACATGGAACACCTGAGTACGGCCGAGCTGGGGGCCATCGCTGCCGGTGAGCACCCTGCGATGGCGGAGGCCTTCCAGTGACGCTTCCTGCCCGCCTGCTACCCCGTCCATGGCGCCCTCGCCGAACAGTGTCCCGATCGTCCGCTGGCGGCCTGTCCTGAAGGGTCGACTGGGTCCGCGGTCGCTGCTGAGGCTGAAGGCCGAGACGTGCCTTCGAAATCGCCGACATGGTGGCTGGCTGCAGTGCACCACAACTCAGGATATTCGGCGCAACAGATCCTCATATCAGAAGACTGGGCTCTGCATGCGCCGGAACTCTGCGCCAGATTGTGAGCAGTTCTAGCGCCCCCATGGCCCAGATCGGATACGCCCGCTGCTCCACCGTCCAGCAGGACACGGCGGCCCAGCTCGATGCCCTTGCCGCTGCTGGCGTGCCGAGCGAGCAGATCTACTGCGAGCACATCAGCGGTGCCGCTCCGTTTTCAGATCGTGTGCAGCTCCAGGCGGCCCTTGCCGCTCTTGGGTCTGGGGACGTGCTGGTGGTGCCGAAGCTCGATCGGATTGGCCGCTCGATGGAGGATTGCGTCTCTCGCGTTGCCGAGCTGCTGGATCGCGGCTGTCACGTGCGCACGCTCGACGGCCGCGTGGACACCCTGGGCCTGGGGAAGATGGCGAAGCTCGTGGTGGGAATCCTGGCTGCCGCAGCCGAGATCGAGAGGGAGCTGATCCTGGAGCGCACTGAGGAAGGCCGGCTCCGCGCTCTGGCGGCTGGGGTGAAGTTCGGCCGCAAGCACTCCTACAAGCCGGCGCAGGCTGAGCACGTCAAGGAACTCGCAGCCCAGGGGCTCCCCCACCGCAAGGTGGCGGCCATGGTGGGTCTCTCCGCCACCACCGTGCGCAGGATCCTGCAGGAAGCGTGATGCCCCACTACCTGGCAGTGGTGGTCATACTGCCCCGAGAGGCGAAGGTCTGACCTGTTGATCGCTGATCAGGAGCAGCTTGATGAGTTCCTTGGAGCCCTTCAGGCATTGGACGGCAGCTCGGGTAACAGCAAGCTGCGGGAGTTGCTCGGCTGGGATGAGGCCACATACGACACCGTTAAGGCCGCCCTGGTCGAGAAGGGCATCCTGGTGCCCGGCCGAGGCCGAGGCGGCTCGATCGCTATCGCAGGATCAGAGGCACCAGCCACCAACGCTCCAGGCCCCCTCGGCTTCGAGGCCCAGCTCTGGAAGGCGGCCGATGCGCTCCGCACCAGCATGGATGCGGCCGAGTACAGCACGTTGTGCTCTGGCTTGTGTTCTTCACGTACTTCTCCGACGTCTTCGAGGCCAACTTCACCCCCCCGAACACACCAACAGCTTCCTCTCCAAACTCGATCCGGATCTCCAGGCCGAGTACGACCTTGCACCTGCCTTTTCATATAACTGAGTCGGACTATGCCCCGCACACCTAAACCGAATCCAGCTGAATCGAACACAGCTGCTTCTATCGCCTCAATCAAGTATCCAGCCACACGGAAGAACATTCCTCCTGCTGGGCTCGAAGCGCAGGGCGTGATTCAGAAAAAGTTGATGATCCGGCACGAGTATAATCCACATCTGCCCCCAATTCTCCGCTCGGCAACGGACTCGGGCGCGGAAGACAAGCTACCGGAGCTCCTGGCTATTGCGCGGAAGAGGGCCCTTTCGGACGATGAGACACGCACCCTCGCGTCTGCACTTCGACGTCACGAACCTTGGCTGGAGTGGAGCGGAAAGCGCGAGAAACCTTGGTTTGAAGTCGATCCAGTCGCGTTGCATATGCACGAGCGCGTCTCCACCCAGGCAATTCTTCGGGTTCTCGCGCGGGAGGATATCCAGCGCGATCTGTTTGCCGATCCCCAGCACGACTATGCCAAGGCCGTGCAGTTCTATCAGCACGATGTGGGCTGGGCGAACCGCATGATCCTCGGCGACTCGCTACAAGTCATGGCCAGCCTCGCCCGGCGCGAAGACCTCGCGGACAAGGTGCAGATGATCTACCTCGATCCGCCCTACGGCATCAAGTTTTCATCCAACTTCCAGCCGCAACTCGGCCAGCGCGACGTAAAGGACCGCGAGCAGGACCTAACCCGTGAGCCGGAGATGGTCAAAGCCTACCGCGACACCTGGACCCTCGGCATCCATTCCTACCTCGCCTACCTGCGCGACCGGTTGCAAATGGCCAAGGAACTCATGGCAGACTCTGGCAGCATCTTCGTGCAGATCAGCGATGAAAATCTGCATCGCGTGAGGTGCGTGATGGATGAGGTGTTTAAGCCGGAGAACTTTACCGCACAGATTACATTCAAGAAAACGGGTGGCTTCGAGACAATCGGCATGCCAGGCATCTGCGACTACCTGCTTTGGTATGTAAAGGATAAGAGCAAAGCTAAATTCATCACGCTCTTCGATGAGAAGGTTCACGGAGAGGGGTCTGGCGACCGTTATAACTCGGTGATGCTTTCAGATGGCTCAGTCGTTCCAGTCAGCCATTATCAGACTGAAGAAGGATTGGAACTCCCTAAAGGAGCCCGACTCTTTTTGGGTGGGCCGGTGACCTCTGATGGGGCCGCGAAGGAGCCAAAGTATTTTGAATTTGAGGGCGAGAGCTTTCTCCATAAGTCGAATCAGCATTGGAAAATGACGCCCGAGGGGATGGGGCGACTTGGCGAAACGGAGCGAATCTTCCGAACTAAGACTTTTTTGAATTCCCGCATCTTTCTCAATGACTTCGCTGCAACGCCTCTAACCAACATGTGGTCTGACACAATGGGCACGGCAGAACAGGACAAAACGTATGTTGTTCAAACGACGACGAAGGTTATTTCTCGCTGCATTCTCATGACCACCGACCCCGGCGACCTCGTGCTGGACCCGACGTGTGGGAGCGGGACGACTGCGTTTGTAGCCGAGCAATGGGGTCGGCGCTGGATCACTTGCGATTCGAGCCGCGTGGCGCTTGCGCTGGCCAAGCACCGGTTGATGACCGCGAAGTTTGATTATCATCAGCTTCGCTCGCTAAGCGCGGAGGACTTGGCTCGCAATCCTCGCGGAACGTGGCTCACCGACCCAACGGGCAAGGTGCCCGGCAAGGCCACCTTTGCTTGCAAGGCAGTACCACACATCAAGCTTGGTCGAATTGCTCGAAACGCTTCGCTCGATCCCATCATTGCCAAGTACAAAGTTATCCTCGCTGAGAATCTGGCTCAACTTAACCACGAAGTCGCCAAGGTAGGAGAGTCGCTGAAGGCGAAGCTAGTGGAGAAGCTGATCCAGAAGCATCGCGAATCCGGAGCAAACGCAGTGACGGATGCCGACACTCGGCGCTGGTTGCTGCCGGACACACAGCCGGAGTTGATCCGCTCCTTTCCGGCTAGGAAGCCATTCAAAGGCCTGACACCGAAGCAGGCGGAGGCTTATCGCTCCGCGATTCCCACAGGCGGTTGGAAGGTATGGGAGGTGCCCTTTGACACCGACGGTGACTGGCCCAAGCAGCTGTCGGATGCGCTCACCACCTACCGCACCGCATGGCGGGCGAAGATGGACGAAGTGAATGTATGCATCTCCGCCAACGCTGAGATGGAGGAACTGGTGGACAAGCCCGAGCCGGTTAAGGACGTGGTGCGGGTGAGCGGTCCGTTCACAATGGAAGGAGTCATCTCAGTTGAAGACGGCCCAGATTCACCAATTGGCGGAGTGCCCGGCGAGTTGGACACTTTCGACGGAGATGCAGCGGTACAAAACTCCGAGGCGCATCTCGACAAGATTCTCCGGCTTCTAAGGGCAAGCGGCGTCGACTTTCCCAGCAACAAAAACATGAAATTTAGTCGGCTCGATTCCCTCACCAGTGCCACGTTTATTCATGCTGAGGGGGAATGGATGAACGGCGACCAGCAGGAGCGCCGCGTGGCCGTGAGCATTGGCCCCGAGATCGGCAATGTGAGCGCGATGCAAGTAGAAGATGTAATCCGTGACGCGAACCGCAAGGGGTATGACGACCTTGTCTTTGCAGGGTTTGGCTTCGACGCCTCAGCGCAGGATGCCATCGAGAGTGCAAGCCATCCCAAATTACGCCTGCACATGGCGCTCATCCGACCCGATGTGGCGATGGACGACCTACTCAAGACGCAGCCAGGCAGCCAGCTCTTCACCGTCTTCAGCGCGCCCCGCGTCAAAGGTCCCACAATGCATTCAGACGGCGAGTACATCGTCGAGGTCGAAGGCATGGATGTTTATGACCCGGTTAGCAACACGCTTTTTCCCACGGACAAGGAGCGCATCGCCGCGTGGTTTCTCGACACGGACTATGACGGACGAACCTTCTGCATCTGCCAGGCCTTTTTCCCAGATAGGAGCAAATGGGCCAAGCTGGCGAAAGCGCTAAGCAATGCCAATGTGATTGCTACGGATGCCTTTGAAGCACTCAGCGGTCTAACGAGCCTTCCCTTTCAGAACCCTGAGCGATTAGGCAAGGGCGAGATTTGGCGCGTAGCAGTGAAAGTCATCGACCCTCGTGGGAACGAGGGCCTGCGAGTGCTCACCATCAACTGAACCAAGGAATCCAATGTCAGAGCAACAGATTCCCATTCAGCCAGTCGAGAACCCGATTCTGTGCTCGCCCTACGCTGAGCCAGAGCAACATTGGCTTTACGACACCAAGACCGGCATTCCTTCGAAAGCGCCTGGACGCCGACCGGCAAGTTATTGGTTCAAGACTGAGCGCACCGGCAGCGCACAGTTGTCGCTCCTCTCTGAGGAAGAACGTGATGATCTGCCTTTGGTAAACGCACTGCGTGATGACGTGCGACGTTGGCGGTCATCAGGCTGGGAAAATGCAAGTGAGACTACAAAGAAGTTGCTGCGCCATTGGTCGCGCGAGGATCGAGGGCGGCGATTGTTCTTCTGTCAAGTCGAAGCCGTGGAGACGATCATCTACTTGCGGGAGATTTTATCTCTCGGGAAGAAGACCCGCTGGACTGCGAAGCTGACGCTGGAGGATTTCAGTACGCTGGAGAAAGGGAAGAACCCACGCCCCGAGGAGTGGGTGGCGAGAGTAGCCCAACATGCCAAGCTGGCTGATATCCCGAACGAGGCGGGACTAAAGGCGATTCACCGCTATGCCTGCAAGATGGCGACAGGCAGCGGAAAGACAGTGGTGATGTCCATGCTAATCGCATGGGCATTCTGCAATCGCGGCACGAAGCCAGGCGATCCGCGCTTTCCACGATGTGCGCTGGTGGTGTGCCCAAACCTAACGATCAAGGAGCGGCTAAACGTGCTGCGGCCCGGCGACCCGAATAACTACTACGAGAAGTTCGACATCGTACCCTCATCGCTGCGTCCTGAGCTCTCTAAGGGCAAGGTGCTCGTGACGAACTGGCACGCGCTTCTTCCTGAGGCAGAAGTGCAAAAGGTCGGCGGATCGCCCGTGATACAGCTCGGTCCGGAAAGTCCCGAGTCCTTCGCAAAAAGCCGTCTAGGCGACCTTTGGGTCGAAGAGCCGCTGATGGTGCTGAACGACGAAGGCCATCATGCCTACCGGCCTGCACCCGTGCCAGATGGCGAAACGCTCTCCGCAGAGGAAAAAGCCGATCGCGAGGAGGCAACAGTGTGGGTGAGTGGGTTGGACAAGATCAATGCTGCATGCGGCATAGGCATCTGCGTCGACTTGTCGGCTACGCCCTTTTACATCCACGGCAGTGGCTATCCAGAAGGCTCGCCATTTCCATGGATCGTCAGCGATTTTTCATTAGTGGATGCCATCGAGAGCGGCATAACGAAGATCCCACGCTTGCCAGCCATAGACAATACAGGGCGGCCAGACCCGAAGTATTTCAAGCTCTGGGATCACATCACACGCGACCTTAAGTCTGGCGAGAAGCTAACTGGAGGCAAACCAAAGCCAGCGGTAGTTTATCGAAAAGCAGAGGATGCCTTGTTGACTCTCGCAGGCGAGTGGCGGCAGCATCTCGTACAGATCACTAATTCCGCTCCTGGCCAAGTTCGAACTCCGCCGGTGATGATCATCGTTTGCGATAACACTGATATTGCAAAGGAGTTTTATCGCGTGATTTCCGGCGAGGAGATGATCGAAGCAGACGCGCCCGATGAGGATGAGGATCAAGACGACTTGCCCAAACGACGGACTAAGAAACCTAAGGCGCAGAAGCACTACGGCGCAGGCCTAACAGGCTTTCCCGAATTGTGGAACCGCGAAGGAGCGGAGGTGACACTCCGCATTGATTCCAAGCTGCTCGCCGCCGCCGAGAGCGAGGATCCCAATACGACGAAGAAAGAAGCTGCCGAGGATCTACGAAAGATTATCTCAACAGTTGGCCGTATTGGCGAGGCAGGCGAGCACATCCGCTGTGTTATAAGCGTGAATATGCTAAGCGAAGGCTGGGATGCGAATAATGTGACACACATTCTCGGGCTGCGGGCTTTTCATAGCCAATTGCTTTGCGAGCAGGTGGTGGGACGCGGACTGCGCCGCATGGATTACGAGCCAGATCCATCGACCGGATTATTGTCGGCAGAGTATGTGGACATCTTCGGTGTTCCCTTCTCACTAATTCCCTTCAAAGGACGTGAGCCTGGAGGTGGCCCGCCACCCGAGGATCGACCCAAGCATGAGGTGATGGCGATGCCTGAACGCAAGCCTTTCGAGATTCGTTTTCCTGTGGTCGAGGGCTATGTCGTTTCTTTGCAGCGGAACTTGGTCACTGCAAATGTTTCAGAGGTAGAAATGACCAAGCTTGACCCTTGGTCAACTCCCACGGCGGCCTTTGTCAGGCCGCAGGTTGGATACCAGATTGGTCATGCAAGTGCACACGGAGGCTTCGGTTTTGAGCAGGTTGACCGGCAGGCTTACTATGACTCCGTTCATTTACAAACAATTGAGTTCGAGATAACGCGCGAGATCGTGCGAGCTCTCACAGAGGCAGCCCATCCGGGCAAAGAAAGGCTGCGGGGGGAAAGTCGCAGCACTTTGTTTCCGCAGGTTCTACGAATCGTGCAGAGCTATATGAATGAGCGTGTTGACTTCAACGGTTTGAATCAAAGCGAGGTAGGTTTGCAAACCTATGCACAACGAATCATCGGTCTTTTGATCGCAGCCATCACTCCGGATGACGGCAAAGGAGAGGCTCCTCTTTTGCCGAGACTGAACCGCTACAGACCCATTGACAGTACAGAGCGTGTTCGCTTCAAGACGGTGAAGCCGGTGCAGATCACAGGCGCGAGTCACTTGAACTTTGTTGCATGCGATACGGGCACGTGGGAGCAGGCCGCGATGTTCCAACTTGAAAGGCTGGCGATGGAAGGTGTGGTATATTGCTACGCGAGAAATGATCGACTCGAATTCAACATACCATATGAACTTTATGGGAATCCACACGTTTATGAACCGGATTTTATTGTCCGTCTGTGTAACTCAGTGAGCCTGGTGCTCGAGGTCAAAGGGAAGCAACACGACGACACTGACGCTAAACACCAAGCAGCCAAGCGTTGGGTCTCCGCTGTGAATCATTGGGGGCAGCTCGGCGAGTGGGATTTCTTGGTTTGCAGAGAGCCTCAACGGGTGGGTGAGGAAATTGGGAGGACTGTTGCTGCACGGAAAGCACGAAAGCATGACTTAGCTGCGAAGCTCTATGGGCAAGCAGAAACGGAAGTGGCGCGTTTGCGCTCAATTGGCTGGACACAGACAGATTTTGCTCGTGCTCTAAAAGATCTACTTGAATCAAACGAGGGTTAATGTCCATGCAAGGTCACAATTGTCGTGTTGTCCTGGACACTAACGTGATTGTCGGCGCAGGATCAAGATGGCTTGACTATCCAGTTCTTGCAGCAAATAGAACGTTTTGCCTTCGAGTAGTGATCCGGGTCCTAGAGGCACACACTGGTATCTTTTGTGAAAAGATCGTTAGGGAATATGCACTGATTCTCTTAGAGCGCAATCATCCAGAGGATCGTGCTCGGAGGTTGATAACGTATCTCATGGGCGCATTCACTAAGATATCGATCACATCTGCATCTGCGCCAACTCCTCCAGCAGACCCAGATGATGAAGTGTTTCTCCTCTGTGCTATTGACGGCAACGCTGATTACCTCGTCTCTGAGGACCGTGACCTGACAGACTTAAAAGCGAGCTATGCCAGGCCGGTGATTGGGCGAAGTGAAGAGTTGGCTGTTCCTTTGGGAGCGTAAGAGTTCCTGGATGTTGATGCAAACCATCACCCGCGAGAACCGGGTGGTCCAAAGCAACTCGGGTGGCCTGATCGTCGACTACCTCGGCCTCGTCGATCAGCTCAATGCGGCCCTGCCAACCTAATCTTAGCCCGGCGGCCAGTGCAACACGGCGCTGTACCTGTCCGAGGCGGTGGCCGTGATGATCGAGAAGTATGCAGTGTGCTGCATCCTATTTCACGACCTCGATTGGAGATCCTTGATGAACGGCACGCACCAGTATGGTATCTCTTCTCTCCCTGCCGCCCAGGAGCACATCCTGGCCCAGGGGAAGGAGCGGCTGCTGAAGAGCGTCACCGAGCTGTCGCAGGAGTTCGCCTTGCCTGTCCCCAACGCGGAGGCAATCCGCTTCCGTGATGACGTAGGCATCATCCAGGTCGTGCGCGTCATGCTGGCCAAGGGCGTGACTGGCAACAGCCAGTCCGATGAAGTGGTGAACCTGGCCATCCGCCAGATCATCTCCAAGGCCGTAGTGTCAGATGGGTTGCTCGACGTGTTCGAGGGCGCCGGCCTCAAGGATCCCGACATCTCGCTCCTATCTGACGAGTTCCTCGCCGAGGTAAGGGGAATGCCCCAGCGCAACCTGGCCGAGGAGCAGCTCCAGAAGCTGCTCAAGGGTGAGATCAAGCGCAACGTGTTGCAGGCCCGCTCGTTCAAGGAGCTGCTGGAGAAAGCACTCCAGCGGTGCCGCCAAAGGGCAATCGAGGCGGCCAGGGTGATTGAGGAGCTCATCCAGCTCGCCAAGGACCTGCAAGCTGCGGCCAGCCGTGGCGAAGCCCTCGGCCTCAACGACGACGAGGTGGCCTTCTACGACGCCCAGGGCAATAACGACAGCGCCGTGGCCGTCCTCTGCAACAATCAACTCCCCGTCATCCCGCGCGAGCTGGTGGCCACCGTGAAGGGCAGGGTCACTATCGACTGGACCCTGCGGGAGAACGTACGGGCCGAACTGCGGGTAGCCGTGAAGCGGATCCTGCGGAAGTACGGCTACCCGCCGGATCTCCAGGCCAAGGCCAACGACACCGTGATCGAGCAGGCGGAGACCCTCACCGAGGGGTGGGCGGTGGCTTGAGCGAGCTGGGACCCGTCGATCGTCTGCGTCGCTCCGGCGAAGAGCGTTTCCACCAAGGGGGAGCGGCTCTGGACTTCAACCTGCGCTCGTTCTGGCAGTGGAGCGCCTCCGACCTGGTCAGCAACACGCTTCGGGGGCTCCTGGCCGAGTACATCGTGGCCCAGGCCCTGGGGGTGGCCAACGATGGGATTCGAGAAGAGTGGGCGCCCTACGACCTACGGACTCCAGAGGGAATCGCCGTTGAGGTGAAGTCAGCGGCCTACATCCAGAGTTGGCATCAGGAGCGGCTTTCGACGATCTCTTTCCTCTGTCCTAAGACCAGGGCATGGGACCCTCAGACCGGCTTCTACGAGGATGAAGCCCGAAGACAAGCCCGTGTCTACGTCTTCGCACTTCTTGCCCACGAGGAGCAGGCCACCCTGAATCCGCTTGATCTGGACCAGTGGGAGTTCTACGTGGTACCGACGGTGGTTCTCGACGCTCGCAAGCGGAGCCAGCACTCGATCACGCTTCCATCCCTGAAAGCCCTTCCCCTGCACGGCGTGCCTGTGGGCTTTGAGGGGATCGCTGAGGCGGTGGCCAGAGCTGCTGGAGAGGAGGCCAGGGACTGAACCCGGACCGCCGAAGGTTCGTTCAGCCGGAGGCTAAGGCCGGGGCTCAAGGCCATCGAGCTGGGCCGGGCAAGCTTGTTAAAGGAAGTGCACATTCGCTTGAATAGGCCCGGTCCTTATTCAAGGTTGGGGCACCACCTCCAGGTATGCAACGGGTCGCCACGGGCCACTACGAGATCACCACCACAGCCGGGGAGTCCGTCAGATCCTTTGTGCCGGATCCCCTCCCACCTCATCCCTCGCTTGATCTGGGCGGGCAGGGGCAGGCCCTCAAGGATCGCGCCTTGCTGGCCTGTGGGCGGCTTGATGGCGTGTCGGCCCTGCTTCCCGATCCAGAACTGTTTCTATACGCCTACGTCCGCCGGGAGGCCCTGCTCTCGTCCCAGATCGAGGGAACCCAGTCGTCTCTGTCAGACCTGCTGTTGTTCGAGCTTGAAGAGGCTCCTGGGGTTCCCTTTGACGATGTCGTGGAGGTATCGAGCTACGTGGCGGCCCTCGAACACGGCTTGGCCCGGATGGCCAGTGGTTTCCCCCTCTCCTCCCGCTTGCTGAGGGAAATCCACGAAGTGCTGTTGGCCCGTGGGCGTGGTGCCGATCGAATGCCGGGCCAGTTCCGGCGGAGCCAGAACTGGATCGGCGGCACCCGGCCGGGCAATGCCCGCTTTGTGCCACCACCTCCTGGGCTGGTGGAAGGCTGTATGGCCGAGCTGGAGCGGTTTATCCATGCCGACGACGATCTGCCCGTACTGGTGAAGGCCGCCCTCGCCCACGTGCAGTTCGAGACGATCCACCCGTTCCTGGATGGAAATGGCCGCTTAGGACGACTGCTGATCGTGCTGATGCTGGTGGATGGAGGCATCCTGCGCCAGCCCCTGCTCTATCTCAGCCTGTTCTTCAAACAGCACCGCAGCCGCTACTACGAACTACTCGATGAGGTGCGCCAGCAGGGTGACTGGGAGGCGTGGATAGCGTTCTTTCTGGAGGGTGTGGAGAGCACCGCTGCTGCCGCTGTGGACTCGGCCCACCGCTTGCTGGAGCTGTTCCGGAGCGACGAGATGAAGCTCACAGGATTGGGCCGATCGGGCACCAGCCTGAGGCAGGTCTACGCGTCGCTCAGGCAACGGCCCTTGGTCGGGATTCCCCAGCTCGCGGCCAGGGCGCAGGTGAGCTTCCCCACCGCAGCCAAGGCCATGGAGCGCTTGGTGGCTCTGGGAATCGCCAGAGAAGTCACCGGAGGCCGGCGCAACCGGGTGTTTGCCTACGACGCCTACATCGCCATCCTGGGTGAAGGGGCTGAACCGCTCTGAGGGCAAGGAGGGGTGTTCCCAGCCACGGACATCAGGACAATTCTGCGCATGATTGTGCGCACCGATTCGCAGCAATGGCCCAAATGCCTTGCTGCATCAGGAATTGCTACCTGCCTTACAAGCAGGATGTCGCTGGTTCGAAACCGGCATCGGGCATCACCAGATCCCAGCAAAGGCGGGGATCCATGTCACTACGGCCACCAGGAAGGTTGACGATCATGGCTAGTGTCAATCCACTTAAACCTGAACTACCGGCCGTGGCTACCGATGCCTCCCCGATCTGGAAGAGCAAGGTTGCCGGTCAGAGCAGCGTGCCCTCTGTTGAGCCTCCCCGGCCAGGCGCTCTCCCCCCCCTGACGACGCGGAATGGAGTGCGCCCGGAACTCATCGATGACGCTCTGGCGTTCATGGATGAGTACGACGACGTGTTCCGTTCGCTGGCTCAGTGAGGATTGCGCCTGGGACCCTGATCCTCCCAGGCCCTTTTGAGATTGCACGGGTCCATGCGGCGACGATCAACAGGCATGGTGGTCTCCAGGTAACGCCGGATCTACGCAAGATCGAAACCGCTCTGGCGGAAGTCCTGGCATTCCACACCTTCAGGCCTGAGGCGGACATCGCTCTTCTGGCTGCTGTTGTGGCCTACGCCTTCGCCAAGGGCCACCCCTTACCCGATGGCAACAAGCGGGTGGTGTTTTTCTCTGTGAAGATGGTGCTGCGGGCGAATGGGTTTGAGTGGAAGCCCCGCCATGAAGAGGCGGAGCAGCGCATGTGGCGGCTCGCAGAAACCTCCCCTCCACAGCGTGATCAGGTGCTTGAAGAACTCTCGATCTGGATACGGCAAAGCTGCACGCCGCTGTCCAGCTGATCTCGCCATTTTTGCGCTGGCAGAGGCAAGGGCAGCATCTCCCCTCCGACCCTGCCGCTGGCGCGGCTGGTGGCCTGAGGGGGCATAAACAGACGGCGCGCGTTGGCCACTTCTGCCGAGGCGCCGTCCCACGGACCCGCATGGTGTTGGTCATCTCGATGACCAACACCATGCGACAGGTCACGGTGGCGGAGGCCAAAGCCCAGCTGTCGAGCCTGCTCGACGCGGTGGAGCAAGGCCAGGCGGTGGTGATCACCCGCCGCGGCAAAGCCATCGCTGAGCTGGTTCCGCGGCAGGCTGTGCGCGATCTGCTGCCCCAGCTCCAGGCACTGCGGGATGAACGCGGCACCTGATGCTGTACGTGGACACCTGCGTGCTGCGGGCCTCCGATGCAATGCACCTGGCCCCAGCTGGTCGGGGCTGACTGACGCGCGCCTGGCGGATCACCAGGGCCAAGGGGTCGCCGATCTTGTTAAAGGAAATGCCGGTTCGCTTGAATTACGCTGATGCTTATTCAAGGTTGGGCCTCCACCACAGGAGATGAAACGGGAAGCCACAGGCCATGTCGAAATCACCAGCACCGCCGGGGAGCCCGTCAGGGCCTTCGTGCCAGATCCGCTGCCACCGCAGCCCCCGCTCGACCTGGGCCGACTGGGACTGGCCCTGAAGGATCGCGCTCTCCTGGCCTGTGGGCGTCTCGATGGCGTTTCAAGTCTGCTGCCCGATCCCGACCTTTTCCTGTACGCCTACGTCCGTCGGGAGGCCCTGCTCTCGTCCCAGATCGAGGGAACCCAGTCGTCTCTGTCAGACCTGCTGATGTTTGAGCTGGAGGAGGCTCCCGGAGTTCCCTTCGACGATGTGGTGGAAGTGTCGAGCTACGTGGCGGCCCTTGATCACGGTCTGGCCCGGCTGGCCGGCGGTTTCCCCCTCTCGTCCCGCTTGCTGAAGGAGATCCACGCCGTGCTGCTGGCCCGCGGGCGAGGAGCCGATCGGCAGCCGGGTGAGTTCCGGCGCAGCCAGAACTGGATCGGCGGTACCAGGCCGGGCAACGCCCGCTTCGTGCCACCTCCTCCGGGACGGGTGGACAGCTGCATGGCCGAGCTGGAACGGTTCCTCCATGCCGAGGACGACCTTCCCCTGCTGGTGAAGGCAGCCCTTGCCCATGTCCAGTTCGAGACGATTCACCCCTTCCTGGATGGCAATGGCCGCCTGGGGCGACTGCTGATCGTGCTGATGCTGGTGGATGGCGGCATCCTGCGCCAACCGCTGCTCTATCTCAGCCTGTTCTTCAAACAGCACCGGAGCCGGTACTACGAACTCCTCGATGGGGTGCGACGCGATGGGGATTGGGAGGCGTGGGTCCTGTTCTTCCTGGAAGGCGTCGAAAGCACCGCCGCTGCCGCGGTGGACGCAGCCCACCGGCTGCTGGCCCTGTTTCAGACCGACGAGAGCAAGCTCACGGGCCTTGGACGTTCGGGCACCAGCGTGCGGCAGGTGTTTGCCGCGCTAAGGCAGCGGCCCCTGACCGGGATTCCCCAGCTCGCGACCCGGGCTCAGCTGAGCTTCCCCACGGCAGCGAAGGCCGTGGAGCAACTGGTCGCCCTGGGGATCGCCCGGGAAATCACCGGAGGTCGGCGCAACAGGGTGTTCGCCTACGACGGCTACCTGGCGATCCTTGGCGAAGGGGCGGATCCTCTCTGAGCCAGGCGGACCCAGACGCACCCGGACCAGGCCATCATGAACGCCGCCTGTTCCGCCAGCTGTGGACCTCACGGATCTCATCCCCGGGATCCCCGCCCTCCTGGAGGACCTGGAGAAGATCCTGGCCGGGCTCACCACGGTGGCCTGCCTGGAGCACATGAAATGGCTGGGGGCCTTCATGTGCATCACCCCGGTCCAGAAAAGCCTGGTGGGGGCCGCCACCACCGAGGAGGAAGGCTTCCGACAGGTGGAGCGCCACCGGCCGTCCCTGCTGGTGGTCAGCCAGAGGCTGCAGGAGGGGACCGGGCTGGCGCTGGTGGAGCGCACGAAGGCGCTGGACCCCGCCATCCGCACCCTGCTGGTCGCCGACGACGCCAACGAGGCCCTGGTACGGGAGGCCCTGGCCAGGGGCTGCAACGGCATCTGCTTCGAGTCGGGCCTGTTCATGCCGGCGCTGCGGGTGGTCGCCAGCGGCGGCGTGTACTACCCCGAACCGGTGGCGGCGGTGCTGCGGCAGCAGCCGCCCGCGGCTCCGATCGAACCACTGACCGAGCGCGAGCGGGTGGTGCTGAACCACCTGATGCTGGGCCTGACCGACCAGCGGATCAGCCAGGAGCTGGTGGTGAGCCCCGAGACCGTCAGGACCCATGTGAAGCACATCTTCCAGAAGCTCCAGGTCGACAACCGCACCAAGGCGGTCGTCAAGTCGATCGCCGCTGGGCTGATCAACCTGGAATCAGCGATGGAGGGTCGCACCCCGGTCACGGGCTGAGCCGAATCCCCCGTTCTGGGGATGCGGGCCGAGGGTGCTGCAGGGGAAGGTGGTCAGGTCAGGGCGTAGCCCGAGCGGCCTCCCGATGCCAAGCCGGGACGCCGGGACACAGCAAGACCCCAGCAGCCCAGCGCACCATGGCCGTCCACCTCAGCTTCGCCGCGGCCGGGCACTCCCGGGTGTCCGAGGTCATCCTGGCCGGCCGCACCGGCTACTGGCTGTGCGACCCGGACCGGGTCCTGGCCCATGGCGTGGTCAAGCTGTACGAGCGCCACCCCGAGGGTGGCGACTTCGATCTGAACGACAATGTCGTGGCCCCCTGGGTGGCCACCCTGAAGGTCACCGGCGCCGACCGGGTGCAATGGCTCGACCGGACCCGGACGATCATCACCTTCGACCCCGCCACCCTGACGACGGAGTACGTCACCAGCGTGCCCGCGTTCAACAACGCCGGCGTGTACTACGACCCGGAGCCGCTCGGCTGACCACGAATCAGCCTGCGACCTGCACGTGCTCTCCGTAGGCCACAAGGGTGCGATCGGCGCTCAGGAGCCGCAGGCCCTCCAGTTGGGCCTGCACCACCAGCAGGCGGTCGAAGGGATCGCGGTGGATCCAGGGCAGGTGCTGCACCGCCAGCGCGTGTTCGGCGCGGACGGGCAGTTCGCGGAATCCCTGCCCCAGCAGGCCCAGGCGCAGGGCGGCCGCCTCCACCTGGAAATCGGCCCGGCCCAGGGACGACTTGATCGCCACCTCCCACAGACTCACGACCCTGAACACCAGGGGCTGGGCCGGATCCGCCAGCAAGCTCGTCGTCCCGGCCGGCAGCCGACGCGGTTCGATGGCCCACCAGAGCAGCAGCTGGGTGTCGAGGAGCAGGGGCTGAGGTTGGGGTTCGCTGGGCGGCACGGCGAGCAGATCAACCGAACAGGGCGTCGATCTCGTCGGCGAAATCGGCCTTGAGATCCGCTTCCAGCACCGCGGAGCCCCCCATGAAGCCGCCCCGGCGGGGTTCGCCGCTTGCGGCTAAGTCCATGGCTGCCACGAACTCCCCACAGCTGATCTGCTCGGCGTAGCCGGCAAAGCAGTCCAGGGCGGCGTCATGGCGCTCCGGGGTCACCGCCTGGCAGGCGTCGTGGACGCACACCACCCGGTAACCGCGGTCGGCGGCGTCCTTCACCGTGTGGTCGATGCACTGGTCGGTGAGCAGGCCGATCACCACCAGGGTGCGGACGGCCAGGTTGCGCAGCAGGTAGTCGAGGACGGTGGAGCTGAAGGGCGAGGAGGAGCTCTTGGGGAGCACCAGCTCATCGGCCACCGGCGCCAGCTCGGCGATCACCTCGGTGGCGCGGCTGCCGGGCGGGAAGCCCATGCCGCAGCGCTTGTAATCGAAGCTGCGGTCGCGCCCGTCGGCGGTGAGGTTGGCGATCACGGTGTGGATCACCTCCAGCCCGCCCTGGCGGGCCGCCGCCAGCACCCGCTGGGCATTCGGCAGGGTGGTGGCGCGGAAACGGCGATCGAAGTCAGGGTCCGGGCGGGGCTGGGCGTCGCCGCAGGTGCCCTGCTGCAGGTCCACCAGCAGCAGCGCGGTGGCGCTGGGGTGGAGCCACGGCTCGGGTGAGCTCGACGGCATGCAGGCGGCGGCGATCCGTCCAATCATGGCGGCAGACGCTTGCTGGGACCGTGTCCATTCCCCCCGACACCATGGCCGCCGAGCTGGCCGCCCAGGGGATCCGCTGGGTGGCGATCACCTGGGTGAACCACGCCGGGGCGCCGCTGGTGAAGGTGGTGCCCCTGGCCGGCTTCGAGGCGGCGGTGGCGGTGGGGGTGGGCTTCTCGCCGGTGGCCGATGCCTTCGGCGCAGGCGGCGGCATCGATGCCGCCCATCGCTTGGCCCGGCCCGACGGCGACCTGCGCCTGCGGGCGGACGCCGCGGCCCTGGCGTCGCTGGAGCCGGCCAGCGGCTGGGCCTGGGCGCCGGGGGAGCGCTTCGAGCGCAGCGGCGTGCCCTACGCCGGCGACCAGCGCCACCTGTGCCGCCGCCAGATGGAGCAGCTGCGGCAGGCTGGGGTGGAGCTGCAGGCGGGGTTCGAGCTGGAGTGGCTGGTGGCCGAGCCCGCGGCCGACGGCACGCCGGCGCCGGCGATTCCCGGGGGGCCCTACGGGGCTGATCGGCTGGTGGAGGGCCTCGACTACGCCACGGCCCTGCTCGAGGCCCTGGAGGCGGCCGGCCTGCCCTGGCTGCAGTTCCACCCGGAGTACGGCGCCGGCCAGTTCGAGCTGTCGCTGGCGCCGGGCACGCCCCTGGAGGCCGCCGACCGTCTGGTGCAGGCCAAGCTGCTGATTCAGCGGGTGACGCGCCGCTTCGGCTGGCGCTGCAGCTTCAGCCCCAAACCCAGCCTGGAGCGGGTGGGCAACGGCGGCCACCTGCACCTGAGCGTCCGGCGAGACGGGATGCCGCTGCTGGAGGGCGGCACCGGCGAGGCCGGCCTCAGCGACGCGGGCGCCGCGGTGCTGGCGGCCCTGCTGGCGGAACTGCCGGCCCTGCTGGCCCTGGCCTGCCCCCTGGCGGTGTCCTACCGGCGGCTGGCCCCGGGCTCCTGGTCGGCCCCGTTCCAGGTGTGGGGCGTCGAGAACCGGGAGGCGGCCCTGCGGCTGGTGCCCGCGGCGGCCGATGGCGCCCCGGCCCACCTGGAGCTGAAGGTGGCGGACCCGGCCGCCAACCCCTACCTGCTGCTGGGGGCCGTGGCGGCCGTGGTGGCCGACGGCCTGGCGCAGCCAAGGCCCCTGCCGCCGCCGGTGGTGGGCGATCCGGCCGGCCTGCCCGCCGGCACGGCGGCGCGCCTGCCCACCTCCCTGGCGGAAGCCGCGGCCGCCTTCGCCGCCAGCGACCTGCTGCGTCAGGCGCTGGGGGAGGCGCTGCATGGCTCCCTCTGCGACAGCCAGGCGGCGGAGGTGCGGCGGGCGGCGGACTGCAGCGAGGCGGAGCTGGTGGCCGCGGCGGCGTGGTGGCCGGTGGTGGGGGGGATCGGCTGAGGGGGGTGCGCGGCCTGTAACCGGCTGCGCGCGGATCCTCCAGTTGGACAAAACGGTTGCGGCTGCAGGGGGGAGCAGCTTTGGCGGCTCCGCGCGCAGCCCCGGAATCGCCGAAAACCGCAGTGGTTGCGTGGAGCTGCGCGCTGCCTTGCAGCGCAATGGATCTCAGGGTTTTCCACAGGCTTATGGCTGCGCCCATGGGGGCCAGTATGGGGCTGCGCGCAAAGGGCCTTCGGATCGCTTGCACCGCAGGGCTCTACGGGACCGCAGTCACCACTCGTTGGTGACACCATTTGATTGGAAATCCCCTCCCCCGGCAGGCCTCCGGCTTCCGGGGGCGTTTTCCATCTCGAACTAGGGGACCCTTTTCACCGGAAATGCTTGTGCCGGCACCAAGATCGAAGATCGCCGTGGGCAAAGCTGCATGGCACCCGACCGTCCGCGAATGGACACCCTGCTGCAGGCGAAGCAGCAACGAAAGCAACAGAAGCTGATGCACATCGCCCGGGGGCACCACAGCTTCTTCTCATCGCGCCTGGATCAAGGCGGTGGAGAGCGGCCGCTGGAAGGATCAGCCGGCGATCGAGCGCGCCGTTCGCCAGCACATCGAGGCGACGATGCGCAGCATCCCGGGCCGCTGGAAGGACTTCTCCTCCAGAAGAACCCGGAGAAGGGCAACGAATTCCGCGGCACCAATAAGGTCAAGGCGTTGTTGGCCCGGCACCGGACCGGCGAGGGCGGCGGACCATCACCACAGGCAGGAAAGGGCAATCGCCTCCGGACAGGGTCCGCCGCAGAGGGCGGCCAGCCGCAGCCGGGGCCGGTACAGCATGGCGACGACCTCCGGGCGGCCATCGAATGCCGTGAGCAGGTCGTCCATCTGCAGCGTGTAGTGGCCCAGGTGGCGCAGCAGGTAGGCGGCGCGGATCAGGGGATCGGTGTAGATCTCCGGAGACACGGGCCCGTGGGTGCGGAAGTGCTCCACCAGGCGGATGTCCGCCTGCTGGACCTGCTCCAGGAAGCCGCGTTCCGTGGTGGCGGCAGGGGTGAACTGCTCCAGCACCCCAGGAATCAGCAGGTCATACATGGCCGACGGCCTCGGGTCGGATGACGCGGAAGGTGAGGTTGAGGCGCTCCTGCCGGACCCGCAGCCGCCGTGGCACCTGGTGCAGCCAGTGCCGCTGGGTGGGGGGCGCCGAGGGGTTGGTGGCCGGATCGCGGGGCCGCAGGCGGAAGCTGCGGGCGGCACCGAGGCTCAGCGAGGCGATCGGCTGGCCCGGGTCCAGCTCCGGCTCGTCGTCGGCGTGCCAGTCGAGCTTGTCGTGGCCGTTGCGGTAGCGGTTGAGCAGCAGCGAGTTGAAGCGGCAGCCGGCGACGGCCTCCCCCAGCGACCTGATCGCCAGCACCGGCGCCGACCAGGCCTCGATGGCGTTGCGCACGCCGCTGTAGGTGTAGTGGCAGCTCGGATCCCCCATCCAGCAAGTGAGACGGGGAATCGAGTGACGCCGGCCGAACAGGGTGATCTGCTCCTGCTTCCTGGGCACGGAATCCCGCAGAGCAGCCAGGTGCCGGTCGGCCCCGGGCAGCCAGCCGGGGCCGTGACGCAGCTCCAGGCCCCGGGCGCGCAGCTCGCGCAGCCCGCCCTCAAGGGGCGGCGGCTCGCTGGCAAGGAGGTCGAGCTGGTGGCTCATCGGCAACGCTGGAACACAACCCGAAGCATCGTCTCCACGGCCGCGGACTGGGAGAAAGCTGGTGCGAACGACGGGAAGGACTCAGAGCTGGCGGGCATCCAGGATCTGCCAACGGCCGTCCTGCCAGCCGAAGGTGTACAGGTACTGGTTGTTGGAGCTGGTGGAGCGGCTGCCCTTCGGCCCCTGCAGGGTCGACTGCTCGTCGATGGTCACGGTGATCGACGGCGGCGGGGCGCCGAGATTCAACGCCGTGATCCCGGAGATGCGGTTGCGCTGGTAGCTGTACTGGCTGCTGTTGGCCCGCAGCCAGTCGATCGAGCCATTGGGCTTGGTGATGTCGTACCGGAGCGGCCCCTCCCCCACCAGCCCCTCCATCGCATCGACGTCGTAGGGCGGGGCGAACACCCGGCCCTTGCTGGCCAGCCAGCGCTCGATGAGGCCGATGGCCTCGGCCTGCTCGAGGGGGCGTGCGGCCGCTGCGGCAGCGGGAGGCGAAGGCTGCGGGGCGGCCTGCGGGGAGGTGGCGATGAAGTCGCTCCGGATCCAGCCCTCCGCGCGACCGTTGGGGAAGCGGACGAAACTCCAGACCTGGCCGTCGTTCCCGGTGGCGGTGCCGGTGATGGTCACCTGGTCGCCGACGAGGCCGTAGCCGAGGGAGGCCCCCGAGGCACCGGGCTGCTGGCGCAGATTGATGCGGGCCGCCGGATCCCGGGCCGTCAGCCAGCCGAGCGTTTCACCCTGGGTGGGCGGCGGTACCTGCGGCTGGAACTCCCGCTGGATGGGTGGCTGGAACGGGGCCGGCGGCTCCGGCTGGGCGATGGGACCGTCGCGCTGCACGAGCCAGCGGTGCAGGCCGAGCACGGTGGGGGTGGGGTTGCGGCGGTAACTGGCACAGGAAACGCTCTGCGGCTCCCGGCACTGAAGGGCGCCGTAACCGGCGGCCACCAGCTCGTTGGTGGGCAGGGCACCGGCAGCGAAGGCGGCGGGCAGGATCGCCCAGCGCCAGCGGTGGCGTTCGGCGACCGGCTCCACCCAGCGGCGGTTGGTGAACTTCGCCAGCCAGACACCGGCCAGGATCGGCAGCCCGATGAAGATGAACAGCAACACCAGGACCAGGACGACCAGGGCCCCGAGCAGGAAGGCGATCCCGCTGAAGGCATCGTCGGATGAGGAGCTCGACGGCGCGGAGCGTGGGAGCGAAAAGCGCGCCGGCCGGGCGGGCCGTTCCGGAAGGATCGGCGTGTCGCTGTCGGTGACCACCTGCCGTTCCCCGAAGGCTCCGGTGACATGCCGGGTCCGCTTGCCCTCCCCGTCCACGAACGTGGATCCCCCTGGGCCTGCGGCCTCCTGGCTGCGGCCGCCCTCCCCGTCCTCGGCATAGCGGCCGCCGAAGGGGCCGGTGCGCTCCTCCACCTTGCGGCCCTCGTCGTCCTCGGTGTACTGGCCGCCGAAGGGGCCTTCCCGTTCGTGGATCTTTTTGCCCTCCTCGTCTTCCCAGTAGCGGCCGCCGAAGGGGCCCTCGCGTTCGCGAAACCGACGGGTCATGGCTGGCGCTCCCAGGCCTTGAGCTTGGCGGCGTTCTCCGCCTCCGCCTTCGCGGCGATGGTGGCCATCAGACGCCTGGCCTGGTTCACCTGCATGATCCGCAGCTCCTCCGGTTTCTCGATGTAGATGGCGTCGCCGAAGCCAAACAGCCAGCGGCGGAAATCGACGTCCTCCCTCAGGGTCCAGGGCGGCAGCCGGATCTCGACGGGGTAGGGGTGATCGGGGTCGCTGAGGTCCAGAGCGATCTGGTGCAGGGCCTCCGCCTCCTGGCGGTGGCGCCAGGGGTCGTTCAGGTGACGCTTCGACAGGCGCATCTGGCTGGGGAACCGCGCCGAACCGGCCATGAAGAAGGGAAACATCTGCTCGTTGCAGCGAAAGCACAGGACGGTCATGGCGTCGCGGGCACGCTTGGCGTTGGCCCCACCGATGAGGCGCTGCAGCTCGGTATCGCTGCCGAAGTGGATGCCGCCGGTGAGGGATCGTGCTGGCGAGTGGTGGCCTCGAGCACGATGTTGTGCATCTCGATCAGCTCCGGGCCACTGAGCAGGGCCGTGCCGATCGTGAAGCCCTTGCGGGCATGGCCGGTGGAGAGTCCGTAGGGATGGATCACATCGGTCACATCGTTGTGGAGGGAGTGATGCCATCCCCCCCAGGGAAAGATCTCCGGGTAGAGAGCGGTGAGCTGCCTGCCCAGATGGTGATACAGAACCTTATCGGGCCTGGACTGTCCTTGGGCGGCAGGTTTCGGTTCGTCCTCCTCCTTCAGCGGGCGCTCGAACGGATGCTGCAGAAGATGACGCACAAAGGTGATCAACTGCAGGAACTTGTCCCTGTCGCCATTGGCACACCAACCGCCCAGATGCTGATCAGCCGCGCCACAGGGCGGCAGGCTGATCGGCGTGGTCACCGGGGCGGCCGAGGCGAACCCCTGGGCCTCCAGCCAGGCCGGATCGGCCGCGATGGCCGGCCCATCGGCGTAGCAGCGGCCATGACGCTGCTACAGGAGCGCCGTCGCCTCCGCCGCCGCGGGAGCCTGCCCCTCGCTCAGCAGCTGCAGCAGGTGCGTCAGCCGCTCGAAATCAAGCAGACGGGAGAAGCCGTGGAGGTTTTGCCGCTTCGGTGAACGCCAGCGGCCCTGGGAGATGGAGGTGGCCAGGCCTGCCAGGCCGGCCCGCAACGGCTGGCCGATCCCCTGCGGGCCATGGCGGGAGGGATCGGTCGACACCACGGCCGCGAATCCCTCCTGGCGAGCGGGCTGGCACACCTTGCTGGCATGGAGATGCCGGTGGCCGCTGGCGACCTCCTCCGCGGCCGCCGCCTGCCGGCTGCGGGCCTGATGCCACTCCTGGCAGAGCTGGAGCGGCGTGGTGAGCCAACAGCCGATCCATTCCACCGGCTGGGGCCAGCGTGTCGCCTGGATCAGCTCCAGCCGCGCGGCCCGGGTGACGTGGGAGCCATCGACGACCACGCTGCGGCCGCCGGCGAAAGCCTGCTGAAGAGGCTGTATCAACGGCCCATCGGCCATGAGCAGAACCGGCTCAGATTGCCCCGGCTGTGTGAGCAGACCGGCGAGCTCGGCCGCCACGGTGCTCTTGCCGCTGCCGGGTGGGCCGATCATCAGGTGGCCGCGAATTATGGCGGAATCGGATCGCATTGGCCAGGCATACAGATAGCGCGAATCGGCCGGGATCGGCGGGTTGCGTCGTGCGTACAACCGAAATCAGCCCAACCGATTCCCCGTGGCCTGGGTAAGGTTGGCCTGCTGGTTTCCATGGTGTCGATGGCAGGGTCTCTCTCGTTACTTCCCGGAGAAGAAATCAATCTCGAAAGTGCCAAGGTGTCCTTGCAGCTCACCAATTACCGGGTGCGGCATCGCTTCTTTGTCTTCTCCGACCCCCAGCTCGACAGCATCACCCTCGATGCCGTGGCGTCCACGGGCCTGCGGGTGATTTCGAAGCCTGGTCTTCTGGTGATCGCCGGGATTCTGCTGCTGGTCGCCCTGATGTCTGGGGGCACCCTGGGGACAGGCAATGGGCTGACGGGCTTCCTGCTGTTCCTTGCGGTCTGCTTTGTGGCCGCCTACTTCCTCGGCAGGCGCAAGTCGATCGCGATCGAATCCAAGGGGGGCCACTGCATGCTGGTCCCGGCCCTGAGCCTGACGTTGGACGAGTGCTATTTCCTGATCAACGCCATTGATCGCGCCAAGCTCGAGTTTCTCAAAGGGGAGCTTGCCCAGCCATGACGCCGCGCCAGGGGAACTCGGCGGGAGACCATTTCCGCGGCCGCTATGCGGAGCAGCCCGACCGGGAGGAGGCGCCGGCGAGGTCGGCCCCACCCTCGCCAAAGCCATCACAGCAGCCATCGCCGCCATCGGCACCCCGGGAGCTAAAGGCCAAGCAGCCACCGGATCGAGCAGGCCGGATCCTCCTCACCATTGTTCTCGCGCTGGCGGTGTGCGGTGTGGCCGTGGAGGTGGTGCGCCGGAACCCGCGCCTGGCCGAGCAGGCACCTGCCGGCGCGGGGGCCGGCGCCGAGGCGCTGGAGACGTGGCAAGCCAGCTGCGGGTCGCCGCCCGTGGCCGGTCTGAGCTGGTGGCCGGTGCTGGGGCCGCCGGAAACGCTGAGCCTGGTGCGGAACCGCTTCTGCGGCGATGCCTTCATCACCGCGGAGGGCGCCGTGCAGGTGGCCAGCTTCTCCAGCGTGGAGGAGGCCACCAACTTTGCCCAGGAGCTTTCCGCCATCAGCGGCTATGCCTTTCGGGTCGGGCAGTCGCGGACTCCATGACCGGGCCCTCGCCATGGCTGGCCACGGTCCATCCCAGCAGGGCCCCGGCAGTGAGGCCCAGGCCGAGGGCCCAGGCCAGGGCGAACCGGGTGCGGCGCCGCTGCAGCTGCAGGGCCCGCAAGCCATGGGCCACCTGAAGGGCCAGACAAAACCTCTGGCGATCGGCGGCGGTGAGGCTGGCGTCCCGCTCCCGGAGCTGACGGCGGAGCTCCAGCGCCGGATCGAGCGAACGGGTGGCCCGGCGCGTCACCACCACGTTGCGGACCTGGCCGGCGAAACCGATCAGCTGCTCACGCACCCGGCCACCACCGCCGGAGGCGCCTTGCCCGTCCTGCCAGCCCTTGGTGACGCGATGCACCTTGGCGGTGAACTGCACCGCATCCCCGGGCTGCAGCCCCAGATCGCTCCACTCCTGGCTGAGGCGGAACCAGGCGTGCTCCGGGTCCACCACCCGGCCGCTGGCGGTGTGGCGCAACGAGCGGATGCAGAGGGTCGGAACGATGGTCCCCAGCTTGACCTTGCCACCGAAGCGATCCACCACCCCGCTGAAGCGAGCCACCTGGCCATGGATGCTGCGCAGCGCCAGACGCCCCCGGTCCCGCAGGACGGGGTGGGTGCGGCGGGGCTGGCTGGTGCGGGTGGCGTCCGTCATGGTCACTCCTGCGGCGATGACCGACCAGCTTCCCGGACCCGCGAGGAATCCTGCAGGGCGTTCCTGCGAAGATCCGGTCGGTCGAACACGCGGGCTCTGGGGCAAGCTGCGCGCCTATCGGGCAACCGGACAGAAGCCTGGCCCTGAGGGGCGGAAGCCGCCTGTCTTCCGTGGAGCTGCGCGTTGCCTTGCGGTGCAAGGGGTTTCAGCATTTTCCACAGGCTTGCGCCTGCGCCCAACGGCGGCCATGACGGGCCTGGGCGCGAACGGCCCTCAAGCCCGCTGTGCCGCAGGCCATTTCAAGGCCGCGGTTCAGGGTGACTCGTTCATCCTGGGGCAGTCACAGCTCATCCGAATCCGCCTGGGCGAGCTGTTGTGCTTTGGCAAGCATGATCTTCACAGAAAGAGTTACACCCATCAGATTGATCATTCCCCCAGACGCTTCACCTCAGCATGGAGATCCCATTCTCTGTGCCTGCCTACCAGACATGCCCTAAAATCGTTCGCATGTCTTATCGGCGTGTAACGGGCAGACTCAGGCCCTGAAGCTCCCGATTAGCCTGATGAGATCGTACGAACCACTCTGAACTGAGTGGTCATTGCTCACGCCCGGCCTATCGGAACGCATTGGCCCCGTCCTGAACAAATCTTTCGCCGGATGAACTCGCTGCAAACGGGAGACCAGATCAAGGGAGCCGTACTGGTGGCCCTTTCATCGGTCGCCCTTGGTGCGGCTACGTCCGCCCTGGCACCCAATCCGGCGGCGGTCGGACTGGTCGGTGGCGGGGTTGGGGCCGGTACCTGCTCCGCACTGCTGTTCCGACGCCAACGGAGCCATGCAGCCACTGCTGTGGACGTCTCAGCGGAAACCGGGTCAGCAGGCACCGTTGCGCCGCCAAGGCCCAGGATGCCAGCGGTCGAACCTGCGCCGGGCGCTTCGGCCTGTCTTCCTTCCACTTCCGTGCCCCCATCGAAGTCTTCTGGCGAGGCACGGGAGTCCGCCGTTGCTTCCTGGCTGACGGCCCGGGGCATCACAGTCGTGAGCCATACAACGCCTGATCCCGCCAGGGATCCGATCTTCGATCGACAGGCCCTAGTCCTAGGCAAGGCAGTGCGGGATAAGCAAGGCCAGCCCCTGCTGCTGCCCCTGCTGAAGCGTCTGAACTGGGCGGTCTCCAATGGCAGGGGTTTGAGCTTTGATCTGCGGAGCGCCAGCCAGGACCAGATCAGCGGCATGACACGCGTCTGCAGCGGTCTGCTCAAGGATTCCTTGCTGGCCGAATACCGCTATCGCAAGGGGAGCAAGCTGCTGCAGGTGACCGTTCAGGATCGGGCCGACATCCGTTCCTTCTTCAGCGGCGGCTGGTTCGAGCGTTTCGTGTGCATCAGCCTGCAAAAGGCCCTGCTGCCTCAACGAAAGGATCTGGCCTGGCTGATAAATCCAAGGATCATCTTTCCCAACGGCAATAAGTATGAGTTTGATCTGCTCTTTCTCATCAATTGCGATCCCTTGCTGGTGGAGTGCAAATCAGGGGGAGATTACAATGCCCATCTTCGGAAGTTCTCTGATCACATCAAGCGCCTCTCGATCCAGCCACATCAGGGTTTGCTCGTCATTCTCGATCTTCCCGCCGAGGAAGGCAGCAAGCTGAGTGCCTTCTGGGGCTTTCCGGTGATCAACGAACGGCAGCTGGCCGAAGCCATGCGCACACGGCGGCGCCTCCCTCATCCCTGATGCCCGAGCTCATGCCCTTCCATGCCTGCATTTTGATAAGCAGGAACAGGCCGCTGCCGACACAGACCTGCAGAAGGGATTCGCTGGTCAGAGCCTTCGCCCATCTCAACTCCATGCAGGCAGTCCGTTCCTGCAGGCGAACTGGATTGAGGGAATCTGAACCACAACGTCGAACACCATTCGGCAACCAATGCCCCGCACCCTCCTGCTGACCACCAGCACCTCGATCGCCAACGGCACGGCGGCCATGGCTTCCTACCAGCGGCGGGGCACCAGCTGGGAGGAGGAGGCCGTCGACCTGCGGGAGGAGATCCGCGAACGTCTCAAGGGTTTTGACCTCGGATCAGAAGCCGGCCGGGTGCGCGCCAGTGCCGAGCTGAACATCGTGCACCGGCTGCCGGTGCAGCGCGATGACGACGTGGTGCTGTTCTCCACCGACACGGCCGACGTTGCCCCATTCAGGGAGGTGGGCTCCGGGAATCAGAAGCCATTCATGCGAACGAGCAGGAGTTCAGGGGCTGATCCTGGCGCCCCTCAGCCCGCCACCATCACCCGGTTCCGCCCAGCGGCCTTGGCGGCGTAGAGGGCGCCGTCGGCGCTGCGCAGGCCGCTCTCCAGCGCGGCCAGGCCCGTGCCCTCCACCACGGCCAGGCCGGCCGAGAGGGTGACGCGCTGCCCCGGCGCCCCAGGGTGCGGCACCGTCGCCGCCGCCGCCCGCAGCCGCTCCAGCAGGGGCTCCGCCCCCTTCACGTCCACACCCGGCAACACCAGCGCGAATTCCTCACCGCCGACGCGGGCCAGCACATCGCCCGGGCGCAGCATGGCCCGCATGGCGGCGGCCACGTCGCGGAGCACCACATCGCCGGCCCCATGGCCCCAGCCATCGTTGATGGCCTTGAAGAAGTCGATGTCGAGCATGGCCCCCACCACCGGCCGGCCGTCGCGGGCGGCGGCGGCCAGGGCCACCGTGGCCTCCTCGGCGAAGCCGGTCCGGTTGGGCAGAAGGGTCAGCGGATCGCGCCGCACCGCGGCGGCCAGCTCGGCCTCCAGCCGGTCGCGCTGGCGCAGGGTGGCCATCACCGCCAGCACCTGGGCGGGGATGGAGAGATCAAGGATCACCCACACCCAGCTGCGCCAGCGCAGCAGCTCGCCCGGCCGGCCCAGGGCCTCACCCACCCCGTCCTCGAGGGCGAACACCCCGAGGGCCAGCAGCACGGCCGCGCCGAACCGGGACCGCCAGCGCCGCTGCCGCGGCTGACCCGGCAGGCGGGAGCGCGACCAGGCCTCCCGCGCCGCCAACCCGCACAGCACCGCCGTGGCGGCCCGCAGCAGGAGGAAAGTGAGATCGGGGGCGTTCACGGGCTGGGCAATCCCGAGGAAAGCTAGGGAGACAAGGGCGGCGGCCGCTGTCTGCCACGCCACCGGGCGCCGGCCGGAATCCCACTCCAGAATCCCCCCACAGGCCGCACCGCCCCATGGACCGCCCCCACCCATGACCTTCGCGGTGGCGCTGGCGATGCTGGAGCGGGAGGGCCGCTGGCTGCTGCAGCTCCGGGACGACATCGAGGGGATCGTCCATCCGGGCTGCTGGGGGCTGTTCGGCGGCCACCTCGATCCGGGCGAGCGGCCGGAGCAGGCGATCCTGCGGGAGCTGGGCGAGGAGATCGGCTGGGGGGCGCCGGCCCTGCCGCTCTGGTTCGAGCACCACGACGACCAGCTCAGTGCCTTCTACTTCCGCGGCCCCCTCACCGTGCCCCTCTGCGAGCTGCAGCTGAATGAGGGACAGGACATGGTGCTGGCCGGCCTGGAAGAGCTGCGCAGCGGCCGGATCTGGAGCCCCAGGCTGCAGCAGCGGCGCGGCCTGGCCCCGTCCCTGGAGCGGGCGGTGCGCCGCCTCAACCCAGAGAACTGAAGAAAAGGTGAGCGATGCCTTAAGATCCGAGGTATCAGACCATTCTCCTGTGTCTCAGGGTTGATGAGGATGCGCTTCCCGGCAAGATTCGCGACAATCTCAGGGAGTTTCTGTCCAGAAGCTGTAGGCGCTGTCACTCCCGCCATGGCGTCCGCAGGCCTCCCCTCCCGACCCGCTTTCCTCCGATGAGCCGAGAACTGGCGGGTCCCCCCGGGGCGCAGCGATGACCAACGTCTGGTGCGTTCGGGCAGGCGGCGGCATCTATGCGGACAACTTCCTCAGCGGCGGCTTCGTCGGCATCGGCTGGCGGGAGATCACCGAGGACCTCGGCCCGCTCCGGAGCCGGGAGCAGCTGTTTTCGGTGGTGCGGCGCTACTTCCCGGACATCCAGAGCGCGATCCTGCTCTCCAACTACGTCAACGAGATCCACCGCTTCCTGTTCGAGATCCGCCCCGGCGACCACGTGATCATCCCGGCGGCGGAAGCCGACCTGCTGCGCTTCGGCGTCGTTGATGAGGGCCGCGCTTACTACGACCCCACCGGCGACGACGGCTGTCCCCTGCGCCACCGGCGTCCTGTCACCTGGTCACCCGAGCCGCTCCGGCTCGACCACTTCTCGGCGCCGTTCCGCAATTCCATCCGCACCCTGCTCACCGTTCCGGCCCACACCCGGATGCGTTCCCTGCTGACGGTGTTCCTGGTGGAGCACCAGGCCGAATTCATCCGCGCCATCGGCCGCCAGGAGACAACGGCCCCGGCCCGGGCGACCACCCGGAAGGAGGAGGCCCACCGCAGCGTGCTCGAACAGCTCCTGCAGTTGAATGCCGCCGAATTCGAGCGCCTGGTGGTCCACCTGCTCGATGCCCTCGGCTTCCAGGACTGGGAGCGGACCGAGCACCACGGGGTGCTGCGCGATGTGTTCGATGCCTGCGGCGACATCAGCCTGTCCCTGCCGGCCCGCATCCGCATCCATGCCCGCTTTCACCGCGGCAACCTCGGCGCCCGGATCGGCGCCGACGCGGTGCGGGAGCTGCGCCAGTTCATTCCCTTCGGCGGCCACGGGGTCTTCATCACCACCGCCGATTTCCAGCCGGCGGCAACCACCGCAGCCGGCGAGGAGGGCTTCGCCAGGATCAGCCTCGTCAACGGCCACCAGCTGGCCGAGCTGATCGCCCGCCACTGGACCCACCTCCCCGGTGACATCCGTGATCGTCTTTCGCTCGAGCAGGTACTGGTGAAGAATTAGGGCCCACCACCCGAGTCCATGGCATCGCGATCGCGCCGACGCACGCCCACCCATGGCAAGGGCACGCCCCCCCGGCAGAACGTCGCCGGTGCCGCACCGGAAGCCACCGGCCTGCGGCCGCGGCTGCAGATCCTGGCGGGGTTCCTGCTGCCGCTGCTGGTGCTGGGGCTGTGGCTCAACTCGCGCGGCTTCTGGAGCCCCTGACAGGGCGCGCCAGCTCAGGGGGCCCGCAAGGGAAACGTGGGACCACTGCCGAGCAGCTCCACCTGGGGATCATCGCGGAAGATCGCCAGCAGTTCCCCGTGCAGGGCCTCGGCCCAGGGGGCCGTGTCGATGAAGTGGAAGCGGCGCCACTGCCAGATCCGCTCGGCGACGGCCCCGTCGGTGCAGCAGAACTCCATGGCCTCCCCCTCGGCCGGCTGGCTGTAGATGCAGACGCCGAAACGGAAGGGGGCGTCGGCCAGCTCCACCCACCAGCCCCAGTCCTCGCAGCAGACGAAAGGAACCTGGCGGCCGTTCGCCTGCAGCCGCTCCTGCAGATGCAGCGCCAGGGCCTTGCCCACCGTGCCCGGATTCACCATCTCCTCGGCCTCGCCGGGCAGCTCCGGGAACCGGGCGGATCTCAGATGGATGAAGTCCTTCATGGCCCAGGAGAGCGGATCCCGGCGTGCGCCCTGCGGACGGTAGGAGCTGCTACCGGTGTTGTCGCGCCTCCGCCCCCAGAGTGCGCCCGCAGCGACAGGCGACGGGCGTGCAGGATCTGGTGGGAACGGTGCAGGCGCTCTGGCGGTACCCGGTGAAGTCGATGCTCGGGGACTCCCCCAGCCAGCTCGACGTCGACCCCCGAGGCATCCGGGGGGACCGGGCTTACGCCCTCTGGGACCACGCCAGCGGCCGGGTGGCCAGCGCCAAGAACCCGCGGCTCTGGCAGGGCCTGCTGGGCTACCGGGCCCGCTTCCGGGAGGAACCGACGCCGGCGGCGCCCCTGCCGCCGGTGCTGATCGGCCCCCGCGAGGACGACGGCAGCGCGAAGCTCTGCAGCGCCGAGGACGATGTGGATGCCTTCTTCAGCAAGCTGTTCGGCCGCCGGGTGAGCCTGCTGGACACCCCGCCGCAGGGCGCCAGCCTCGACCAGTACTGGCCGCCGGTGGAGGAGCGCGCCTTCCAGGACGTGACCAACGCCCTGGAGCTGCCCGAAGGCACCTTCTTCGATGCCTGCCCCATCCACGCCATCACCACCGCCACCCTGGAGCGACTGCGCCAGCTCGAACCCCAGCTGGATTTCGCCGTCGAGCGCTTCCGCCCCAACCTCCTGATCAGCACGCCGCCGGAGTCCACCGGCTTCGTGGAGGAGGGCTGGAGCGGCGCCTGCCTGCAGATCGGCGAGCAGCTGGTGCTGCGGGTCGACGGCGGCTGCCCCCGCTGCGTCGTCACCACCCTGGCCCAGGGCGCCCTGGAGGAGAACCTGGAGATCCTGCGGGCCACCGCCCGTCACAACGGCGTGGTGGCCGGCATCCGTCTGAGTGTGGTCACTCCTGGACCGGTGGCGGTGGGGGATCCTGTGCGGCTGTTGCCCTGAGCGGCCCGCCGCTGGCTAGGGCGCCGGGGCCAGTCCGGCCGCCAGGCGCTCGAGGGCCTCGCCCAGCAGGGCCTCGGAGGTGGCGAAACTCAGCCGCAGATGGCCCGCCGCCCCGGGGCCGAACCAGCGGGGGCTCCCCGGCACCACCGCCACTCCGTGCTCCCGCCGCAGCCGCTCCACCAAGGCCTCGACGCTCTCCTGCTGCGGCGGCAGGCCAACGAACAGCACGAAGGTGGCCGCGGGGGGCTGCACCCGCAGGCCGGGGATCGCCGCCAGCCGGGTGACGGCCTGGTCGCGGCGGGCCTGGAGGTGGCGCAGGAAGGCCTCCAGCCAGGCCAGGCCGTCGGGGCTGTAGGCCGCCGTGGCGGCCACCTGGCTGAGGGTGGCCACGCCATCGACGGTGGAGGGCAGCTCGCTGTCGGCCAGCAGCCGGGCCGCCGCCTCCGGATCCGCCATCGCCACGTAACCCACCCGCAGACCCGCCAGGCCGAAGGACTTGGAGAAGCCATGCACCACCGCCCCGAGGCCGGCCAGCTCCGGCTCCAGGGCCAGCCAACTGGTGAAGGTGGCCGGCGGGTAGATCACATCGCTCCACACCTCATCGCTCAGCACCCGCAACCCCCGCTCCAGGCAGAAGCGGCCCAGGGCCTCGAGTTCGTCGCGGCGAAAGCAGCGGCCCAGGGGGTTGTGGGGGTTGCACAGGCACAGCACCCGGGTGCGGCTGGTGACCAGGGCCTCCAGCGCCGCCAGATCCAGGGGGGCCTCGGGTTCGATCCGCCACAGCACCGGCACCCCGCCGGCACTGCGGACGGTGTGGGCGAAGAGGAAGTCGACCGGGTCCCAGACGATCGCCTCGTCACCGGGCGACAGCCAGTGGCGGGTCACCAGGGCCAGACCGGCGGCCGCACTGTTCACCGCCACTACCGCCTCGGGCGGAACGGGCGCCCCCCGCTGCCGCAGGTAGCCGGCCACGGCCTGGCGGAAGGAGGGCAGCCCGCCGGCGGGGCCGTAGCTGAACACCCCGGAGCTGGCGTAGTCGGCGATGGCCTCGCGGATGACCGGCGCCGCCGGGAAATCGGGATCGGCGGCGGTGAGCGGAATCACGCCGGGGGCTTGCTCGGCCCAGCGCAGGTTGTGGGCCCGCTGGCGCAGCAGCTCCATCGGCACCGCGCCGTCGCGGAAGCTGTCGGTGAAGCGATCGCTCATGCCATCAGCGGCAGCTGCAGCCGGGTGGCCGACGGCTGGACGAAAGACCTCGCCATCTGGCGACCGGCCTCCACGCAGCCCAGCAGCGCCGGCCGCCGCTGGCGTTCGTAGGCGCTGAACAGGTCGGGCACATCGACGGGATCGCGACAGCCAAGCAGCAGGTCGCTGAGGACCACCGCATCCTCCAGGGCCGTGTTGACCCCCTGGCTGGTGAACGGCAGCAGCGGGTGGGCCGCATCCCCCGCCAGGGCCACGTTGCCCTTGCTCCAGCGGGTGGCCGGATCCTCATCCACCGTGTGCCACACATGGGCGCGGGTCGGGTCGGTGGCAGCCAGCACGTGGCGCACCACGGCGGGGAACCCCACGAAATGCGCCTCGAGGAAGGCCCCCACCTCGGAGGGCTGGGGGACAGTGAAGCGCTGGCTGTCGAACTGCACGAACCAGACCAGCCGGTCATCCCCCAGGGGCACCAGCCCGACCGCCAGCCCCCCGGAGGGATCGAGCACCTTGAGGAAGCGGTGGCCCAGCTCGGCGGCCACCAGGGGCTGGCGCACGTGGGCCACGATCTCCTTGACCCGGCCCGGGTTGGTCATCGCCCCGCATCCCAGGGACAGCCGGCAGCTGGAGCGCACCCCGTCGGCAGCGACGAAGGCATCGGCGGGGTGGGAGCGACCGTTCTGGAAACACACCGCCCGGGCCCGCTCCCGGTCCCAGTCGAAGCGCTCGAACGGGTGGTTGTAGTGGACCAGATCGTCGGGGGCGCCGCGCAGCAGCACATTGAGCAGTTGGTGGCGCAACATCGCCACCGCCCCCTCGAGCGGGTGCTCCACCAGCACCTGCCCCGAACAACAAAGGATCTTCACCGACGTGATCGGATGGCCGAGGGCGCCGTCCGGATCGCAGCCGAGCCGACGCAGGGCGGCACGACCATTCGCCAGGAGCAGAAAGCCATGGCCATGGAGATGGGAGGCCAGGGCCCGTTCGTAGACACGCACAGGGCGGCCCTGCTGCCAGAGCCCCCTCGCCACGGCCAGCCCGCAGGCGCCGCCTCCCACCACAGCTGTATGGATCACGGCTGAAGATCCATCGGCAAGATGGAAACATGGCCGGGGATCAAGCCGGTGTGCGATGACACACACGACCACCCAACTGGCGACCCGACCGCTGAATTCGTGATCCGTACGGCGCCCACGGCCAGAAAGGATGCATGCCCGCGAATGTTAGGGGGGTGGGGAAACCTATGAACGTCGCCGTAGTCACCTTCGAGCGCTCAGCGAGCAAGCCTGAATATTCCCTGAGCAATGGTGAGGAAACCCAGGGGAAAGAACGGCCGAGAAGAAGATCGAAGGACCCCGCCGATGGCGGCACGGAGGGCAACCAGTTTCACGACCGTACCGTTCGGCCGGGCAGGGAACCTGCGATGGCTGGAGGCTCACCACGCCTTCGGTGGCTAAGGTGAGGCTGGTGAGGAAGGAACATGCGCCGACGCACCACATTGATGATCATCAGTGGCGCGCTTCTTTCGGGCACCTCGCTTCTGATCTTCACGCATCTGCTGGATCAGCGCAGTTCCAACGACTTACGCCGCCAGGATGATCGGATCGCCGGGCGGCTGTGCACCGCCCTGCAGGTCGTCGAGCGCAGCTTCAGCACCCCGGGGCCGCCCCTGGCCTCCCTGGGGCTGAAGTCCGTCGCCGCGGTGGAACTGGCGAACTCCCCCGTTCCCGCGGTGATCGCCACAGGATCGGCGGCCCTGAAGGGCAGGCCCCTGGTCTGTGCCCGACGGTTCCCACGGCTGGCGCTGGTGGTGGCGGACGAGCCGGGCCAGGCGAATGCCCTGCTCTTCACCACGGGCCCCGCTCGCCGCCAGGCCCCTGAATGGATCCGGCTCTCCGGCACCAGCCTGGTCGACCCGGAACAGGATGGCGACCGGCAGATCCGGCTGGCCCCATGGACCGCGATGGAGGCGAAGGGGATGGCGAAGGGGGCGCCGGCCGGTTCGCTGGTCCGGGTGGACTTCGGTGATCTGGTGGTGGGGCTGACCCTGGCACCCGCCCTGCCGACAAGGGCCGATCGCGTCCGCAACCTCGCCCTGACGCTTGGGCTGCTGGGGGTCGGACTGAGCGTGGCGATCGCCTGGCGTTCCGGCCAGAGCCGGAGGAAGGAGCAGCCGGTGACCGGAAGCTTCCGCAAGCACGGCCAGACCTCCTTCCTGACCCACTACGCCCTGGTGAAGGATCTCGAGGCTTCGGCGCTCAGGAAGCACGCGGAACGCGGCGAAGACGGCTTCCTGGTGACCATCGACTTCCGCTATCTCGAACGGCAACGCGGCTATCTCAGTGAGGTGGAGATCAACGACATCCTCACAAAGGCCTGTCGGGCGATTGACAAGGGATGGGCTGTGCATCCCGGCTTCAACTTCTACCACATTTCGAAAAACAAGATCGCCCTGATCGTGCGGGCCTCCGGCAGCATTCCCATCGATGACGACGCTGCCTGTGAGGCGCTCCTGGCCCGTCTGCTCGGCATTGTGTCCGGATCGATCCAGATCTCCAGCGATACCGTGCTCGCCTGGGACGATGTGAGCATCACCGGCCAGCGATTTCAGCTGGGTGCCTCAGCCGAAACCCTGCTGACGATGCAGGCCTTCGGGGAGATGCTGGCGGCCGAAGACAGACATTCCTACCGCCTCGTGAAGAGCGGTGATGACCTGCTCGTCAAGGATAAGGGCGAGATCAGAAGTCAACTCACATCCCTGAAGGCCAGTGACCTTGAACTGCGCTTCCAGCCGATTCTTCAACTGAGCAATCCAGGCCATTTCGGGCTTGAACTGCTGATCCGATTCCTGCCGCCGGCCCTGAGCAAGCTCGGCACGGGGCACGTGATTCAGCTGGCCCATGACATCGGCATCGCCCACAAGATCGATGCCCTCGTTGTGAGCAGGCTCAACGACGTGCAACAGCAGATCAATGCCTCGGAGGTTCTGCGTCATCGCATCGAGTATGTCTCCGTCAACATCAGCTCTGATTCCGTCTCCACCGATCAGCGCCTCAACCAGCTGATCGGCCTGGTCAAGCACCATGGCATCGACAGCTCGATTTTCTGCATTGAGATCACGGAGATGGCGGCCACGGACATCCTGGCGGGATCGGAAGGGGTGACAACGGCTTCGGAGCGGCTGATGCGGGAGCTGAACTTCAGAATATTCATCGACGACTTCGGCTCCGGGCTTTCCAACTATCGACGCATCAGCGAAGCCTGGTACGACGCCATCAAGCTCGACATTGATCTGATCAAGGGGGTCGATCGTTCCTTCCGGCTGCAGCGCTATGTCGGCTCCTTCATCGACACCGTCCATGCCCTCGGCAAGACCGTGGTCTGTGAGGGCGTCGAAACCCACAACGAACTCGCCGCCGTGATCCGACTGGGTGCCGATGCCCTGCAGGGGTTCCTCGTCTCGCCACCCCTCCCCATGGAGGAGGTGGAGTCGTTCATCCGATCTTCCGAATGGGCGGACCGCGATTCCCTGCAGCAGAGGCTGGAGCAGATCCGTGCCACATCAAGACTGCGCGATTCCGGGCATGGCGACGAATTCAACACCTCCGACAGGAAGATCCCGCTGGAGCGTTATATCATTGACAACTGGTCGAGGCTGCGCAGCTTCGAGGAGTTTGTGCTCCTGTTCGTCAATGAACTGAAATCCTGGGGCCTGGAGATCCACCGTTTCTCCCTGGCCTTCCTGCCCGACCAGGATGATATCGACTGCAGCCAGTATGTCTGGGTGAGCTCCAGGCCGGGCCTCGTCAGCACCCTGCGCATGGAGCGGGACTTCCTGGAGCAGGATGAGCACCTGCGCAGCCCCCTGCATTTCATCGCCACCAGGAGCAAGGTGTTTCGGCAGCGGCTGGTCGCCACGAAGGACAACGGCTTCCCTTTTCTGGACTCCCTCAAGGAGGTGGGCTGCAGCGATTACCTCGGCATCCGACTGGACTCACGCGGGGTTTCCATCCCGGTGCTCACGATCGCCCTGCATGAAGGCAGCGTCTTCAGCGACCAGGAGGTGCAACGCATCGAAGCGATGAGCAGCCTGCTGAGCCTGCTGTTCTATGCCTTTGAGAGCGAGCGCTCGAAGCGACTGGCGATGCTGGATCCCCTCACCCAGCTCGCCAATCGCCGCAGCTTCGATTCCTTCCTGAAGGGGAATGTCTCCGCCTCCAGAGCCGCCCAGGTCAACCTGTCCCTGGCGCTGATCGACATCGATCAGTTCAAGGTGGTGAATGATGTTCTGGGCCATGCCTACGGCGACCGATGCCTCAAGGAGATCGCCGATGCCCTGCGGACGTCCCTGCGGCGAAAAAGCGACTTCGTGGCCCGGCTGGGGGGCGAGGAATTCGCCATCATCCTGCCCAAGACCGATGCCGATGCCTCCCTGCTCCTGTGCGAGAAGCTGCGCGAGTCGATCCAGGACAAGGGCATCTACCACCCGGGCGTCGCCACCGGCAACGTCCTCACCGTCAGCATCGGCATCGCCGCCTGGGATCCGAACTCGATGGCCGAGTGCGACGCCGACCGGCTGCTGCAGCTGGCCGACGACTGTCTCTACGAAGCCAAACGCCACGGCCGCAACCGGGTGGTCTGCCGGTCCCTGCACAGCCAGGTCGGCCTCTCCGCCTGACCCCATGACCCACCCGAGCGTCCTCCCCGTGCGCGTCCGCCTGTTCGCCGGCCTGCGCGAACAGGCGGGCTGGGGCGAACGGCTCATCCAGCTCGACGCCCAGCGCACCACCGCCGCGGATCTCTGGCGGCAACTGGCCCTGGACGGCGGCCCCGGCGAGGAGGGCGCCGAGCTGCCGGCCATGGTCCGGGTGGCCATCAACCAGGCCTTCGCCGCCCCCGACAGCCCCCTGTCCCCCGGCGACGAGGTGGCCTTCCTGCCGCCGATCACCGGAGGCTGACCGATGTCCACCACCAGCCCCGTCCGCCCGGCCCCCCCGATCGTGGTGCAGCTCCTGGAGGCCCCCTTCCAGCCGCTGGAACGGCTGGCGGCCTGGCAGCGGAGCCTGGCTGCCGAGGGGCCCGACGCCACGGGCTCAGCCGCCGAAAGCCACTTCATCGGCCGCGTCCGCCCCACCACCGCCGCCGGCGAGCCCCTCGAGGCCCTGGAACTGGAGCACTACCCCGGCATGACCGAGGCCCAGCTGCGGGCCCTCGCCGGGGCCTGCGCGGCGCGACACGGCGCCGGCGCGGTGCTGGTGGCGCACCGGGTGGGGCGGGTGCGGCCGGGGGAGGCCATCGTGCTGGTGGCCGTCCAGGCCGACCGCCGCGGTCCCGCCCTGCGCTGCGTCCAGGAGCTGCTGGAGGATCTCAAGCACCACGCCCCCTTCTGGAAACGGGAGTGGAGCGGCGGCAGCGGCACCTGGGTGACCGGCAACACCCCGCTGTGAACCCCTCCACTCCCCTCCCTTCGCACCCCGTTCCATGGGCCAGTCCAGCGACGCCCTCACGGCCGACCAGATCACCTTCATCGCCGCCCAGAAGCTGTTCTTCGTCGGCACCGCCACCGCGGACAGCACGGTGAACGTGTCCCCCAAGGGGCGGGATGCCCTGCGGGTGCTCGACGAGCGCCGGGTGATCTGGCTCAACCTCACCGGCAGTGGCAATGAGACCGCCGCCCACGTGCAGGCGTGCCCGCGCATGACGCTGATGTTCTGTGCCTTCGAGGGCCCGCCCCAGATCCTGCGGCTCTATGGCACCGCCCGCACCATCCAGTACGGCGAAGAGTGCGGTGAGGCCGGCTGGGAGGCCCTGTTCAGCCACTTCGAGCCCCTGGCCGGCGCCCGCCAGATCTTCGACCTGGCCATCGAACGGGTCCAGACCTCCTGTGGCATGGCGGTGCCCCGCTACAGCTACGGCGGCGACCGCACCGAGCTCGACAGCTGGGCGCGTCGCAAGGGCAACGACGGCCTGCAGCGCTACTGGAAGCGCAAGAACCGCCGCAGCATCGACGGCCTCCCCGCCCCGATCCCGGCGCCGATCCCCACCCCAGGAACGGCGGACGCCAGCAGCGACTGACTCAGAGCAGCGGCAGCCGCAGCAGCTGGGCCCACAGCTCCGTGCCGGCCTCCAGGGCACCCACCTCGGCGGGGATCTCCAGCAGCAGGTCGGCCCCCTGCAGCGAGCCGATGCGGGAGGAGGCCTGGCTGCCCTCCACCAGCGCCAGCAGGGCGCCGTCGCCAGCCACCGCCAACCGGGCCCGGGCCAGTTCGGGCCGGCCGGCGCCCCGTTTCAGGGCCGAGGCCAGGCGCACCTTCAGCCGCGGCAGCAGCACCACCTCGCCCCCCTCCAGCTGCTGCAGGGCCGGCCACAGCAGCTGCAGGGCCGTGATCGCCGCGGCCACCGGGTTGCCGGGCAGGCCGAAGAAGGGGCGCGTCCCCAGCTGGCCGAAGGCAAAGGGCCGGCCGGGCTTGAGGAACAGCTTCCAGAAGCCCACCTCCCCCAGCTCACTCAGCAGGGGCCGGATCCAGTCGCTGTCGCCCGCCGACACGCCGCCGGTGCTGACCACCACGTCGCAGCCGGCGGCCAGCTCCAGCAGCGCCTGGCGCAGGGCGGCCGGGTCGTCGGCCACCACCCGCTGCTCGCAGACGGGGTAACCCAGCCGCTCCAGCAGGGCCCGCAGCAGGGTGCCGTTGCTCTCCCAGATCTGCCCCGGCCCCCGGGCCGCGCCGGCCGCCACCAGCTCATCGCCGCTGATCAGCAGCCCCACCCGCGGCTGGAGGCTCACCTCAAGGGCCGCCACACCGCAGCTGGCCAGCCGCCCCAGGGCGGCGGCCCCCAGCCGCACCCCGGCCGGCAGCAGTACGTCGCCGGCGGCCGCCTCCTCCTCGGGAGCGCGGATCCAGGGGTTGGGACCCGCCTCTCCGGTGAGCAGCAGGCTCTCGGCAGCTGGATCGGGCGTCACCAGCTCCTGGGGCAGCACCCGCTGCGCCCCCTCCGGCAGGGGCGCGCCGGTGAGGATCCGGATCGCCTCCCCCGCCGCCAGCACCGCGTCGTAGGGCGCGCCGGGGGCGGAACGTCCCACCAGGCGCCAGCGGCGGCCAGGGCTGGGGGCCTCGGCTTCGGCGATGGCGTAGCCATCCATGATCGAGGCCCGGAACCCCGGCACGGCCTCGGCGGCCCGCACCGGCTCGGCGTTCACCCGGCCCAGGCAGCGCGCCAGCGGCAGCCGCTCACGGTCCGTCAGCGGGGTGATCGCCGCCAGCACCCGGCGCCGTGCCTCCTCCAGGGGGAGGCCTTCGCGGGGGAACGGCTCAGCCATCGCTCTCCCCGGCCAGGCCTTGCACGTCGGGGTGCTGCCAGGGGCCGTGGCGCCCCCCTTCCTTGCGCAGCAGCCGCACCGGGCCGATGGTCATGGCCGGATCGGCCGACTTGACCATGTCGTAGAGGGTGAGCAGGCCCACCTGCACCGCCGTCAGGGCCTCCATCTCCACACCGGTGGCGCCGTTGGTGCGGGCGCTGGCCTCCAGCCGCAGCCCACTGCCGTCAGCGGTCGGCTCGATCAACACCTCCAGGCCGGTGAGGGCGATCGGATGGCACAGGGGAATCAGCTCCCAGGTGCGCTTGGCGCCCTGGATCGCCGCCACCCGGGCCACCGCCAGCACGTCCCCCTTGGCCGCCCGGCCCTCCAGCACCAGGGCCAGCACCTCGGGGGCCATGGTGATGTGGCCCTCGGCCACGGCCCGGCGGTCGCTGGCGGGCCGGTCGCCCACCTCCACCATGTGCACCTGGCCGGCGGCGTTGAGGTGGGAGAGGCCGGGCTGGCTCATGCCGGAACTGACGGGATCGGGCTGGGGCCCAGCATGGCGCCCCTGCCAGCGGGCGGGGCTCAGAAGGGGATCGGCATCGCCACATCGGCCGGCGACGGCGCACAGGAGGGCACCCGCTCCTGCACCACGGCGCCCACCACCACGATCGAAGGGGAGGCGAAGGCCTCGGCCTCGACCCGGTCGGCCAGCACGTCCAGGGTGGCCACCAGCTGCCGTTGGCCCCGCACCGTGCCCTGCTGGATCACGGCGGCGGGGGTGCTGGGGGCCAGCCCGCCCGCGATCAGCTCGCCAATGATGTGGCGCAGGTTGTGCAGGCCCATGTAGATCACCAGGCCGTCGCTGCTACGAGCCAGGCCGCGCCAGTCGACGCCGGGGCGGCGCTTGTCGATCTCCTCGTGGCCGGTCACGAAGGTGACGCTCGATCCCGCCCGCCGGTGGGTGACGGGAATGCCGGCGTAGGCGGGGGCGGCGATGCCGGCCGTGACCCCGGGCACCACCTGCACCGGGATCCCGTGGGCCGCCAGGTGGGCCGCCTCCTCACCGCCGCGGCCGAACAGGAACGGATCGCCGCCCTTGAGGCGCACGATCAGCCGGTGGCGGCCGGCCAGCTCCCGCAGCACCGCGTTGGTGCTGGGCTGGGGCACCGAATGGTGGCCGCGGCGCTTGCCGACGAAATGGCGCTCGCACCCTTCGGGCACCAGATCCAGCAGGGCGGTGGGCACCAGGGAGTCGTAGACGAGGGCATCGCACTGCTGCAGCAGCCGGTGGGCCCGCAGGGTGAGCAGGTCCGGATCCCCCGGGCCCGCCCCCACCAGGTACACGGTCCCGGGGCCGTCATCGACGCTGGGGGCCAGGGTCTCGTCCGTCATGGCTCCGTCATGGCAACGCCATCAGGGCCTCCAGCACCACGGCCCGGAACCGGGGCCGCTGCAGCAGCGGCAGGCCCAGCGACGGCGGCAGGGCGTCGGTGAGCCGGTTGGCGGCCAGGGCCAGGGGCAGGGCGGGGCCAGGCAGGGGCAGCGGAGCGTCCTCGGGACTGGGGGCACTGTATGGAGTGGCGCGGCAGCGGCCACCGGTGACCGCCTCCAGGTGGGCCAGGAACGCGGCCCCCAGCGGCCCCTCCAGCGGGTGATGCAGCAGCCAGGGTGCTGGCTGGGCAGGGGCGCCGGCCGGCTGGATCGGGGCCGGCAGCGCCGCCAGCTCGGCGGCCAGGGCCCGCTGCCAGGCGGGCCAGGCCCCCAGGAACGGCAGGCGCCGCACGGGCCCGCCCCGGCGGCAACGCTCGGCGATCCGCGGCACGTCCCGGCGCACATGGCTGCCGGGCAGGAGGAACAGGGGCACCAGGGCCAGGGGGGCGGCGGCGCTGCCGCGGGGGGCCTCCGGCGGCTCGCCCGCTGTCAGGGCCTCCAGCCCCACCGGAGCCCCGCGCCCCGCCTCCAGCTCCCTGGCCAGGGCCTGCAGTTCGGAGGGGATGACGCCACCGGCACGGCCATGCACCACCAGCAGAAGGGGGCTTGCGATGATCCCGGGCATGCCCCTCACCCTAGGGATCACTGTAAGGAGGCCGCCGCGCATGTCGACGCCGAGCCCCGGGGGGGAATGGACGGCGCAGCGGCGGCAGGAGCGGGCGGAGGCCCTGGGGGCCGACCAGCGCCGCTTCCGCGAGCTGATCGCCGCCCTGGGCAGCGGCGAACGCAGCGGCCGGGCCCTGAGCCGGGCCGAGGCCGGCGAAGCCCTCGATCACCTGCTGGACGGTCGCTGCACGGACGCCCAGGCCGGCGCCTTCCTGATCGCCCATCGCCTGCGGCGCCCGGAGCCCCAGGAGCTGGCCGGCCTGCTCGACAGCTACCGGCGCCGTGGGCCGCGGCTGGCGGCGAGCCCGCGCCGGGTGCTCAGCTTCGGCGTGCCTTTCGATGGCCGCAGCCGTTCCGCGCCGCTGCTGCCCCTGGTGGCCCTGCTGCTGCTGGCGGCGGGGGCCGGCGTGGTGCTGCACGGCGGCGATCCGATGCCGGTGAAATACGGCCTCACCACCGCCGAGGCCCTGGCCGCCCTCGGCCTCGATTTTCGCGGCCTCCCCTGGGACGCGGTGAACCGGCACTTCGTCGCGGAGGGGCTGGCCCTGCTGCACCAGCCGGCCCACTTCCCGGCGGCCGAGCGGCTGGTGACGCTGCGGGAGCAGATCGGCAAACGCCCGCCGGTCGCCACCCTGGAATTGCTCTGGAGCTGCCACCCCGGGCCCCACCTGCAGGTCAGCGGCTTCGTCCACGCCCCCACCGAGCGGCTGGCCTCCGAGGCCCTCGCCGCCACGGGCCAGGACGATCTGCTGCTGATCAAGGGGATGGAGGGGGGCGTGGAGCTGCCCACCAACCGGGTGGCGATCGCCTCCCACCGGCAGGGGGCAGCGGCGGGTGACGCTGAGCGGCTGATCCTGCGGGCCCGCGACCACGGCCTGGGGGCGCCCGAGGTGCCGCTGGAGAGCCTGGCCCAGTGGCATGTCCAGGCCCGGGAGGCCCTGGCCGCCACCGGACCGCTGCGGCCCGGACTGATCTGGAACGGGGGCTTCCTGCTCTGGCGCGCCGGGATCAGCGAGAGCCTCCAGGCGGGGCTGACCCGGGCGGAGCGGCTGCTGGAGGATGGGGCGGTGGAGGACCGGCGCCGCCAGCTGGCCGACGGGCTGGCCCTCACAGCAGGGGATAGCCACACAGCAGGGCGCCCACCCGATCCAGCAGGTTGTTGATCAGCCGGCGCCCCAGGCGCTCCCCCTCCTCCCCCCAGCGCTCCCGGCCGGCCCTGATCTGCTCCACCCCGTCGGGTCCGAGGGCCTGGCGCACGTAGTCGCCGTCCTCTTCGAGCCAGACCTCCAGCGCGGCGTCCGTCACCTCCGCGTGGAACTGGAGCCCATGGGCGTGGTGGCCGATGCGGAACATCTGTTCGGCGCAGAGGGGCGTCGACCCCAGCAGGGTGGCGGCGGCGGGGAGCCGGATCCGGTCCCCGTGCCAGTGCAGCGCCGGCAGGCCGGCCCCGAGCCCCGCGAGCACCGGTTCCTGACCCTCGGGCCGTGTCCAGGCCACCGGCCCCCAGCCCACTTCGTAGGCCCGCACCGGCGGGTCCCCCGCCGTCAGCGGCACCACCTGCCCCCCGGCGGCGAAGGCCAGCAGCTGGGCCCCCAGGCACAGCCCCACCACCGGGCGCTCGCACGCCAGGCACTCCCGCAGCAGGGCCACCTCCGCCGCCAGCCAGGGGAAGGACGGCGATCCGATGTCGCCCACCCCCATCGGTCCCCCCAGCACCAGCAGGGCCTGGTCGGGCCCGAGCCGGGGCATCGGCTCCCCCAGGTCGGGCCGGCAGACCGTCACCGTCCAGCCCCGGCGCCGGGCCTCTTCGCCGAAACGGCCCGGACCTTCCCGCTCCAGGTGCTGGAGCACCACCAGGTGGGTCATGGGTGGGCAGGAGGGCGATGGGAGCCCCAGCATGGGGGCGTCCGCCGCTCCGGGCCAGGTTCCATGGGCAGCGATCCCAGCCTCCGCCAGCTGCTGATGCTGGTGATCGGGTCCATCGGGCTCGGTTACGTGCTCTATGGCAGGAAACAGGCCCATGCGGTGGCCCTGGGCTGCGGGGTGCTGCTGGTGGTGGTTCCCTACGGCATCAGCCACCTGCCGGCCCTGGTGGCCGTGGCCCTGCTGCTGATGGTGCTTCCATTCCTCCTGCACCGATTCCTCGTCTGAGCCATGCCGACGCCGCAGGAGGTGCTGCACTTCTGGTTTGAGGAGACGCCCTCCTCCGCCTGGTTCCGACCCGGTCCCGACCGCGACCGGATCGTGCGGGAGCGGTTCGGGGCCCTCACCGACCAGGCCCTGGCCGGCAACCGGGCCGCCTGGGGCGAGAGCGCCGTGGACGCCCTGGCCCTGCTGCTGGTGCTCGACCAGTTCCCCCGTCAGATCTGGCGCGACCAGGCCCGCGCCTTCGCTGGCGATGGGCAGGCCCTGGCCCTGACGCTGCGGGCCGTGGAGGCCGGCTGGGTGGAGGCGGAGCCGGCACCGGAACGGCGGCCGTTCTGGCTGATGCCCCTGATGCACAGCGAGGATCTGGCGGTGCAGGAGCTGGGCCTGCCCCTGTTCGAGCGCCACACCGACGCCCGCACCACCGAGTTCGCCCGCCGTCACCATGCGGTGATCGCCCGCTTCGGCCGCTTCCCCCACCGCAACCAGATCCTCGGGCGGCCGAGCAGCCCGGAGGAACGGGCGTTCCTGCAGCAGCCCGGCTCCCGCTTCTGAGGCCCCCGATGCACTCCCCCGCCGACCCTGCCGACGCCGCCGACGCCGCCGACGCCGACACGACCCTGCGGGCCGCCGAAGCCACCGCCCACCGGCTGGCCGGCGAGCTGTTTCCCTGGGACCTCACCCGGGCCCTGGAGCTGGCCCTGCTCAAGACCTTCTGCGTGCCCTCCATCTCAGGACTGCTGGCCCGCACCGGGGAATTCGAACGCCGGCCCCGCAAGCGCTACGACGACACCGGGCTGATGGTGGCCGAACTAATGCGCCATGGTCTGGACAGCCCGGCCGGGGCCGCGGTGATCGAGCGCATGAACCGCATCCACGGCCACTACGCGATCGGCAACGACGATTTCCTCTACGTGCTCTCCACCTTCGTGGCCGAGCCGATCCGCTGGCTGGCGCGCTACGGCTGGCGGCCCCTGACCCCCCTGGAGCAGGAGCACCTGTTCCGGTTCTGGCGTGGGGTGGGCGAGCGGATGGGGATCGGGGCGCTGCCGGACTGCCTGGCGGACCTGCTGGCCCTGAACGAACGGGTGGAGGGGGAGGCCTTCGCCCCGGCGGCCACCAACCGGCGCATCGCCGACGCCACCCTGGCCATGCTCCTGGCCGACTGGCCCGGCCCCCTGCGCCCCACCCTGCGGCGGGGTCTGCTGGGCCTGCTGGACCGCCAGACCTGCGCCGCCCTGGGCTGGAGCACCGCACCCGACTGGCTGCAGGCGCTGGTGCTGGGGTCCCTGCGGGCCCGCAGCCGGGCCGCCGCCCTGGTGGCCGGAGGCCGCGCCCGCCTGGGCCGGCCCGCCCCCGCCCGCTTCTATTCCCAGCAGCCCACCCCCAGCTACGGCGCCACGTTCCGGCTCGAGCAGCTGGGCCCACCGCCGCTGCTGGCGGATCTGGCGCTGCCCGCCCCACCGGCCCTGGCTAAGCAGGAGGTAACGCCCCCCTCCCGCCAGCCCATGGCCGCCCCCCTCCAGTCCCCCCACTTCGCCCTCGTGCGCACGGAAGATGGCTGGATCCTCGAGGCCCGCGTCACCAAGGATCTGGAGGGCGACTGGCTGCTGAGCCGCCACGAGCTGGAGGAACTGCACGGGCTGCTGGAACGGGTGATCGCCTCCTGACTCCCGCCGCTCCCCCCGATCCCGTGGTCCCGGACCAGCCCGCGACCGCCCAGACCCCGGGCCGCCTGCTCAACGTTCTGGGGGTGACCTTCGGCATCGCCGGCGCCGTGGGCGGCACCATCGGCGCCGGCATCCTGCGCACCCCCGGCCTGGTGGCGGCCCAGCTGGGCAGCGGCCCCTGGGTGGTGGCGGCCTGGCTGGCCGGTGGCCTCTACGCCCTGCTGGGCGCCAACGCGGTGGCGGAACTGGGGGCCAGCCTGCCCCTGGCCGGCGGCTGGTACGTCTACGCCCGCCGCTGCTTCGGCGATGCCGCCGGCTTCACCGTGGGCTGGATGGACTGGGTCGGCCACTGCACCGGCATCGCCTGGGTGGCGGTCACCATCGGCGAGTACGCGGCCTTCCTGCTGCCGGGCCTGGAGCTGCCCGGGAAGCTGGTGGGGCTGGGGGTGGTGGCCCTGTTCACCCTCATTCAGCTGCTGGGGGTGGAGGCCGGCAGCGGCAGCCAGAAGCTGCTGAGCCTGGCCAAGGCGATCGCCTTCCTGGCGGTGGTGGCGGCCTGCTTCCTGCTGGGCGGCCCCGACAGCCGCGCCGCCGCCAGCGCGGCGATCCCCACCACCGCCACGGCCCTGGCCACCCCGGCGGGCTGGACGGGGATGGCGGTGGCGTTGGTGTTCTCCCTGCAGGCGATCGTCACCACCTACGACGGCTGGCACAGCCCCATCTATTTCTCCGAGGAGTTCAGCGAACCCCAGGAGGACCTGCCCCGCTCCCTGATCGGCGGCGTGCTGGCCGTGATCGTCCTCTACACCCTGTTCAACCTGGCCCTGCTGCGGGTGCTGCCCCTGAAGGTGATCGCCGTCTCCAGCCTGCCGGTGGCGGACGCGGCCGCCCTGCTGTTCGGCGCCTTCGGCGGCCAGGCGATCACCGTGCTGGCGCTGCTTTCCCTGGCGGGGCTGATCAACGCCTCGATCATGGGCGCGCCGCGCATCCTCTACGGCCTCAGCCGGGACAAGCTGTTCAGCCCCCTGGTCGACCGGGTGAACAGGGGCGGCACCCCCACCGTGGCCCTGGTGCTCACCAGCCTGGCCTCGGCCCTGCTGGTGCTCTGCGGCGACTTCACGATCCTGCTCGGGCTGGCCGCGTTCCTCTACGTGAGCCTCTACCTGGTGGGGATCGTCTGCCTGTTCGTGCTGCGCCACCGGGAACCGGAGCGGCCACGGCCGTTCAAGGCCTGGGGCCACCCGTGGAGCACCGCCATCGTGCTGGTGGGGTCGATCGCCTTTCTGGTGGGCGCCCTGCTCAACGACACCGCCAACAGCGGCTGGGCCCTGCTGCTGATCGGCGTCAGCGTGCCGGTGTTCCAGGCCACCCGGGCCCTGACGCCGGCCGAAGCCCCATGAGCTCGCGGTGGCCGCCGGCCTGGTGGGACGGCGCCCTGGCGGGGGAGATTCTGCAGCGCAGCGGCGAGCACCTGCTGCTGGTGGGCACCGCCATCGGCCTGGCCCTGGCGATCAGCCTGCCGCTGGGCCTGTGGATCAGCCGCCGGCCCCGCTGGGCCGGGCCCGTCCTGGCGGTGGCCAGCACCGTCCAGACGGTGCCGAGCCTGGCGATCTTCGGCCTGCTGCTCACCGTGCCGCTGCTGGGGGGCATCGGCACCACCCCGGCGATCGTGGCCCTCACCCTCTACGCCCTGCTGCCCCTGCTGCGGGGTCTGGTCACCGGCCTGGCCCAGGTGCCTCCGGAGCTGAAGCAGGCCGGCCATGCCCTCGGCCTCAGCGACCGCCAGGTGCTGCTGCACGTGGAGTTGCCCCTGGCCCTGCCCACCCTGATGGCCGGCCTGCGGGTGGCCACGGTGATCGGCGTGGGGGTGGCCACCATCGCCGCCGCCATCGGCGCCGGTGGTCTGGGGGTGTTCATCTTCCGGGGCATCGCCACGGTGAACAACGGCCTGATCCTGGCCGGGGCCCTGCCGGCCGCCGCCATCGCCCTGCTCGCCGACGGCGGCCTGGGGTGGCTGGAACGGCGGCTGGCCCAGCCCCGCGCCAAGGGTCCCAGCGGCGGGCGGCGACGGCTGCTGCGGCTCGCCTGGGGTCTGGCGGGACTGGCCCTGGGGGCCGTGCTGGCGCTACGGCTGCTGCCGCCCACCGGCGCCGGCACGGTGCGGATCGGCAGCAAGAGCTTCACCGAGCAGCTGATCCTGGGGGAACTTCTGGCCCAGCAGATCGAGGCCGCCACCCCGTTGACCGTGAAGCGGGACTTCGGCCTGGGGGGCACCGGCCTGATCCATGCCGCCGTCCGCAGCGGCCGCATCGACGGCTATGTGGAGTACACCGGCACCGCCTGGACCACCCTGCTCGCCCAGCCGCCGCCAGCTCCTGACACGCCCGATCCGGCGCGGCGGGTGTTTGAGGAGACGCGCCGGCTCTATGGCGAGCGCTTCGGTCTCACCGTGTTCCCGTCGCTGGGGTTCGAGAACAGCTTCGCGATCCTGGTGCGTCGCGCCGAAGCGCGCCGGCTGGGAATCGCCACGATCAGCGAGGCGGCCCCCCACACCCCCGGCTGGCGGGCGGGCTTCGGCTACGAGTTCCTCAACCGCCCCGACGGCTTCGCCGGCCTGGCCCGGCGTTACGGGCTGCGCTTCGCCCAGCCGCCCGAGGCCATGGATCTGGGCCTCACCTACCGGGCCCTGGCCGAGGGGCGCGTTGACCTGATCGCCGGCGACACCACCAACGGCCTGATCCCCGCCCTCGACCTGCAGCAGCTGCGGGACGACCGCCACTACTTCCCCCCCTACGACGCGGTGCCCGTGTTCAACGCGGCGACGCTGCGGCGGCACCCGGAGCTGGTGCCCGTGATCGAGGCGCTGGCCGGCCGGATCCCCGCCGCCACCATGCAGCGCCTCAATGCCCAGGTCGACCTCGACGGCCTGGACGTGGCCGAGGTGGTGCGCCGCTGGCGCCTTCAGGAGGCCGGCGCGGCCGGGGCCGAGGGGGCCTCCTGAGCTTGGCCGGCGGTGGGCCCGGGGCGCCGGAACACCAGCACCGGCAGCTCGGTGTGGGTCAGCACCCGCTGGGTCTCGCTGCCCAGCAGCAGCCCGGCGAGGCCGCGGCGGCCATGGGAGGCCATGAAGATCAGGTCGCAGCCGTGGCGGGTGGCGGCGTCGATGATCGCTTCGTAGACGACCGGATGCTCACCGATGGCGGTGTCGCAGGGGACCCCGGCCTCCTCGGCCAGGGCCCTGGCCCGCCCCAGCAACTCGTCGGCATAGGACCGCTCCGCCTGGGTGAACTGCTCCACCACGGCCGGATCGAGCAGCACCGGATCGCCGTAGAGGGAACCCTGGGGCGGCATCGCCAGGTTGGCGAGCACGTGCAGGAAGGTGATGGTGGCCCCCGCCTCGCGGGCGAAGCTCACCGCCCGGCGAATGGTGCCATCGGAGAGATCGGAGCCATCGGTGGGCACCAGCAGGTGACGGAACATCGGCCTTGCCTCACGCGCGCTGGGGTGCGGTCATGATCGCCCGGCGGCCAGGCGGCGCTCCACGCGCCGCGCCAGCTCCGGGTCCAGGCGGCGGCGATCAAGGGCGGCCAGGTCCTGGCCTCCCCCGGGCAGGCGGGCCAGCAGATCCACGGCCGTGGCGGCCAGGGCCGGATCCAGATCCCCCACCAGGGCGCCGAGCGCCTGCCGCAGGGGGAGCGGCGGCCAGACCCCGAGCCCCACGGCCAGCCCCTCCAGGGCGGCCCGGCGCTGCTGCAGCGGCAAGGGCGTCAGCGCCCGCTCCCGCAGCAGCGGGAAATCGTCCGGGTGGCGCTGATGGCCCAGCAGGGGCAGAAGGAGCGCGGCCCGTGCCGCCGCTGCCGAGCCGTCGGCGAGGGAAGCGGCGGACGCTGCCAGGGCCTGCCGCAGCAAGGTGCGGCAGCGGGGATCGCGGTGGCGGCCGATCACGGCCAGCAGGGCGGGGTCGGCGGCAGGCTGGGCCAGCCACCAGGCCAGCAACCGTGCCGCCGCCGGGCCATCGAGCCGCTCGGCCAGGGCGGCAAGCAGATCGGGGGCGGGCCGCAGCGATCCCGCCTCCACCGCCTGCAGCCAGGGTTCCAGGTCGAGGTCCCGGGCCCGCCGCAGGCCCTGCAGCCAGGGCCAGCGCTCGGGGCTGCCGCCGACCGGCAACTGCCGGGGATCCCAGGGGGCGCGCGCGGCCGTCACGGGGCGCTCATGGCGCGGTCCGCCGCCGGGCGCCGAAGCGTTCCACCAGCAACCCTTCGAGCACATCCGGGAGCTCGGAGAGGGGCACCGCCTTCTCGTGCAGCTCGGCCAGCTGCGGGTCCTGATCCAGGCGGCCCCCCAGGAAGATCTTCGCCGCCTCCACCATCTGGCCGTCCTGGCGGGCCTTGGCCCCCATCAGGCCGATCTGGCCCATGTAGGGCTGGCCGCAGGCGTTGGGGCAGCCGGTCCAGTGGCTGCGCACGGCCTCGGGCAGCTCCAGCCGCCGCTCCAGTTCGTCGATCACCGCCTGGGCGGTGCGCTTGGTGGGAATCAGGGCAAAGCTGCAGTAGCGGCTGCCCGTGCAGCTCACCGCTTCGGCCTGCAGGGCGCCGGGCTCCAGGCGGAACCGTTCCAGCAGCGGTTCGGCCCCCAGCGCCCCGAGCCGATCGGTGGGCACATTGACGATCAGCACGTTCTGGGCCTCGGTGAGGCGCAGTTCACCGCTGCCGTAGGTGCGGGCCAGGCGGGCCAGCTCCAGCATCGAAGCGGCGTCGAGGCGACCCATCGGCACATGAAGACCCGCCCAGTGGAGGCCCGCCTGCTTCTGGGCCTGGAGTCCCAGGCCGTCGCGGGGGGGCCGCACCACCAGATGGCTGCCGTCGTGGGGCAGGGGCGCCGTCGCCGCCGATCCGGCCAGCTGCCGATAGGCCGCCACCACGGCATCGCGGTAGGCCTCCAGCCCCAGCCCATCGACCAGATACATCAGCCGGCTTTTGTTGCGCTGGGTCCGGTTGCCGTGGGCGTCGTAGTGCCGCAGCAGGGCCAGGGTGAAGTCGGGCAGCTGGTCGGGCCGCAGCCACAGGCCGAGGGGCACGGCCAGTTCGTTGCGCTGGGCCGAGAAGAAGCCGCCCACCATCACCGTGAAGCCGAGCGGCCCGGCCGGCTCCTGCGGATGGGGTGCCGGCAGGAAGGCCAGGTCGTTGTGGAGCAGGAAGCTGTCCGGGGCGCCGCCGACCGCCACGTTGAACTTGCGCGGCAGGTTGCGGGGGCCGCCATCGGCCAGCAGCCGGGCCTGGATCGCGTCCACCAGCGGCCGGGTGTCGATCAGTTCCTCGGGATCGAGGCCGGCCAGGGGGTTGCCGGTGATGTTGCGGGGGTTGTCGTGGCCCGACTGGCGGCTGGTGAGGCCCACCCGCTCCATCGCCGCCAGCAGGGGCGCCATGTCCTCCAGCAGCAGGCCCCGCAGCTGCAGGTTCTGGCGGGTGGTGATGTCGGCGCTGCCGTGCTCGCCGCAGCGGTCGACGGCGTCAGCCAGCAGCTCCAGCTGTTCAGCAGCGATGACGCCGTTGGGCAGCCGCAGCCGCACCATGAAGCGACCGGGGGTGACGGGACGGAAGAAGATCCCCAGCCACTTGAGGCGGATCGTCAGGGTGGCCTCGTCGAGGGACTCCCAGCCCGCCGCGGCCAGCTCCGCCAGCTGCGGGGCCAGATCGAGGCCGCAGAGCTCCGCCTTGGCGCGTTCGACCTTGCTGAGCTCCGCCGGCAGCGGGGCGGACGTGTCAGTGGCGACGCTGGTATCGGTGCTGGTATCGGTGCTGTTCATGCGAAAACGGCGGTCCGCATGGCCAGCCATGCGGCGGATTCCTGCCAGGCAGGTGGGCGGAAGCTGAGCCTCGGGGGGTGCTTCAGGGAGCGCGTCTCAAGCCGGTCCGGCGAGACGGGAACCCGGGACGCCGATGAGAGCTGCGTCGTCCGGAAGGATCGTTGTGTCGGGGAGCGCCGGGGAAAGCTGCGCGAACCCACCGATCCGGAAGGCTTTAGTTTCCGGCATGGAACCGTCCACCCATGTCGTCACTGTTACCAGAACCGGCCAGGCCGGGACCTGACGCTTCCCCCGGGGGGACGGCGGAGCCCCGGAACGGTGCCGACGATCGGCGCCAGGTGCGCCTGCAGGCGCTCGGCCCCGAGCGGGCCAGGTTCCGCGAGCTGATCGGCAAGGTGGGCAGCGGCGAGCACACCAGCACCGGCCTGGATCGCCAGGAGGCCGCCGAGGCCATGGACCTGATGCTCCAGGGTCGGGTCGCGGACGCCCAGATGGGGGCCTTCCTGATCGCCCACCGGATCCGCCGTCCCCACCCCACCGAGCTCTCCGGCATGCTCGACAGCTACCGGCGCTGCGGGCCGGTGCTGGAAACCCCCGGCCGGCGGCCGCTCTGCTTCGGCGTGCCCTACGACGGCCGCAGCCGCACCGCCCCCCTGCTGCCCCTGGTGGCCCTGGTGCTGGCCAGCGACGCGGTGCCGGTGGTGCTGCACGGCGGCGATCCGATGCCGGTGAAGTTCGGCGTCACCCTGGCGGAGCTGTTCAGCGCCATCGGCATCACCTGGGCCGGCCTGCCGCTCGAGACGGTGCAGGGGCGCCTTGATCGCCACGGCCTGGCCCTCACCCACCAGCCCGACCATTTCGCCTGGGCGGAACGGCTGGTGCCGGTGCGGGACGCCATCGGCAAACGGCCGCCGGTGGCGAGCCTGGAGCTGCTCTGGACGCCGCACCGGGGGGAGCACCTGCTGGTGAGCGGCTTCGTCCATCCCCCCACCGAGACCCGCGCCTGGCAGGCCCTGCAGGACTGCGGCGAGACCGACCTGCTGACCGTCAAGGGCCTGGAGGGCTCCACCGACCTGCCCACCTCCCGCGCCGGCATCACCGCCCGGGTGCGCCACGGAACCACCGAGCGGATCCTGCTGCACCCCCGCGACCACGGCATCACCAGCGCGGACGTGCCCTGGCAGGGCCTGGAGGCCTGGCGAAGCGAGGCCCTGGCGGCCCTCTGCGGCGAAGGGGCCCTGGTGCCGGCGCTGCGCTGGAACGTGGCGGCCTACCTCTGGTTCGCCGGCCGCTTCGAACGTCTCGAAGACGCCCTCGAGCAGGCGACGGCCCTGCTCGTGGCCCGCAGCGGCGAGCGGCTGCGCCGCCAGCTGGCCGCTCCGGAGCAGGCGGACTGAGCACCGGCGGCGCCAAGATCCGAATCGGTAACAGACGCGACTCCTGAGGGGGCTGTCACCGTGGTTCCTTAACTGGGTCTGGTCAGCCTTTGCGCCAGCAACCAAAACCTTTCATCGGCACGGTGCGCTTTGTTGTGAGGCCCGTCCAGAGAACACATGCATCAGACGGTGCATTCCTCCGGTCCTCCCTGGCACTTCCTCCGGCTCCATGTCGAACCTTTCCCGTCGCAAGTTTCTGATCACCGCCGCCGGTACCACGGCCGGCGCCATCTGGCTGAGTGCCTGTGGCGGCACCAAGGAAGCGGCCGCCCCCACCCCGGCACCGGCGGGGGGTGGCGGTGATGCCCCAGAGGTCACCGGAGTCTCCCTCGGCTTCATCGCCCTCACCGATGCCGCCCCGCTGATCATCGCCAAGGAGAAAGGCTTCTTCGCCAAGCACGGCATGCCCGATGTGAAGGTGATGAAGCAGACCTCCTGGGCCGTCACCCGCGACAACCTGGAACTGGGTGGGGCCGGCGGCGGCATCGAGGGCGCCCATATCCTCTCGCCGATGCCCCTGTTGCTGGAGGCCGGCAAGATCACCAAGAGCAAACAGCCGCTGCCGATGTCGATCCTGGCGCGGCTCAACCTGCAGGGCCAGGGACTTTCAGTGGCGAAGGAATTCCTCGGCGACAAGCTCACCATCGACAACAGCGCCGGGCTGGCCAAGGCCGTGGCCACGCGCAAGGGCCAGGGCAAGAAGTTCAAAGCGGCGGTCACCTTCCCCGGCGGCACCCACGACCTCTGGATGCGCTACTGGCTCTCGGCCAATGGCATCGATCCCATCAAGGACGCCGATCTGGTGGTTGTCCCACCGCCCCAGATGGTGGCCAACATGCAGACCGGCACCATGGACACCTTCTGTGTGGGCGAACCGTGGAACCAACGGCTGGTCAACAAGAAGCTCGGCTACACCGCCGCCGTCACCGGTGAGCTGTGGAAAGCCCACCCGGAGAAGGCCTTCGCGATGCGAACGGAATGGGTCAACGCCCACCCGAAGGCCACCCAGGCTCTCCTGAAGGCCGTCCTCGAGGCCCAGATGTGGTGCGACGATCCGGCCAACCTCGACGCCATGTGCGAGATCCTCTCCAAGGACAAATACATCAAGGCCTCGGTGGAGGACATCAAACCCCGTCTGGCGGGGTTCGTCGACTACGGCGATGGCAGGAACGTGAAGGACAGCCCCTACAAGATGCTGTTCTGGGCCGACAACGCCTCGTTCCCCTTCAAGAGTCACGACAAATGGTTCGTGACCGAGGACATGCGTTGGGGCTATCTGCCGGCAGACACCGATATCGACGCCCTGGTCAACAAGGTGAACCGGGCCGATCTCTGGAAGCAGGCCGCCACGGCCATCGGCCAGGAGAAGGCGATTCCCGCCAGCGATTCGCGCGGCAAGGAAACGTTCTTCGACGGCACGGTCTTTGACCCGGAAAACCCCAAGGCCTATCTCGATGGCCTGAAGTTCAAGGCCATGTCCTGAGGCTGACACGTCGGCAGGCGGAGCCCGCTTCCCCATCCATCCCTTCGTCATCCCCCCATGGCCCTCAGCGCAGTCGCCCGGCAAAGCCGCACCACCCGACGATCCCCGACCTGGGTTTCCAAGTCGGCTCCCTATGTCATCTGCATCGGAGCCTTCCTGCTGATCTGGCAGCTGATCTCACTCGTCCTGGGGGTGAGTCGGCTGCCCGGGCCCATCAATGTCGTCATCGACACCTGGGACCCCTACATCAGCCAGCCCTTCTTTGATGACGGCGGCACCAGCAAAGGGCTGGGCCTGCAGATCCTGATCTCGCTGCAACGGGTGGCCCTGGGCTATGGGCTTGCGGCTGTCGTGGGGGTCACCATCGGCGGGCTCCTGGGGCTCAACCGTTTCCTCGGAAAAGGGTTTGATCCCGTCATCCAGGTGCTCAGAACCGTGCCGCCGCTGGCCTGGTTCCCGATCACACTGATGGTGTTCCAGGATTCCACCGTCTCGGCCGTCTTCGTGATCTTCATCACGGCGATCTGGCCGATCATCATCAATACGGCCGTGGGAATCCGCCAGATTCCCCAGGACTACATCAACGTGGCCAGGGTTCTGAAGCTCAGCAAGTCCACCTACATCAAGGACATCGTGGTCCCGGCGACGGTGCCCTTCGTGTTCGCTGGCCTGCGCATCGCCGTTGGCCTGGCCTGGCTGGCCATCGTGGCCGCCGAGATGCTCAAGGCCGATGGCGGCATCGGCTACTTCATCTGGGATGCCTACAACGCCGGCGGTGATGGCAGCTCCAGCCAGATCATTCTGGCCATCATCTATGTGGGCTTCGTCGGGCTGCTTCTGGATCGCCTGGTCGCCTTCGTCGGCCGCAAGGTCAACCAGGGAGCCGAGTAGCCATGGCCGCCCTGTTCACCGTCGACCACGTCACCCAGGCCTTCCCCCTGCCCGGCGGGGGTGAGTACGTGGCCCTGCGGGACATCTTTCTCGATATCGCCGAAGGCGAATTCATCTCCCTCGTCGGCCACTCCGGCTGCGGCAAGTCCACCCTGCTGAACCTCCTGGCCGGCCTCACCAGCGCCACCCAGGGCGGCATCCTGATGAACGGCCGGCAGGTCACCGATCCAGGCCCGGATCGGATGGTGGTATTCCAGAACTACTCGCTGCTCCCCTGGCTCACGGTGCGCCAGAACATCGCCCTGGGCGTCGACAACGTGATCGCCGCCAGCGACCGCCGGGAGCGGGAGGCGATCATCGAGCACCACATCCAGCTGGTGGGCCTGAAGGCCGCCGCCGACAAGTACCCCCGGGAGATCTCCGGCGGCATGAAGCAACGGGTCGCCATCGCCCGCGCCCTGGCCCTGCGGCCGAAGCTGCTGCTCCTCGATGAGCCCTTCGGCGCCCTCGACGCCCTCACCCGGGGCAACCTGCAGGAGCAGCTGATGCGGATCTGCCAGGAGGCGAAGGTCACCGCCCTGATGGTCACCCACGACGTCGACGAAGCCTTGCTGCTCTCCGACCGGGTGGTGCTGATGACCAACGGCCCCGAGGCCCACATCGACCAGGTTCTCGAGGTGCCCCTGCCCCGGCCCCGCACCCAGCTGGGCACGGTGGAGCACCCCCGCTACTACGGGCTGCGCGCCGAGATCGTCAACTTTCTGACGGACCAGCGCCGGGCCCGGCAGCAGCGGCTCAAGCCCGCCGAGCCGGTCGCCGCCGACGGCCTCGAGAAGGTGAACCTGGAGCTGGGCTTTATTCCCCTCACCGACTGCCTGCCGCTGGTGGTGGCCCAGGAGAAGGGCTTCTTCGCCAGGTACGGCCTCACCCAGGTGCGGCTGCGGCGCGAAAGCAACTGGAAAACCCTCGAGACCCACGTGCGCCAAGGCGTGCTCGACGGGGCGCTGATGGTGGCGGGGATGCCGATCGCCATGACCCTCGGCTGCGGCGGCCAGCCGCCCCTGGCGATGGTGAGTGCCCTCACCCTCAGCTGCAACGGCAATGCCATCACCCTGCACCGCCGCTTCCATGAGGCCGGGGTGAGCACCCTGGCCGACCTCAAGGCCTGGATCGCCGCCCACCCGGAGTCCAGGCCGGTGCTTGCCGTCGTGCATCCGGCCTCGATGCACAACCTGATGCTGCGGGCCTGGCTGGCCTCGGCGGGGATCCACCCCGAGCGCGACGTGGAACTGCTGGTGATCCCGCCGCCCCAGATGGTGGCGGCCCTCAAGGCGGGCACCATCGATGGCTTCTGCGTCGGCGAACCCTGGAACTCCCGCGCCGTCCTGGAGGGTCTCGGCACGGTGATCGCCACCGATGTGGAGCTCTGGAACGGCCACGGCGAGAAGGTGCTGGGGGTGAAGGAGGCCTGGGCGACCGCCTACCCCCGCACCCACCGGGCCCTGGTGCAGGCGCTGCTGGAGGCCTGCCGCTACTGCGAAGACCCGGCCCACCGCGACGAACTGGCCGAGCTGCTCTCCCAGGGTCCGTACGTGGGCACCGATGTGGCGACGATCCGGCCGGGCCTCGTCGATGCCTACGACCGCGGCACCGGCGCCCCCACCGCCATGCCCTCCTTCAACCGCTTCTTCGGCCCCGAGGTCAACGAGCCCAACCCGGCGGAGGCGGTCTGGATCCTCAGCCAGCTGGGCCGCTGGGGCCTGACCAGCTTCCCCAGCAACTGGCAGGAGGTGGCCGAGCGCGTGCAGGATCGGGCCCTGTTCCGGAGCGCGGCCACCGCCCTGGGGCTGCCGGCCGCGGAGCGCCCCCCGTCGGCGGTGGCGGCGGCGTTCGAAAGCGATCGCCTCGACCCGCTCGATCCCCTCAGCTACCTCGACCGCCTGCCCATCAAGGGCCAGGTGACCGTGGCTCCGGCACCCCTGCCACCGCCGCCCGCCCGGAGTGCGGACGCCCCGGTGCCCGCCCCGGCCGGCCGCTGACCCCACGCCCTCCCTTTCCCTTCCGTTCCTCCGCCCGCATGCAGACCCTGACGACGCCCCAGCCCAGCACCGCCGGCGCCGCCGAACCGTTCCTGGTGATCGACGGGGTCAGCAAGGTCTACCCCACCCCCAACGGGCCGTACACCGTGCTGGACAACATCAGCCTGGAGGTGACCGAAGGGGAGTTCATCTGCGTCATCGGCCATTCCGGATGCGGCAAATCCACCCTGCTGGATCTGGTCTCCGGCTTCGGCCAACCCACCAGCGGCGAGGTGCGACTGGAGTCGTTGCCGATCCGGGAACCGGGACCGGACCGGATGGTGGTGTTCCAGAACTATTCGCTGCTGCCCTGGATGTCGGCCGCCGAGAACGTGGCCCTGGCGGTGAACAACGTGTTCCCCCACCTCAAACGCAACGGCGACGCCAGCCGGATCGTGGAGAGCCACCTGGCCATGGTGGGGCTGAGTGAGGCCGCCGACAAGAAGCCGGGCAGCCTGTCAGGAGGGATGAAGCAGCGGGTCTCGATCGCCCGGGCCCTGGCCCTGCAGCCCAAGGTGCTCATCCTCGATGAACCCTTCGGCGCCCTCGATCCGATCACCAAGGAGGAGCTGCAGGAGGAGCTGCTGAAGATCTGGCAGGAGCACCGGGTGACCGTGCTGATGATCACCCACTCCATCGATGAGGCCCTGTTCCTCGCCGACCGGGTGGTGATGATGACCAACGGCCCGGCGGCGACGATCGGCGAGATCCTCGAGCTGCCCTTCCCCCGTCCCCGCCAGCGGGCCCAGCTGATGGAGATGCCGGAGTACTACGACTACCGGAACCACGCCCTGGACTTCCTCTACCGCCGTTTCGCCCACGACGACCAGTGAGGCCGCCACGCCCTGACGGGGTGACGATCGCCGAAGGCCACACCCTGTTGCTGGAACCTGACCGTCATGATGGCGTCCGCTGTTTCCTGATCGAACAAGGGCTGCTGAAGGTGTCGTTGTCCTCCACCGACGGCCAGCCCATCACCCTGGGATTCCTCCAGGCCGGCGACCACCTGCCGTTGGAGTTTCAGCGGCGGGCCACCATGCACCTGGAGGCCATCACGCCGGTGCAGCTGAGCGAATGCGGCGTGGAAGGACCCCAGCCAGGGCACCACAGCCTCAACGACTGGGCCGTGGATCTGCTGCTGATCCGCCGGCTCACCACGGCCGAGCAACGACTCACGGCCCTGCTGCGCTTGCTGGCCGAACGCATCGGCCGTCGGCAGAAGGACTGGTACGTGCTGCCGCTCCAGCTCACCCACGCCCAGATCGCCGATCTGATCGGCCACACGCGGGTGACGGTGACCCAGCAGTTTTCCCTTCTCCGCCGCGCCCGGTTGATCGAAACCTGCCGGGGCCCGGCCGGTGCCCTGCGGTTGGCGCCGGGGCTGGTGGAGCCGCTGGTCGCCAACTCAGGGACTCGTCTGGGGCCGGTCGGCTGAAGCGTCGGCGGGCGCCTGCGTCGAAGAAACCGCCACCGGTTGCAGCGTCACCGCAGCGGCCTTGAGCTCCGGCTGCTGGGAGATGGGGCAGCCCAGGGCATGCATCAGCCGGTTGGCCTCACAGGCCTGCGGCTGGGCCGCCCCCCAGTGCATCGGCAGGAACACCGTGCCCTGGCGGATGCGGTCGGTGACGAGCACCCGGGCCGTCACGCCAGCCCGCCGGGAGATCACCTGCGCCCGGCCGCCATCGACCAGGCCATGCGCGCGGGCGTCGGCGGGATGGACCTCCAGCAGCGGCTCGGCATGGGGCCGCAGCAACCGCTCGACCTGGCCCGTGCGGGTCATGGTGTGCCACTGCTCCAGGTAACGGCCCACGGTGAGCACCAGGGGGTAGTCGCCATCGGGGGGTTCCCCCAGGCCCATCGGCTGCTCGCTGATCAGCCGGGCCCGGCCGGAGGGGGTGGGGAAGCGGCCGGAGGTATGCAGGCGCGGGGCACCGCCGCCGGGGGCCGTGCCGGCGGGGAACGGCCACTGCTGGGGGCCGTGCTCCTGCAGCAGCCCGTGGCTGAGGCCGCTCAGATCGCACACCCGGCCCGCGGTGATCGCGACGAACTCGGCGAACACCTCGGCCGAGGAGCCATAGCGGAACTGCTCCTCGAAGCCCAGGCGCCGGCCCAGTTCGGCGAAGATCGCCCAGTCGGGACGGGCCTCCCCCGGGGGCGCACGGAAGGCCGGGCACAGGGTGACGCGGCGCTCGGAATTGGTCATCACCCCGGCCTTTTCGCTCCACTGCGCCGCCGGCAGCACCAGGTGGGCGATGGCGGCGGTTTCGGTGCCGGCGTAGGCCTCACTGAGCACCACCAGCGGGCAACGGGCCACGGCGGCCCGCACCCGATCCAGCCAGGGCAAGCTCACCAGCGGATTGGTGGCCGCCACCCACCAGAGCCCCAGGGCCCCCCGCTCCATCGCCTCGATCTGCTCCCACACGGTGAGCCCCGAGGCCGGCGCGATGCTCCCCGGCGCCAGGCCCCAGTGCCGCTCGATCTGGGCGCGGTGGCCGGCGTCGGTGACGGAGCGGTAGCCCGGCAGCAGCCCGGCCAGCCCCCCGGCCTCCCGGCCCCCCATGGCATTGGGCTGGCCGGTGAGGGAGAAGGGCCCCGCCCCGGGCCTGCCGATCTGGCCGCTGACCAGGTGCAGGTTGATGATCCCCGCCACGGTGGCGGTGCCCTCCACGCTCTGGTTCACCCCCATCGACCAGAGGCTCACCACGCCCGTGCTGGCCGCCCAGCGGGCCGCCAGCTGGCGCAGCTGCTGCTCCTTGATGCCGCAGAACAGGCTCACCTTCTCGGGCGTCCAGCCCGCCCAGAGCTCCGCCAGCGCCTCGAAGCCCTCGGTGGACGCCGCCAGGTAGGCCCGATCCACCGCCCCCTGCTCCAGCAACAGATGGCCGAGGCCATGCAGCAGCGCCAGGTCGGTGCCGGGCCGGATCGCCAGGTGCAGGTCGGCCGCGTCGCTGGTTGCGGTGGCGCGGGGATCCACCACCACGATCTGCAGGTCCTGCTTCTGCTTGCGCTTGCGCTTCAACAGCCGCTGGAACAGCACCGGATGGCACTCAGCCGTGTTGGTGCCGATCAGCAGCACCGTGTCGGCCTGATCGAGATCGTCGTAGCAGCAGGGGGGACCGTCGCTGCCGAAGCTGCGCACGTAGCCGGACACGGCCGAACTCATGCACAGGCGCGAGTTGGCGTCGAAGTTGTTGCTGCCCAGCGCCCCCTTGATGAGCTTGTTGGCGACGTAGTAGTCCTCGGTGAGGAACTGCCCGGAGCCGTAGATCGCGATCCCGTCGGGTCCCTGCTCGGCCAGGGTGCGACGCACCTGGGCCTCGATCAGGTCGAAGGCCCGGTCCCAGCTGATCGGCTCGAAGGGCTGGTCGGTGCGTGGCCGGTAGAGCGGGGTGGTGAGGCGGTTGCGGTGCAGGGTCTCACCCACGGTGGCCCCCTTGACGCAGACCTGGCCGAGGGAGGAGGGATGGTGGCGGTCGCCGCGGGCCGTCCAGATCGCTTCACCGCCTTCGGTGCCCGCCGCGGGGGGCTTCATCTCCAGGCCGCAGCCCACACCGCAGTAGGGGCACTGGGCCCGGGCCGGGCCGTCGGAGGGGGAAGGAGGCGTGGCGGGGAGGCTCAAGATGGCGGGGGGACGACAGCGACGGGCAGCCTCCCGGCGGACGTTCGGGCGTCCGCTGCGGCCACCCCCATCACCACCCTGGCCGGAGCACCGAGCTTAAGTGAGTGTCACGACGTCATCCCCCGAGAGCCCTTCCGTGACAACGATTCAGAACGGCCCAACCGCCACCCCCACCGGCCCCGTTGAGGTGGTCCTGATCCGTCACGGCGAAACGGCATGGAGCCTCTCGGGCCAGCACACCGGCAGCACCGACATCCCCCTCACCCCGCGCGGGGAGGAGGCGGCCCGCGGCCTCGCGCCGCTGCTGGCGGCCAGCCCGTTCTCCCTGGTGCTGTGCAGCCCCCTGCAGCGGGCCCGCCGCACCTGCGAACTGGCGGGGCTGGCTGCTCAGGCCTGCCTCGAGCCCGATCTGGTCGAGTGGAACTACGGGGCCTACGAAGGTCTGACAAGCACGGAGATCGAGCGGGATCGGCCGGGCTGGATGGTGTTCCGGGATGGCTGTCCCGACGGGGAGAATCCCGCCCAGGTGGGGGAACGGGTCGACCGGGTGATCGGCCGGCTGCGGCAGGAGGGTGGCCGGGTGGCCCTGGTCGCCCACGGCCATCTGCTGCGGGTGTTCGTGGCCCGCTGGATCGGTCTGACGCCCAGCCACGGCGCCCGTTTCCTGCTCGACACCGCCACCCTCACGGTGCTCTCTGATTACCGGGGTCTGCCGGCCGTGAAGTGCTGGAACGCTCCCCTGGCTCCGGGCCCCTGAGGGCGGTCCATGTCGGATCCCTGACCCCCTCAAAAAGGAGAGCGGTTGATTTACCTGCTTTTTCACAGGAGCAGGCGAAAGTTGAGGTCACAGCCCCCTGCATGTGACGGCCATGACCATCTCGACGATGGCCCCCTTCGAGGCCCCCGCCATGACGCCGGAACTGGAGCAGGAGCTGTCCCTGATCGATGCCTGGTGGCGCGCCGCCAACTATCTGGCCGTCGGGATGATCTATCTGCGGGACAACCCGTTACTGGCCCAGCCGCTGCGCCATGAGCACGTCAAGGCCCGGCTGCTGGGGCACTGGGGCTCCTCCCCCGGCCAGGCCTTCCTCTGGGCCCATGCCAACCGGGCGATCCGCCGCCACGACCTCGACATGATCTACCTGTCGGGGCCGGGTCATGGCGCCCCCGGCGTGCTGGGACCCACCTACCTCGACGGCAGCTACAGCGAGGTGTATCCGGACAAGAGCCAGGACAGCGAGGGGATGCGCCGCTTCTTCAAGCAGTTCTCCTTCCCCGGCCACATCGGCAGCCACTGCACCCCGGAAACCCCCGGTTCGATCCACGAGGGCGGCGAACTCGGGTATGTGCTGTCGCACGCCTGCGGGGCGGTGTTCGACAACCCGGACCTGATCGCCCTGGCCTGCGTGGGCGATGGCGAAGCCGAGACCGGCCCCCTGGCCACCTCCTGGCACATCAACAAGTTCCTGAACCCGATCGACGACGGGGCGGTGCTGCCGGTGCTGCACCTCAACGGCTACAAGATCGCCAACCCCACCCTGCTGGCCCGCATCCCCCACGAGGAGCTGGCCAGCCTGATGCGCGGTTACGGCTGGGAGCCGATCTTCGTCGAAGGCCACGAGCCCATGGCCATGCACCGGGCCATGGCCGCCGCCATGGACCAGGCGGTCGGGCGCATCCTGCAGATCCGGGCTGAGGCGCGCGCCAGCGGCGAGGCGGTGCGCCCCGCCTGGCCGATGATCGTGCTGCGTTCACCCAAGGGCTGGACCGGTCCGGCCTGCCTGCACGGCAAGAAGCTGGAGGGGTTCTGGCGCTCCCACCAGGTGCCCCTGGCCGCGCCGAACACCGACCCCGAGGAACTGCTCCTGCTGGAGGAGTGGCTGCGCAGCTATCGGCCCTGGGAACTGTTCGATGAGCACGGCACCCTGCGGCCGGAACTGCAGGCGCTCTCCCCGCAGGCACACCGGCGGATGGGCTCCAACCCCCATGCCAACGGCGGCCTGCTGCGCCGCAAGCTGCAGTTCCCTCCCCTGGAGGACTACGCCGTGGAGGTGGCGGCCCCCGGCACCACGGAGGTGGAGAACACCTACCCGCTCGGCGAGCTGCTGCGCGACCTGATCCGGTCGAACCCCGTGTCGATGCGGGTGTTCGGCCCCGACGAAACGGCCTCCAACCGCCTCCAGGCCATCTATGAGGTGAGCAAGAAGGTGTGGATGGAGGAATTCCTCCCTGAAGACCTCAACGGCAGTGAACTGGCCCGCAGCGGACGGGTGGTGGAGATGCTCAGCGAGCACACCCTGGTGGGAATGATGGAGGGCTACCTGCTCACCGGGCGCTACGGCTTCTTCCACACCTACGAGGCCTTCGCCCACGTGATCGCCTCGATGTTCAACCAGCACGCCAAATGGCTGGAATCCTGCCTGCTGCATGCCACCTGGCGGGCCCCGATCGGCCCCTGGAACTGCCTGATCTCCTCCACGGTGTGGCGGCAGGACCACAACGGCTTCACCCACCAGGATCCCGGCTTCATCGACCTGGCGGGCAACAAGAGCGGTGACGTGGTGCGGGTGTACCTGCCGGCCGATGCCAACTGCCTGCTGGCGGTGGCGGAGGAGGCCCTGCAGGAAACCAACGTCTGCAACATCATCGTCTCCGACAAGCAGAAGCACCTGCAGTACTTCAACCTGGAGCAGGCCCGGCGCCATGTGGCCAAGGGGGTCAGCATCGTCGGCTGGGCCAGCAACGACGACTGCGGCGCCACCCCCGATGAGCCGGATGTGGTGATGGCCTGCGCCGGCGACATCCCCACCAAGGAGACGCTGGCGGCGGTGGAGATCCTGCACCGGGAGATCCCCAGCCTGCGGATCCGGGTGATCAACGTGGTCAAGCTGTTCGCCCTCACCGAGCCGAACGAACATCCCCACGGCCTCAGCGACCGGGACTTCGACACCCTGTTCACCACCGACCGGCCGGTGATCTTCAACTTCCACGGCTATCCCTGGCTGATCCACCGCCTCACCTACCGCCGCACCAACCACGCCAACATCCACGTGCGCGGCTACAAGGAGAAGGGCAACATCAACACGCCGCTCGAACTGGCGATGAACAACCAGATCGATCGCTTCAATCTGGTCATCGACGTCGTCAACCGGGTGCCCTTCCTGCGCTCCCGCGCCGCCCACGTCAAGGAGCGCATGCAGGACGCGATCCTGTCCCACCGGGCCTATGCCCACACCCACGGCACCGATGCCCCGGAGGTGACCGACTGGCGCTGGACGCCCCCGGCGGCCGAGCACGCATGAGCGAGCCGGCGACGGCGCCACGGACCGGCGAGGTGCTGGTGCTGAACGCCGGCAGCTCCAGCCTCAAGGTCTCCGTGCACACCCGCGCGGGGGACTGCCTCTGGAGGGACCAGCGCAGCTGGAGCGTCGGCGCCGCGGAAGGGACGGCCCCCGAAGAGCGCCTGGAGGCGGTGCTGGACGCCTGGCTGCCCGGGGCCCTCGCCGGCCGGGTTGACGGGCTGACGGTCGCCGGCCACCGGGTCGTCCATGGCGGCGAGCGGTTCACGGCCCCCGTCCGGCTCGATGCCGCCGTGCTCGCGGTCCTGGAGGAGCTGGTGCCCCTGGCGCCGCTGCACAACGGTCCGGCCCTGCGGGTGATGCGCTGGCTGAGCCGCTGGAAACCGGGGATCACCCAGTGGGCCTGCTTCGACACGGCCTTCCACGGCACCCTGCCGGAGGCGGCCCGCACCTACGCGATTCCGGCCCGCTGGCGCGCCGAGGGCCTGCGGCGCTTCGGCTTCCACGGCCTCAACCACCAGCACGTGGCCGAGACCGTGGCCCGCCGGGGTGAAGGCCTGCGGCTGATCAGCTGCCACCTCGGGGCCGGCTGCTCCCTCTGCGCCATCCGGGGGGGGCGCAGCATCGCCACCACCATGGGCTACACGCCCCTGGAGGGACTGGTGATGGCCACCCGCAGCGGCTCCATCGATCCCGGCCTGCTGCTGCACCAGCTGCGCCGGGGCGTCACGGCCGAGGAACTCGACCATGGGCTGCAGCAGGAGAGCGGCCTGCTGGGCCTCTCGGGGCTCAGCGCCAGCATGAAGGACCTGCGCCAGGCCGCCGCCGAAGGCCACGCCGGCGCCCAGCTGGCGATCGCGGTGTTCCGCCACCAGCTGTTGCAGGGCATCGGGGCCATGGCCGCCAGCCTGGGCGGGGTCGACGTGATCGCCCTCACCGGCGGCATCGGTGAACACGACCGGGTCCTGGGGGAGGAGCTGGAGGCGGCGCTGGCCTGGCTGGAGCCCTTTGAGCTGCTGAGGATCCCCGCCGATGAGGAGGGGGTGATCGCCCGGCACTGCGGCGCGGCCGGGACCTGAGGCCTCAGGGGCGACGCCAGGACTCGCGGTGCATCCAGCTGATCCAGTCGGCGGAGATCTGCTTGGGGCAGGCGGCCTCGCATTCCAGGTGGCTGCTGCAGCTGCCGAAGCCCTCGCTGACCATCTGGTCCTGCATCGCCCGGGCGCGCTGCCGCCGCTCCGGCTGGCCCTGGGGCAGCTGGCCCAGGTGCGCCAGCTTGGCGGCCACGAACAGGCTGGCGGAGGCGTTGCGGCAGCTGGCCACGCAGGCGCCGCAGCCGATGCAGGCGGCGGTGTCGAAGGCCTGGGCCGCCTGCTCCCGGCCGATCAGCAGGGCGTTGGCCTCCGGCGCACTGCCGGTGTTGATCGAGCAGTAGCCGCCACTGGTGATGATCCGGTCGAAGGCGGAACGGTCCACGGCCAGGTCCTGCAGCACGGGAAAGGCCCGGGCGCGGAAGGGCTCCAACGTCAGCACGGCGCCGTCGCGGAACTGGCGCAGGTAGAGCTGGCAGACGCTGGTCGCCCGCTGGGGTCCCTGGGCCTGGCCGTTGACCAGAAAGCCGCAGGACCCGCAGATGCCCTCGCGGCAGTCGTGCTCGAAGCCCACCGGCCGGCCACCGGCCGCGATCAGCCGTTCGTTGAGCAGGTCGAGGGCTTCCAGCAGGGAGAGGTCGGTGGAGACCCCCTCCAGCCCATGGACCTCGAAGCCGCCGGGCTGGTCGGGACCGGCCTGGCGCCAGATCCTCAGGGTGAGGGAAACGGTTGGCATGGGGGCTGCCGTTGTCGGGCCCCGGAAGCCGCCAGGGTCAGGCCTGATTCTGCCGGTCAGGCGGCGGGGATGTTGTCGTTCCGCTTCATCCCTGCGGCAATGGCCACGGTCCCCAAGGGAAAGATGCAATACTCAGTCAATTTTCAGAAATAGGGTTCCGGCCCGCCATGCCCGATCGGGTCCCTTCTACCGCGTGAACGATCACCGAAAACTTGTCGTGGAGCTTCGCCGGTCGATGGGGCGGCTTGAGGCGGCCCTCGGCACGATCAGCGATGCCCTGGTGATCACCAGCTGCGAGGGGCGGGTGCTCTGGTGCAACGCCAGCTACGCGCGGCTGGTGGACCGCCCCCCCCCGGCGGTCCTGGGGGAATCGATCTACGACCAGCTGCCCCGCGACTGCGACAGTGCCCCCCTGCTCAACCCGGAGCTGGTGCTCACCGGCGGCGACCTGGGGGGCCACTTCACCCGGGTGCTGGACCGCAGCGAGCTGCGGGCCATCGAGATCGAGTGGAAGCCCATCCGCAGCGAGCGGTTGCGGCCGCTGATCTTCTGCTTCCGGGACGTCAGCGCCCTGCTCTCCTACGAGCAGCTGCGGGTCGAGGCCGAGCGGATCGAACGGCGCCGCCAGCAGACCGAGAACCTGAACCGGGCCCTGGAACTGGAACGCCTCGCCCTGGCCACCAAGGTGATGGAGTGTCCGGTCACCGGCCTGCCCAACCGCCGCGGGCTCCACGTCAGCATCCGGGCCGCCCTCAAGACCCAGCGTCAGAGCGGCGGCCGGATCAGCATCCTGTTCTGCGATCTCAACAGCTTCAAGGAGATCAACGATCTGCACGGCCATCAGATCGGCGATGACCTGCTGATCGAGATCGGCCGCCGGCTGCAGCACTCCCTGCGCTTCGGCGACATCCTGTCGCGCCTTGGTGGCGATGAGTTCGTCGTGCTGACGATGGGCATCTTCAATGAGGCCGATGCCCTGCAGCTGGCGATGCGGCTCAATGATGCCGTCGGTCAGGCTTGGTCGGTGGAAGACCACACGATCCGCCCGTCGATGAGCATCGGCATCACCATCTCGGACGATCCGGACATCACCGTGGATGAGTTGATCCGGCGGGCTGATCTGGCCATGTACGAAGCCAAGACCAACGATCAGCACATCGCCTTTTATCATTCCTCCATCGACAAGAAGGTCCGGAAGAACATCCATCTGCGCCATCAGCTGGAGGGGGCGATCCAGCACGAGGCCATGTTCCTCGCCTATCAGCCGATCGTCGGGCTGGAGGATCGGGCGGTGGTGGGGATGGAGGCGCTGCTGCGCCTCGGGGCGATCACGGCGCCGATCGCCACCCCCTCGGAATTCATCCCCCTCGCCGAGCGCACGGCCCTGATCCTGCCGATCGGCCGCTGGGTGATCAGCGAAGCCCTCCGCCATCTCAGCCAGCTGCGCGCCGAGGGCTCGGAGGTCACCATGGCGATCAATGTGAGTCCCCTGCAGCTGAAGGAAAGCGGCCTCAGCGATTACTTCCTCACCCAGGCGGAACGGCTCGGGGTGGATCCCAGCTGGACCGTGATCGAGGTGACCGAAAGCATCCTGATCGAACATCCCGAACTGGCCACCTCCGAGCTGAGCCGGTTACGGGAGGCCGGCGTCAAGGTGCATCTCGATGACTTCGGCACGGGATACTCCAGCATGTCGTGGCTGGCGCGGCTGCCGATCGATTCGATCAAGGTCGACCGCAGTTTCATCGCCGACTTTCTCAACGACCACCGCAAGGCCGTGGTGCTCGACGCCATGATCCGCCTGTCCCACGACCTGGGCCTGGGCCTGATCGCCGAAGGCATCGAGACCGCCGAGCAGCACGAAGGCCTGCTCGCCATGGGCTGCGACCAGGGCCAGGGGTTCTTCTTCGGCCGGCCCGAGCCGCTCAGCCGTAGCTTCGCGGTCCCGGTACAACGGATCGGTAGGTGAGGGGCTCGCTGTGGCGCAGGGGGGTGGCTCCTGGCCGGTGCTCCCAGGCCGTGATGTGGGCGAAGCGCTCATCGTCCCGCAGGGCTTCGCCGTCCGGGGTCTGATGCTCCTCGCGGAAGTGGGCGCCGCAGGATTCCTCCCGCGCCAGGGCGTCCCGCAGCATCAGATCCGCCAGTCCGAAGAAGTCCTCCAGCCGCAGCGCCTTCTCCAGTTCGCCGTCGAGCACACCGTCCTGGTCAGGGAGGCGCAGATCCCGGAGGAAGTCCTGGCGCAGGGCCTCCAGCTCGGTGAGCGCCGCCGTGAGGCGATCGGCGCGGCGGCTGATGCCGCAGGCGTCGATCATCAGGTGGCCCAGCCGGCGGTGGAAGACATCCACGGGCTGGGTTCCCCCCGTGCTGCCCAGGGCCCCGATGCGGGCCTCCACCGCCGCCACGGCCTCCCGGCAGGCCGGGTGGTCGTCCGCCATGATCCCGGCACCGGCGCCGGCCAGCCAGCCCGTCACCGTCGCCGGGGCGATGAAGTAGCCGTCGGCCAGGGCCTGCATCAGGGCACTGGCCCCGAGCCGGTTGGCGCCGTGCTCGGAGAAGTTGGCCTCGCCGAGCACGAACAGCCCCGGCACGGTGCTCATCAGGTGGTAGTCGACCCACAGCCCACCCATCGTGTAGTGGGGGGCGGGATAGATCCGCATCGGCGTGGCCCTGGGGTCGTCGCCGGTGATCCGCTCGTACATCTCCAGCAGGTTCCCGTAGCGGGCGTCGATCGCCCCGGCGCCATCCCGGGCGATGGCCCCGGCCAGGTCGAGGTAGACGGAGCGGCCGCCGGGCCCGACGCCCCGGCCCTCCAGACACAGCTCCCGGGCGCGGCGTGAGGCCAGATCCCGCGGCACCAGATTGCCGTAGCTGGGGTACTGGCGCTCGAGGAAGTAGTCCCGCTCCGCTTCGGGAATCGCCGCCGGCGGCCGATCGTCGCCCGGGCGCAGCGGCAGCCAGATCCGGCCGTCGTTGCGCAGGCTTTCGCTCATCAGGGTGAGCTTGCTCTGGTGGGCGTCGCCGCTGGGGATGCAGGTGGGGTGGATCTGGGTGAAGCAGGGGTTGGCGAAGCAGGCCCCCCGCCGATGGGCCTGCCAGATCGCCGTGGCGTTCGACTTCAGGGCATTGGTGGACAGGTAGAAGACGTTCGAATAGCCGCCGGTCGCCAGCAGCACCGCATCGGCGCTGATCACCTCCAGGGCGCCGGTGAGCTGGTGGCGGCAGACCACCCCCCTGGCCCTGCCCTCATGGACGATCAGGTCGAGCATGTCGCGGCGGCAGAGCAGCTCCACCCGCCCGGCGGCGACCTGGCGCAGCATCGCCTGGTAGGCGCCGTAGAGCAGCTGCTGGCCCGTCTGGCCCCGGGCGTAGAAGGTGCGGCTCACCAGGGCGCCGCCAAAGCTGCGGTTGGCGAGGGTGCCCCCGTACTCCCGAGCGAAGGGCACCCCCTGGGCCACGCACTGGTCGATGATCGCGCCGCTGATCTCGGCCAGCCGATGGCAGCCGGCTTCCCGGGCGCGGAAATCACCGCCCTTCACCGTGTCGCGGAACAGGCGCTCGACGCTGTCGCCGTCGTTGGCGTAGTTGCGGGCGGCGTTGATGCCCCCCTGGGCCGCCACGGAATGGGCCCGCCGGGGGCTGTCGTGGTAGGTGAGCACCTGCACCCGGTAGCCCTGCTCGGCCAGGCTGGCGGCGGCCGAAGCCCCCGCCAGACCGCTGCCCACCACCAGGATCCGCAGCCGCTGCTTGCGGTTGGGGCTGATCAGCGGCAGGCTCTCGCGGCAACGCTGCCAGGCGGTGGCGACGGGGCCGTCGGGCAGGCGCGGATCCAGCGGCATCGACATGCTCATCCGCCGGCCAGCAGCGGGCCCGCGGGCCGCAGCACCAGGGCGATCGGCACCAGGGTGAAGCCCGCCCCCAGCAGCAGGGCCAGCCCCCGGCCCCCCAGCCGCAGGGCGGCCGCATTGGCGGGCTCCAGCAGCCCCAGTCGGCGCACGGCGCTCTCGGTGCCGTGGATCAGGTGCAGACCCGCCGCCACCCCGGCGGCCCCGTAGAGGGCCAGGCACCAGGGCGTCGCCAGCACCTCCAGCACGGCGGCCAGCTCAGCCCCCGCCGCCGGGCGATGCCAGCGCAGCTGGGCGAGGTGCAGGCAGAGAAACAGCAGCAGCAACGAGCCGCTCCAGGGGATGGCCCGGCCAGCGAGTGCCGCCAGGGGCTCCCACGCTCCCGTCCGGCGGCTGCCCAGGGGGCCGGACGCCGGGCCGCGGGCCTGGCGATTGACGTGGGCCCGGTGCAGCGAGAGCAGGGGATGGCCGAGAGCGGCCGCCAGCAGGGCGAGCTCCAGCCAGGGAAGCCAGCCCTGCTGGTGCAGGGAGGCGGCATAGCTCTCGAACGACGGCGGATCCACCAGGGCCAGCAGCACGCCACCGAGGTGGACGGCGAGGAACAGCACGAGCGCCAGGCCGGTGACGGCGATCCAGAATCCGATGATCATTCAGCTGCAGGTCAGCGCCCCTGGAGGCAAGGTGGCAGAAGGCATCGGGGGAAGGGGCCGGGGCGGGCCATGCGGCCGCCGGAAGCCGGGCGGGGCGCTGGGTGGTGCGCCAGGTGGTGCGCTGGGCAGTGCGCTGGGCAGTGCGCTGGGCAGTGCGCCGACATGAAGCGGTCCGACCAGTCGCCCCTGGTGAGCGTCATCGTACCCAACTTCAACCACGGGGCCTTCCTGGGGGAGCGGCTGCGATCGATTCTCGACCAGACATTTCAGGACTTCGAGCTGATCGTTCTCGATGACGCCTCCCGGGACGATTCCCTCGCGGTGATCCGGGAGCGGCTGCGGGCCCATCCCCACCGGCTGGTCTGCAATGCGGTCAACTCAGGTCAGCCCTGCTCGCAATGGCTGAAGGGCATGGACATGGCTGCAGGGCGCTACATCTGGATCGCCGAATCGGATGACACCTGCGCACCGCTGTTTCTCGAACGGATGGTGGGCCATCTGGAGAACGGCAGCGTGCTGGCGTACTGCCGCACCACCACGATTGATGCCACGGGTGATCCGATCACCGACCAGAGCTTCTGGCCGGATCACTTCGACGCCGAGCGCTGGCAGCACTCCTTCACCCTCGAAGGGTCGCAGCTGTGTCGCACCTACATGGACCGGGGCAATGTCATCGCCAATGCCAGTGGCGTGGTGTTCCGCAAGCCCGATGCCGCGACCCTGCAGGCCCTCGGCCCGCTGACCGCCGGGCGGCGCTGCACCGGCGACTGGCTGTTCTGGAGCTACTACCTGATGCGGATGGGCGGCACGGTGGCCTTCGACGCCGAGGCCCTCTCCGGCTTCCGCTGTCACGACCGCACCACCCGCAGCACCGTCAGCCGCGGCCAGGAAAGACTCCGCTTCGCGGAATACTCCTCCGCCATCGCCTCGGTGCTGCGCATCACCCGGCCGAAGCCGGCCTGGCACTGGCATGCCGTGGCCACCAGCGGCGGCTGGGACTGGATTCTCTACGAATACCTCTGGCGCTACCGGCCATCGCTGGCCGAGAAGCTGCTGATCCGGATCCTGCACGGCCCCCTGCGCCTGGGGCTGTACGCGCGGCTGCTGCAGTCGCCGCAACTTCGCCGCCGCTACCTGCGCTGGCCCACCGGCTGAAACGCCAGGAGCAGGGCCGGCCCGGTGGCCACGACTATCCTTGGGCCCCAAAGCCCTGGGTGGTCATTGCGCGTCGCCTTTGCCCATTACAGCCAGGCGGATGACATCAGCGGCGTCACCACCTGGGTGCTGGGACTGGCCCGACGACTGGCGGCCGATGGTGTCCGCGTCGCCATCCATTTCGTGATCGCCCCCGGCGCAGGGAGCGGCGAAGGGAGCGCGGAAGGGAGTGGCGAACCGCCGCTGTTCCAGGCGCTGCGGCGCCAGGGCATCGAAGTGTTCGCCACGCCCAGGCGGGCCAGCCTCGAAGCGGACGCCCGGGACACCCTGGCCTTCCTCAACCACTGGCGGCCCACGGTGTTCCTGCCCCAGTGCAAGCCGGCCCACTACGCGGCGGCGGCCCAGGCCGGCCGGCGGGGGCTGCCCTGGGCCCTCACCCTGCATTCGGATGATCCCGACTACTGGGCGACCGTCGGGGCGTTCGGGGGCTCCCGCCAGGGGAGTGAGCTCGTCTGCGTGTCGCGCCACATCCGCGAGGCCTGCACCGCCAGGGGCATCGATCGGCCGACCCGGGTGATTCCCTACGGCGTGCAGGTGCCGGCGACGGCGACGGACGTCCGCGCCGATCCCTTCCGGGTGGTGTTCAGCGGCAGGATCTGGGAGCACCAGAAGCGCGCCTCCCTGGTGATCCGGACGCTGATCCGGGCCTGCCGGTCGAAGGCCTCCATCCGCGCCACCCTGATCGGCGATGGCTACGCCAGGGAGGCCTGTGAACGGGAGGTAGCCGAGGCCGGCCTCGCCGCGGCGATCGACTTCACCGGATCGCTGCCCCCCGAGCAGGTGAAGGCCCGGCTGCTGGATGCCCAGGCCATCCTGCTGATGTCCGACTTCGAGGGGCTGCCGATCGCCCTGCTGGAGGCGATGGCGGCCGGGGTGGTGCCCGTGGTGCGCCGCATCCCCAGCGGTATCCCCGAGCTGGTCGACGATGGGCGCACCGGTCTGCTGGTGTCGGAGGATCCCGAGGAAGCCGCCGCTGCCCTGCGGCGGCTGGCCGACGATCCCGCCCTCTGGCGGCGCTGCTCGACGGCGGCCCGGGAGCTCGTCAGCACCCACTACAACGCCGACGCCAGCTACCTGCTGTGGCGCCGGCTGCTGGAGGAGCTCGATCAGCAGGGCAGGGCCGCCCCGTCCAGCCCCTACCCGATCCCCTGCCGCCGCATCGAGGGCCTGCGGGGGATCCCGCCCTCCTTCCACCAGGAGTACCGGGCCCCCCAATCCCGCTCCGCCGCCCTGCGGCAGGCCCTGCGCACGGCCGTCGCCAGGGCCAAGCATCGGATCAAGGGGGTCCTGGGCCGTCGCCGGAAGGGGTGACCCCGGCATGGGAGGGTGCAGGGATCCCCGGCGCCCGGCCGTGCGACTCTCGCGCCCCTCCACCCTCCTCTGCGCCTTCCTGACGCTGCTGAACGACCGGCTGGGGGAGAGCATCGTCTTCCCGCTGCTGCCGTTCCTGCTCGCGGACTTCACCACCGACGGCCGCACCCTGGGCCTGCTGGCCGGCAGCTACGCCATCGCCCAGTTCAGCTTCACCCCCCTGATCGGGGCCCTCAGCGACCGCTACGGCCGCAAGCCGGTGATCACCGCCTGCGTGGCCGGCTCGGTGCTGGGCCTGGGGCTGTTCGCCCTCACCGTGATCCTGCCCTGGAGCCGCCTCTGGCCCGAGGCCGCCGCCGCCGGCCTGCCCCTGGCCCTGCTGTTCGCCGCCCGCCTGATCGACGGGGTCAGCGGCGGCACCGCCGCCACGGCCGCGGCCGTGCTGGCCGACATCTCGACGCCGGAACGGCGGGCCCGGGCCTTCGGCCTGATCGGCGTGGCCTTCGGGCTGGGGTTCATCCTCGGCCCGGCCCTGGGCGGCCTGCTGGGCCGCATCAACGTGAGCCTGCCGCTGCTGCTCGCCGTCGGCTTCGCCGCCCTGAACCTGGTGGTGGTGGTGACCCTGCTGCCGGAAACCCATCCACCCAACGAGCGGCTGCCCCTGCCCAGGGTCTGGGAGCTGCAGCCCTTCGGCCAGCTGCAGCGGGTGTTCGCCGATCCGAGGGTGCGCCGCCTCTGCGCCGCCTTCTTCCTGTTCTTCCTGGGGTTCAGCGGCTTCACCGCCCTGCTGGTCCTGTACTTCAAGCAGGCCTTCGGCTGGGGCCCGGGCCTGTCGGCCGGCGCCTTCCTGGTGGTCGGCGTGGTGGCCACGGTGGTGCAGGGGGGCCTGATCGGTCCGCTGGTGCAGCGGCTGGGGGAGTGGCGCCTCACCCAGATCGGCCTGGGCTGCGTCATGGCGGGCTTCCTGCTCGTGCCCCTGGCGGATCGGGGCAACGCCGTGCCCCTGGTGTTCACGGCGGTGGCGATCCTGGCGCTGGGCACCGGCCTGGTGACCCCCAGCCTGCGCAGCCTGGTGTCACGGCGCCTCGCCGACAGCGGCCAGGGCGCCGCCCTGGGCAGCCTGCAGGGGCTGCAGAGCCTGGCCAGCTTCCTGGGCCCCCCCCTGGCGGGGCTGGCCTACGAGACCATCGGCCGCCGCAGTCCGTTCTGGCTGGGGATTCTGCTGATGGCCGTCGTGGTGTGGCTTGTGGCGGCGGGCTCCCACCGTCAAGCAGAGGCGACACCCTGAGCGCGGGATCGCCATTGCTACCTTGCGTTTTCTCATGCTCGCGGAGCCCCGCCGTATGTCGTCGCAGCCGGTCGTCGCTCCCGATCTCTACATCAACCGCGAGCTGAGTTGGATCGAGTTCAACCATCGGGTGCTGGCCCTGGCGCTCGATGAGCACACGCCGCTGCTGGAGCAGGCCAAGTTCAGCGCCATCTTCAGCAACAACCTCGACGAATTCTTCATGGTGCGGGTGGCTTCGCTGAAGTCCCAGCTGGAGGCGGGGGTCACCGGCCGCAGCGACGACGGCCTGACGCCCCAGGAGCAGCTGCAGGCGATCCAGAAGAAGCTGCGTCCCCTGCTGGAGGTGCAGCAGCAGCACTACCGCCACTCCCTCAAGACCCACCTCGCCGAGTACGGGGTCCAGCTGCTCGACTACCTGAGGCTCAACGAGGCCCAGAAGGCCTGGGCCGACGACTACTTCCGCAAGGCGATCTTCCCGGTGCTCACCCCCCTGGCGGTGGACCCGGCCCACCCGTTCCCGTTCCTCAGCAACCTCAGCCTCAACGTGGCGGCCCTGATCCGCGACCCGGACACGGGCCGGCAGCAGTTCGCCCGGGTGAAGGTGCCGCAGAAGATCCTGCCGCGCTTCGTGCCGATCCCCACCGAGCTCAGCAGCGTCGTGCCGACCCCGGGCTTCACGGCGGTTCCCCTGGAGCAGCTGGTGGCCTTCAACCTGCGCTGGCTGTTCCCCGGGATGACCATCGAGGGGCACTACTTCTTCCGGATCACCCGGGACGCCGACCTGGAGCTGCGGGATCTGGAGGCCGACGACCTGATGGAGGCCCTGCAGGAGGGCCTGCGCAAGCGCAGGGTGGGCGGCGAAGTGGTGCGGGTGGAGGTGGCCGACGAGATGCCCGAGGAGGTGGTGCACCTGCTGATGGAGGGCACCGACGTGGAACCCGAGGACATCTATCGCACCAACGGCCCCCTGGGCCTCGACGACCTGATGAGCCTGACGTCGATCCCCCTCAGCCAGCTGCGGGACGCTCCCCACAAGGGACGCACGGCGCCGGCCCTGGTGCGGGCCCAGCGCAGCCAGCTGGAGGACGGTTCGATCAAGCAGGAGGAGTTCGAGAGCATCTTCTCGGTGCTGCGGCGCGGCGATGTGCTGCTGCACCATCCCTTCGACCTGTTCTCCACCTCGGTGGAGGAATTCCTCAGCCAGGCCGCCGCCGATGCCTCGGTGCTGGCCATCAAGATGACCCTCTACCGCACGTCGAAGGACTCGCCGGTGGTGGCCTCCCTGATCCGCGCCGCCGAGAACGGCAAGCAGGTGATGGCCCTGGTGGAGCTCAAGGCCCGCTTCGACGAGGACAACAACATCCAGTGGGCCCGCCAGCTGGAACGCTCCGGCGTGCATGTGGTGTATGGCGTACTGGGGCTCAAGACCCACACCAAGGTGCTGCTTGTGGTGCGGCGCGAGAAGGGATCCCTGCGCAGCTACGCACACATCGGCACCGGCAACTACAACTCCAAGACCTCCTCGCTCTACACCGACGTCGGCCTGCTGACGGCCCGGGAGGACTTCGGCCAGGATCTGGTGGAACTGTTCAACTACCTGACCGGATTCTCCAAGCAGCAGAGTTTCCGCAAGTTGCTGGTGGCGCCCGTCACCCTGCGCAAGGGGATGGAGGGGCTGATCCGGCGGGAGATCGACCATGCCAAGGCCGGTCGCGGCGGACACATCAAGGCCAAGATGAATGCCCTGGTCGATCCGGCGATCATCGCCCTGCTCTACGAAGCCTCGGCCGCCGGGGTGCGGATCGAGCTGATCATCCGCGGCATGTGCTCGCTGCGGCCCGGGCTCGAAGGGGTCAGCGAGAGCATCACGGTGATCAGTGTCATCGGTCGCTTCCTGGAGCATTCACGGCTGTTCTGGTTCGCCAACGGCGGCCAGCCGGAGATGTTCTTCGGCAGCGCCGACTGGATGCCCCGCAACCTTGACCGACGGGTCGAGGCGGTGGCGCCGATCGAGGACCCGAAGCTCCAGAAGCAGGTCGAGGCCCTGCTTGAGATGTACCTCACCGATACGGGGGCCTGGCACATGCACAGCGATGGACACTTTGCACAGCGTCAGCACTCCGGCGAGGCAAAACTGACGCAGATGCTCCTCATGGAACGCTGGCGCGGCGGCCTCGTCCCGGAGGCCAAAGCGTAGCCATCACGACATAAGCAACATCTTTCAGTCAAAATACATACAATCTTCCACTGGATCCGGGCTTCAACCTTCCTGCGGTGCTACATTCCGGCCAAATTCATTCGGGAGCCTGGGGTGATGGGGACACCTCTGCATTCCGCCCTCTCGCTGCTGAAAAGCAGCGCAGATGGGGCTTCGTCCAGCAGGACGAAATCCAGCGGCGGTTCAGTCAGTTCCAAGCCGACAGCCACAGCCAAGACCACGGCCCGCCAGGGGGGGCGCATCAGCGCCGACTCCATCGGTTGGTATCTCAGCACAATCGGCCGTGTGCCTCTTCTTACACCGGCTGAGGAGATCGAACTCGCCCACCACGTCCAGGCCGGCAAGAAGCTCCAGGCCCTCGTCGATGGTGAACTCACCGCCCGCCAGAGGCGCCAGCTGCGCATGGGCCAGCGGGCCCGCGACCGCATGATGGCCGCCAACCTGCGGCTGGTGGTCAGCGTCGCCAAGAAGTATCAGAACCAGGGTCTCGAACTGCTCGATCTTGTCCAGGAAGGGGCCATCGGCCTGGAGCGGGCCGTCGACAAGTTCGACCCCGCCATGGGCTACAAGTTCTCCACCTATGCCTACTGGTGGATCCGCCAGGGCATGACGCGCGCCATCGACAACAGCGCCCGCACGATTCGCCTGCCGATTCACATCAGCGAGAAGCTCTCGAAGATGCGGCGCATCACCCGCGAGCTCTCCCACCGGCTCGGGCGCCAGCCCAACCGGCTCGAGCTGGCCCATGCCATGGGCATGCAGCCGGAGGAGCTCGAGGAACTGATGACCCAGAGCGCCCCCTGCGCCTCCCTCGACGCCCACGCCCGTGGCGAGGAGGATCGCAGCACCCTGGGCGAGCTGATCGCGGATCCGGCCAGCAACGAGCACTTCGACTCGATGGACCGCCATCTGCAGAAGGAGCACCTCGGCGCCTGGCTCTCCCAGCTGAACGAGCGGGAACAGAAGATCCTGCGGCTGCGCTTCGGCCTCGAGGGCGCCGAACCCCTGACCCTCGCTGAGATCGGCCGTCAGATCAACGTCTCCCGGGAACGGGTGCGCCAGCTGGAGGCCAAGGCGATCATGAAACTGCGCCTGATGAGCAACCTTCACCAGGCCGCCTGACCCAAGCTTCCCTGCTGGCGTTGGTCCTTCCACCGGAGCATGACGACCTTGCCCGGCTCACCGGTGTGCTGGCCGTGGCCCTCTGGCTGGCGCTGCTCAGCGCCGGTGCCCTGCTGCTGCGCCGCCGCTGGCCCGCTCAGCGGGAATGGAGCCGCAAGCTGGTGCACATCGGAGCCGGGCCGGTGGTGCTGATCGCCTGGGCTTTCGGTGTCGAACGGCTGATCGCCATACCCGCCGCCGCCGCCATCACCCTGCTGGCCGCCCTCAACCACCGGGTGCGGGTGCTGCCGGCGATCGAGGACGTGGAGCGCAACAGCTACGGCACGGTCGCCTACGGCGCCTCGATCACCCTGATGCTGTGGCTCTGGTGGCCCGCCCACCCCGACACGGTGGCCGCGGGAGTGCTGGTGATGGCGTTCGGCGACGGCCTGGCAGGACTGCTGGGCCCGCTGATCCCGTCACCGAGCTGGGCGGTGTTCGGCGAGCGCCGCTCCCTGGCGGGCACCGCCGCCATGGGGATCGCCAGCCTGGTGGTGCTCCTGACCCTGGGCCTGCTGGCCGGTGGTCCGGCACCGGCCTCGATCGCCCTGATCGCCCTGGTGGCTACGGGGCTGGAGCAGTGGGCCCTGCTGGGCATCGACAACATCAGCGTGCCCCTGGCGGTGGCCGGGCTGTGGCGGGTGCTGAGCTGATGGGACCGATCGAGCGGATCCTGATCGGCCTGGCCCTGGCGGCGGTCCTGCTGGGGCTGCGGCTGGCCACCCGCCGCTTCCAGCTGCCGCCACCGCCCCTGCTGCTGCCGCTGGTGGCGGTGCTGCTGTGGGGCGTGATCGGCGGCACCGCCCGACCGGCCGGGGTGCAGTGGCTCGGCGCCGTCGACGAGCTGGCCACCGTCTACGCCCTGATCGCCCTGGTGGCCTGGCTGGCCCTGGAATGCCCGGAGGCCCTGGGCTGGTGGCGACCCACCGCCAAGATCCTGCGGGACCTGCTGATGCTGGGCCTCTCGGCCCTGGCCACGGTGCTGGTGCTGCAGCGCCTCGCCAACCTCAACCTGGTGGGCCTCGTGACCACCTCGGCGGTGCTCACCGCCGTGATCGGCCTGGCGGCCCAGGAAACGCTCAAGGATCTGTTCGCCGGCATTGAACTGCAGGTGGATCCGCCCTTCCGGGAAGGGGACTGGATCAGCGTCGGCGACGAGAGCGGCACGGTGGAGTCCCTGCACCTGATGAGCACCCGCCTGCGCCGCAAGGACGGCTCCACCGTGAACCTGCCCAACAACACGGTGGCGGACAACCCGATGCGGCGCTTCAGCCAGCACGAACCGGTGGGGAACCGCTTCGAGATCGCCCTGGGCTACGAGATCCCGCCGGCCCGGGCGCGCCAGCTGCTGCTGCGGGTGATGGCCGAGAACCCCCTGGTGCTGGTCGAACCGGAGCCGGAGGTGCTGATCAGCTCCTACGAGGACTCCCGCATCCGCTACGAGCTGCAGGGGTACCAGCGGGGGCCCTCGGAGGGCGATCGGCTGCGGTTGCGCGGCGAACTGCTGGAGCAGATCTGGTACGCCCTGGAGCGCCAGGGCTGGGAACTGCCCTACCCGGTGCGGGAGCTGAAACGGCGCCAGCCCCAGCGGGATCCGTCCCACCCCACCGGCGTGGATGCCTCGCTGTCGGCGCAGCTGCTGCGACGCAGCTGGCTGTTCGCCCAGCTGGACCCCGAACAGGTGAACCGACTCGCCTCGGAGGTGCGTTGCCTGCGCTTCGGCTCCGGCGAAACGATCGTGGCGGAAGGAGAGGAGGGCGTGGCCCTGTTCCAGGTGGTGGACGGCGAGGTGGAGGTGTTCAAGGCCGACGGCTCCCCCCTGGGGCGCTCGGTGGCGGTGCTGGGCCGGGATCAGATCTTCGGGGAGATGACCGTCTGCACTGGGGAACCCCGCACGGCCACGGTGCGGTCGAGGGGGGAATGCGTGCTGCTGGAGGTGGAACGGGACGACTTCATGCCCCTGGTGGAGGACGATGCCGGGGTGCTGGAGGCGCTGGCGGCGATCGTGGGCCAGCGGCGCTCGGAGCTGGAGAAACTCTCCTCACCGGATGCGGCCCGCCGCCAGACCTCGATCCTGGAGCGCATGCGCCACCTGTTCGGCCTCGAGGTCGACTGAAGGAACGCCGTTCAGGCCCTCAGGAGCTGCTCGCAGCGGAGCTCCCAGTCGCGCTGGGTGCCGATGCCGGCCACCAGCAGCCGCTCGGCGGGCTCCTCCCGCAGCCGCAGCTGCCACTGGCGGATCACATCGGCCCGCTCCATCCAGACATCGATCACCAGCCGCTGGATGGCCTCACCGTCCCAGCAGCGGCCCCGGGCCGTGTCGAGGGCCCAGTCCAGCAGGTCGTCGAGCTGGAAGGGGCGGAAGCCGCCGTAGATCGGGCCGGGGGCGGGTGGGCCGCCGCAGGGGGAGGCGACGGATTTCTGCTCGAGATAGAACAGCTGCAAGGGGTCGGACAACCCGCAGAACTGCAGGAGATAGGTCATCAGCGTCCCACCACGATCTTGCTGGCCCCAAACGTACCCAGGGCAGACCATTCGGCTGTTCACCAGGAACACTCTGTTGCAGAAGATCGGATCAGCACTCTCACCTTCCGAGTGCTGATTTTGCTGCCGTTGAGAAGACCGGAGCCTCAGGCCAGGGCCAGACTGCGGGACTGGGCCTGGCGCACCGCTTCGGCCAGCTCGACGAGCAGATCCAGGGTGGTGGGCAGATCGATGCAGGCATCGGTGATGCTCTGGCCATAGGTGAGCGAGTCCAGGTCGGCGGAGATCTTCTGATTTCCCTCCACCAGATGGCTTTCCAGCATCACCCCCATCACGTGGACCGAGCCGCCCCGCACCTGCTCGGCCACCTGGCGCAGCACCTCCCCCTGGCGGCGGTAGTCCTTGTTGGAATTGCCGTGGCTGCAGTCCACCATCAGCCGCGCCGGCAGGCCGTCCTTGGCCAGCAGGGCCGCCGCAGCCTCCACGGCTTCAGCGTGGTAATTGGTGCCGCTCTTGCCCCCCCGCAGCACCAGGTGGCCGTCCGGGTTGCCGGTGGTGGACACGATCGCGGCCTGGCCCTCCCTGTTGATGCCCAGGAAATGGTGGGGCCGGGCGGCCGCCTCCATGGCATTGATGGCGGTGGCGGCGCTGCCGTCGGTGCCGTTCTTGAAGCCGATCGGCATCGACAGGCCCGAGGCCATCTCCCGGTGGGTCTGGCTTTCGGTGGTGCGGGCGCCGATGGCGGTCCAGCTGATCAGGTCGGCGAGGTACTGGGGCACCACCGGATCGAGCACCTCGGTGGCCGCCGGCAGGCCCAGCTCCGCCAGGTGCAGCAGCAGGGAACGGGCCCGGCGCAGGCCGGTGTTGATGTCGTAGCTGCCGTCGAGGTGGGGGTCGTTGATCATCCCCTTCCAGCCCACGGTGGTGCGGGGTTTCTCGAAATAGACCCGCATCACGATCTCCAGCTCGTCCCGGTGGCGGCGCTGGGCCTGGGCGATGGCTTCGGCGTACTCCCGGGCGGCGGCCACGTCGTGGACCGAGCAGGGACCGACGATCACGAGCACCCGCTGGTCGCCGGCGTGCAGGATGGCCTTGATCCGCTCCCGGGCCTGCTGCACGGTGCGGGCCGCCTGCTCCGAGAGGGGCAACTCCGCATGCAGCACCGCCGGCGGCACCAGCGGCCGGGTTTCCACCACGTGGAGATCGGAGGTGGGGATCATGCGCGGCGGCCGGCGGGGATTGGTCAGACTCCCCAGCCTACGAACTGGCGGCACCGATGCCAGCGCCGACTTCTGCAGCCGTCGTCACCAGAGGGCGGACCCGCGGGGAAGAACAATGGATGCCATGCCCATGCCAACCGGGGGTCCGACCCGGTCATCCGTCCATATGTCCGCCTCCCCGAGCCCCGCCCCCCTCTCCCCCGCCGAGCTGCTGCCCAGCTACCGCGAGGCCGCAGCGGCCCGCGAAGCCCTTGGCGTGCCGCCCCTGCCGCTCACCGCCCCCCAGGCCCAGGCCCTCACCCAGCTGCTGGAGCAGCCACCCGCCGGCGAGGAGGCCTTCCTGCTGCACCTGCTGAGCGAACGGATTCCGCCGGGGGTGGATGAGGCCGCCTATGTGAAGGCCGGCTGGCTGAGTGGGCTCGCCAAGGGAACGGCCACCAGCCCCCTGGTGAGCCCCCTGGAGGCCACGCGGCTGCTGGCCACCATGATCGGCGGCTACAACGTCGGCGCCCTGATCGAGCTGCTCTCCTGCCCGGAGGCGGACGTCGCCGCAGAGGCCGCCCGGGGGCTGAGCCGCACCCTGCTGGTGTACGACGCCTTCCACGACGTGCTGGAGCTGGCCGAGACCAACCCCCTGGCCCGCCAGGTGGTGGACAGCTGGGCGGCGGCGGAATGGTTCCACGCCCGGCCGCCCCTGCCGGAGGCGATCACCGTCACCGTGTTCAAGGTGACCGGGGAAACCAACACCGACGACCTCTCGCCGGCCACCCACGCCACCACCCGGCCCGACATCCCCCTGCACGCGATGGCGATGCTGGAGACGCGGATGCCGGAGGGGCTGGCCCTGATCGCCGAGCTGAAGGCGAAGGGCCACCCACTCGCCTACGTGGGCGATGTGGTGGGCACGGGCAGCTCGCGGAAATCCGCCATCAACTCGGTGCTCTGGCACATCGGCACCGACATCCCCCACGTGCCCAACAAGCGCAGCGGCGGGGTGGTGCTGGGCAGCAAGATCGCGCCGATCTTCTTCAACACCGCCGAGGACTCCGGCGCCCTGCCGATCGAGTGCGACGTCAGCGCCCTCAACAGCGGCGATGTGATCACGATCCGGCCCCACGCCGGCACGATCGAGCGGGCCGCCGGCGAACCGGGGGCCGGGGAGGTGCTGGCCCGCTTCGAGCTCAAGCCCAGCACCATCGCCGACGAGGTGCGGGCAGGCGGCCGCATCCCCCTGCTGATCGGCCGCTCCCTCACCGACAAGGTGCGGCTGCAGCTGGGCCTGCCCCCGTCGGAGGCCTTCATTCGGCCGGTGGCCCCGGTCGACACGGGCAAGGGCTTCACCCTGGCCCAGAAGATGGTGGGCAAGGCCTGCGGCCTGGCGGGGGTGCGCCCGGGCACCAGCTGCGAACCGCTGATGACCAGCGTCGGCAGCCAGGACACCACCGGGCCGATGACCCGCGACGAGATGAAGGAGCTGGCCTGCCTGGGCTTCTCCGCCGATCTGGTGATGCAGAGCTTCTGCCACACCGCCGCCTACCCCAAGCCGGTGGATCTCAAGACCCACGCCGAGCTGCCCGACTTCATCAGCTCCCGGGGCGGCGTCGCCCTGCGGCCCGGCGACGGCATCATCCACAGCTGGCTCAACCGCCTGCTGCTGCCGGACACGGTGGGCACCGGCGGTGACAGCCACACCCGCTTCCCGCTGGGCATCTCCTTCCCGGCCGGCTCCGGCCTGGTGGCTTTCGCCGCCGCCATCGGCGCCATGCCCCTCGACATGCCCGAGTCGGTGCTGGTGCGCTTCTCCGGCTCCCTGCAGCCGGGCGTCACCCTGCGGGACGTGGTGAACGCCATCCCCTACGTGGCCATCCAGCAGGGCCTGCTGACGGTGGAGAAGGCCGGCAAGAAGAACATCTTCAGCGGCCGGATCATGGAGATCGAGGGGCTCCCCGACCTGAAGCTGGAGCAGGCGTTTGAACTGACGGACGCCACCGCCGAACGCTCCTGCGCCGGCAGCACAATCAAGCTGAGCGTCGAGACGGTGAGCGAGTACCTGCGCAGCAATGTGGCGCTGATGCGCAACATGATCGCCCGGGGCTACAGCGATGCCCGCACCCTGGCGCGGCGGATCAAGGCGATGGAGGCCTGGCTGGCCGATCCGGTGCTGATGGAGGCCGATGCCGACGCCGAATACGCAGCGGTGATCGACATCAACCTGGACGAGCTGACCGAACCGATCCTGGCCTGCCCCAACGATCCCGACAACGTCAAGCTGCTGAGCGAGGTGGCCGGTGACCGGATCGATGAGGTGTTCATCGGCTCCTGCATGACCAACATCGGCCACTACCGCGCCGCCGCCACGGTGCTGGACGGGGCCGGCACCAGCGCCGCCCGGCTGTGGGTCTGCCCGCCCACCCGCATGGACGACGAGATGCTGCGGGCCGAGGGCTACACCGCCAAGTTCGAGACCGCCGGCGCCCGCATGGAGCTGCCCGGCTGCTCCCTCTGCATGGGCAACCAGGCCCGGGTGGAGGACAACACCACCGTGTTCTCCACCAGCACCCGCAATTTCAACAACCGCCTCGGCAACGGCGCCCAGGTGTACCTGGGCAGCGCCGAACTGGCGGCGGTGTGCGCCCTGCTGGGCCGCATCCCCAGCCCGGCCGAGTACCTGGAGATCGCGGCGGCCAAGATCGATCCCCTCTCCGACCAGCTCTACCGCTACCTCAACTTCGACCAGATCGATGGCTTTGAGGATGTGGGCCGCGTGGTGAGCGTGGAGGAGGAAGAGAAGGTGCTGGCGGAGGTGTAGGGGGGCAAGGCCGGCCCTGCAGCCGATGACTGGCGAGCCGGCCGGAGCCAAAGCGGGCTTGCAGACGTCCGATCAATCCATGGCTTCCATCGGGCTGGAACGCTGTTTGTGGAGGCGACCGGTTACCATGCGAGAGCGATCGGGCCTCCAAACTTACGCATTTCTGCAAAGAACTTGCCCTGAGGGCCGCCCTCCGGAAGGGTGGCCAGATAGACGGCGACTTCCGCACCCTCATCGGCTGTGAAGGGCGCACCAGAGCCACCCATATCAGTCTGCATCCAGCCAGGGGAGTAAGCATTCACCACGATATTGGTGCCGTTTAGCTCCTTTGCCCACAACACTGTCAGGGCATTCAGACCAGCTTTCGAAAGGCGATAAGAAGGAGCTAATGGATAGAAATCACTCCCCATCGACGTGAGGGATGCCATCTCAGTAGACACATTGACGATTCGACCATAGTTTTGGGCTTTCATTAATGGCAGCAATGCCTGGGTGATACGCGCTACTGCCAAGACATTGGTTGTCAATGTATCCAGCATCGTATCAACCTTCACCGAAAGCAGGCTGGCTTCCTCGGGTTTCGCAGAGGGATTAACGCCTGCATTGTTGACTAGAATATCGACCCTGCCATAGGCTTGCTGTATCCAGGCGGTAAACTGTTGGACGCTGGCATCACTGGTGACATCCAGAGGGTGAAAGCCCACGTGACAATTTTCAGAAGCTAGCCGCTGTCGAGCGTCCATCCCATCCTGCTCCTGGCGACTCGTGACAACAACTTGAATGTTCTCGACTTGCGCTAACTTGCGAGCGATCGCATAACCCAGCCCCTTGTGACTGCCCGTGATTACAGCAACTTTCTGCGTCATGGCGATCAGATCCCTTGATTAGCATGGATTCTGAGCCAACCTAACAAGCGCTATCCTTTTTACCAAGTCAATCTTTTAGATAAAGACTATCAATGAAATCGATAAGCTTGGCTGCGATCGACTTGAACTTGTTGGTTGCCTTTGAAGCCCTTCTTGACCAGCGCAGCGTTACGAAGGCCGCCGAGCAGCTTCAGATTGGTCAGCCTGCGATGAGTGCTGCACTCAGTCGTCTGCGTCTTCTGTTTGAAGATGAGCTGTTTGTGCGGTTGGGACGGCAGATGCAGCCAACACTCAAAGCCCAAGCCATCGCACCAAGCCTATTGGCCGCATTGCAGCAGATTCGCCAGACTATCACCGCCAGCCAGACCTTTGATCCACCTTCGAGCGACCGCACATTTGCCATCGGCAGTTCGGATTACACCAGCTTTGTGCTGGTGCCACAGCTGCTGGAGTTAAGACAGAAAGCAGCTCCATCCATTAACTTTCGAATGATTGGATTTGAGAAGGACAGCGTTGGAGATCTGCTGGAACAAGGGGAAATTGATGTGGCGGTGGGTGTTTTCCCCGATCCGCCGCGAAAAACAAAATGGGAGCCTATCTTTGAAGAACGATTTGTGGGAATCGCCCGTCAAGGGCATCCTGCGCTTCAGCAAGGGATGATAAGTGTAGAAGTCTTTGCCCAGCTTTCCCACGCGCTCACAACTCTTCGTCGAGACTCTACAGGTGCCCTCGACAAGGCGTTGAATGAGAATGGTTTAGAGCGCCAGATTGCCTTCACAACTCCGCATATGATGGTGTTGCCATTTGCGATCGCATCGAGCGATTTGGTCGCAGCACTTCCCCAACGCATTGCCCTTCGTTTAGCATCTGTCTGCGATTTAACGGTTTTTGAGCTGCCAATCAGAACAAAACCGTGGACGGTTTCAATGCTATGGAGCACTTTAAGTGATCAAGATGAAGCCAATCGCTGGTTGCGCGACGCAATTAAAGCAATTGCTCAACAGATTTGGGCAAGTACTGACATAGGTTGTGTCCCTACCAAGTACTGAGCCGCATCACGCTGCCGCCGAGTGGCAGGCAGGGAGTCCAACTCTTGATGACGGTATCTTCTCGACTTTTCGACTCAAGGGGTCTCCTCTGTGGCTTGCCACTTGACCCAAGCGGAAGGGTGGCCTCCATCACGGTGTCCTTCTGAGCGGTGTCCTTCCCGTCCAGAGGGATGAGGACACGATCACCGGCCCAGGAGAACACCGTCATGGGTTGGGCAGCGGAGGTCGCCCAATCCTGCATCAGCAGGCCGATGTCCACGGCAGGCTGTATGGAGTTGGGCTGGGACACTCCGGTGCACATGGGTCCTCCAGCGCCTCCACGACTGAACTCTCCCAGAACTGCTGATCTTTCGGCAAACTTCAGCCGAAGGTGTGCGCCCTGCTGGGCCGCATCCCCAGCCCGGCCGAGTACCTGGAGATCGTGGCCGCCAACATCGACCCCCTCTCCGACCAGCTCTACCGCTACCTCAACTTCGACCAGATCGATGGCTTCGAGGATGCCGGCCGCGTGGTGAGCGTGGAGGAGGAGGCGAAGGTGCTGGCGTAGGTTTAGGGGCCGCAATGATGGAGAGCCGTGAGTCACGGCTCGATCCTTCGCCGTAGCCGGGGGCTCAGCCCCCCACCACCAGGGCGTCGACAATCTCGTAGCGCTCGAAGTTCTCGCCAAGCAGCAGCACCGACAAATCGCCGCGCCGCTGCACGGTGAGCTTCTCGGGCTGATCGGAAGCGACAGCCTTGCCCTTCACGAACAGGAACTGGCGCTTCTGGCCCTCGGGGGCGGTGACCACCACCGTGGCGCTGCTGTTGGCCCGGCGGATCACGGAAGCCTTGCACCTGGTGGCCTTGCCGCTGCTCCCGGAGCCACAGGGCACCTCCGCGGAGGCGTGGTACGGCGTGCCTGGGATCAGGGCGTCACGGGATGCGGGCACGGGGGCGAGGGGAGCACCATTGATCCCCACCTTGAGGCTGTAGGTGCTGGATTCGTTGCGGCGCGCCGCCGGCCGCATCAGATACACCCTCACCCTGACGTCGGCATCGCTTGGCAAGGGTCCACGGAAGCGATTGCCGGAGCTGCTGCCGATGAACAGGGCGGTGTCGGTCCCCGCCGCCATCACGTTGAAGTAGTTCTGTGGGTTGGAACCCTTGAGTTCCACGCTCAGGGTCTGACCGGCACCGGCCCGCAGTTTGTAATCGATGGTCTGGTCGCCCTTGAGCTGGCCCTTCAGCAGGGTGGAATCAGCTCCGGCTCGAAACGTGACCCTCTGACTCTCGATCGCCGTCCGGGCCAGTCCGACTCCAGCCGGGAGGCTGATGGCCACAAGGCCAGCGGCTGCGAAGGCGAGTGGTGTACGCATTGGGCCATTGCTCGGGGCCAATCCATACCCTATCTCTCTGGCTCTAGAGACTGTTTCTTACCGCCTGTGGAATAACTGGATGGGCAGTTCCGATTTGTTGAGAAAAGTGGGATGAACTCGTGAGCTAACGCTGCCCCCGAGTTACAGGGAGATAGCATAGGGAAAGGGTGAAAAGCTGGAGGTGGCCTGTCAACTCAAAAGGCATACTAGGCACTATCTGGACAACCAATTCTGGGTGAACCTGTATTCATGCCACCAGAATAGGCTGCACCAGCGCCAATCGTTACAGCCGCAACGAGCCTCGCACCATTCGCATATCCAGCTTGTGTGCCATCCCGATTTCGTGCATGGTACGATCCACCTTTTAGTATTTCGATTCTGCCGGCATTTGCCCCTCCCCGAGTTGTTGCATTCTGCGCATCACAGTTGGGACATAAGAGCCTCAGATTCTCGGGCCTGTTATCCCTTGCATTGCCAGATATATGGTCCAGAATCAGCCCTAGCGGTTGTCCATTCCAGACCAGAGGATTTGCATTAAATTGGCACTGCTGGTTGTCGCAGCGTTCAAGTAGGCCGCGTGAGCGTCTCCATTCAAGGTAATGGCGGCGCACTGTGCTTCGGTTTGGCTTGTCCTCCGACATTCGGAGCACCTCTTCAGCTGAACGTTTCATGGAGCACCTCCTTCATTGATGCCTAACACTTCTTAGGCGGAACCATCTAAGTCCCAAACTTTCAGCCTTGGGAAGCATAAAAGCGAGTTGCCCTGAGGGCAACACAACCCCGTCGACCTAGGCAGACCCGTCGAAACACCCTGCTGCCGCAGTGGCCCAACTTGGCCATCCATTGACACTCCATCCAAGGACTGGTTGCACCCCATCTCGCCGCATTGGGGCAGATTGAGACGGACCAGCTTGAGCGCGAAGCTTCCACCAGCGTCACTCTGAATCGCTGAACCTCTGGCGCCCGCTGGCTTGGCCGATCAACCGAGCCCCGCCACAGCCCGCTCGCAGCGTTCCAGTTCGGCCTCCAGCAGGGTCAGCAGCACCGATCGCTCGGCCGGCAGCGGGAAGGGGCCTGCCTCGTAGCGGGCCTCCACGGCGAACTCCTGCAGCGCCGCCAGCCGGGGCTCCAGAACCTGTCCCGCCACAGCGGCCAGGTCGCTCAGCTCATGCACCCGTGGTGGCCGGCGATCGCTCAGCACGATCCAGGCCTTGAGCAGCTTCTCCACCACCTGCTGGGCGGTGAAGCCCCAGTCCTCCTCCGGATACGCAGGGTTCAGTCCGATCCGCAAGGTCCTCAGATGGCGGCGCACGATCGCCAGCAGCAGGGCCGCGTCCTCAGCCGGCGACATAGAGCACCTTCCCCTCGCAGGCCACATCGCCGAACACGTGCCAGCGGGAGCCACTCAACCGTTCCGCGTCGGCGGCACCGGCCAGCACCAGGTCCACCCTGACGCCGAGGGGCCCGAGGGCCGCTCGAAAGCGCTGCCAGCAGGCGGCTTTCTCGGCGGGGGTGAGCTGGAGGCGGTCCACGATCACGGCCAGGTCCAGGTCCGAATCGGGGCGCGCCTCGCCCCGGGCCCGCGATCCGAACACCAGCACCGCCCTCACATCGGCGTCGGCACAGAGCCGTGCCAGGGCCAGGGCACAGGCCTCCGGATCCAGGCCGGGGCCGAGATCCGGCAGCGCCGCCAGCCCCCTGGGCTCACGCCAGGGAATCGCGGGCGGTACGAACGGCTGTGCGGCGGAAACCATGGCAAAACGCTACCGCCGCTGACCCCAAGGGCCTATCGGCGCGACTCACACCAAGCCAGGCCTGCCGTCCTTCTAGTCGCCGCCCTGAACGGCCAGGAGCTTGCGCTGCTGCTTCCAGCGCAGCACCTGCCAGACCAGGAACACCATCAGCAGGGGCAGCACCGCCACCAGCACCACGAACCGGTAGGTGTTGTCGACGATCTCGCCGCCGGCGGTGGAGGCCAGGACCTGCTCCACCAGATAGAGCCCATAGAGACCCAGCAGAATCCAGCCCTCAAGGCGGGAGATCACCCCGTTGGTCCAGAAGATCGGCAGGCAGGCCAGGGTGGTGGCCACCATGATCGGCAGATCGCGGTTAATCATCACTGGATCCACCGCCAGCCCCTTGCCGCCGGCCACCACGGCGCAGAGCCCCAGGATCACGATCTGGTTGAGCAGGTTGCTGCCCACCACGTTGCCGATGGCCAGGTCGGCCTTGCCCCGGTAGGCGGCCACCACGGAGGTGACGAGCTCGGGCATCGAGGTGCCGGCCGCCACGATCGTCAGGCCAATCACCGTCTGGCTCACCCCCAGGGCCACGGCAGCCGTGGTGGCACCCCGCACCAGCAGCTGGGAGCCGACCACCAGCAGGACCAGGCCCGCCGCCAGCTTGAAGGCCGCCACCAGCGGGGTGGACCGCTCGTTCTCGTTGTCCTCGTCGTCTTCGGAATCTTCCGACGCCGTGCGGATCTCCCAGATGAGGTTTGCCACCGTGGCGAACAGCAGCGCCACACCGGCCTGCCAGGTGAGCCGGCCCCCCGAGGCCATGCCCCACACGGCCATCGAGATGCCCAGCAGCAGGGGCACGTCCCGCCTCACCAGGCGGCTCCTGACGCGCAGGGGAACGATGGCCGCGCTGGCGCCCAGCACCACCAGGATGTTGAAGATGTTGCTGCCCACCACATTGCTGACGGCCAGGTCAGCGTCGCCCTGAAGGGTGGACAGCACGCTCACGAACAGTTCCGGCGTGCTGGTGCCCAGGGACACCACCGTCAGGCCGATCACCAGCTGGGGGATGCCCAGCAGCAGGGACAGGGCGACCGAACCGGCCACGAACAGTTCCCCTCCGCCGAACAGCACCAGGATCCCGAGGATGATCTCGACGAAACTGGGCAGGGTGGGCATGGCGCCTTGTCGGAAAGCGTATGAGTTTAGGGAGACGCCAGCCGATCGCCTGAAGTGACACGCTGGATCTCCCCGTCCCGCCGCCCCCCTGAACCAGGAAACCCTGCTGTTCGAGCCGGCCCAACCGGCCGCCGATGCCCTGCGCACCGTGCTGGCCTTCCCGAGCAGCTATTCGGTGGGGATCACCAGCCTGGGCTACCAGGTGGTGTGGGCCAGCCTGGCGCGCCGCAGCGACCTGGACGTGCGGCGGCTGTTCACCGACCAGGGGGATCCGCCGCACCGCCATTGCGACCTGTTCGGCCTCTCGCTCAGCTGGGAGCTGGACGGACCGGTGCTGCTCGACCTGCTGGAGCGCCAGGGCATCCCCCTGTGGAGTCACCAGCGGCGGGAGGACGACCCGATCGTGTTCGGCGGCGGCCCGGTGCTCACCGCCAATCCGGAGCCCCTGGCCCCCTTCTTCGACGTGGTGCTGCTGGGTGACGGCGAGCTGCTGCTGCCCGCCTTCATCGACGCCCTCCAGGCCGCCCGCGCCCTGCCCCGGCCCGAACGCCTGCGGCAGCTGGCCCGGGTTCCCGGGCTTTACGTGCCGGCGCTCTACGCCCCCCGCTACGACGCCGATGGCGCCCTGCTGGCGGTGGAGCCCACCGCCGCCGAGGTGCCGGCGACCATCGCCAAGCAGACCTGGCGCGGCAACACCCTCAGCCATTCCACGGTGATCACGCCGGAGGCGGCCTGGCCCTCGATCCACATGGTGGAGGTGGCCCGCAGCTGCCCGGAGCTGTGCCGCTTCTGCCTGGCCAGCTACCTGACCCTGCCGTTCCGCACCGCCTCCCTCGACGACGGCCTGATCCCGGCGGTGGAGACGGGGCTGGCGGTGACCCAGCGGCTCGGCCTGCTGGGGGCTTCGGTGACCCAGCACCCCCAGTTCGCCGACCTGCTCACCTGGCTCGATCAGGACCGCTTCGAGGGCACCCGGGTCAGCGTCAGCTCGGTGCGGGCCGCCACGGTGACCCCCCAGCTGGGGCGGATCCTGGCCCGGCGGGGCAGCAAGTCACTGACGATCGCGATCGAGAGCGGCAGCGAGCGGATGCGCCGGGTGGTCAACAAGAAACTGAGCGGCGAGGAGATCTTCGCGGCGGCCCGCTACGCCAAAGAGGGTGGCCTCAGCGGCCTGAAGCTCTACGGCATGGCCGGCCTGCCGAGCGAGGAGGAGGCCGACATCGAAGCCACCGCCGACCTGCTCCTGGCCCTCAAGAAGGCCACGCCCGGCCTGCGGCTCAGCCTCGGGGTGAGCACCTTCGTGCCCAAGGCCCACACTCCCTTCCAGTGGGAAGGGGTGCGGCCGGAGGCGGAGAAGCGCCTGCAGCGGCTGGCGCGGCGCCTGCAGCCCAAGGGCATCGAACTGCGCCCCGAGAGCTACGGCTGGAGCGTGATCCAGGCCCTGCTCTCCCGCAGCGACCGCCGCCTGGCGCCCGTGATCGCCGCGGCCCGCGGCCAGCACGACAGCCAGGGCGGCTGGAAGAAGGCCTACCGGGCCGCTCGTGCCGGCGAGGTGGCCGCACCGGCGGATCTGCCGGTCCCCCTGCCGGCGCCGCCCCCATGGGAGGAGGTGGTCCATGCCACCTGGGGCGAGGAGCGGGTCCTGCCCTGGAGCCATCTGGAGGGCCCGCTGCCGCCCGCCACCCTGCTCAGGCATCGGCAGGAGGCGCTGGCCGGCGATAGCAGCGCAGACCCGCCAGCAGCACCCAGCCCGCCACATTGACCCGGCTGTCATAGAGGGGGATGTCGGTGGCGTGAAGGGCCACCAGCACCAGGGCCGCGGCCCACCAGGCCCGGTCAAACAGGGTGCCGCCGGCCATGCCCAGCCAGCCGGCCCGGATCAGCAGCCACAGCACCAGGCCCACCACCAGGACGGCGACCGGCACCCCGTGGCTCATCGCCAGATCGATCGGCAGGTTGTGCGGGTGGCCGTGCCAGAAGCCGGTGCGCATCGGATAAATGATGCTGAAGGCGGCCGCGCCCCAGCCCAGCCAGGGCCGTTCGGCGATCAGCCCCAGAGCCACCTGCCACTGGGCCAGGCGGGTGATCGCCAGCGGTCGCTGGCCGCCGTGCTGGAGGTCGATCAGCCGCCCCCAGATCGCCTCGGGCACCACCTGCCGGGCCAGCTCCTGCGGGGCCGCCGGCACCCAGGGCAGGGTGGAGAGGCCGATCACTGCCAGCACCACCAGCAGCACCGGCAGCAGCCACAGCCAGCTGCCGGGCCCGGCCACCACGGGCACCGCCAGCATCAGGGCCCCCCAGGCATTGCGGGAATCGGTGAGGAACACCGCCGCCACCAAGCCGGCGGCGATCACCAGCACCACCCCCCGGCGCCGCCAGCCGAGACCGCCCTCGATCAGGGCCGCCAGGGTCAGGGGCCAGGCCAGCACCATCCAGGCCCCGGCGATGTTGGCGTAGTCGAACAGTCCGGCCAGCCGTTCCGGCGGATTGCCGCCGGCCTTGATGTGCCAGATGATCAGGCCCCCCAGCCACTGGAAGGGTCCGCTCCAGCCCCACCAGATCTGGCCCAGGCCGGTGAGGATCACCGGCACCGTGCCGGCCACCACGGCCAGGGCGACGCGGCGGCGGGCGGCGGGGGTGCCGAGATACACCTGGAAGCCCCAGAACCCCCAGAAGAAGGGCAGCCAGTTGCCCATCCCCAGCCAGGCCAGGTCATTGCTGGCGGCCCGGAAGCAGCCCAGCACCATCAGCACCGCCGCCGCCAGGAGCACGACGTTGGCCCGGTCCGCCAGCACCGGGCGTCGGCCGCGGCTGCCCAGGATCAGGGCCAGCAGCAGGGCCAGGCCGGCCAGGAAGGCACTGCTGGCCAGCAGGAACATCCCCAGCTGGAAGCAGCGCCAGCCCAGGGGGGTGGCGGCGGCCGGCTTGGGCGCCATCAGGCGCTCGTCGAGGGCGGAAAAACGGATCACCGGAGCGGTGGCGGCAGCGAAGGACCGACGGCGGGTCCCGGGGCAAGGCTCAATCAAACACAGCGGTTCGGCCCCGGTAGACCATCACCTGGCGGCGCAGGAACAGTCGCACCGCCCGGGCCAGGGCCAGCCGTTCGGTGTCGCGGCCCTTGCGGATCAGGTCCTCCACCTCGTCGCGGTGGCCCACGTGCATGGTGGCCTGCTCGATGATCGGCCCGCCGTCCAGCTCCTCGGTGACGAAGTGGGCGGTGGCGCCGATCAGCTTGACCCCCCGCTCCCAGGCGCGGTGGTACGGCTGGGCCCCCTGGAAGGCGGGCAGGAAGGAGTGGTGGATGTTGATCACCTGGGAGAAGCGGGCCAGGAAGGCGGGGCTCAGCACCTGCATGTACTTGGCCAGCACCACCAGCTCGATCCGCTCCTCCTCCAGCAGGGCCAGCTGGGCCTGCTCCACCTCCGAGCGGGAGGCCGCCGTGATCGGCAGGTGCACGAAGCGGGCACCGAAATCAACCGCCAGCGCCTCCAGGTCCGGGTGGTTGGAGACCACCAGGGGCACCTGCATCGGCAGCTCCCCGGAGCGGGTGCGCCAGAGCAGGTCCACCAGGCAGTGGTCCTGGCGGCTGGCGAAGATCGCCACCCGGGGCAGGGCGTCGGAGAAATGCACCTGGCCCTCGCCGCCGAGGCGCCCCGCCAGCGCCGCCACGGCCGGAACGATCGCCTCACGGGGCAGGCCGAACCCCTCCAGGGCCCATTCGATCCGGCTCAGGAACAGCCCCGCCCCCGCATCGGTGTGGTGGTCGGCATGGAGGATGTTGCCGCCGTTGGCGGCCACCCAGCCCGAGAGTTCGCTCACCAGCCCTGGCCGATCGGGGCAGATCAGCTGCAGGATCGCCGTGGGGGAACGCATCAATGAATCCGGAACGGATCGGTCGGAACCGTCATGGTGGCGCAGGCGGGCCGGTAAAGTCACGGCGCCAGCCACGTCACAGCACCGTCCCATGGCCGTCGCGTCGATCTCCGCGCCCCTCTCCCTGATGGGTGTCCTGCGCCGCCTCAGCCTGCTCTGCGTGGCCCTGGTGCTCAGCGTTTCCCTGGTGGCCTGCTCGGGCGACCAGACCCGCAAGCCGCCGACGATCAGCCCCGCCGACATGACCCTGATCGCCCGCCAGACCGAAGGGTTCCTGGCCGCGAAGGAGCGCCTGCCGGAACTGGCCGATCTGGTCAACGAGCGCAACTGGGTCTTCACCCGCAACCTGATCCACGGCCCGATGCAGGATCTGGGTCGCCAGATGCTCTACATCAACCAGCGTCTGCTGCCGGCCGACCGGGCCGAGGCTGCCAAGCGGGCCACCAAGCTGAAGGCTTCTCTGGCCAAGCTGGATGAGGCCGCCCGTCTGCAGGACGGCGAGAACCTGCGCAAGGACTACATCAAGGTGGCCACCGGCTTCAGCTCCTACGCCGAGGTGATTCCGGCCGAGGCCATCGCCCTGGCCGAATCCTTCAGCGCCGAGGCCAAGGTGTCCAACGCCGTGCCGCCGGCCCCCTCGCCCAACACCCCCGCGCCCCAGCCGGTCGCCAGCGGCGACGCCTGATCCGCACCCCGGCCGGGCCCCCTCCCCCACCTCCGTGATCGTGGTTGGGGGGGGCATCGTGGGCCTGGCCTGCGCCTGGTTCCTGCAGTCCCGCGGCCACGCGGTGCTGCTGCTTGATCCGGCCCAGGCCGCCGCCGCGGCCGATACCCCGGGCGAGGGCCCCGAGCGCTGCGGCAGCCTGGCCGCCCTCGGGGTCCTGATGGCCGACAGCTTCCACCGGGACCGGGGCCGGGCCTGGGACCTCCGTCAGCGCAGCCTCGGGCTCTGGGCCGAGTGGCGCCAGGAGCTGGCCCGACGGGGGCAACCGATCCCCTACCGCTCCGGGGTGCTGCTGCTGGCGGCGGATGGGGCCGAAGAGGAACGCCTCACGGCGCTGGGGGCGCGTAAGCGGGCCCTGGGCCTGCCCCTGGAGCCCTGGGACCGGCGGCGGCTGGAGCAGCTCGAACCCGGCCTGCCCCAGCCCTCCCTGGCGGGGCTCCACTCCAGCCGCGACGGCCAGCTGGATCCGGGATCGGCCCTGGCGGCCCTGGCGGCGGACGGCCGGGAGCGGGGCCTGACCGTGCGGGCGGAGGCGGCCGTGGCCCTGCGGCCCGATGGCGGCGGCTGGCGGGTGGACCTGGCCGGGGGCGGCGCGGAGCGGGCGGCCTGGGTGGTGCTGGCGGCGGGGACCGCCAGCGGCACGCTGCTGAAGACCGCAGCGGGGGTGGGCGCGGGTGCGGATGGTGGCCCCTGGGAATTGGAGCCGGTGCTGGGCCAGGCCCTGGAGCTGGAGCTGGACGCCCCCCTCCCCGGCCACTGGCCTGGGGTGGTGGTGTGGCGGGGCGTCAACCTGGTGCCCCGTCCCGACCTGGAGGGGGGCCGGCGCCTGTGGCTGGGGGCGACCCTGGAGCCGGGCCACCGGGCCGATCCGGACCAGCTCAGGGAGCTGCGCGGCCTGGGCGGGGCGGCACCGGAGTGGTTGCGGCAGGCCCGGGTGGTGCGCCGCTGGCAGGGCCTGCGGCCCCGCCCCCTCGGCCGGCCGGCCCCCCTGCTGGAGCAGCCGGCCCCGGGGCTGCTGCTGGCGGGCGGCCACTACCGCAACGGCATCCTGCTGGCGCCGGCCAGCGCCGCCTGGGTGGCCGGGCAGATCGAGGCCCGCCCCACCGGCACCTGAATGCCGCGGCAGACCATGAAAAAAGCCCCCCGAGGGGGGCTTGGTGCCGAGCGATCCGGGCCGGACGGCCCGGAGATCACTTGCTCTCAGTGAACTCGGCGTCGATGACGTCATCGGCGCCGGAGGCGGTGCCGTTGCCATTGCCACCGGGGGCGGCGCCGGCGGCGGCACCCTCGGCCCCGGCCTGCTGGTACACGGAGGCACCGGCGGCATAGAGAGCCTGCTGGAGCTGCTCCAGGCTGGCCTTGATGGCCGGGGAGTCGTCCTTCTCAAGGGCCTCCTTGAGGTCCTTGGCGAAGCCCTCCACCTTGGCCTTGTCCTCGGCGCCCACCTTGTCGCCGAGCTCGCCCAGCTGCTTCTCGGACTGGTAGATGAGGGTCTCGGCCTGATTCCTCAGGTCGATCTTCTCCCGCTTCTCCTTGTCGGCGCTGGCGTTGGCCTCGGCGTCCTTCACCATCTTGTCGACTTCGTTGTCGCTGAGGGTGGAGGCGCCGGTGATCGAGATGCTCTGCTCCTTGCCGCTGCCCTTGTCCTTGGCGGTGACGCTGAGGATGCCGTTGGCGTCGATGTCGAAGGTGACCTCGATCTGGGGCACGCCACGGGGGGCCGGGGGGATGCCGTCGAGGCGGAAGGTGCCCAGCGACTTGTTGTCGGAGGCCATCTCACGCTCGCCCTGCAGCACGTGGATCTCCACGTTCGTCTGACCGTCGACGGCGGTGGAGTACACCTCCGACTTCTTGGTGGGGATGGTGGTGTTGCGGGTGATCATCTTGGTCATCACGCCGCCGAGGGTCTCCACACCCAGGGAGAGGGGGGTGACATCGAGCAGCAGGATGTCCTTGACCTCGCCGGCCAGCACACCGCCCTGGATGGCGGCACCCACGGCCACCACCTCATCGGGGTTGACGGTCTGGTTGGGGGTCTTGTTGGTGATCCGCTTGACCAGCTCCAGCACCGCGGGGATGCGGGTGGAGCCACCCACCATGACGATCTCGTCGAGCTCGCTGGTGGAGAGCTTGGCGTCCTTGAGGGCCTGCTCCACCGGCACCCGGCAGCGGTCGATCAGCTTGGAGGCGAGCTCCTCGAACTTGGCCCGGGTGAGGGTCAGGTCGAGGTGCTTGGGCCCTTCGGGGGTGGCGGTGATGAAGGGCAGATTGATCTCGGCCTGGGTGGCGCTGGAGAGTTCGATCTTGGCCTTCTCGGCCGCCTCGGTGAGGCGCTGCAGGGCCTGCTTGTCCTGGCGCAGGTCGATGCCTTCGTTGGCCTTGAAGTTGTCGGCCAGGTGATCGACGATCACCTTGTCGAAGTCGTCACCGCCCAGGTGGGTGTCACCACTGGTGGAGAGCACCTCGAAGACACCGTCGCCCACTTCCAGCACGGAGACGTCGAAGGTGCCGCCGCCGAGGTCGAAGACGAGGATGCGCTCGTTGCTCTTGCGATCCAGGCCGTAGGCCAGGGCCGCGGCGGTGGGCTCGTTGATGATGCGCAGCACTTCGAGGCCGGCGATCTTGCCGGCGTCCTTGGTGGCCTGGCGCTGGGAGTCGTTGAAGTAGGCCGGGACCGTGATCACGGCCTGGGTGACGGTTTCACCCAGGTACTTGCCGGCGTCCTCGGCCAGCTTGCGCAGCACTTCCGCCGAGATCTCCTCGGGGGCGAACTGCTTGCTGAGCACCGGGCACTTGATCTTGACGTTGGAGCCGGCCTTCTCGACGCCGTAGCTGACTTCCTTGGACTCCTCGTTGACCTCATCGACCCGGCGGCCGATGAAGCGCTTCACGGAATAGAAGGTGTTCTCCGGGTTCATGACCGCCTGGCGCTTGGCGATCTGTCCGACCAGCTTGTCCTGGTTCTTCGTGTAGGCCACCACCGACGGCGTCGTGCGGAAGCCCTCGGCGTTGGCGATCACCGTGGGCTTGCCGCCCTCCATCACGGCGACGCAGCTGTTCGTGGTGCCGAGGTCAATACCGACGACCTTGCCCATGGATGACCACCTCCTGGTGTGGATGAAGTTCTGACTGGAGCCATCTTCCGCATCCGGGGTTCACCCAGGCGAGGGGTGGTTCCCGAACCGGTGCCGTACCGGGAAGGGGGTCTGGGCCTGTCGGAGCCTGGGATCCGGCGGACCTACGGTCGGGCGGCAGCTGCTCATGCGAGCCCATGGCGACCCCACAGGCAGCACCGGTGATCAGTGGTGGCACCGCCCTGGCGGGGGTGCTGGGGGATCCGGTGCGCCACTCCCTCTCGCCGGCGATGCACAACGCCGCCATCGCCGCCCTGGGCCTCGACTGGGCCTACCTGGCCCTGCCGGTGGCGGCCGCGGACCTGGCCGTGGTGCTGCAGGGCCTGGAGGCGATCGACTGCCGCGGCCTCAACGTCACCCTGCCCCACAAGCAGGCCGCGGCCGCCCTGGCGCGGGAGCTGACGCCGCTGGCACAGCGGCTGGGGGCGGTGAACACCCTGGTGCGACGGGACGGCGGCGGCTGGCTGGGCACCAACACCGATGTGGAGGGGTTCCTGGCGCCGCTGCGGGGCCTGGCCGCCCGCGAGGCCCTGGTGCTGGGCTGCGGCGGCAGTGCCCGGGCGGTGGTGGCGGGCCTGGTGAAGCTCGGCCTGGGCCGCATCCGGGTGGCGGGCCGCGACAGCACCCGCCTGGGCCGTTTCCTCGCCTCCTGCGCCGACTGGGCCCCTGGCCTGGAACCCCTGGCCTGGGAACCCGGGGCGGAGGGTCAGCCGGACCCCCTGGCCGAAGCGCTGGCGGGCGCCGATCTGGTGGTGAACACCACGCCCCTGGGCATGGCCTCCGGCGGGGATCCGGCGGCGGCGGCGCGCTCGCCCCTGGATCCCGCCCAGGTGGCCCTGCTGCGGCCGGCCGCCACGGTCTACGACCTCATCTACATCCCCCGGCCCACCACCCTGCTGCGCCTGGCCGGTGAACGGGGCTGCCGCACCATCGACGGCCTGGAGATGCTCGTGCAGCAGGGGGCCGCCTCCCTGCGGCTCTGGAGCGGCCGGCCGGACGTGCCGGTGATCGCCATGCGGGACGCTGCCCTGGCCAGGCTGGGGGGCCCCTAGCCTGCGGGAACCGTCCACACCCGAGCCAGCGCCCCCATGGAAGGTCCTCCGATCTGGCAGCGGCTGCTGGGAGCCCTGGCCTACCTGCTGCCCCTGAGCGACGCCCTGCGCTTCGGCCAGTCCCTGTTCGACATGTTCCCGCTGCTGGGGTGGCTGGCGCTGCCGGCCCTGCCCCTGGTGGTCCTGGAGCAGGCCATCCCCTTCGGCGGCCTGGTGCTGTTCCTGCTGCTGTTCCTGCTGGTGGTGCGCAACCCCCGGGTGCCCTACCCGATCCGCTTCAACGTGCTGCAGGCGATCCTGATCGACATCGTGCTGGTGCTGCTCAGCCTGGCCTTCGACACGGTGCTGGCGCCCCTGGGCGCCGGCTTCGCCATCCGCACCCTCTCCAACACGATCTTCCTGGGCACGGTGCTGCTGGTGCTGTTCTCGGTGATCCAGAGCCTGCGGGGCAAGGAGGCCGACATCCCCACCGTCTCCGAGGCGGTGCGGATGCAGCTCTTCTGAAGGGGGCCACGACGCTGCGATAGGGTCTTGGATCCGTCGCTGACGGGCCCCGGTGCCCTTCAGCCCCTCCACAGGCGACCATGACGCAGCCCTACTACGAAACGATGTACATCCTCCGGCCGGACATCCCGGAGGAGGAAGTCGAGACCCACGTCGCCAAGTACCGCGACATCGTCGTCGAGGCCGGCGCCGAAGTGCTCGACACCCAGATGCGCGGCAAGCGCCGCCTGGCCTACCCGATCGCCAAGCATCGGGAAGGCATCTACGTGCAGCTCAACCACAGCGGCAACGGCCAGCAGGTGGCCCTGCTCGAGCGGGCCATGCGTCTCTCCGAGGACGTGATCCGCTACCTGACCGTGATCCAGGACGGCCCCATGCCCCCGCCCCGCAGCGTCCCCGGCGCAGCGGTCGAAGTGGCCCCCACCGAAGCGGCGACGGCCTGATCCGGCTTGTTCTCCGCTGATCACTGGGCCTACATTCCCCCCAATGGGTGCTAGGCGATGACTGCGACGGACAAGTCCAAAGCCGGCGGGGAAGCCGGCGAGGAGGTCGGCCCGGAAGGCAGACCAGCGTCCCGTGGCCTGCCGGCCCAGCCGGCCTTTCCGCCCTCCAGCTGGCCGGCCAACCCGGCGCCGCCAGCGGCGAGTGTCCTGACGCCCGGCCAGCCGGTGGCCTCCGTTCCGGTGCCACCGCCGGCCAGCTTCAGTTTCGGCGAAGTGCCGGCCGTTGCGGATCCGGCCCCCATGGCCGTCGAGCCCGTCTTAGACGACCTGGGGCCTGCCGTGGAGCCCGCCCCCCCGGCAGCAGCGATGCCGGCGGCAGCGCCGGCTGCGGCCACGGCCAACCCCACCAGCCTGGCGATCACCACCACCGGTCCCGACGCCCAGCAGCTCGAGATGGAGCTGGCCGCCGCCCGGGATGAGCTGAAGGCCCTGCACGAGATGCTGGAAGACCTTCCTGAGATCTTCGAGCGCAAGTTCCAGCAGCGCCTGGCCACGGTGATGGAGCACCAGAAGCACCTGCTCGCCGACAACCAGGCCCTGCGGGACCGGCTCTACAGCCTCAACCCCGCCGCGGCCGACGGGCCGCCACCGGGCTCAGGCCGCCCCCAGCCCCTGCTGCTGCCCACGGTGGCCAGGAAGCAGGGCTGGGGCCAGGCCCTGAAGCGGGCCCTGCGGCTGGGCGGCGAAGGGGCGCCCCAGAAGATCAGTCGCCACGACGACGGGCGGCCCATAACCGCGTAGGCATCCCCCACACGTAGATGAAGCCTTCGGCGGCCCGGTGGTCGAAGAGGTCTTCAGCGCCGTAGGTGGCCATGTCGGGCACGTAGAGGCTGTCGCTGGCGCTGGAGCGCCCCACCACGGTGGCGCTGCCCTTCTGGAGCCGGATCCGCACCAGGCCGTTGACCGTGGCCTGGGTGCGGTCGAGGAAGCCGTCGAGGGCGTCCTTGAGGGGACCGAACCAGAGGCCCTGGTACACCAGATCTGCCCAGCTCATCTCGATCTGGCGCTTGTAGCGGAGCACGTCGGCGGCCAGGGTGAGGCTCTCCAGCTCCTGGTGGGCACGGATCAGCAGCAGCAGGCCCGGGGTCTCGTAGATCTCCCGGCTCTTGATGCCCACCACCCGGTTCTCGATCATGTCGAGGCGGCCGAAGCCATGGGCCCCCGCCAGGGCATTGGCCCGGCGGATCAGGGCCACCGGATCGAGGCGCTCGCCGTCGATGGCCACCGGATTGCCCTGCTCGAAGGCGATCTCCACCACCTGGCCCTCGGCCGGGGCGTCCGCCACCGACCGGGTCATGGCGTAGACCTCCTCCGGCGGCTCCACCATCGGATCCTCCAGGGGGCCGGCCTCGATACTGCGGCCCAGCAGGTTGAGGTCGATCGAATAGGGGGACTTCTTGCTCACCGGCGCCGGGATGTCGCAGCGCTCGCCGTAGGCGATCGTCTCCTCCCGGCTCATGCCCCACTCCCGGGCCGGAGCCAGCACCTTGAGGTCTGGGGCCAGGGCGCCGATGGCGACGTCGAAGCGCACCTGGTCGTTGCCCTTGCCGGTGCAGCCGTGGGCCACCGCGTCGGCCCCCACCTCCCGGGCCACCTCGACGAGGCGGCGGGCGATCAGGGGGCGGGCCAGGGCCGTGGAGAGGGGGTAGCGCCCCTCGTAGAGGGCATTGGCACGGATCGCCGGGAAGGCGAACTCGCGGATGAAGGGATCGATCAGGTCGTCCACCCGCGACTGGCTGGCGCCGGCCGCCAGGGCCTTGAGACGGATCGGCTCGAGCTCATCGCCCTGGCCGAGGTCGGCGGCGAAGGTGATCACCTCCTTCACCCCCCACTCCCGCATCAGGTAGGGGATGCAGACGCTGGTGTCGACACCACCGGAATAGGCGAGCACCACCCGCTCGGCACGCGGTGTGCCCATGGGCGATTCAGCGCCCGCCCCCTGCTGCCCCAACGTCGCCATCCGTGCCGCTCCTGCGCTGTGGCGACCGATTCTGGCGCCTGGGGGTCATTCTCCCCCCTGGTCCGCCGGCGGCAGCCGCCAGCGCAGCAGCACCACCAGGGCCAGCAGCAGCGGCGGCCCCAGCAGCATGGCGGCCACCACCGCCGGCTGGACCGGCAGGGGCTGGGGCCAGCGCAGGCCGGCGGCGGCCAGCAGGGTGCTGAGCAGGAGGGCCGCCGACCAGAGACGGCCCACCTCCAGGAACTTGGCTGGGGTCATGGGGGCGGCGCGATAGAGTGGTGAGTCGGTCCTTGACGACCCAGCCTGACGGCATGAGCATTCTCGACACCATCAACCCCTCCCTGACCCGCTACCGGCGCAACGAACCGGCGCCGGTGCTGCCGCTGCGGGATGAGCCCGATCTGCTGAGCCTGCTGGAGGCCAGCGGCCGCCTGGTCGCCGACGAGGAGACCGCCAGCACCGATGTGAGCACCGTGGAGGAGGAGGAGCTGTCGGCGCTGATGGGCGAGAAGGAGGATTACAACCCGGCCGACGAGCCCTCGGAGGAAGACTGGGAGGACTGACGGTCCGCTCCGGCTCCACCCTGCAGCATTTCCGATGGCCTCCCGCGACGGCCGCTTCCCTGCGGCCCTGCTCGCCCTGATCCTGCTGGCCGCCTGCCTGGCCAGTGATGCCCTGGTGGCCAATTCCATGCTGACCCTGCCGCTGGTGGTGGCGGCCCTGGTCAGCGCCGGCGTGGCGGCCCTGGGGGTACCGCGCCTGCGGGCCCTGAAGATCGGCCAGGTCATCCGGGATGAAGGTCCCCAGGCCCACCACAGCAAGGCGGGCACCCCCACCATGGGCGGCCTGCTGGTGGTGCCCGTGGGGGTGCTGGTGGGGGGACTGATCAGCCCGGAGGATCCCCGCCCGTTGGCGGTGGCGGCGGTCACCCTGGCCTACATGGCGATCGGCGCCGTCGACGACTGGCGCAGCCTCACCCGCCGCACCAACACGGGCCTGAGCCCCCGGGGCAAGCTGCTGCTCCAGGCCCTGGCCGCCGTCGGCTTCCTGGCCTGGGCCCACCTGGGCGGCTGGCTGGGGGGCGGGGTGCCCGGCGATCTGGGGCTTCCCTTCGGCCGGGTGCTGACCCTCGGACTGCTGATCTGGCCGCTGGCCCTGTTCGTGTTCCTGGCCGAGAGCAACGCCACCAACCTCACCGACGGGCTCGACGGCCTGGCCGCCGGCTGCGGTGCCGTGGTGTTCACCGGCATGGGGCTGCAGCTGATGCTGCGGGGGCACGGAGGCGATCCGGTGCTGGCCGCCTTCTGCACCGCCATGGCGGGCTGCTGGCTCGGCTTCCTCAGCCAGAACCGCCATCCGGCCCGGGTGTTCATGGGGGACACGGGCTCCCTGGCCATGGGGGCCGCCCTCTCCTCGGTGGCCCTGCTCACGGACAGCCTCTGGCCCCTGCTGCTGATGGGCGGGGTGTTCCTGGCCGAATCCCTCTCGGTGATCCTGCAGGTGGGGGTGTTCAAGGCCACCAAGGGCCCCGACGGCCAGGGGCGGCGCCTGTTCCGCATGGCGCCGCTGCACCACCACTTCGAACTCGGGGGACTGCCGGAGCAGAGCGTGGTGCTCGGTCTCTGGGGCGCCAGCCTGATACTGGTGCTGGTGGGACTGGTGCTGCTGCCCTGAGCAGCCGCCCCCTGTCGTCGATCGCGGCGACCCCGCCCACCGGTCGCCCGTCCGGGCGGCCCCGGCTCACCGATCCGTCGCACCCCCGGCCATGGAGTATTTCACCTGGAAGGAAACGGGCCTCACCGCCGACTGCGCCAGCCTGGAGGCGATGGCGTCACGGTTCGAGGAGGCGGCGGGCCTGATGCGCCGCATGGCCGAGGAGGGCTTCAAGGTGGAGCGCCACCCGGAGGGGCAGCGCATCACCCACCCCGATCCGGCGGTGTTCGGGGCCTACGGCTTCGTGAGCGAGGAATCGGCCGAGAGCCAGCTCACCCTGCTGGAGGAGCCCGGCGCCTGAGGGGGGCCAAATGCGTGGGGGGCCCGGGCGCTCAGCGGCGCAGGTACCCCACCAGCCACACCACCACAAAGGCCAGGGACGACACCCCCAGGTAGACCAGCGTCCAGGTCTGGAAGTCCGAGACGCTCCAGCCGAAGGGCAGCAGCCCGTTGGCCGCGTCACCGGCGGTGCTGAAGGCGAGGATTCGGGAGGCCAGGGGGCCGAAGCCCTGGGAGATCACGGGGAGAGCCGCAGGCATCGCGGCACGTTAGGGGAAGGGGCGCGCGCCGCGTCAGGATCGCCTCATCCGCACCGCACCCAGCCATGGCACCAGGCCCTTCCCCCTTCCCGCGGACGGTGATGCTGCTGGGCAGCGGCGAGCTGGGCAAGGAGGTGGCCATCGCCGCCCAGCGGCTCGGCTGCCGCGTCATCGCCGTCGACCGCTACGCCGGTGCCCCCGCCATGGCGGTGGCGCAGGTGAGCGAGGTGGTGGCCATGGCCGACCCCGACGCCCTCAAGGCGGTGGTGCGACGCCACCGGCCCGATGTGGTGATTCCGGAGATCGAGGCCCTGGCGGTGGATGCCCTGGCCGAGCTGGAGGCGGAAGGCCTCACGGTGATCCCCACTGCCCGGGCCACGGCGGTGACCATGAACCGCGACCGCATCCGCGACCTGGCCGCCGCCGGGCTGGGGCTGCGCACCGCCCGCTTCGCCTACGCCGAAAGCGCCGCCGAACTGGCGGCGGCGGCGGCGCCCCTGGGCTGGCCCGTGGTGGTGAAGCCGGTGATGAGTTCCTCGGGCAAGGGGCAGAGCGTGGTGCATGGCCCCGAGGCGATCGAAGCCGCCTGGGAGGCGGCGATGGCCGGGGCCCGGGGGGAGGGGGCGCGGGTGATCGTCGAGGAGTTCCTGCGCTTCAGCCTCGAGATCACCCTGCTGACGGTGCGCCAGTGGCAGGGTCCCACCCTGTTCTGCCCGCCGATCGGCCACATCCAGGAACGGGGCGATTACCAGTGCAGCTGGCAACCGGCCCGGCTGGGGGAGGAACAGCTGGCGGCGGCCCAGGCGATGGCCCAGGCCGTCACCGACAACCTCGGCGGCGCCGGCCTGTTCGGGGTGGAGTTCTTCCTCTGCGGTGAGCCCGGCCACGAGGAGGTGGTGTTCTCCGAGCTCTCACCCCGGCCCCACGACACCGGCCTGGTGACGCTGGTGGGCCAGAACCTGAGCGAATTCGAGCTGCACCTGCGGGCGGTGCTGGGGCTGCCGATCCCGGAGATCCGCAGCCTCGGCGCAGCGGCCTCCCGGGTGATCCTGGCCGGAGCGGATGTCCCTCCGGGAGCCGGAAGCCCCACCTACCTGGGGCTGGAACAGGCCCTGGCGGTGCCGGACACCCAGGTGCTGATCTTCGGCAAACCCGAGGTCCGGCCCTGGCGGCGCCTGGGGGTGGCCCTGGCCCGCGGCGACGATGAGGCGGACGCCCGCGGGCGCGCCGATGCGGCCGCAGCCTGCGTGCAGGTGCAGACCAGCCGATAAACCGCCACCACCACTGGTTTTTCGCCGCTTTGAGCCCTATGGTGCGCCCCTGCGGGTAGCACAATGACTCAGGCCCATTCCCCCTCGAGGCTCCCTCGCTCCCGGAAGACCCGGCAGAAGAGGGAACTCGGGGCGGTGGCCCTGCCTGAGAAGACCAGCACCAGGCCCGATCCGAAGCAGCGGCCCCCGGCGCCGCACCGGTCCCGCCGCCGGCCCCTGCTCACCTTCGGCGTCGGCGTTGCCGTCGGAGCCTTGATGGCGGGCCCCCTGCCGGCACGGATCGCCCCGTTCCTGGCGGGTCTGATCCCCAGCTCGCGGGGCATCGGCGCGGTGCTCAATCCCCTCACGATCGAGAACCGCCCGATCCTCGTGCTCGGCCGCGATGCCGTGGGCGAGAACACCGACGTGATGTTCACGGTGCGGCTCGATGGGGACATCACCCACATCACCCAGGTGCCCCGGGACACCTTCATCGAATCGCCCCAGCTGGGGGTGGTGAAGGCCAACTCTCTCTTCGCCCTCGGCGGCATCCAGACCGTCAAGGCGGAAGTGGGCACCCTGCTGGCCACCCCGGTGGAGCGCTACCTGAAGGTGAACCTCGACGCGGTCAACAAGCTGGCCGAAGCCCTCGGGGGCGTCGAGGTGGATGTGCCCAAGCGCATGTACTACGTCGACAACGCCCAGGGCCTCTACATCGACCTCTACCCCGGCAAGCAGCTGCTGAAGGGCAAGGAACTGGAGGGTTTCCTGCGCTTCCGTCACGACGAACGGGGCGACCTGGGCCGGATGGAACGCCAGCGCCTGGTGATGGCCCAGGTGTTCCGCAAGCTGGCCGAGCCGGCCACGATCGCCAAGCTGCCGGCCCTGCTGGAGATCGCCGGCAACGACATGGTCACCGACCTGTCGCCGATCGAGATGACCCAGTTGATGTCCGCCCTCGGCAAGACGAAGCTGAGCACCCAGCGGGTGCCCGGCCGGCTCTACTGGCACAACGACCTCAGCTACTGGATGCCGGACAGCAACCAGGCCTACCCCAGCGGCAGCGGCGAGGAGCCGCTGCCCTGAGGCCTCAGGCGGCGGGTCCCCGGCCGTGGTCCGGGGTGCGCCAGCCGGCGGTGAGCTCGGCCAGCAGCTGGGCCAGCCCCTCCTTCTTCGGCAGGTCAGCCTCCGCCGCCCACTCGATCTCCTGGATGCGGGCATCGGCGAGGCCGAGCAGCTCCACCAGATGGCGGTAGGCCACCCGCTCCTGGGCGTTGATGGTGGACTCGGCCGGTGAGCGCCGGCCCACCCGCACCATCATGTAGCTGAGCTTCAGGGCCAGCTGGCGGTCGTCGGAGTCGGGCAGCTGGGCCACCAGCTCGTCCAGGCCCGCCACCGGCAGCCGCTCGGCCAGGAAGGCCTCCAGCTGGGCGTCGCCGAGGCCATTGGGGCTGTCGCCCTGCAGCTGGGTGGCCACCTGCTCGGCCAGCAGCTCCCGCTCGGCGGTGGAGCATTCGCCGTCGGCCCAGGCGACGGTGCAGACGATGCGCAGCAGGGCCGCCTGGGTGGGGGTGAGTTCAGCCATGGGTCAGGCCGCGAGGGGGATGGGGGGATGCTGCTCCAGCACGTGCCGCAGGTAGCGGCCGGTGTGGCTGGCAGCGTTCTGGGCCACGGTTTCGGGGGTGCCGACGGCCACGATCTGGCCCCCCTTGTCACCGCCCTCCGGCCCGAGGTCGACCAGCCAGTCGGCACAGCGGATCACATCGAGGTTGTGCTCGATCACCAGGATCGAATTGCCCTTGTCCACCAGACGCTGCATCACGTCCATCAGCTTGTGGACGTCGTAGAAGCTCAGGCCCGTGGTGGGCTCGTCGATCAGGTAGAGGGTCTTGCCGGTGGCGCGGCGGGAGAGCTCGGTGGCCAGCTTCACCCGCTGGGCCTCACCGCCCGAGAGGGTGGGGGCGGGCTGGCCCAGCTTGATGTAGCCGAGACCCACGTCCACCAGGGTGCTGAGCCGCTCGCCGGCCTGGGGGATGGCGGCGAACACCTCGGCGGCCTGCTCCACCGTCATCTCCAGCACATCGGCGATGGTGTGCCCCCGGAAGGTCACCTGCAGGGTCTCGCGGTTGTAGCGGGCCCCCTTGCAGACGTCGCACTGGACATAGACGTCGGGGAGGAAGTTCATCTCGATCACGTTCACCCCCTGGCCGCTGCAGGCCTCGCAGCGGCCGCCCTTGACGTTGAAGCTGAACTGGCCCACCTGGTAGCCGCGGGCCTTGGCCTCCACCGTGGCGGCGAACACCTGGCGGATCGGGTCGAAGGCACCGGTGTAGGTGGCGGGGTTGGAGCGGGGGGTGCGGCCGATCGGCGACTGGTCGATGACGATCACCTTGTCGATCGCCTTGATGCCCCGCAGCTCCTCAAGGCCGGAGGGGAAGGGCACCTTCATGCCGAGGCGGTTCTCCAGGGCCGGGTGCAGCAGCTCGTTCACCAGGGTGCTCTTGCCGCTGCCGCTCACCCCGGTGACACACACCAGCCGGCCGAGGGGGATCTCCACGTCGATGCCCTGGAGGTTGTTGCGGGTGCAGTTGGCCAGGGTGAGCCGGCGGCTGCCGGCATCGCGGCGCTCGGCGGGGGTGGGGATGGAGCGGCGACCGCTCAGGTAGGCGCCGGTGAGGGAGGCCTCGGCGTTGAGCAGGTCGTCGAGGGAGCCCTCGGCGACGATGTGGCCGCCATGGACGCCGGCACCGGGGCCGATGTCGACGAGGTAGTCGGCGGCGCGGATCGTGTCCTCGTCGTGCTCCACCACGATCAGGGTGTTGCCGAGGTCGCGCAGCTTGGTGAGGGTGGCCAGCAGGCGGTCGTTATCGCGCTGGTGCAGGCCGATGCTGGGCTCGTCGAGCACGTACAGGACGCCGGTGAGGCCGGCGCCGATCTGGGTGGCCAGGCGGATCCGCTGGGCCTCCCCGCCGGAGAGGGTCATGGCGGGCCGGTCCAGGCTCAGGTAGTCGAGGCCCACATCGAGCAGGAAGCGCAGGCGCATGCGGATCTCCCGCAGCACCAGGTCGCCGATCTGGATCTGGCGGCTGCTGAGCAGGGGCTCGGCCCCTTCGCTGGCCCCCACGCCCATCAGGGCTTCGATGCGCTCCAGGGTGACGGCCACGCTCACGGAGGTGAGCTCATGGATGGCGTAGGGCCCCACCCGCACCGCCAGGGCTTCGGGCCGCAGCCGCAGGCCGTGGCAGCTCTCGCAGGGCACCAGCTCCAGGTACTTCTCCAGCTTCTGGCGCATGGATTCGCCGCTGGCATCGCGCAGCTGGCGCTCCAGGATCGGCAGGATCCCCTCGAAGGGCCGCACATAGCCCTCGCTCTTGCGGTAGCGGCTGTCGGCCTTGATGGCGATCGGCTCCTGGCTGCCCTGCAGCAGCACCGTGCGCTGGGCGTCGGTGAGCTGGTCCCAGGGGGTCTTGAGCTCGAAGCCGAAGGCCTCGCCGACGCTGAACAACAACGAGAAGTAGTAGCTGTTCTCCTTGTCGCTCCAGGGGGCGATGGCGGCGTACACCGGCAGGGAGGGATCGGGCACCACCCGCTCCACGGTGAACTTGCGCAGGTGGCCGATGCCGTGGCAGTCGGGGCAGGCGCCGTAGGGGCTGTTGAAGGAGAACAGGCGGGGCGAGAGCTCCTCCATCACGGCGCCGTGCACGGGGCAGGCGAAGTTCTCGGAGTAGAGCCGCTCCCGCTCCACGCCCTCGGGCAGGGGTTCGTCGGCCTTGGGCACCACCTCCACCAGGGCCAGGCCTTCGCCGCGCTTGAGGGCGGTGCGCAGGGAATCGGTGAGGCGCTCGTTGATGCCCTCGCGGGCCACCAGCCGGTCAACCACCACCTCGATGTGGTGGGCGTGGTTCTTGTCGAGCTCGATGTTGTCGGCCAGCTCCCGCACCTCGCCGTTGATCCGCACCCGGGCGAAGCCCTCCGCCACCAGGCCGGCCAGCAGCTTCACGTGGGTGCCCTTCTTGCCCCGCACCACGGGGGCCAGCAGCTGGTAGCGGGTGCCCTCCGGCAGCGTGAGGATCTGGTCCACCATCTCGTCGATGGACTGGGGCTTGATCGAGCGGTCGCACTGGGGGCAGTGGGGTTCGCCGGCGCGGCCGTAGAGGAGGCGCAGATAGTCCTGGATCTCCGTCACCGTGCCGACGGTGGAGCGGGGGTTGTGGCTGGTGGACTTCTGGTCGATCGAGATGGCGGGTGAGAGCCCCTCGATCGCATCGACGTCCGGCTTGTCCACCTGGCCGAGGAACTGGCGGGCGTAGGCGGAGAGGCTCTCCACGTAGCGCCGCTGGCCCTCGGCGAAGATCGTGTCGAAGGCGAGGGAGCTCTTGCCGCTGCCGCTCACCCCGGTGAACACCACCATGCGGTTGCGCGGGATGGTGAGATCGACGTTGCGCAGGTTGTGCTGGCGGGCCCCACGGACCCGGATCACGTCCTCGAGGCTGCCGCCGGTGAGGGTGCGCAGGGCCTGGTCGGGAGAGGGTACGGCGTCCTCCGGGAGCTTGCCGGAGGTGCCGTTGCCGGGAGCCGCGCTCTTGCTGGAGGATCCGACGCGGGCACGGGGCATGGGGGGCGGTCGGCAGCCGATGAGTCTACGGGGGATGGCCCTGGGACAGGCTCAGGCCAGGGCCGGCAGGGGGGCGGCGGCGGCGCAGAGCTCCAGGCTCACCTCCCAGAGGCGCCGGCACTGGTCAGCATCGAGGGCGGCCGGGGCGATGCGCACCTCCGTGGGCCAGCCCCGCATGCCGCCGAACTGGTCGGGGCCGTAGTGGCCACCGGGCTTGGCCTCGGGCGCGGTGGCGGCGAACAGCTGGGGCAGGGCCCCCATGGCGGCGCTCTGGAACAGGGGATCCATCAGCCGGTAGGCGAGGGGCTCGAGGCGGGAGCCGGTGGCGGCGATCGAGGCGGGCTGGAGATTGGTGCGGGCGATGCCGGGGTGGGCGGCCAGGGAGAGAACGGGGCTGCCCTGGTCGGCGAGGCGCCGCTGCAGCTCGAGGGCGAACATCACATTGGCCAGCTTGCTCTGGCCGTAGGCCCGCCAGCGGTCGTAGCGGTGCTCGCCCTGGAGGTCGTCGAAGGCGATGCGGCCGAAGTACTGGGCCCCGGAGGTGACGGTGACCACCCGGGCACCGGGCCGGTCACGCAGCAGGGGCAGCAGGGCGAGGCTGAGGGCGAAGTGGCCCAGATGGTTGGTGCCGAACTGGAGCTCGAAACCCTGGCGGGTGAGGCGGCGCGGCGGCGCCATGACGCCGGCGTTGTTGATCAGCAGATCGAGGCGGCCGTAGCGCTCGGCGACGGTCGCCGCGGCGGCGGTGACGCTGGCCAGGTCGGCCAGATCCAGGGGCAGCACGTCGAGGGCGCCGGTGGAGGTCGCGGCGGTGAGCAGCTCCTCGCGGGCCTGCTCCGCCTTCGCCACCGAACGGCAGGCCAGCAGCACGGTGGCGCCGCGGGCCGCCAGGGCCCGGGCCGTTTCCAGACCCAGGCCACTGTTGGCCCCGGTGACCAGGGCGATGCGGCCGGACTGGTCAGGGATGTCAGCGGCGGTCCAGCGCATGGCGATCAGGAGGCGAAAAGCGTTTGGGGGAGAGCCGTCAGCCGGAGCCGTCCTCCACCGCAGAAATCGTAACGGAATGTGACGGACCCGGTCCTTCGCGGCGCAGCAGGAAGAAGAAGGGGGTCTCCATGCCCTTGAGGTCCATCACCCCCAGCACGGTGTCGTCATCCACCTTGCGGAAGACATCGTTGATGGGGAGGTGGTCGTACTGCATCGTGGCGCTCTCCACGCCGCGGTAGCGGGTCATCCGCAGCCGGGCCCCGGAGCGGCGGGTGCTGAACAGGGGCAGCAGCAGCTGGAACAGGCGGCCGGCCAGCGGCGCGGTGGGAATCGGCACACGCCCGCTCAGGCGCAGCCCCGGCCCCATGGCCCTCGGCTCCAGGCAGGTGAGGCCGCCGCCGAGCGTGTGGAACACCAGCGGATGGACCTCCTCGGCGCTGTCGAAGCGCTTGCCATGCCAGTGGAAGGCCTCCAGGGCGCCGTCGAGCGGGTGGCCGGTGGGCACGCTCTCCCCCGTCCAGGCTCCGAGCATGAAGGCGACCTCCACCGGGGGGAGGGCATCGAAGCGGGCGAAGGCCGCCTCCGTGGTGCTGGTGGTGCTGGTGCTGCTGGTGGCGGGGGGCGAACCCATGCCGGCTTCCGGCGTCAGGGGTCCATTGTCCGGCGCCGACGGGTGCCGCGCGGGGATTCCCCCCAGCGGCGGCGGTAGTCGGCGGCGGTGCCGCCGCAGGCCAGGAGCCCGGCGGCCTGCATCAGCTCGGCGATGCTGCGGTGGTCCTGGCCGGCCTCCAGCAGGAGCTGGCGCAGGCGGCAGAGGCGCAGCCGCCTGGCCTCCGCCATCGGCGTGCGGCCCAGCTCCTCCTGGAAGCCGTACTGCAGGGTCCGGGCGGAGAGGCCCATGGCCCGAACCAGGTCGTCGATGCTGAAGCGATCCGCCAGGTGCAGCTCCATCCAGTGGCGGGCCTCGGCCACGGTCCGGCGGCGCCGGGCGGCGGAGAGGCGTTCGCCCTGCCGTCCGGCCTCAGGGGGGTGGCACCACTGGTGCAGCGCCTCCACCAGGTCCGCCGCGGCGTGCCCCGAGCCATTGGGCTGCCAGGCGGCGGCACGGGCCAGCTGCAGCCCGGCCGTGACCAGCCTGCGGCTGGCCAGCCCCTGGTCGAGCAGGGGGGAGGGCGGCCCCGGTCCCCCCAGACAGGACGCGGGAATCACGATCGAGAGTCCGGTGATCGCGTCACTGGTGAGGCCCCGCATGGCATCGCCGGGACGGAACAGCAGGCCCATGCCCGGCTCCGCCACCACCTCGACACCGTTGATCACTTCCTGGGTCAGCCCCTGGAGCGGTAACCAGAGCACCCCGTGGCCGCCCTGCTCGCGCAGCAGTTCCACCCGGCCGCGGCCATGGAGGAGCACCACCTCGAACTCCGCCACGGCCGCCGTGCGGATGTGGGTCTGGAAGGGGGGCGAACCAGGCAGGAGCCGGCTGCGGTGGTGGCCGAGGGTCCCGGCGACGAGGCTCTCCCATGCGCCGAAGTCGTCGCTGCGCAGAACCGTGTGCAGGCCGGGAGCCTCCAGCAGCTGCAGTGGCTTCATGGCGGCCAGGGCGCTGGAGAGGCTGGGTCCGTTGTACCGCGACGGGGCGCGCAGTGATCGACGCGGTGCAGGACTTGCGTTTTTCTTACATTGACCAGCCATTCATCTCTGGAAATGGTCAACAAGATCCCTGACCTTCTTGCTGCTGAAAGACCCCTTGCATAGGGTGCCCGGAAGCAGCATTCGCCGGCATGGTCAACGCAAGGAAGCGCCCTTCCGCCTCCATGATCGGTCGCCTTTTGAGCCTCGGTGCCCTGGTCGGCAGCCCAGTCCCGGCGATGGCGGATACCAGTGTCTCGATCGGCTCCAACGGTGTGCAGTATCAGATCGACTACGAGCAGTTCACGGCACCGGATTCGTCCAGAGGCATCGATCCACGCCTGCTGAACACGGCCTGGTGGGGGCAGCAACAGGCCGCCGAAAGCACAGTCACACTGCTGCAGACGCCCCTCGGCGCCGCCTATGGATACAGGCCGCTGTTTGTGGCCGGCGCCTGGGACCGCTGCTACTGGCAAACCGTGGGGTCCAGTTCCCGATGCTCGGGCCAAACCGTTGATCTGCTGATCCTGAACTATCAGGCCGTGCCGACCTCGTCGAACCCGAACGTCAGCAGCGCCGCCTCCAGCGTCCTGGCCAATTCCCCTGGGCCCCAGCAGCCCATCGCCACCGACCTGGGTCAGGGGGTGGCCGGATCGGTCGTCACCGGCACGGCGGGTCAGCCGACGGTGATCGGAGCCACCAGCAACGCCGACTTCAATGGGGTCCTGGCCGTTGTGAACGCCCTGCCCAGCCAGGCGGCCGTCAATCGGTCCTTCGAGCAGGTGATCGCCGAGCCCTACGCCAGTCAGGTGTCGGTCGGGCTGGAGACCCTGGAGCGCTTCCGCCAGGACGCCCTGGACCTGGCCCTCTCCACCCAGAAGGTGTCCTTCGGGGCCGGGACCTGCCCGCCCCAGCCACCCGCGGACGCGGGTGCCGCCCAGCCAGCCGCCCCCTCCCCCGCGTGCACCGGACAGGGCGGTCACCGCTGGGCCCTGATGCTGGATGCCTCCAACACCCAGGCGTCGCTGCGGGGCACCGGTGGCCTGGCCTCGCTGGATTATCAGATCTTCCAGTCCACCTATGGCCTGGAGTATCGGCTGTCCAGCGACTGGCGGGTGGGTGGCGTCTTCGGCTACGGCACCAACGGGCTTTCCAACTACCAGTTCAGCAACGTCACCATCGATGCGGACACCTATTCGGGTGCCTTATACGGCCTCTACACGCCTGGCCCGGCCTGGAAGATTGCCGCCCTGGCTGGCTACACCAGTTTCCAGAACCGATCCAATCGTCCGATTCAATTCGGGACGATTGATCGCACGGCCCAGGCGCGATGGGCCGCCAACGGCCTCACCCTGGCGCTCACCTCGGAATACGACTGGGTGCTGAACCCTGCCCGGCCAGCCACCGGTGACAACCCACAGGCCCCCCAGCGGGACGCCATCCGATTCAAGCCACGGGCTCTCGTGTCCTACGCGAAATACAACCAGGGCGCCATCAACGAAACCGGCGCCAACTCCCTGAATCTGGCGGTCAACAGCCACACAGCGGATTCGCTCGTGCTGGGCCTCGGAGGAACCCTGGAAGTGCCGATCAGGCTCTCGAATCAGTCGCGGCTGATTCCACGGCTCAGCATCGGCTACGAGTACGACGTGATGGGGAATGCCGACGAGGAGCACCAGCTCACGGCCTCCTTCGCCCAGGTTCCGGAACCTGGCTCGCTGACCCTCCTGGGTCAGAACCGCGGCGCCAGTGCCTTGGATGTGGGCCTGAATGTCGAGTACGAAGCGTCAGAAAGCCTGTCGCTGTATGCCGATGTGGGCGGCTCCTTCTGGAGCAATGGCAACGAGATCTCCTATGGCGGTGGGCTGCGGTGGCGGTTCGGGGGAGCTCCCGGGGGCGGCGCCCCCACCCCCGCACCCACCCCCGCCCCCTGAGGGCCGATTGCGGCGGCAGCGTCCCAGTGCGCTCCTAGCCTGAAGCGGACAGGTGAGCGCCGGTGCGATTGATGACCCTCCACGACAGAGCGGCAGCCCGATACTCCCTGGAGGACGACATCTATTCCTCCTCCGATCTCTCGGTCACGCTGCCGAAGAGCCATTTCCCCAGCAGGGAGCACAACCCCCGCGCCGTGTTCGCCGCGATCCGCGACGAGCTGATGCTGGATGGCAATTCCCGCCAGAACCTGGCCACCTTCTGTCAGACCTGGGTAGAGGACGAAGTCCATGCCCTGATGGATCTGTGCATCGACAAGAACATCGAGGACAAGGACGAATATCCCCAGACCGCCGAGATCGAAGCCCGCTGCGCCCGCATGGTGGCCGATCTCTGGCACGCCCCCGCCGTCGATCACGCCATCGGCTGCTCCACCACCGGCTCCAGCGAGGCCGCCATGCTCGGCGGTCTGGCGATGAAGCGCCGCTGGGAAGCCGAGCGGACGCGGCAGGGGCAACCCAGCGACAGACCCAACCTGGTGACCGGGCCGGTGCAGATCTGCTGGCACAAGTTCTGCCGCTACTGGGACATCGAGCACCGCGAGATCCCGATGCAGCCCCACCAGCTGATGCTCAGCCCCGAGGCGGCCCTGAGCCTCTGCGACGAGAACACCATCGGCGTGGTGCCCACCCTGGGGGTCACCTTCACCGGCCAGTACGAACCGGTGGAGGCGCTGGCGGCCGCCCTCGATGACCTGCAGGCCCGCACGGGCCTCGACATCCCCATCCACGTGGATGCCGCCAGCGGCGGCTTCCTGGCGCCCTTCTGCGCCCCCGACCTGGTCTGGGACTTCCGCCTGCCGCGGGTGCGCTCGATCAATGCCTCCGGCCACAAGTTCGGTCTGGCGCCCCTGGGGGTGGGCTGGGTGCTGTGGCGGCAGACCACTGACCTGCCCGAGGAGATGGTGTTCTGGGTGAACTACCTGGGCGGCAACATGCGCGATCTCACCCTCAACTTCTCCAGGCCGGGGGGCCAGGTGGTCTGTCAGTACTACAACTTTCTGCGCCTGGGCCGGGAGGGCTACCGCAAGGTGCACGCCGCCTGTTACGCCACCGCCCAGTACCTGGCCCGGGAGATCGCCAAGCTGGGACCGTTCGAGATCCTGTTCGGCGGCGAGGAACAGGCGGGCATTCCCGCCCTCACCTGGAGGATCCGGGAGGGAAGTGAGGTGAACTTCAACCTCTACGCCCTCGCCGACCGCCTGCGGGTGCGCGGCTGGCAGGTGCCGGCCTACAGCCTGCCGGCCCACTGCGAAGGGATCACCGTGCAACGGATCCTGGTGCGCCATGGCGTCAGCCGGGATCTGGCCGATCTGCTGCTGGAGAACATCCGCCAGTCGCTCGACTTCTTCGCCGGCCATGGCGGCGACACCGCCCTCAGTGAGGCGACCGCTTCGGGGTTCCACCACTGAGCGTGACCGGCGTCGGCAGGGAGCGGGCCTTGGGCCGGCATTGAGGTTGGTGTCATCGCCGCTTCGGCCGCGGCGCCCTGCCCAGGTTGGGGAGTGGTGTCGATGACGGATCCCGATGAACTGGCTCGAGCCCACCACGCTGCTGCTGCTGGCCTGCGGCCTCCTCTACGGCCTGATGGGGGAATGGGTCGATGGGGCGATCCTGCTGGGGTTCGTGCTGGGCATCGGCCTGCTCGATGCCGTCCAGCAGCAACGCAGCAGCCACGCCCTGGCGGAACTGGCGCGCCTGTCGGCGCCCCGGGCCCATGTGCGTCGTGATGGTCAGGAGCTGGAGCTCGCGACCGACCAGGTGCGCCTGGGGGACCAGCTGCGCCTGGAGGAGGGGGATCGGGTGGCCGCCGATGCGGCGCTCACCGAGGCGGTGGGGCTGTGGCTGGATGAGTCCCTGCTGACGGGGGAGTCCTTGCCGGTGGCCCGCACCGAACCGGGGGAGCGGGTGCTGGCGGGGTCGCTGGTGGCGGGCGGACGGGGCTGGGCGACGGTGGTGGCGGTGGCGGAGGCCACGGAACTGGGCCGGCTCGGCAAGAGCCTGGCCACGGTGCAGCCGCCGCTGACGCGCCTGCAGCGCCAGACCCGGCGGCTCACCTCCCGCCTCACCGTGATGGCCCTGGCCCTCTGCGCCGCCCTGGCGGTGATCCAGGGAGCGTCGAGCGGGGACTGGCCCCGGGCCCTGCTGGCGGCCCTGGCCCTGGCCCTGGCGGTGCTGCCCAACGAGATCCCCGTGGTGCTGGCCCTGTTCCTGGCCCTCGGCGCCCTGCGCCTGGCCCGGGTCGGGGTGCTGGCCCGCTGGCCGGCGGCGGTGGAGAGCCTGGGCAGCGCCACCGTGCTCGCCGTCGACAAGACCGGCACCCTCACCGAGAACCGCATGGGGGTGCAGCAGCTGCTCACCTGGCCGGACCTGGAGGTCTGGCAGGCCGGCGCCAGCCTGGAGGAACCCTTTCACCAGCTGGTGGAGCTGGCGGTGCTGGCCAGCCGGGGCGATCCGGTGGATGCGATGGAACGGGCGATCCAGCGCCTCGCCGCCGACCAGCTCGACGGCACCGAGCACCTGCACCCCGACTGGCCGCTGGAACGGGAGTACCCGCTGCAAAGCGATCTGCTGGTGTTCTCCCGTCTCTGGCGCGACGACGACGGGGGCCTGCAGCTGGCCGCCAAGGGGGCCCCCGAGGCGATCGCCGACCTCTGTCATCTCGATGCCGACGGCACCACCCGCCTGCTGGCCGCCGCCGATGGACTGGCCCGCCAGGGGCTGCGGGTGCTGGCGGTGGCCCGCGGCCTCGATGGCGCCCCCCGGCACGGCGGTCCGCCCGCCGCCACGGAGCCGGCCGCCGCCGCCCACGACTACCCGTTCGAACCGGTGGGCTTCCTGGCCCTGGCGGACCCGCTGCGGGCGGAGGTGCCGGCGGCGATCGCCACGGCCAGGGGCGCAGGGGTCCGGGTGGTGATGATCACGGGCGACAGCCCGGTGACGGCCCGCTCGATCGCCGACCAGGCGGGTCTGCCGCCTGGACCGGTGCTCACCGGCCCCGAGCTGGAGGCCCTCACCCCGCAGGCGCTGGCGGCCGGGATCGGCGCGGTGTCGGTGTTCGCCCGGGTGATGCCCCAGCAGAAGCTGCAGCTGGTGCGCGCCCTGCAGGACGCCGGTGAGGTGGTGGCCATGACCGGCGACGGGGTCAACGACGCCCCGGCCCTCAAGGCCGCCGACATCGGCGTGGCAATGGGCAAGAGGGGCACCGCCGTGGCGCGGGAGTCCGCCGATCTGGTGCTGCTCAGGGACACCTTCAGCGATCTGGTCCTGGCCCTGGAACTGGGTCGGCGCGTCGATGCCAACCTGCACCGGGCGCTGGGCTACACCCTGGCGATCCACCTGCCGATCGCCGCCCTCGGCCTGGTGCCGCTGCTGCTGCCGGGCCAGGCCCTGATCCTGCTGCCGGTGCACATCGCCCTGCTGCACCTGGTGATCGATCCAGCCTGCACGGTGGTGTTCGAGGCGCTGCCGGCCACGCCGGGCCTGATGCGACAGCCGCCGCGGCCACCGGAGGCCCCCCTGTTCGGCCCCGACACCTGGCGCCACTCCCTCACCCAGGGGGCCGTGGTGATGGTGGCGGCCCTGGTGCTGGCCTTCTGGCCCGACACGGACACCGAATCACGCCGCAGCCTGGTGTTCTCGCTGCTCCTGCTGGCCGGTGGCGGGCTGGTGTGGCTGAACGGGGATCCCCACAGCCGCATCACCGCCGCCGGTGCCGGCATCGGCCTGGGCCTGTGGCTGCTGCTGCTGGCGTTCCCCGCCCTCCAGCGGGTCCTGCAGCTGGCGCCCCTGACGCCCGACCAGATCCTCACCCTGCTGCTCACCACGGCGGGGGCCCTGCTGGCGGCGGGCCTGCTCGGCCGCTCCCGGGTCCGGGGCCGCGCCTGATCCCAGCAGGCTGGCGGCATAGCTGTGGGCCTCGCCGGAATCGCCGCCGGCCAGTTCCGCCAGCTCCGCCTGGCGCTCGCGAGTGTCCCGCAGGTGGGACACCCGCGTGTGGGTGAGGCCCGCCTCGACGCTCTTGCTGACCCGGAAGTGGTGCTGGGCCGCCGCCGCCACCAGGGGCTGGTGGGTGATGCAGAACACCTGGCGCCGCTCGGCGAGACGCCGCAGCAGCTGGGCCATGGCGCCGCTGACGCGGCCGCTCACCCCCGCATCGATCTCATCGAACAGCAGGGTGACGTGGGGGTCGGCCGCGGCCAGGCAGGTTTTCAGCGCCAGCAGGAAGCGGCTCATCTCGCCGCCGGAGGCCACCTCCACCAGGGGCGCCGGCGGCTGGCCCGGGTTGGCGGAGAACAGGAACTGCACCGCGTCGGCCCCCTCCTCGCCGGGTTCGGCGGCAGCCAGGTCGACGGCGAAGCGCACGTTGGCCAGGCCCATGGGCCGCAGGGCCGCCATCAGCTGCTCCTCAAGGCGGCGGGCGGCGGCGGTGCGGCCCTTGGTGAGCACGGCATTGGCCCGGTCGCGCCGCTGGCGGGCGGCGGCTTCGGCAGCCTCCAGGCCCGCCAGGGCAGCCTCGGCATCGGCGCCGGCCAGCTGCTCGCGCAGCTCGTCGCGTCGGGCGATCAGTTCGGGCAGGGACTGGCCATGGCGGCGCTCCAGGGCCTTGAGCTGGGCCATGCGCTCCTGCAGGAGGGCCAGGCTGTCGGGGTCGCTCTCCAGCAGGGAGCCGTAGCGGTCGAGGTCGCGGGCCAGATCCTGCAGCCCGGCCAGGGCGTCGGCGCAGGCCCCGTGCAGGGCCACCACATCGGCGTCGAGGCCGGCCATGGTCTGCAGCTCCTGGTCGCAGGCCGCCAGGTGATCGAGCACGGATGGGGCGGCCTCGGCCCCCTCCACCAGTCGGCCGATCAGGGCCATCACCCCCTCCTGGAGGCGCACCGCATGGGCCAGCCGGTCCTGTTCGCCCTGGAGTCGCTGGCGCTCGGCGGGATCCTCCAGCGCCGCGGCCTCCAGCTCCGCCAGCAGCTCCTCCTGCCGCTCCCGATCCCGGGCGAAGCGGTCCCGGTCGGCGCGGGCCCGCGCCAGGGCATCGGCCTCTGCCTTCCAGCCCTGCCAGGCGGCGCGGGTGGCCTCCAGAAACGCAGCCAGGTCCTCGCCGGCGAAGCGATCCAGCCAGCGGCGCTGCTGGCCGGGGCGGCCCAGTTGCTGGGTCTGGCCCTGGACGGTGAGATCGAGCAGCAGGGGGCGCAGCTCCAGCACCTGGCTGCGGCTCACCACCACCCCGTTGAGGCGGTGGCGGCTGGTGAGCCGGTCGTCCTGGAGGCGCCAGTCGCGGCTGAGCAGCAGTTCGTCGTCCTCGGTGTCGAGCTCCTGGCGCTCCAGCCAGTCGCGCACGGGGGGAGCCAGGCTGAAGCTGGCCTCGATGCGGCCCCGCTCGGCGCCGCGGCGCAGCAGGCGGGCCCCCTGGCTGCCCTGGGCACCGCCCAGCAGGGCATCGAGGGCATCCAGGAGGATCGACTTGCCGGCGCCGGTCTCGCCGGTGAGCACCGTGAACCCGGCCGAGAACACCAGCTCCAGGCGCTCGATCAGGGCGATGTTCTCGAGGCGCAGACCCGTGAGCACCCAGGCCTCCGGCGAGCGATCGGTACGTGGCCCGACCGTAGCGGCTGTGACTTTCGTTTAGAAGGGGGTTTCGCCTGCCGGCGCCGCGGCGGTACCTCCCAGCCATGGTTTCCTCACCCCCCGCCCCCGCCGCGACCCCCGAGCGCCCGGGCGCCACCGTCGAGATGGGCGTCGAGATGGGGGACTTCCTGGAGGCGGCGGGCCTGCTGAGCTACGACCCGGCCGCCATCACCCGCATCTACGCCGGCCACCCGATGCGCCTGGCCCGGAGGGTCTGGCAGACCCTGGTGCCGATCAGCCTTTATCTGCTGGGGGTGGGCTTCGACTGGTTCACCGGCCAGCTGGCCAACCCCGCCCGGGCGCGGGAACGGGCCCGGGAGTGCGCCGAACTGCTGGTGGCCCTCGGCCCCGCCTTCATCAAGGCGGGCCAGGCCCTCTCCACCCGGCCCGACATCATTCCGCCGATCCTGCTCGAGGAGCTGGCCCAGCTGCAGGACCAGCTGCCGGGCTTCGACAGCGCCCTGGCCATGGCCTGCATCGAGGAGGACCTCGGCGCTCCGGTGGAGACGATCTTCGCCTCCCTGGAGAAGGAGCCGATCTCCGCCGCCTCCCTCGGCCAGGTGCACCGGGGTGTGCTGATGAGCGGCGAACGGGTGGCGGTGAAGGTGCAGCGGCCGGGCCTGCGGGAGCAGATCACCCTCGACCTCTACATCGTCCGCAACATCGCCGGCTGGCTGAACAAGAACGTGGGCCTGATCAAGAGTGATCTGGTCGGTCTGATCGATGAACTCGGCAAGCGGGTCTTCGAGGAGATGGACTACATCAACGAGGCCACCAACGCCGAGACCTTCGCCCGCCTCCACAGCCACAACCCCCGCATCGCCGTCCCCGCCATCTACCGCCAGGCCACCAGCCGCCGGGTGCTGACGATGGAGTGGATCGACGGCGTCAAGCTCACCAACCTCGAGGCCGTGCGCGCCCTGGGGGTGGACCCCGACCAGATGGTGGAGGTGGGGGTGAACTGCAGCCTGCAGCAGCTGCTGGAGCACGGCTTCTTCCACGCCGATCCCCACCCCGGCAACCTGCTGGCCCTGCCCGACGGACGCCTGGCCTACCTGGATTTCGGCATGATGAGCGAGGTGTCGCGGGAGGCGCGCACCGGGCTGATCCAGGCCGTGGTGCACCTGGTGAACCGCAACTTCGGGGCGCTCTCGAAGGACTTCGTGCAGCTGGGCTTCCTGGGCGAGGCGGTGGACCTGGAGCCGATCGTGCCGGCCTTCGAAACGGTGTTCGGCCAGGCCCTGGAGATGGGGGTGAGCCGCATGGACTTCAAGGCGGTCACCGACGACCTCTCCGGGGTGATGTACCGCTTCCCCTTCCAGGTGCCGCCGTACTACGCCCTGATCATCCGCTCCCTGGTGACCCTCGAAGGCATCGCCCTGAGTGTGGACCCGGACTTCAAGATCCTCGGTGCCGCCTACCCCTACTTCGCCCGCCGGCTGATGGAGGATCCCGATCCGGAGCTGCGCCGCAGCCTGCGGGAGATGCTCTACGACGGCGACGAGTTCCGCTGGCAGCGGCTGGAGAGCCTGGTGGCCAGCGCCTCCCTCCAGGACCAGCTGGACCTCGACGGCCTGCTCGACCAGGTGCTGGATTTCCTTTTCTCCCCCAACGGCGGCCTGCTGCGCCAGCAGCTCGTCGATGCGCTGGTGCAGCAGATGGATGCCCTGGCCTGGAACACCACCCTGCGCCTCGGCAGGCGGCTGCCCACCCGCCTGCTGCCGCCGGGGCTGCGGGCCCTGCCCCCCAGCGCCGCGACCCCACCGCTGCTGGACCTGGAGCCGATCCAGGAGCTGCTGGCGATCCTGCGCGACCTGCCCGGCTTCGAGCCGTCGCTGCTGCTGAAGCGCCTGCCGCGGGTGCTGGGGGAGCCGGATCTGCGCCGCATGGGGCTGCAGGTGGCGAAAGGTCTGGCGGAACGGGGCGTGGTGCACCTGCTGCGCGATGTGCTGGTGACGCCGGCGGTGCGTCAGGCCGCCGGTGTCAGCGGTGCCTGAGATCCGTAGAGTCGATCGCACCCATAGGGAGACAAGCGTGAACAAGCGGCGAAGGCTCGTGGCCGCTGTCCTGGGTCTGGGGCTGTGCTGCTCGACTCCTGCGGCCATGGCCACCGAGAACCTGGTGTTCACCAGCGGGGCCTTCCGGCGCTCGATTCCGGTGGCCGACCTGGAGCACCTGGCCACCACCGGTGAGGCCAGGGGCCTGCTGGCCGACGTGCTGCGGCTGGGCCGCCAGGACCCCAAGCAGGTCAGCAAGCTGCTGAACGAATCGGTGAAGCTGCCGATCGTGCTGATGAGCCGCCTGCTCAACACCCGCATCGGTGAGGCGATCCTGGCTCGCCTGGCCCGGATCCTGTTCCCCCTGCGGGCCCCGGAAGCCGGCGTGCCCGCCCTGCGGGCCGCCATGGTGCTGGGCACCTACGAGGGCAAGGGGTCGCTGTCGGCCATCACCTTCCTGCGGGCCTACCCGACCCGGGAGCTGGAGGTGAGCATCCCGGCCCTGATGGGGCTGGCCTCGAAGGCCTCCTCGATCAGCGAGCTGGTGCGCTTCTTCTCCGAGTCCCCCCTGGACGGTCTGCGGGGCAACGAGCCCCAGGCGGCGCCGTCAGCCGCCACGCCGGCGCCGGCCGCCCCCGCCCCCTGACGCCCCAGACCGGAGTCGTACATTGACGTCAGCCTCGCCGCTGTCCCCCGTGCCCCTGCTTCGAGCCCTGCGACGTATGGGCCGGCAGCCCACCATGCAGGACTGGCCGGGGCTGATCGAGGCCTACCGCAGCTGGCTGCCCGTCAGTGACGCGACGCCGGTGGTGACCCTGCGGGAGGGGGCCACCCCCCTGATTCCGGCACCGGTGATCGCCGAAAGGGTGGGCCGCGGCGTCAAGGTGTTCCTCAAGTACGACGGCCTCAACCCCACCGGCTCCTTCAAGGACCGGGGCATGACGATGGCCATCAGCAAGGCCAAGGAGGCGGGCTCGGAGGCGGTGATCTGCGCCAGCACCGGCAACACCTCGGCGGCGGCGGCGGCCTACGCGCGCCGGGGCGGGATGCGGGCCTTCGTGCTGATCCCCGACGGCTACGTGGCCCAGGGGAAGCTGGCCCAGGCCCTGCTCTACGGCGCCGAGGTGCTGGCGGTGCAGGGCAACTTCGACCGGGCCCTGGCGATCGTGCGTGACGTGGCCGACCGCTACCCGGTCACCCTGGTCAACTCCCTCAACCCCTACCGGCTGCAGGGGCAGAAGACGGCCGCCTTCGAGGTGGTCGACGCCCTCGGCGAAGCCCCCGACTGGCTCTGCATCCCGGTAGGCAACGCCGGCAACATCAGCGCCTACTGGATGGGCTTCAAGGAGTACCGCCAGGCGGGCCACAGCACGCTCCTGCCGCGGATGATGGGCTTCCAGGCCGCCGGTGCCGCCCCGATGGTGCTGGGGCACACGGTGGAGCAGCCCGACACGATCGCCACGGCGATCCGCATCGGCAATCCGGTGAACAAGGAGAACGCCCTCAAGGCCCGAACCGAGAGCAACGGTGACTTCATGGCGGTCACGGATGCCGAGATCATCGAGGCCTACAAGCTGCTGGGCCAGGGGGAAGGGGTGTTCTGCGAGCCGGCCAGCGCCGCCTCGGTGGCGGGCCTGATCAAGCGACGGGAGGAGGTGCCGGCCGGCGCCACGGTGGTGTGCGTGCTCACCGGCAACGGCCTCAAGGACCCGACGACGGCGATCGAGAACAACGACGCCACCTTCCACACCGGCATCGCCCCCGAAACCGAGACCGTCGCCAAGGTGATGGGCTTCTGATCGGCTGCTGCTGAGTGCTCCTCAGTAGCTGACAGAGGCCCAACCGTCTGGGGAAATCCTGGGACATTCCCCACCGCACCCCGGGAGAGCCGGGGGAGGGAAACCCCCCGTGGGTGGCCCCCGGATTCCCCAGGCCCGGGAATCGGTGGAAAACCCCTGAAAACGGCCCCGTTGCGGCGCCGATTCCCCAGCTGTCGAGTCCAGAAAACCCAGTGGTGGAAAGGAGAGTGGAGCGCTTTACCCGTTTTCCCCCGCCCCTACTGCGACGGGCTGTTTTTCTTCTTCCCAATCCTTGATTGATCCTCTGAACAGTCGGGGAGCCACCCGTTGCGCTTTGGCCCGCCCTGTGAAACCGTGGGGCCTCACGAACGCCGTGCCGCCCTCGCCGGCCCCCGCCATGAAGCTGGTCTGCTCCCAGGCTGAACTCAGCGCCAGCCTCCAGCTGGTCAGCCGGGCGGTGGCGACCCGCCCCACCCATCCGGTGCTGGCCAACGTGCTGCTCACCGCCGATGCGGGCACCGGCCGCCTCAGCCTCACCGGCTTCGACCTCAGCCTCGGCATCCAGACGAGCCTGCCCGCCGCCGTCGAGACCAGCGGTGCCATCACCCTGCCGGCGAAGATGTTCGGCGAGATCGTGGCCCGCCTGGCCACCGACAGCCCCATCAGCCTCAGCTGCCCGGAGGGCGAAGAGCAGCTGGAGCTGACCAACCTCTCCGGCAGCTACAAGATGCGGGGCATGCCCGCCGACGACTACCCGGACCTGCCCCTGGCCCAGAGCGGCACGCCGATCCGCTTCCACGCCGAGGCCCTGGTGAAGGGCCTGCGGGCCACCCTGTTCGCCAGCAGCCCCGATGAGAACAAGCAGCTGCTGACGGGTGTCCACCTGCGTCTGGACGGCGAGGGCCTGGAGTGCGCCGCCACCGACGGCCACCGCCTGGCGGTCCAGCGCCTCTCCCACGCCGTGGAGGCCTCCGGCGGCGAGCCGCCGGCCGCCGATGGCGAGGACTTCGCCGTCACGGTGCCGGCCCGTTCCCTGCGGGAGCTGGAGCGGATCCTCTCGGGCCGCGGCTCCCAGGAGCCCCTGAGCCTGTTCTGCGAGCGGGGCCAGGTGGTGGTGCTTTCCGCCGACCAGGTGCTCACCAGCCGCAGCCTCGATGGCACCTACCCCAACTACCGCCAGCTGATCCCACCGTCGTTCCAGCGCCGCATGGTGCTCGACCGCCGCGCCTTCATCGCCGCCCTCGAGCGGATGGCGGTGCTGGCCGACCAGCACAACAACGTGGTCAAGATCAGCGCCGACCCGGCCGCCGGCACGGCGACGATCCGGGCCGACGCCCAGGACGTGGGCAGCGGCTCGGAATCGCTGGCGGCCACGATCGAGGGGGAGGCGATCGAGATCGCCTTCAACGTCCGCTACCTGCTCGATGGCCTCAAGGCCATGGGCTCCGACCAGGTGGTGCTGCAGTGCAACGCCGCCACCACCCCGGCCGTGCTGGCGCCGGTGGGGGCCGATGAGGCGTTCACCTACCTGGTGATGCCCGTCCAGATCCGCACCAGCTGAGCCCGTGGGTCTTCCCGACCAGCTGCTGCTGAGCGATCTGCTGCGGCGGCAGGTGCGGTGCGATCAGGGCCTGGAGCGCGGCGCTGGCGTGCTGGCCTGGATGCACCCGCCGGTGCACCGGCTGCTGGGCTGGGCCAGCCGGCCTTCGGCCTTCGCCCAGAAGCGGCTGGTGTGGCGGCTGGACCAGCTGCGGGGGCTGGGGGAGCAGGAGGTGTTCGTGAAGGGGGAGCCGGCCGAGACGGATGCGGCCACCCTGGAACGGCTGCCGACCCTGATCGATGCGGCCCTCACCGGCGCCGATGACGTGCCCCTGGGCCTGGTGGCCGACGCCGCCGTGGAACTGCGCAGCGGCCGCATCCTCCACTACCTTGTGGCCCGCAGCGATCCGCGGCTGCCGGGCACCAGCCGCTGGCGCCTCAGCCCCGACCGCATCGTCGACCAGCAGCCCGGCCGGGTGTTCACCGCCCTGCGGGGCCTCGATGACCTGCCGGTGGCCCGCGCCAGCGTGCGCCAGCAGCTGCTGCGCCGCTCGCGGCGCTGGAAGGAGCAGGTGCAGGAGGTGGGCGGCCGCGTCGAGGAGCGGCTGGAGGGCTGGCTGGAGGAGCCCCCCTGGCCGGAGGCCTTCCGCGAGGAGATGCCCTGGCCCGACCGGGACCGGGACCCCGCCCGGGAGCGCCGCGACCCCTACGACGACGACCGCGATGGAGGCGACCCCTATCCAGAGGAGCGCTACGCCGCCGAGCCGGACGAGCCCGACCCGCTCGAGGACTGGCCAGAGGAGGAGGAGGAGCCGCTGGAGGAGCCCCGGGACTTCCGGGAGCCCCGCCAGGCGCCCCCAGAGGAGCCGCCACCGCGCCGCGATCGCTACCGGGGCCGGGAGCCCCACGGGGACGACGACCCCTGGATCTGATACTGGAGGGCCGTTGCCGTGCCCCCCGGTGGTTTCTGCCTCGACCCCGTCCTTCTCGGTGCCCGAGGCCCTGCGCAAGGAGGGCCTGAGCCAGGGCGACTACGACGAGATCGTGCGCCGCCTGGGGCGCGCCCCCAACCGGGCCGAACTGGGCATGTTCGGGGTGATGTGGTCGGAGCACTGCTGCTACCGCAATTCCCGCCCCCTGCTCGGCCAGTTCCCCACCACCGGCCCCCGCATCCTGGTGGGGCCGGGCGAGAACGCCGGGGTGGTGGACCTGGGCGAGGGCCAGCGGCTGGCCTTCAAGATCGAGAGCCACAACCACCCCTCGGCGGTGGAGCCCTTCCAGGGGGCGGCCACCGGGGTGGGGGGGATCCTGCGGGACATCTTCACCATGGGGGCGCGCCCGATCGCCCTGCTCAACGCCCTGCGCTTCGGGCCCCTGGAGGACGAGCGCAACGTGGGCCTGATGGAGGGGGTGGTGGCCGGCATCGCCCACTACGGCAACTGCGTCGGCGTGCCGACCGTGGGCGGCGAGGTGGCCTTCGACCCCAGCTACGGCGGCAACCCCCTGGTGAACGCCATGGCCCTGGGCCTGATGGAGACCGACGACATCGTCTGCTCCGGGGCGGTGGGCGTGGGCAATCCGGTCGTGTACGTGGGCAGCACCACCGGCCGTGACGGCATGGGCGGCGCCAGCTTCGCCAGCGCTGAACTCACCGAAGCCTCCCTCGATGACCGGCCCGCCGTGCAGGTGGGCGACCCGTTCCTGGAGAAGGGGCTGATCGAGGCCTGCCTGGAGGCCTTCCAGAGCGGCGATGTGGTGGCGGCCCAGGACATGGGAGCCGCCGGCCTCACCTGCAGCTGCTCGGAGATGGCCGCCAAGGGGGGCCTGGGCATCGAGCTGGATCTGGACCGGGTTCCGGCCCGGGAGTCGGGCATGACGGCCTACGAATTCCTGCTGAGCGAGTCCCAGGAGCGGATGCTGTTCGTGGTGGCGGCGGGCCGGGAGGAGCCCCTGATGGAGCGTTTCCGCCGCTGGGGCCTGCAGGCGGCGGTGGTGGGCCGGGTGCTGGAGGAGAACGTGGTGCGGGTGCTGCAGCACGGCGCGGTGGCGGCCGAGGTGCCCGCCAGCGCCCTGGCGGACGACACGCCGATCAACCACCACGAGCTGCTGGCCGAACCCCCGGCCGAGATCCAGGCCCACTGGACCTGGAGCGAAGCCGAGCTGCCGCCGGCTTCGAATGCCGGCGGCCTGCAGATGGCCGATGGAACGCTGGGCTGGGGTGATGCCCTGCTGCGCCTGCTCGATGACCCCACCATCGCCAGCAAGCGCTGGGTCTACCGCCAGTACGACCACCAGGTGCAGGCCAACACCGTGGTGCTGCCCGGCGGCGCCGATGCGGCGGTGGTCCGGCTGCGGCCCCAGCAGGGGGAAGGGGCGATGGCGCCGGCGACCCGCGGGGTGGCGGCGACGGTCGACTGCCCCAACCGCTGGGTGGCCCTCGATCCGGAGCGCGGCGCCATGGCGGCGGTGGCGGAGGCGGCCCGCAACCTCTCCTGCAGCGGCGCCGAGCCCCTGGCGGTCACCGACAACCTCAACTTCCCCTCCCCCGACACCGCCACCGGCTACTGGCAGCTGGCGATGGCCTGCCGGGGCCTCTCGGCGGCCTGCAGCGCCCTGGCCACGCCGGTCACCGGCGGCAACGTCTCCCTGTACAACGAGACCCGCCTGCCCGATGGGCGGATGCAGCCGATCCACCCCACCCCCGTGGTGGGCATGGTGGGGCTGGTCCACGACCTGGCCCACGTGACGGGGCTGGCCTGGGGCCAGGCCGGTGATGGCGTCTGGTTGCTGGGGGTGCCGCTGCAGGAAAGCGGCGACGAACGCCTGGGACTGGGGGCCAGCAGCTACCTGGAGGTGGTGCACGGCCGGCTCACGGGCCGCCCGCCCCTGACGGATCTGGCCCTGGAGGGCCAGGTGCAGGGGTTCCTGCGCCAGGCCATCGCCGCCGGCCTGGTGCGCTCCGCCCACGACCTGTCCGACGGCGGCCTGGCGGTGGCGCTGGCGGAGGCCTGCATCGCCTCCGGCCTCGGGGCTGCGGTGGATCTGCCCGCCGGCGGGGGGCGCCCCGACCGGCTGCTGTTCGCCGAGGGCGGCGCCCGGGTGCTGGTGAGCGTGGCGCCGGAGCAGGAGGCGGCTTGGCGGGCGTTCCTGGCCGAGGCCGGTGACGCCGTGCCGGCCGAGCGCCTGGGCACGGTCACGGCGGATTCCCGCCTGGTGCTGACGCGGGGCGGCGAGCCCCTGCTGGCGCTGGCGGTGGAGCAGCTGCGCCACACCTACGAGCAGGCGATCCCCGCCCGCCTGGGCAAGGCCGGCCCCCCACCCGACAGGTAATGGGCCAAGATGAAGTCGGTCCTTGGTCTGAGCCTGCCGTGCCCTTCGCCGATCACCGCGATGCGCACGCTGCCCTGATCGACCCTGACCGCCCTGACAAGCCGGAGGAGGCCTGCGGCGTCTTCGCCGTGCTGGCGTCGGGTCAGGCGGTGGCCAACCTCACCTATTTCGGGCTCTACGCCCTGCAGCACCGGGGCCAGGAGTCGGCCGGCATCGCCGTCTTCGACGACGTCAAGGTGCGGCTGCACAAGGACATGGGCCTGGTGAGCCAGGTGTTCGACCAGGAGGTGCTGGAGCGGATGCCCGGCCAGCTGGCGATCGGCCACAACCGCTATTCCACCACCGGCAGCAGCAAGGTCTGCAACGCCCAGCCCGTGGTGCTGATGACGCGCCTGGGGCCCCTGGCCCTGGCCCACAACGGCAACCTGGTGAATGCGGCGGAGCTGCGGGACTCGCTCGCGCACCTGGCCGGGGAGTTCACCTCCACCACCGATTCGGAGCTGATCGCCTTCGCGCTGCAGGAGGCGGTGGATTCCGGCCTGGGCTGGAACGCGGCGATTCGCCAAGCCGCCGGCCGCTGCCGCGGTGCCTTCAGCCTGGTGATCGGCACCCCCGATGGGCTGTTCGCCCTGCGGGACGGCCACGGCATCCGGCCGTTGGTGTTCGGCCTGTTGGGGGAACCGGAGCAGGGCCAGTGGGTGGCCAGCAGTGAGAGCTGCGGCCTCGACATCATCGGCGCCAGCTTTGTGGATGACGTGCAGCCCGGCGAGCTGATCCACTTCCGCCAGGCCGATCCGATCCCCGAGCGGCAGCGCTGGTGCGAGGAGCCCAGCAAGCTGTGCGTCTTCGAGATGATCTACTTCGCCCGGCCCGACAGCCGCTTCTTCGGCGAGTCGCTTTACAGCTACCGGGTGCGGATCGGCGAGGTGCTGGCCCGGGAAACGCCCGTCGAGGCCGACATCGTCATCGGCGTGCCCGATTCGGGGATCCCGGCGGCGATCGGTTATTCGCACGTGAGCGGCATCCCCTTCGCCGACGGCCTGATCAAGAACCGCTACGTGGGCCGCACCTTCATCCAGCCCACCCAGGCGATGCGGGAGGCGGGCATCCGGGTGAAGCTCAACCCCCTGCCCGATGTGCTCGCCGGCAAGCGGGTGGTGGTGATCGACGACTCGATCGTGCGCGGCACCACCAGCCGCAAGCTGGTGGCGGCCTTGCGGGATGCGGGCGCCACCGAGGTGCATATGCGGATCAGCTCGCCGCCCGTCACCCACCCCTGCTTCTACGGCATCGACACCGACACCCAGGACCACCTGATCGCCGCCCGGCTGACGCTGGAGGAGATCGAGCGGCACCTGGGCGTGGATTCGCTCGCCTACCTCACCAAGGGCGGCATGGTGGAGGCGGCCCAGGCCAACTCCAGCCATTTCTGCACCGCCTGCTTCGACGGCCAGTACCCGATCGAGATGGACGAGGAGGTGCGCAACAGCAAGCTGATGCTCGAGCCCACCGGCCTGGCGGCGCGGGTGTAGGCCCGGCGGCCGGCCGCACGATGCGCATCGCCTTTCTCGATTCCTGGCTGCAGGACGTGGCCGAGGGCAGCGGCACGGCGGCGGCCATCGGCGGCCTGGCCGGGGCCCTGATCGCCCGGGGCCACACGGTGGAGCGGCTGGTGCCCGAGGGGGCCTGGCCGAGGAATCTGCTGCTGCGCCGCCTCTGGTTCAACCTCACCCTGCCCAGGCGCCTGGCGGCCGCCGAGGGCCGCTACGACCTGGTGGTGGGCTTCGACATCGACGGTTTCCGGGTGGCGCACCGCTGCCCGGTGCCCTACGTGTGCTGCATCAAGGGGGTGCTGGCGGAGGAGTCGCGCTGCGAGAGCGGTTGGCCGCGGCTGATGCTCTGGGGTCTGTCGCGGCTGGAGCGCCTCAACGCCCGCCGGGCGCCGCTGGTGCTCTCCACCAGCCGCTACTGCTGCGAGCGCATCGAAGCCCACTACGGCGTGCCGGCCGAGCGGCTGCGGCTGGTGCCCGAGGGGATTGACACCGGGCTCTGGAACCCGGCCGGTGCGGATGCCGCCGCCCTAGCGGCCTTGGATGCGGCCCGCGAACCCCACACGGTGCTGAGCGTGGCGCGCCAGTACCCGCGCAAGCGGGTGGGGGATCTGATCACGGCGTTCCAGAGCGTTCACGAGCAGCTGCCCAGCGCTCGGCTGGTAGTGATCGGCGATGGGCCGGAGCACGGGGCGCTGCGGGAGCTGGTGGAGCGGCTGGGGCTGGGGGAGGTGGTGCAACTGCTGGGGGCCCTGCCCGACGACGGCGCCGTGCGGGAGTGGTACCGCCGCAGTGCGGTGTTCTGCCTGCCGTCGATCCAGGAGGGCTTCGGGATCGTGTTCCTTGAGGCGATGGCCAGCGGGCTGCCGGTGGTGAGCACCACGGCCACGGCGATCCCCGAGGTGGTACCCCACGGGAAGGCCGGCCTGCTGGTGCCGCCGCGGGATCCGGTGGCGCTGGCCGAGGCCCTTCTGCAGTTGCTCACCGATCCCGAACTGCAGGCCCGCTGCCGCGCCTACGGCCGCGAGCATGTGGTCCCGTTCAGCTGGGACCGGGTGGCGGAACGCTTCCTGGAGGCGGTGTCGAGCCAGGAACCCGCCGGATCGTGACCAGGCCGCGGCTGCGACCCGAGGTGGAATCAAGGGTGCGGATCGCGGCCCAGAGATCGGCGACGGGGACCCACACCGAGGGGTAGCGGTAGCGGGCCACATCGAGGATCAGCACCCGGTCGGAGGGGGCGTGGAAGGCGGCCAGCGGGGCGATGTGGCCGCCGCCGGCCTGGCCGAGGGTCGGGCGCAGGTAGTTGGCCAGCAGGCGGTCGCCGGGCTGGCTGAGGTTGGCGCGCAGCAGGGCGCGGAACTGCTCCAGGCTGAGCTGGTCGCCGTGGATCGCTTCGGCTTTCACCCCGTGGGCCCCCAGCAGCGCGGCAAGTTCGGCCAGGGTCATGCCCTGGCGCCGCACCACGTCAGCGCTCACCACCTGGCTGCCGGCCGGCACCTCGAAGACGTTCTCCTGGGTCCAGAAGCGGTAACGGCCGTAGCCCGGCACGGCCGGGGCGGGCACGGCCAGGCTGTTGAGCACCATGGCGGCACTGGCCACACCGCAGTAGGCGAGGTTGGCCTGGGTGAGGAACTGCTCGGCCAGGGGGCCGTAGTCGGCCCTGGCGGCGCCGTTGGCCACCAGCAGGTCCATGCCCGCCGGCTCCATCAGGGGGATCGGCATGGCCCGCAGCGGTGCCGCCAGCACCAGTGACAGCAGCACCAGGCCAGGGAACGGGAGGATCGAGCGCGACGGCATGGGACCGAAGGTAGGGGAGCCATCGCTGGGCTGGGGGTCAGCCGAGCTCCAGGCAGGGAACCGGTGATGGATCGTGCACTCCAATGCCGTGCTGTCCGCTCGTCTATGTCGTCACACTTTTCTGAAGAGCTTCTTGGGCGAGCCTGTTGAGACTCTTTCCTTGTACCTCCGCAGTCATCGCCAGTTTCTTGTGAAGTTCAGGCGAGATTCTTAGATTGAACCTGCCTGAAAAGTGTTTACGGGGTTCAATTCCCTGTTCCTTGCAGACCTCAAGGAAAACCTCCAAAGACTTCTTGAACTCACGACGAAGCTCATCCGGAGTGGAGCCATAGAAGTCAGCTCCTCCAGATAGACCAAGAATTTCCCCACGAAATTGATCCGTGTCCGGGTCGTATTCAATTTTGGCTTGGTAGCCATCCAGTGTCATGAGATTCATGGCGTCACTCCGTGTTCTTCAAGCCATTTGCGGATAGAGGCAACAGCACCCTTGTCTGTATCAGGCGATGGGTGGGGTCGATGGAAGACTCTGACTTCACCAAACAGAACCACCGCGACGCGGCTGCCTGCTCTCTCGGTGACATCCCCACCCAGCTCCTGAAACAGCGCTTCCACGTCTCTCCACGGCACATTGCCGCTCACAGGTCGGGAAAAGATCAGCTCAAGAGTGCGCTGGTTCTTCCGCTTCATTCCAGCATGGTACTGATTTACGGTACCACTTGTGCGTAACGGTCAGCCCAGCTCCAGGCAGGCCAGGCCGTAGACATCCGCCAGCGACACCGCCGGCGGCACGCCCCGGTACATGCGCAGGGTGTGGGAGACCGGGGCGAACCCCAGCGAGGCCAGCAGCGGGGCGGCGGCGGCATTGGCGCCGGGGGCATCGATCAGCACCGTGCCCGGATGGCGCTGCAGCAGGCCCTCCAGCAGGGCCCGGGCGGCGGCGGCGCTGTCCGCCACCAGGGGCCCCACACGCCAGCCTTCGCCATCGGCCAGCAGGCAGGGCCGCACCCGCCCGAAGCTGTGGCAGGCGCCGCGGCGATCCACCAGGGCCAGCACGGTGCCGGCCGGATGGCGGAGCCACTGGCGCAGGAAGTGGGGGCGGGGCGAGGGTTCCCGCTCGGCATCGAACCGCTGAACAGCCGTCGCCGGGATGGCGCCGCCCTCCAGCAGGCACCAGGGCGGCTCCGGCGCGGCGGAGACCGGAGCCGGGGCGCCGTCGTCGGCGAGCCGCTGCCAGCGGGTGGTGGGGGAGGCGGGTGCGAAACCCCAGCCGGCGTAGTCGTCGATCCGGTCGGGGGCGGCCTCCAGGCCGATGCAGGGCACGTCGGCCAGGTGCTGGAGGGCGTGGCGCCACAGCTGCAGGCCGTAGCCCCGGCCCCGCTGGGCGGGCACCACCAGGAACAGGCCGATGAAGCCGTAGGAGGCGTTGTAGCGGACCCCGGCGATGCACCCCACCGGCTCGTCGCCGAGCCAGCCCACCCAGAGCCCCTGGCGGTCGGTCTGGCGGTAGATGGCCACATCGCCCACGCCCGGCGCGAAGCCCTCCTGGCGGGCCCAGCCGGTGATGGTGGGGATGTCGGCGCTCTGCAGGGGGCGGATGGTGAGGGGGGAGGGGCGGCTCCGGTCGGACGTGCTCACCAGATCGTCTCCAGCTCCGGAATGGCGCGGAGCTTCTCGTCGGCGCTGATCAGGGGCCGGCGGCCCTGCAGGGCCGTGGCGGCGATGAGGCGGTCGGCCGGGTCGCCATGGCGGAACTGGGAGCCCCGGGAGAGCAGGGCGATCTCGGCGGTGATCGGCAGCACCTCCAGCCGCAGGGCTTCGAGCAGCCGGCGCAGGTAGAGGGCCGGGGGCACGGCTTCCGGGAGGGTCAGCCGCCCGCGTTCGTGCAGCAGGGCCAGCTCCCAGAGGCTGATGTCGGCGATGGCCAGCTGGCCCTGGGCGCGCCCCTGCGCCAGTGCCGTCGCGGCGCGCCGGGACAGCCGGGCGGGCTCATGGGCCCAGAACAACAGGACATGGGTGTCACAGATGGTCAGCATCACCGGCGCCTTCGAGATCGGCTTCGCCATCGGCGATCGAGGTGATGACATCCCCCAACGTGACGCTGCCGCCCAGCCCTTCCAGCCAGCGGCGGGCCTCCTCGGCCGGGTCCTGTTCCGGCTCGATGCGGGCAATCACCCGGCCGTGGGAGGTGACCTGAATGGCTTCCCCGGCCTGAACCCGTTTGAGCCAGGACGGCAGGTTCTGGCGCAGGTGGGTCACGGAGACGCGCGCCATGGTGGGCGTCTGTACATGGGGTTTGTACAGATTAGGGCGTGTGGGGATTGGGTTTGGGGCTGGCGGGGGAACTCTCAAGAGTCCCCACCACTTTCGAGGCCATGGCCGATGCCAGCCGCGCCCCCGGACTGATCCAGCGCTACCGCGAGGAGCTGCAGGTGCGCCATTACGCCCGCCGCACCGTGAACACCTATGAGCAGTGGCTGCGGCGCTTCCTGCGCTTTCACGGCCTGCGACACCCTCGGACGATGGGAAGTACCGAGGTGAACGCCTTTCTGAGTCACCTGGCAGTAGAACTGCAGGTGAGCGCCTCCACCCAGAACCAGGCGCTGGCGGCGCTGCTGTTTCTGTACCGGGAGCTGCTGGAGCGGGATCTGGAGCTGGAGGGGGTGGTGCGGGCGCGGACACGGCGCCGGCTGCCCGTGGTGCTCAGCGAAGCGGAGGTGCGGGCGGTGCGCCAACGGCTGGAGGGCGAGGCGGCCCTGGTGGTGGGGCTGCTCTATGGAAGTGGGCTCCGGTTGATGGAGGCGCTGCGCCTGCGCGTGAAGGATCTGGATGTTCAGCGGTGTCAACTCACGGTGCGCGACGGCAAAGGAGGAAAGGACCGGCTGACGGTGCTGCCCCAGAGCCTGGTGCCTCAGCTGCAGGAGCATCTGCTGAAGGTGCGCCAGCTGCATCGTGGTGATCTGCAGGCGGGCTGGGGCCGGGTGGTGATGCCCTACGCCCTGGCGAGGAAGTATCCGAGGGCGGATCGGGAGTGGGCCTGGCAGTGGGTGTTTCCCCAACAGAACCGCTGGCATGATCGGGACTCAGGAACCCAGGGCCGCCACCACCTCGATCCGAGCGTGGTGCAGAAGGCGGTGAAGCGTGCCGTGGCCGAGGCGGGACTCACGAAGGCGGCTAGCTGCCACACCTTCCGCCACTCCTTTGCCACCCATCTGCTGGAACGGGGGCAGGACATCCGCACGATCCAGGAACTCCTTGGACATCAGGACGTGAGCACCACCATGATCTACACCCACGTGTTGAATCGGGGGCCGCTCGGTGTCTGCAGCCCAGCAGACATGATGTAGCCATGGCTACATGTGGTTATCGGACCCGTGAAACACGGCCAAGGAATTGGCCTTGCAACTAAGATCGCTGTGCAGGAAAGGATTCTCGACCGATGGCCGATTGGCAACAGCTGTGGTTCCCGGAAAGGAGCAGAGGAAGGTCCTTGGTTCACGGAACCGTCCAATAAAGAGTTATGCAGAAAATGCCGGGCACACTTTTGTCTATTCATTCGGCTGACTGGGCGTGTGAGGTCACATTGCAAATCTTATGCTCCCCGCCTAGAATTGCCAACTAGATCCAAATTTAATCATGCCCAATGAAGACAAGGAAAGCTTGCTCAAGGGCTACAAAGAGCTGATTCTGAAAGGCGAGGTTCGTGCTCTGTCTATTGATTCCTCGACTTTTCGCACCTACGGCTGCCGCCTTGAATCAGGCGTCCTGAGACAACTTGGGCAGTTTAGAGGCAGCGCAATTAATCTAGTGGTTTCTGATGTTGTCAGATCCGAGGTCATAAGATACCTAGCAGATCTTCTAGCTGAGGTCAAGCGTGATGTCGATGGTGCTCTCAACCGGGCGATTGATCATTGGAGATACGACCAGAGGGCGGCGGCTGAGGTGAAAGAAAAGATCTTTAAGGGAGATGAGCCGGCAGCGCTCGCGCAGACTCGCTTTGCCACCTTTGAGGAAGAGGCAGGAGTCAGCATTGTCGAGGCCGATAACTCGGTAAAGATAAGTGAGTTAATGCAACGATATTTCAAAGAGCTGCCACCATTTTCTGCTGTAGGCAAAAAGAAGTACGAGTTTCCCGACGCCGTTGCCTTAATGGCACTAGAGGCATGGGCAATTACCCATGAGACAAAGGCTATTGTATGTTCAACAGACAATGACTGGAAGTCGTTTTGCAAGCAGTCTCCAAGTCTGTTGCATGTTGAAGATTTAGGAGATGCACTAGGGCTCTTTCAACTTGAAGAAGCAAAGGATATCTGCAAACATCTATCTCAGAGGTACAAGATCGGAGAGCTCGGAGACCTCAGCGACAGCATTGATGAAGCATTGGATGCAGAACTTGATGCAACGGAGTTTTATCCGGAAGCGTCCTCAAGTTTTGGATTCAGACTCGACTATTCATTTGTTCCGTCACGTGGGACTTTTACCTTGGAGCCGATTGATTCAGAAGGCTCTCTCTTTCAGCCAATCAACTTCGATGGCAGCGAACTCGTTGTAGTTGCATCCATGGAAGTGATGGTTACCATCGAAAGCATCTTTCAGTTTAACACATATGACTCCGTTGATCGCGAAGAGATATCACTTGGGAGCGGAAGCTGCGCAGTTGAAACCCCACTCTCCTTGAGGGTAGTGATCACGTTGTCGGGAAACCTACAAAGTATTGGCGGTGAAGTTGATGTCGAAGAAGTGGAAGTGTCTCTCGAATCATCTACCAGCTTTGAGTGTGGCGAAATTGAGCCAGACTGGTTGACCCAAGAGTGATCAAGACCATGCTTCTGCATAACATCCAGATTCAGAAGACGAGTGCAAAGGCTGAGATCTATGCTGAGGCAGCTTCCCGCTTCTGATCTGGAGCGTTAGGCTTTAGTCGTGATTCGACGAAGCTGATCACGCATCTGAATAGCAAATAATTCCAGCCTCTTCAAAATCATGCCTGAGAAACCATCGCTAATTGGGAAACGCTTTGGACGCCTTGTCGTTTTAGAGGAAACCAGAAAGGCAAACTCTGTTGCATGGATATGCAAATGTGATTGTGGAGTCGACAAAATCACGAGAACCAATCTTCTGACATCAGGTAAAACAAGATCCTGCGGCTGTATCCACACTGAGATGGTGGCCAAGAGAAATCAAAACCGGAGAATCGATATCAAGGGGAAAAGATATGGTCGTCTGCTGGTTGTCCAGCATTTGGGGATACGAGGTGGATCACATTTTTGGAAATGCGCCTGCGATTGTGGCACTGTTCACAAGGCCACTACTAGTTCTCTTGTAGGAGGTCTGACACTTTCTTGTGGATGCCTCAAAACAGAAAGGCATAATGAACGCTTGGCGGCTAATTTCCTGAATTTAGAAGGTGAGACATTTGGGCGCCTACTTGTTATGGGACATCACGAGAAGAGGGATGGGAGCAATATTTGGCTGTGTAAATGTGAATGCGGTAATTTTTCTCTAGCATCTACAGGTGCACTTCGGAGCGGCCATCGCACGTCCTGTGGCTGCTTCTCGCTTATACAAAAAAGAGACTTAATCGGCGAAAAGTCTGGTCGCCTCCTAGTTGCTGGAAAATGCGAGCAGAAGAAATACCGTCAGACGCAATGGGAATGTATTTGTGACTGTGGAAAGAAACTGTTCATTGCAACCGCTCAGCTCACAACAGGTAATACGCAATCATGCGGTTGTTTGAGAGATGAAAAGACTTCGGCTCGCTTTCGAAAACACGGTCAAGCGGGAAGCAAAGAATATTCAGCGCTGATTTCGGCCAAACGCAGGGCAATACAAAGAGAGCTAGGTGGGAGCTTCACCGTTGCTGAGATTCAGGAGCTATTTGCATTACAAAAGGGAATGTGTGTTTATTGCGAGGCCGACCTCAGCCAGGTCGGGTTTCATCGTGATCACATGACACCTCTTGTGAGAGGAGGAAACAATGAAATCTCCAATATTCAACTCTTGTGCCCGAATTGTAATCGTCGCAAACACGACAAGACCCACGAGGAGTTTGTCATTCTTAGAAAGATCCAGACGTAGCTTAGCCTTCTGCTTTCTCTAGCCTAACAAGCCCCTCGAGTGGACAGGCCACCACGAGCTCTCTGCTTCGCTACCTCAAGCTTCTTGCCTGCCACTCAGGGGCAGCGTATGTCGTCTTTTATGGGGCAGCAAGGTTGCGCTTCTTGATCGCGGCTAGGAGGCCACAAATCGTTCATTGTTGAATTCCGCAAGGCTAACTGTCACTTGGCAAGTTGCAGCAGTTATAAGCTTCGACAGTATCATTACACTTTGTCTCTTTTGCCTGAGCCCAACACGTATCGCGCATTAGATAGATTACGTTACTTCCTCAATTCCCTCAAAGTATGCCCCCATCCTCTTGGCGGCTATTCTTCACACTGTTTTCCGTTGGCCTTCTGGGCTCTTTTAGCGCTGGCTTCATTTGGGGCTGGCTAATTGCACGCCCATTTTTGCTTGTTTTCAGCTTTGGTGCTTCGATTTTCTTTTTTGCTGCTGTTACAACGGGCAAGTGGAGGGGGTACTTGTTGTTCTTCACCTTGTTTATTGCTCTCTCCATTTCTGGCGAGGCAGGCGTGAAAAATGCTCCTTTAGGCAGGAATGCAAGGCTCCTTGCTAATGATCTCATAGAGAAAAGCAATCAAAATCCTGAAAATGGAAAGGCCGTAGCAGACCAGATTGACGGACTTCTCCGCAGAGAGTCTAACTGGTTTGGAGATATCTGGCTTTCAGATTATGAGTATGAACTTGAAAGGGCTAGAAACAACAGTATTGCTTCGTACAAAAAATATATCGCCGATATAAAGACTCAAACCGATAGGCCTATTACTGGTCAGGCTCAAGAGGATAATACTGCTATAAACCGTGCCAAGGCCAGAATGATGGGTGCAGTGCTTGAGAAACAAGCCGAGAAGGGTTGCTATCGCGACGAATCCACCGGTGAGCTTAAAGGTAGCTGGAACTGCTGAAATCAAAAACACTCAATCTCATAGGACTTTGAACAATGAAGGGTGACTTTTCAGTAAAAGGAGGCTCCACTCCGCAATAACCCGGTCTGTCGTGACCCCCTTTATCGGACCAGGGCTTATGAGAGTGGGTGGTTGTGGTCATGCGGCAGCTCCCTGTTGAGCTGCCTCCAGGGGCGTACGCCCCTGGAGGGCCGAATGCGACCTAATGGTGTTGTACCCCCAGCGCCACCGGTCGGCCAGGATCTGCGCCTCTGGATCTGTGGTGAACAGCTAGGAGCGTGTCGCGCATAGATCCAACGCCCGCCCTTTTCACAGCCGCCCTGGAATCCGCCCAGAACCCAGTGACTGCAATGGATCTGGAGGCGAGAATCGGGCATGGCCAAGCCCAAGTCCTTCCGTCCCTGGAACCCCGAACAGACACTGCTGCTGCCGCCATCACCGGTGGAGTGGCCGCCGGAGAGCCACCTGGTGTTCTTCCTGTTGGATCTGGCCGCTGAGCTGGATCTCGAGGCCATTCATGCCCACTACCGACAGAAGGATCCGCGGGGGCCCCAGAGCTACTAGCTGGCTGCTCAGGATCTGCAGCCAGAAGGCAAACAAGGCAAAAAGAAGCTGGAGCAGCTTCTCCAGGTTCATCGCCAGGATCGCCATGGCAATGGCTGAACCCTGTGTCGCCGCAAGCTTCTCGCGGATTAGCCCCAAGCCGAATCTGCGTTTCCCCTGGCCAATCTTGCCTTCTACCGCATTGCGTTGACGTTGGTCATTTGCAAATTGTCTCCTCGCTTCTGCCACGAGCTCTTGATCATTTTTGGGGCGACCAAGGCGAGGGCCGCTCAGGCGGAATCCCTGGCGCTGGCAGAAGGCTCGATTGGCACGGGTCCGATAAATTTGATCAGCACAGATAACTTCTGGACAATGGCCATGACGGCGGCGATAGGCTCGTGCCTGCGCTCTCAGATTGAGGTGGACTGGCTTTTCTGGACAGGGCCCATCGTTAACCTCTGAGGCGGGGCACTGCCCCTGAAAGGGGCTCCCACCCATGAGCAAACGCCGCACACACAGCCCCGAGTTCAAGGCCAGGGTCGCCATGGAGGCGATCAGTGGTCGCAAGACGCTCCAGGAGATTGCCGCTGACCACGCGGTCCACCCGATCCGGTGATGGCGAGCGTTAGAAGGATGTGTAGGAGGCTGTCGATTCAATCTCTTGGGTAGTCGCGCCCAGGCTCCCTTTGGCAAGCCAGGGGCAGGCTGTTCGATGATTTCCTGGCTAGGGTGGAGCACGAATGCAAGGGAGTTCCAAAGAAGGGAATGGAAAACCTCTATGAAGCTGTCGTTGAGCCTGACGGAAGAATACGGCTCAATACATCAGTTCACCTAGAAAAGGGCCTCAAAGTCTTGGCCGCAGTGCCAAGAAGCGAGATGGATTCAGCTTTCAGCGGAATTGCCTTAAGCGAACCATCGCTTTCAAAAGATTGGCTCAATCAGGATGAAGAAGAAGCATGGGCGCACCTTCAGTAGGGGATGTTGTAATCATCCCTGTTCCCTATTCTGATCTATCGAAATCCAAGCGCAGACCTGCTCTGGTTCTAGCTGAAGTGGGCAGAGGTGATTTCCTGCTATGCCAGATCACCAGCAAGCAATATGGCGATCTTCATGCCTTGGCCCTCAAAGAGTCCGACTTCCTCTCCGTTGGCATCAAGCGAGGCAGTTTCATCCGTGGCACCCAGCTCTTCACTGCCAATGAGGCTCTCATTCTTGGAGTTGCTGGCCATCTCACCCATACCAAGCTTTCAGAGGTTGTTTCCCAACTTATTGATATCCTATCTGCTTGCCTGAAAGATGACACCTTCTAACATCCAGATACAGAAGGCGGGAACGATGGCTATCTTCTATGCCGAGATTCATGCTCGCTTCTGATCTGGAGCGTTGGGCCTCATGACTAGGTATTGACGTGAACAGACCCTACGGCGATTGTTACCAAGCATCTCTTGAGAGCGCAGAAGAGTTGCAACACATTAAGAAAGCTGTGGAAAACTCCACGTCAGAAGCGCTTGCATTTGAGCGACTATACGAATGCCTGGGCTTATCCGAAGAGATCGCTGTTGTCCATGGAACTGCGATACCTCCTAGCGGAATAGATAAAGGAAAGACCATAGTTCATGCGTGGGTAGAGGTTGGCGACTATGCAATAGAAAGCTCGAACAACCAGCTTCTTCGCATTCCCAGAGCTCACTACTACGCTAATCACGGCATATCACCAATCAAGCGATATTCTGTTCCTGAAGCACGCTCTTTGGCGAAAGAACATGGCCTTTATGCAGCGTGGCACTTGATTGCCGTCGAACAACCACCTTGTGATATCGCCCCAGGGGAGCACAACACTGAGTCTTAGCGCTATGCCTCGCCAACCCACAACTGCCCTCGACATCGAATGAGCGTTGCGCGTAAGACTATACCAGTTAATACGACCCGTCAACTCTGGGGACAATGTGGAGGCTTTTGCCAGAATCCGTCGTGCAATAAACCACTTTTTAGGGAAGTTAGCGATCAGGTTGTCAGTATTGCGAATGTCGCGCATGTGATTGGACAGGGAAGCAGTGGCCCGCGTAGTGATCACGAACTTGCTGAATTTATAGATAGAGATGGGCTTGCCAACCTCATCATGCTCTGCCTGGAATGTCACAAGATTGTTGACGAGCTTGAAAAGCTTTTTAGCGTCGAGCAGATGTTTTCATGGAAGACTTCGCACGCAGGCAAGATAAGATCGCTATTCGTAATCCCAAAGATCACAGACGAGCATGAACTTCTCTCGGAGGTCAACGACATTCTCGAGGAGAACTCCTCAATCTTCCGTGAATGTGGCCCATACTCGGAACAGATTCTGGCTGGGCTTGGTGGCGATGGCCTCAAAGTATGGAGGAGGCGCTGCCTAGATACCATTCTGCCAAATAATCAGAGAATTATCGCACTCATAGAGACCAATAAAAGGAATTTTCCATACCCTTGGAAAGTCTACTCGTGGATGCTTGAATACAAGATCCATGCCGACGCGTTTCAATACAACTGTTTAACGGACAACAAGGTCAATGACTATAAGCTCTTCCCGCGCTCCTTTGAGTATCGCGTGAAATCTCGCCTCGGCATTGAGTGCAAGCCCCCTGCTGCCGCACAGCAGGAAGAATTAGAGTTTCGCTACAATACGATACAGACTTTTATCGAACGCTTCCTGTCTCGCCACAACGCCATTGAATGCTTACATGAACTTAATCGTGGAACCATGGTTGTCAAACTGTGCGATGGAAGGGAGCTTACTGTTTTTGTGACTAATACATATTATTTTACTGATTACACGCTTGAGCGTGTTCTTGAGGTAGATCCTGCCATTGACGCAATTATTTGCTCTAGCCCTGCCGCTCGCTACTCTGACTCTGCAAAGCGACAGTGCATTGAGCATGGTATTGGCCTCTTCATGCTTGGAGAGTTCATGGGTGCGATTAACTTTAAGGGCGAGCAGTATCTAAACTTTCTGCTTCGCGCTGATCGTGAATTGCGCGAATTTCAGCTTAAGGACTTGAGCCGACAGGCAAAGCCGATCCCAGGGGTCCGCGTCTATGCGTTTGGTTCCTTTCTACGGAGAAGGTTGCATGCAGATATCGACTTAATGATTGTGTACGAAGAACCGGCAGATCGATCAGAACTGGAGGCTTTTGAAGCGCGGCTGCAGCAATTTGTAAAGCGACTAGGTCAACCCGATGTTTCCATAGCTTCCGCTCGGGAGTTCGCTTCATTAAGACTTCAGCATGACAATCTTACACAAGTCTATCCATGATGCTTTGCATTTCTGTGAAAACAAGTGTAATAGTGTGCCAGTGATTAAGGGCTTTCCGCAGGCGTGGCCCAACAACATCATTCACCCGTCCCGGCCTAAGGCAGCCGCCTCCTGCAGGCGCTGCTTCGGGCGGGTGATGATGAGCGTTAGACTTGCATAACACGACTGGAAATCATGAAAGCTAGAGGAACCCTTCTGATTGTCCTTCTCAATCTAACTCTGCAGGTGAATAGTGCTGCTGAATCGAAGCCAAACAGTGAGTCATTGCCCACAGCGCCGTTGATGTCAATCGTCAAGCAACCCCAACAGTTAATTACGCAAACTGAGGCTGATCTGTCGGCTACAAGAGCGCAGCTATCGGCAATCAAAGAGTATCATTCATCGCTTCTCGATACGGTCTATTGGTCGCTGACGGCACTAAGTACTATAGTGGCCCTGCTTGCCGGTTTTGGCTGGTTCGCAAACTTTCGAATGTATGAAAATGACAAGACACGCCTCAAAGACGATCTAGAAGCCAAGATTCAGGCAGTTTTAGCCCAGGTTGGGGCTAGGCTCAATGAACATGAAGCGCAGCTTCTCCAACAACTTGATGCACGACAAGAAAGCTCAGCGACCAGACTGTTTAATGAATTAGACTTTGTGCGCAAAGACCTTGTTAAGAGTATTGAGCAAAGCGAGACTCGAGACAATAAGCTAGACTCCATGGTTTCAGATCTTAAGTCTGTATCCGATACGCTCATCAAGAAAAACAAAGAGACCGAAGCTCTTGTGCGAGAAGTTGAAGAACATATCTGGGAGCTTAAGGATATTCCGATTAACATTCTGTTGACACAGTCGCAGGCTCTTTCGACGGCTATCGATGCAGAGTCGGCCGAGGCTGTTAGGTCGGCCATGCGCCGGATGAGACGCACAATCAATGAGAGAATACTCCCTGGAGGTCACACGCTTTCATCGACAATGATAGGCTATCTTGAGGATGATCTGGCAGTTGCAGCAAAGACGGACTCGGTTCTTTCCGCTGAAGTTCAGGCTTTAGTGAAGAAGATACCGGTAGACGATGAAGCCGAAACCGCCTAACATCAAGATCCAGAAGACGGGATTAACAGTTGCCTATTATGCTTAGGTTTTTCCCCGCTTCTGATCTTGGCGTTAGCGAGCAACATTAACCTTCGCAGTGATGACGCAGGACTTCTATGACGAGCTCGCCCCGTTTTACCACCTGCTCTATCCGGACTGGGACGCGAGCATAGGCCGTCAGAGTCGCGGGCTGGCGCACGTGCTCAGCGAATTTGACGTGCCGTCCGGCTCCGACGTTCTCGACGCCGCCTGCGGCATTGGCACACAGGCATTGGGCCTCGCTCACCTCGGCTACCGTGTCACCGCATCTGATCTCTCGCCGCAAGCCGTCAGTCGCGCCCGCGAAGAAGCTGCCGTGCGCGGCCTGGCGATCGCGTTTACTGTAGCCGACCTCCGACATCTGTCGAGCCGCTTTGATCGTCGGTTTCCCGCGGTCATCGCGTGCGACAACGCCATTCCGCATTTACTCTCCGACGATGACATCCGTGCGGCATTCATTGAATGCCGTGGTCTCCTCGAGCCTGGCGGCGTCCTTCTCATCTCCGTCCGCGATTATGCCCCCATCGAGCGTCGTAGTCCGGACATTCACTCGTACGGTACCCGTGTCGTCGACGACCGGGTTTACAACGCTGAGCAAGTCTGGAACTGGGCCGGTGACCTGTACGATCTCACTCTCCGCCTCTCCGAACAGCGCAGCGCCGAACCGGCGATCGTTCACGCATTCCGCAGTCGCTATTACGCGGTCGAGCTCCCAACGCTCGAACAACTGCTCACCGAAGCAGGGTTCACGTCGGTGGTCCGCCGAGACGCACATTTCTTCCAACCCTTGATCGTCGCGATCAATGCGCCCGCTCGCTAACGTTCGTTGCAGTAGTCGGGCGATCTGCTGATTGCTCGCTACGCGCGCTTTGTTTGATTCGCCCGCAGCTGAACTTTGGCGTTGGCTCGGCCGTCGCTGATCGAGCAGCTAAAGTCGATCGCTGACTTAAATCCTTGAAGCTCAACCTCTTTCGGACGTCGCTGATCGCCTCCCTGGCCGGTATCAGCTTCTTCAGTGGCGTGCAGGCTAAGCAGCCCGCAGCAGCTGATGTCCAACAGACAAGGCTTGGGGTTCTTCAACTGGAGAACGGCTACCCCACCAAGGCCACCGCTGCCAGGCTCTACGACGAGCTCGACTTCCACCGCGCCACCCAGGCCTACCTCTGGGCCCTGCCGGCTGTGGGCTTCAAGGCGCTCTACGACGCCCAGGCCAAAACCTTCGGTGCCCGCAACGGCGATGTGGTGCTCTATCAGACCCTGAAGGACAAGGCGGGGATGCTCACCCCCAACATCACCACCCTCTACGCCTTCAGCTTCTGGGACCTGGCCAAGCAGGGCCCATTGGTGATCGAGGTGCCCGCCGGGCTCACCGCCGGCGGGGTGATGGACATCTGGCAACAGCCGATCACTGACATGGGCCAGACGGGACCCGACAAGGGCGCCGGTGGCAAGTATCTGATCCTGCCCCCCGGCAGCCCCGAGCCGGTGGCCCCGGGTTACCGACTGGTGCGTTCCCCCAGCAACCAGATCTGGTTCGGCACCCGGGGCCTTGATCCCGACAAGGCCGTGGCCGAAGCCACCGTGCGCCGCCACCGGCTCTACGGCTGGAACCAGCGGGACAACCCGCCCACCAACGCCTATGTCCCTGTGGCGGGTCGCCCCTGGCAGTCGGCCCAGCCCGCTGACCTCAATTACTGGCGGCTGCTGAGCGAGCTCTATGCCAACGAGCCGGTGGCACCCCGCGACCGCATGCTGTTCGGGATGCTGGCTCCTCTGGGGATCACCCCTGGCCAGCCCTTCCAACCGGATGCCCGCCAGGCCAAGCTGCTCACGGAGGCCGCCCAGGTGGGCGATCTGATGGCCCGCACCATCGCCTACGACAAGCGAATCCCTGGCGCCACGGTCTACCCCGGCAAGCACTGGGAGTACGCGGTGCTGTTCGACCTCGACCAGGAAACGCCCGACCGACGCCGGGTGCAGCTCGACGAGCGTAGCTCCTGGTTCTACGAGGCGATCGGCATGTCGGCGGGGATGCAGGGGCGGATCGTGGGCTTTGGCCAGGTGTACCTGGAGGCCTCCAAAGATGCCAAGGGCCGCTGGCTCGATGGTGGCCGCACCTACCGGATGCGCGTGCCGGCGGGCGCGCCTGTGAAGCAGTTCTGGTCGATCACCCTCTACGACAACCTCAGCCGCGGCCCGCTGATCACCGACCAGGGCGCCGCTGACCTCAGCTCCCGCAAGCCGGATCTGGTCACCAACGCCGATGGCTCGGTGGATGTGACCTTTGGCCCGGTGCGGCCGGCCGGCGCCGCCAACTGGATCAAGACCACCCCCGGCAAGGGCTGGTTCGCCTACTTCCGCTTCTACGGCCCCACCGAGGCCTACTTCAGCAAGGCCTGGCAGCTGAACGACATCGAAGCGCTCAAGCCCTGAGGCAACCCTTCGCCTGACAGCCGCCCTCCATACCCACAGCGTTCCCAGCCAACACGATGGTCCCGACCCCCAGCCGACCAGCGGTCGCCTTGATCGCCGCCCTCATCGCCGCCCTACCGCTGAGTCCCCTGGGTTCCCTGGCCGCGACACCGGCTTCGGCACCAGTCGCCAGCTCAGCGAGCCAGGCCAAAGCGCCCAGCCCCGCAGAAGCCCGCGCCATCGCCAAGGAGGCCTGGCTCTACGCCTATGCCCCCCTGCAGGGCTACCAGACCCTCTGGAACCAGACCCAGAACAAGGCGTTCACGGGCTACGTGGGCGGCTTCGACCGCTTCCGCCACTACAGCCGCTCGGCCACCCCGGCCGACAAGGACATCGTCACCCCCAACAACGACACGCCCTACTCCTGGGCCTGGCTGGATCTGCGGACCGAGCCGATCGTGCTGTCGCTGCCCGCGGTGCCGGCACCCCGCTACTACGTCAACCAGTGGTTTGACCTCTACACCCACAACTTCGCCTACACCGGCGTGCGTTCCACCGGCCGCGGGGCCGGCACCTATCTCTTCGCCGGACCCCGCTGGAAGGGCACGGTGCCGAAGGGCATCACCAAGGTGTTCCGGGCGGAAACCGACTTCGTCGGCACCCTCACCCGCACCCAGTTGAACGGGCCCGATGACATCCCAGCCCTGAAGGCGATCCAGGGCCAATACGTCCTCACGCCCCTGTCGCGATTCACAGGCCAACCGGCGCCACCGCCCGCCCCAGCGGTGGCCTGGCCCGCCTGGAACGCCAGCAAAGCGGAAGGGATCGGCTTCATCACCTACCTCAACGCCCTGTTGCCGTTCATGCCCGTCGTGCCATCGGAGCGGGCGATGCGGGCCCGGTTCGCCCGCATCGGCATCGGCCCCGGCCTGCCCTTTGATCCGGCCAGGCTGGATACGAAGCTCCGCACCGCCCTGGAGGAAGGGGTGGCCGAGGCCCGCCAGGAGCTCAAGGCCAAGGCCCAACAACAGACCAGCTCCCAGGGATTCTTCGGCAGCAGACAGCAACTGGGGTCTGATTACCTCACGTTCCGCTCGATGGGAGCGATGCTGGGGATCTATGGCAACAGCGGTGAAGAGGCCTTCTATGCCACCCAGCAGACCGGGTCCGACGGCCAGGTGCTTGATGGGCGCAAGCGATGGGTGCTGCGATTCGAACCGGGCCAGCTGCCACCGGTGACGGAGTTCTGGTCGGTGACGATGTACAAGCTGCCGGAACGCCTGCTTGTGGAGAACCCCATTCAACGCTATTCGATCGGTGATCGCACATCAGGCCTGAAGCTGGGAACCGATGGATCCCTTGAGATCTATATCCAGAGCGAGAATCCAGGAGCGGACAAAGTCTCGAATTGGTTGCCTGCGCCAGCTGGACCCTTCTTCTTCGTGGCGCGTTTGTATGGCCCTAAGGATCCAGTCCTGAAGGGCACGTGGAAGCTGCCACGCTTGACAGAAGTCAAGTGAAATAAAGCCCCTAAGCCATGGCCTCAAATTTCTGCCACTCGGGGAAGGCAAGCCAACAATCCACTTCAGCAGACGGGGGCATGAATGAGTTACACCCATGAGGGCTGAATCCCTTGGCTTATGCCCTCTGCTGAGTGGAGGCGGTTAGCGACTGCAGATCAATAAACGGCCTAGTGAGAAAACACACTTAGCGATGTTGTGCTTGCGCATCACCTGCTCGGGCGTATGGCGGATTCTTTTCATGGTGGAGACACGGCCGAGTCTGGTAGGATGAGGATTCTCATTCACCGTGAATCGATTCCCGGGGACCACATCAATTGGCTGGGATGACACCGTTGCCGCCACGTGACACTCAGCATTGGATCGAGGGCAAATACACCCCCAGGGGTTCGGTGTACTCCCCGTAGGACATGTAGGTCAGCTGTTTCAGCGTGCGATGGCCCGCCTCGAGGGCACGACGGAACAACTCGGAGCGGTGAAGCGGGCAGAGGAAGACCGCCATGGGGGCCGGGACATGGCGAGCGCTGTGGGCGATCAGGGCAAGCAGGTCGTCGTCCGTTTCGGCAGCGGCGTGGCCGAACAGCGAGGCGATCCTGTAGCCCACCAACCGCCCCTCGCGCTCCCGCACGAAGCCGGGGATCCCCCCCGCCAGCAACCCCGCGGCGTCGCCGCCGCGCGAGAAGCCGTAGGCCGCCTCACTCAGGCGATGGACGGCGTCCAGGTCATCGGCGCTGAGGGGGCGGATCGACGGGTCATCGCTGCCTGCGGCAGCGGGCTGCATCGCCGCCGCCGTGCCCCGCCAAGCGAATCCCAGCCGGCTGTAGAGCGCTAACGACGTGGTGTTGATGGCCTCCTGGAACAGGCGAGTGGCGCGAATGCCCCGCCGCTCCGCTTCGCCCAGAACCCATTGCATCAACTCCCGACCGACGCCCCTGGACTGGACAACCGGATCCACGGTGATCGGCCCCACCCCGGCGACCGGATCGGCATGGAGAAGGAAGTTGGACCCCACGGGACGACCGTCGAGCACGGCCACGACGCCGGTGTAGTCGGGACGTCCAGCCAAATGGGAGAGGATCATCTCCGCCGTACCGATGTCGGCGATGTCCTTGGGGACCGCATGGCGGTCGTGAAGGCTGGCAAAGGCGTCGTGGCAGATCCGGGCCACTTCGGGAAGGTGCTGGGGCTGCAGCGGGATCAGCTCGAGAGCCATGGGCTGGATGCTTATCGATCGCCATTCTGGCCAGCTTTCGCCGGGCGGTTCCGCCGTGGGTCGCGCGAGACACTCAGCCCATCTCAAGGGCCGAGGCGTCCACGAGGGTCGCAAGGCAGCCGCTGATTGCGTTGATTCCGCATAGCTATCCGTGGCAGCACCGTTCCGGCGCTTAGTGCCTGCGGTAGACAGCTTCTGACTTGCGACTTATGGTTTTGCTGCGAAAATGTAGTCCATACAGCCACAGATTCAATTCACCATTGAACTCATCGTCAGGCTTCACTCCCGGAATCACCGTGGCACACCTCAACTTTGCCTACGGCTCCAACATGCTCTCCACACGATTGCGCCAGCGCGTTCCCGGGGCTCGGCTTGTTGGCACCGCCACTTTGCGTGCCCACGCGCTCCGGTGGCACAAAGTCGCGAAGGACGGATCCGGCAAGTGCGACATCGTCCCTGCAGATCCAAGTTCAGTCGTCCATGGCGTTCTGTACGAGATTCCCGCGCAGGAGAAGCCGCATCTCGACCGTGCTGAAGGACTGGGTTTCGGCTACGAAGAGAAGCACGTCCTGGTCGAGTGCAAGGACGGAATGCTCAAGGCCACGGCCTATGTCGCGACCCACGTCGATGCAAGTCTCCTGCCATTCACCTGGTACAGGGCTCTGGTGATCGCCGGTGCCGTTGAGCACGGCCTGCCGATCGCGTACGTCGATGGGCTGCGTGCTATGGACGCCAAGCTGGATGTCGATGCGCACAGGCACGCGCATCACATGGCACTCGCAGCCCATCGCTGACCCAGGTGTTTCCCTCAGCGTCCCTGGCGCTTCAGATGTTCCAGATTGGCCATGGTGCGCCGTAGATCCCCTTGGTAGTAAGGGTTGCTGGCCGCCAGGGGGCGCACCAACGCCAGGGATTCCTCCAACAAGGCTCGCGCCTGATCCTTCTGCCCCAACAGCAACTTCAGGTACCCCAGGTTGTTCAACGCCCGGCCCAGATCCCCACGATGGGACGGGCTGTTCTTCACCAGCTCCCGCAGGAGTCCCACGGTTTCCACCAGGGGTGGCAGGGCCTCACGCAGCTGGCCCAGTTCGCCATGGGCCTTGCCCAGGTTGCCGAGGCTGCTGGACAGGTCGGCGCGATGGGCCGGCTGCGTCTTGACCAGCTCGCGATAGAGGCTGACCGCTCAGGCCAGTTGGGCGCGGAAGGCGGGCCCCTTGTCGGCCAGCGCCCGAAACATGGCCACCCCCTCCTCGGTGGCTGTCAGGGCCTCCCCGTGGCGGCCCTGATCACTGAGCTGGTTGCCCAGGTTGATCAGGTTGGCCGCCATTGCGGCGCGAGCCTCAAGATCGCTGGCCGGGAGATCGGGCACGACGGCCACCGCTCCCAGGGCGGGTGCCTGGCGCAGGACTCCCTCACCGAGGGTGGTTGTCGCCCGCGCCTGGACGGCCTCCACGGCGAAGGCGGCGAACAACAGCATGGGCCAGGCCGGGTGGTGTGTCGCCAAACGCATGGCTCAACCGGAAGGGGGAAGGACACTGGACTGGAAGGATTCTGATGGAAGCCGCGCGTGCCATCGATGACCATCGAATTGCTCGCCCCGCTTGTTGCACTGGCGCTGATCGACAGCACGAGCTTCGGCACGCTGCTGATTCCCCTGTGGCTGATGTTGGTGCCCGGGCGCCCGCGGCCGGGGAGGATTGTGCTGTTCCTGGGCACCGTCGCCGCGTTCTACCTGCTGTTGGGGATGGCGTTGCTCCTTGGAGCTTCGATGCTGCTCGATGTGTTGCAGGGGGCGGAAGACTCACAACCGCTGAGGATCGCCCAGCTGGGCGCCGGTATCGGACTGATGGCGCTCGGAGCACGCATGGAGCCCTTGACGAAAGCGGGCAAGGAGCGTCGCGCTGTTCGCCGGGCCGCAAAGCAGGCCCGCACCGGGCCGAGTCTCTTCGTACGGATGCGGGGGTATGCGACCGATCCGTCAGCCCCCGTCGGAGCGGTCGTTGTCTTTGCGTTGACGGCGGCCGTCATCGAGGCCGCTTCGATGATCCCGTATCTGGCTGCGATCGGCCTTCTAACCGCCTCCGAGTTGTCACTGCTGGGGCGCGGTGTGGTGCTTTTCGGTTATTGCCTGTTGATGATCACACCAGCGTTACTGCTGCTGGTGGCGCGGCTTTTCCTACACGACTATGTTTCGCCTGGCTTGAAAAGGCTGGAGGCGCTTCTGTCCCGACATACAAACGGGGCGATGGCCTGGGTGGTTTTTCTGGTTGGCCTGTATCTGGCAGGGGACAGCTTGAGCAGGCTTGTTCGGTGGTGATGTTGATGGCTTCGCTGGGCCGACAACGCATCCCAGCGAACATCCGCCCTGAACGATGGGTAAAGTGAGGCTGTCCGCGGCGCCAGCTGCTTCGATCAAACGTTGGACGCACAGATGCTTGAGGCAGCAGACACGATGACCACGCAGGCTTTGCACGAGAAACTGGATGCGATCTTCAACGCGCATCTGCAGGCCGAACTGGCTGGCGACCTCGACGAAACATTGGCGACCATGTCGCCAGATCCCCATCTCGTGAATGTTCCCACCATGGTGGGCGGTCAGGGTCCGCAGGGTGTGCGCAGGTTCTATGCCAAGCGGCTCATCGGTCAGTTCTTTCCGCCCGATGTCGTTTTTGAAACGGTGTCGCGAACCTATGGCGAACAACGACTCGTGGATGAACTGATCATCTCATTCACCCATACCATCAAGATGGACCATATCCTGCCCGGGGTTGAACCCACTGGGCGCAGGGTCGAGGCCGTGTTTGTCGTGATCGTTGGATGCGAAGACGACAAGGTTGCCTATGAACACATTCACTGGGACCAGGCGAGTGTTCTGGTGCAGTTGGGTTTGCTCGATCCGAAGGGTCTCCCTGTCGTCGGCGCCGGTGCCGCCGCCAAGTTGAGAAATCCGGCACTGCCGGACCCGTTCTTCCATGAGGGTTGAGAACCTTTGCGAATCGCCATCATTGCGCTGGGTAGTCGTGGTGACGTGCAGCCGCACGTTGCCCTTGGTGTGGGTCTCAGGCGGGCAGGCCATGCCGTTCGTGTTGTCACATCCAGCGACTTCGCTGACCTCGTCCGTGCCCATGGGTTGGAGTTCTGCGACACGGGGGTGAGCACCGAGGCCATCGCCAACGAGATGCACGACCTCCTGGAAGCGGGGAATGTGCTGAAGATCATGGCGGCCATGGGTGCTTCGGCCGAACGGGTGGCCGTCCAGGCGGCGACGACAGGTCTGTCAGCGTGCGAAGGATCTGATGGGATCGTGAGTGGCCTGGGCGGACTGTTCGTCGCCTACGCGCTCGCAGAGAAGCTAGCTGTTCCCTTTATGCCGGCCTACCTGTATCCGTTTGCGCCAACGGGCGAGCTTCCCGGTGTGCTCACGCCAGTTCCCCAGACACCCCTCACAACCTGGGCGAACGCCCCTTCCCATCGCATCACCCAGCAGCTGCTGTGGCAGCCGAGCCGATCGGCGGATGTCGCCGTACGGGAGCAGGTCCTGGGCCTCGAGCCGTCGGGTTTCTGGGGTCCGTTTGCTGCGATGGAAGGCGCGGATGCACTGAGCCTGTACGGATACAGCCAGCACGTGATCCCTGTGCCGCGCGATTGGCCGCCGCAGAACCATGTCACGGGCTACTGGTTTCTTGAGCCCTCAGCGGAGTGGCGTCCGCCGGCCGAGCTTGTCGCGTTCCTGGAGGCGGGCCCACCGCCCGTCTATATCGGCTTCGGAAGCATGGGAAGCAAGAACCCGGAGGCGACGGCTGACATGGTGCTGGAGGCTCTGCGGCGGACCAACCAGCGCGGCGTTCTCTCCACAGGCTGGGGAGGGCTGAAGACGAACGATCTCCCTGACTCCGTGTTCATGGTCGGGTCAATCCCGCACGCCTGGCTGTTCCCCCGCATGGCGGCCATCGTCCACCACGGCGGCGCCGGGACCACGGCCGCGGCGTTGTCGGCTGGGGTCCCCTCCATCGTGACCCCCGTGATGGGTGATCAGAGCTTCTGGGCCAGGCGTGTCAGCGACCTGGGCGTCGGTCCCAGGTCGGTACCTCGGCGACAGCTCACGGTGGAACGACTGAGCAGGGCCATCGAGACTGCCATCAGCGATGAGCCGATGCGCGCTCAATCAGCCGCTCTCGGTGAGCAGATTCGGGCGGAGGATGGAACGTCAGTGGCTGTTCGCCTGATCGAACAGTGGATGCAGAGGTCACCATAAGCTGATGCATCTGGGAACGAGCCTGCAGCAGTTCACGCCCAAGCAAGTGGCAGATCCAAGCGCTGTCACCGAGGCTATTCTATCCCTCGATTGCGAAAGTCGGCAGCGTGTGGATAACTTTATCACCACCGCAATGGCACATGGAGGTGCCGCCTGGATGGGAATGTGTGGCGCGTCAGCAACTTCAACCCAGATACCTCATTTCTCTGCTCACGATCAAACATCTGCTCCACGTGGTGATTGAGGCGATGAAAGTCATCATTCTTGGCAACGCCGGGGCTGGCAAGAGCACCCTGGCCAGGCACCTGATGGCCCACCAGCCTGCCGCCCTGTTGTCCCTGGATCAAGTGGCTTTCCAGGGAGGAGCGGAGCGACGTCCCCTTCAGGACAGCATCGATGACGTCCTGCGTTGGATCTCAGGGCAGGAAAGCTGGATCATCGAAGGTTGCTACGCGGACATTGTTGAGCCCCTGTTGACCCATGGCGATGAACTCATCTTTCTCAACCCTGGGGTCGAGGCCTGTATCGCCCACTGCCGCTCAAGGCCCTGGGAGCCCGATAAATTCGGCTCGCCCCAGGAGCAGGATGCGAATCTCGACCATCTGATCCAGTGGGTTCGCGCCTATGAAGAGCGCTCCGATGAATACGGCCTTGCCAGGCACCGTGAACTGTATGCATCCTTTGGTGGCAGGAAGCGGGAGCTTGCCGATCCGACAGAGTATGCCGCGCGTCAACTCGAGGCGTTAACCAGCTGTATGTCCAGGCTTTCGGTCTTCATTGCCACCAGTCTGGACGGATTCATCGCGCGACCGGACGGCGCCATCGATTGGCTTGAGAGTGCGAACGCCGCCGTGCCTGCTGGGGAAGACTGTGGCTACGCTGACTTCATGACGTCGGTGGATGCGATCGTCATGGGTCGTGCCACCTTTGAAAAGGTGCTCAGCTTTCCCGATTGGCCCTACGGCAGCACGCCGGTCTATGTCTTGAGCGCGTCCATCACCCGTCTTCCTGCCGGAGTCCCGAAGTCCGTCCACTTGCTGAACGCCGCGCCCACCGATGTCGTGCATAGAGCCGCTGAAGCAGGCCACCACCATCTCTACATTCACGGAGGCCGAACGATTCAAGCCTTCCTCCGCGCCGGGCTGATCACCGACCTCACGATCACGGTGATCCCGGTTCTGCTGGGCTCAGGGATCAGGCTGTTTGGGGACCTACCGGCGGACATGGATCTGCGCCTGTTGTCATCCAAAGCCTATTCGTTTGGATTCGTACAGAGTCACTATGTCGTATTGCCAGAGGCCTTCCATCACTCCAATGCATAGCCACGGAGGCTTTCCCATCGGCGTCGACTCTGTGATCGCGAGCCACGGATTGTCCAACGCCGTGGCCCGTGTTGGCGGTCTGATCGTGCAGCGGCTGGGTTCCCGTAACCTGCCGATCACGAGTTAGGCTGACTTGGTGCGTGAAGCATTCATCAGTCAAGCCTCTTCTGCATCCAACTGGGGATCGATGATGGAGTATGAAAAGCTGAAGCAGGCACTTCAAGGAATTTCAAGCAAGCCTCTTGAACAAAGGAGGAGTTGGTATTCCCCCGCCGCACAGGCCTACCATGGCACGAGGCCTGGATACCCTGCCGAATTGATGGAGAAGGCCGTCAACGCAGCCAAGCTGTCTCGGTCATCCAGACTTCTTGAAGTTGGGTGTGGCCCTGGAACTGCAACCGTTTCCTTGGCAGAGCTCGGCTGCCGCATGGTGTGCATTGAGCCGAATCCAGACTTTTATGAGATGGCTACGGCGAATTGCAAATCCTATCCATGGGTAGAAGTGATCAATAGGTCTTTTGAAGAATGGGATCTAGAGCCCGAATCCTTTGATGCGGTTGTGGCGGCAAACTCCATGCATTGGATTCCCGCCGAGATTGGCTATGCCAAGGCTAGCCGTGCACTCAAAACGGATGGCTATCTCATTCTTTTGTGGAACAAAGAACCGCAGCCCAGCGAGTCCATGCAGGCGGTGCTTTCTGATGTCTATCATCATGAGGCCCCGTCTCTTGGCCGATACGAGGACAGGTCAACACAGCAAGTTATTCTGAACGGGTTCGGCCAGATGGTGCTTGACTCCGGTAGGTTCCGAAACCTGTTGACAGTCACAGTTGAAACCTCCTTGACCTATACGGCTGATCGCTACCTATCCCTGCTCACGACATACTCCTCGTACCTGAAGCTTGATCACAGCACGAGGCACGCCTTGTTGGCTGGGCTCAGGCACTGCATTCTGGAGAAGGCGGATGGCGCCGTACAACTCTCCTATCTTTCCGCCTATCACATTGCCCAGAAGATCTAGAACCAGTCGACAATCAACTTCACCAACGGACGTCAAAGCATGCCGACCAGCCTCACCCTGCCACTCGGTTCATCGCAGCCATCGATGGTGGTTGAACCAGAAATCGACATCACTCCGGATCTTGTTTCCGTTCACTTCTGTGAGAATCTGAAACGCTGCAAGCAGTTCGATGTCTCTGTCATCAACTGGGGAGCTGTCGGAGCCACTGGCGCCATGGGCATTAAGTATGTCGGAGTCCAACAGGGAAGCGACAGGATCGCATTGGGCGCCACCGCAACTCTGCAGTTTGGTGGCATCCTCTTGTCCTCTGGAAAAATCATCAGACTGGCCCCATCCTTTCCCAGCGGCGCCAACCCCACCCTGACCATCACGGTGCGCGGAGCCCAGCCTCGTCTGGACATGGCCTCTGCCAGTTTCTCCCTGTCCTATGGCGCTGAGCTTCGTGAATTTCATCCCCAGCTCGCTTTAGGAAGGAACCGTATCCAAGCCACTGGCATTGTGGATGGCTCCCCGCTGCTCAGAGCAGGGGTCAGATTGCAGATCTCTGGCCTGGGGACCACGTTTGATGGGTCCTACGCCGTATCCGAAACAATGCATCAATTTGACCTTTCCGGCTATCGCACCAGTTTCCTCTGTGAGAAACCCATCCCCTAACCGTCGTCTCGGGCTGCTGCGGAGAGGCAGGAGCCCTTCCCCTTGTCAGACTGGACCCACAGAATCGCTGGGGGGAGTGGCTGACCATGCGTCTGGCTGTCATGGGTGCGGGCGGACTGGGTGGCTATTTCGGTGCCCGTCTGTGCAAAGGAGGGGCCGATGTGCACCTCATCGCCCGCGGTGCCCACCTTGAGGCCATCCGGAGCGATGGCCTGCGGATCGAGGGCCCCGATCCGTTCCATATCGCCAGGGTCAGCGCCACGGACGATCCGCATGAGATCGGCACCGTCGATGTCGTGCTGCTCTGCGTCAAGCTCTGGGATACCGAGGCTGCCCTGCGGCAGATCCGCCCCCTGGTCGGGCCAGGCACCACGATCCTCTCGTTCCAGAATGGCGTTCTGACGGACCAGGACCTGCGGGAGGCCTTTGGGCCTTCCCGGATCATGGGTGGCGTCAGTTATATCGCCGCGACGATTGAGCGGCCTGGCGTGATCCGCCGCACGGGCCCCATGCAGAAGCTGGTGTTCGGTGAGTTCGACGGATCCCGCTCTCCCCGGGCTGAGGAGCTGCTGCAGGCTTGCCTCGCCGGTGGCATCGACACCGAGCTCTCCGGCGACATCCTGCGCGCCACCTGGCGGAAGTTCGTGTTTCTGGTGGGGCTCTCCGGCACCACCACCACGATCCGCAAGCCCATCGGTGCGATCCGAGAAAACCCGCAGACGCGCGCCTTCCTGCTGGATGTGTTGCGCGAAGTGGTGGCGGTCGGCCGTGCCCACGGCGTGGATCTGGCCGAGCAGGAGGCGGAGGTGGCCCTTGAGCAGCTCGACGTGATCGCCCCTGACATCACCGCCTCCATGCACCACGATCTCGAGCGCGGCCATCCCCTGGAAGTCCGCTGGCTCTCGGGAGCCGTGGTGGCACTGGGACAGCTCCATGGGGTGCCGACCCCGTTGAACCGGGCCATCGCCGACATCCTGGCGTTGCATGCCGCCGGAACACCGCCGCCGGCCAGCCACCCCTAGGCTCCGACAAAAGCTCAGTGAAGAGGCCCGCGGGATCTTCGCTGTGAGCGCAGCCCTTCCTTGATACAACGGTGGCCGTGATGGGCGCCCTGATCACCCTGGTTCCCTTCTCGGCTGGTCTGGCCCAGGATTCGGGCCCCACCGCGATCCTGTTGGCCGCTCTTGTGGTCGTCGCCTCGGGGCTTCTGAGCGGTCTCTGGGGAGACAGGTTCCTGGACGCCCTGTCCCGTGCCCTGGATTCCACGCCTGTCTGAACAGCTCCGCTGGCCATGAAGTTCGGCTACACGATCGTCTATGTCCCGAATGTGGCCCGCTCGCTGGCCTTCTTCGAGGCCGCCTTTGGTCTGAGGCGTCGGTTTCTGCATGAGTCGGGCACTTACGGCGAGCTGGACACGGGGGAGACGACCCTGGCCTTCGCCGCCCACGCGCTCGGGGATGGGAATGTCCCCGGCGGCCTTGTCCGGGCCGATGCCTCCCGCCAACCCCTGGGTGTCGAGATCGCCCTGGTGACGGACGATGTGGCCGCCGCGCACCTCCGCGCTCTGCAGGAGGGCGCCACGGAGCTCGCGGCTCCCCTGGCCAAGCCCTGGGGCCAGACGGTCTCCTACGTCCGCGCCCCTGACGGAACCCTCATCGAACTCTGCACCCCGGTGGCCGGCTGACGGCGCCCTGCTTCGCCGCACCCCGGCGGTGGCCCCTGATCACCGAGGTGTGCCACGTTGGCTGGCGTTGTGGTGAGCTTCCGTGACCGAGCCGTCCCTGACGGTGCGCCGAGCGACAGGCGCCGACCTGGCGGTCCTGGCCCGCTATGGCTTCGCCCTCGCCCAGCTGCATGTCGGATTTGATGGGGACCGCTTCGCCGCGCCGCCCGGTGGCGAGGGCGCCTATGCCGCGTTCTTCCGAGAGGAGCTCCAGCGTCCGGAGGTCGTGCTGCTGATCGCCGAGGCCGGCCCCCAGCCCGTGGGCTACGCCTTCGTGCGGATGGAGCCGATGAGCCTGGTCGACATACGCGGTGCCGGAGCCTGGCTTCACGACATCTACGTGGATCCCCAGGCCAGGAGCGGCGGGATCGGCCGCCGGCTCCTCGAGGCGGCCAAGCAGGCGGCCCTCGACCTGGGCTCCAGCAGCCTCATGCTCAGTGCGTCGTCGCAGAATCTCGCCGCCCGGCACCTGTTCGAGCGTGCCGGACTGCGCCCCACCATGGTCGAGATGCGGATCGAACTGGGGGCGTGAAGGCAGCATTGCCGCCACGGCCAGCGAGCCCGTGCTGATCGTCTGGCGGCTGGCCTAGGCCCCCCCGAGCAGCGGCACCAGCTCCCGCACGGCATCGCCGGCCTTCAGCTCCAGCGCCACGCCTGACCCGCCGCAGTCCTCCGCTGCCAGCTGGTCGGCGCCCAGCCGCAGGCTGCGGCCCTCGGGGCCCTCCAGGGTCACGCCGAACACGCCGGCGTCGCCCGCCTGCAGGTCCACCAGGGCGTCGTCGCGCTCCAGGAAGCGCAGGCCGATCTGGCCCATGGCGCCGCGCTGGCAGGGCCGCAGGCTCTCGATCTGGAGCCGCTTCACCTGGCCCCGGCGGCTGGCCAGCAGCACGTCGCCGCCTGCCGCCGCCCGCGCCGCCCCCACCACCCGTTCGCCGGGGAGCAGCCGCAGCAGCATCGGCCCCTGGGCGGTGCGGCCCATCACCGGCAGGTTGGTGTCGTTGATCGCCAGCCGCAGCATCCGTCCCGTGCTGGTGGCCACCACCAGATCCTCCCCCTCCCGGCAGGGCACGACCCGCTGCAGGGCCACCCCCTCCTTCAGCTTCAGGACGGTGGCGGGCCGGCCCGACAGCTCCAGGAAATCCTCGATCGGCAGCCGCTTGAAGCGTCCATCGGTGCTCAGCAGCCCGATGCTTCCCGACGGCGGCTGCGGCAAGGGCAGCACCTGCACCACCGTCTCCCCCTGCAGGCTGTCGGGCAGGAAGCGCTCCAGCTTGCCGGGGTTCTGGCCGGCGAATTCCCAGCGCAGCAGGGCCACCTTGCCGCTGGCGCTGAAGGCCAGCAACGCGGGCTGCTCGGCCACCGGCAGGATCAGCCGCGCCGGCGGCGGCAGTTCCCCCAGCTCGGCCGCCTGATCCAGATGCAGCCGGCCCAGCATCTGGGGCGTCACGATCCGCACCGCCCCGTCGGTCTGGATCAGCAGCCGGCCGTCGCCGGCCAGGGCCTCGAAGGCCTGCTGGCGCTGCAGTTCGGTGTTGGGCCGCACCGCCGCCGCCCGCTGGGCCACGAGGGCGTCGCCCCCCTCCACCAGCCGGGTGCGGCGGGGGGTGGCGTAGCGCTTCCTGAGCCCCTTGAGCTCGGTCACCATCGTGTCGAGCAGGGTGCTGCGGTCGTCGAGCAGGTGCCGCAGCCGGGTGCGCTCCTGCTCCAGATCCTCCGCCTCCTTGCGCAGCCCCTCCTGCTCCAGGCCCGTGAGCCGCCGCAGGGGCATGGCCAGCACCGCATCGGCCTGGCGTTCGCTCAGATCCAGGTGCACCTGCAGGCTGGCCCGGGCCGTGGCGGCATCCCGCGCCTCGCTGATCATCTCGATCACGCGCTTGAGGTCGTCGAGGGCCCTGATCAGCCCCTGCACCACCTCCAGCCGGTCTTCGCAGCGCTTGAGGGCATGGTTGGTGCGACGGATGATCGTCAGCTCCCGGTATTCCAGGAACTGCTGCAGCATCTGGCGCAGGTTCAGCTGCTGGGGCTGGCCGTTCACCAGCGTCAGCAGGATGGCGCCGAAATTGCTCTGCAGGGCCGTGCGCCGCTGCAGCTCCTCCAGCACCTTCTGGGGTTCGGCGTCGCGCCGCAGCTCGATCACCACCCGCATCCCCTCGCGGTCGCTCTCGTCGCGGATGTCGGCGATGCCGCCGATCTTGCCGTCGTTCACCTGCTCGGCCAGCTTCTCGATCCAGCCCGCCTTGCTCAGCTGGTACGGCAGCTCCGTCACCACCACGGCGCCGCGCCGGTGGCGGCCCTTGCCGGGCTGCACCTCCTCGATGTGGGCCACGCCCCGCATCGGGATGCTGCCCCGGCCGGTGGCGTAGGTGTCGCGCACACCGCTGCCCAGCAGCACCTCGCCGCCGGTGGGGAAATCCGGGCCCGGCACCATCGCCAGCAGCTTCTCCTCCGCCAGGTCGGGTTTGCGGATCAGGGCGATCAGGGCATCGACCACCTCCCCCAGGTTGTGGGGCGGAATGCTGGTGGCCATGCCCACGGCGATGCCGGTGCAGCCGTTGAGCAGCAGGAAGGGCAGCTGGGCCGGCAGCACCGTCGGCTCCTGTTGGGAGCCGTCGAAGTTGGAGGCGAAATCGACCGTGTCGCTGCCGATCTCATCGAGCATCGCCTCGTTGGCGATCGGCGCCAGCCGGGTTTCCGTGTACCGCATCGCGGCCGGCGGGTCGTCGTCCACCGAGCCGAAGTTGCCGTGGCCGTCCAGCAGCGGGTGGCGGCTGGCGAAGGTCTGCACCAGCCGCACCAGGGCGTCGTAGACGGCCTGGTCGCCGTGGGGGTGGTACTTGCCCAGCACGTCGCCCACCACACGGGCGCACTTGCGGTAGGGCCGGTCCGGGGTCAGCCCCAGCTCGTGCATCGCATAGAGGATGCGCCGCTGCACCGGCTTGAGCCCGTCGCGCACGTCCGGCAGGGCCCGCCCCACGATCACGCTCATCGCGTACTCGAGGTAGGAGCGCTGCATCTCCTGATGCAGGGCGATCGGTTGGACGCGCTCGTCCGGCATCCGGTCCTTTGGGGCAGCGGCTCAGGGCGCTCAGCCTACAGATGGCGCCCGGAGCCCCCCGGGCTCAGGGCTCCTCGCTGCTGACCCCGTCCCCGTCGGTGGCATTGGCCAGGGCCCGCTCCACCGCCGCCTTCAGTTCCGGCAGGGCGAGCAGCTGGGCGGTCACCGCCCGCAGCTTGGGCCCCCAGAGCTGCTCCTTCTGGAACTTCTCCTTGACGTAGTTGGGCTCCTCCGCCAGGGCGGTCTCGGCCAGCTTCAGGGCCTGGGCCCGCTCCGCCGGCCCGCGCTCGAACAGGGCCGCCGCCAGGGCCAGGGAGGTTTCGGCGATGTCCGGCTTGATCTTCAGCACCCGCTGCCAGCGGCCGATGGCGTCGTTGACGCGGCCGCTCTCGTACAGCACCAGCCCCTGGTTGTTGATCGCTTCCCAGAAGTCCTTGCGCAGACCCGACGCCCGCTCGAACGACCCCAGGGCCTCCTGGGTGTTGCCCAGCAGGATCTGGGCATTGCCCAGGTCGAAGTAGGCACCGGCGTTCTTGCCGTCCAGCTCCAGCCCCCGCCGCAGCAAGCCGATGGCGTCCTGGGGCTTGCCGTCCCGCAGGGCCAGGGAGCCCTCGGCGAACCAGATGCCGGCGTTGTTCGGATCCAGCTCCTTGGCCCGGGCCAGGGCCACCTTGGCCTTCTCCATCTGGTTGCTGCGCAGCTCCGCCTCCGCCAGCAGCACCCAGCCGCGGGGGTCCTGCGGCAGCAGCCGCACCGTCAGTTCCGCCAGCCGGGCCGCATCCTCCGCCTGGCCGAGGCGCAGCAGCCGCGCCGCCGCCTGGGCGATGCCCAGCCCCGCCCCCTCCAGTTCCTTCTCCTGCGGCAGATACACGAACGGCACCAGCGCCCGTGCCGGCAGGGCGTAGCCCACCAGGGGAGTGGCCGTCAGCGGCATGGCCAGGCAGAGGGAGGAGAACAGTCGCCAGAACCGCCGGCCCACGGAATCACCCCGAATCTCACCAGCCTAGGGAGCCGTCCCCCGTTGTCCCCAACTGCCCGTCAGCGCCGCCCGGATGTTGCGCCGCCACATGGCCGGGCGGATCCGCCGCAGGGCCGAGGCCCGCAGCCGTTCGTCCCAGTCGCCGTCGCTCCAGCCCAGGGCCTCCGCGCCGCGCAGATCCAGCAGCCACGGGCGCGGCTGCACGTCGCTGTCGGTGGCGACGGGCAGGGGCCGCTGGTTCCAGGGGCAGACCTCCTGGCAGATATCGCAGCCGGCCACCCAGCCCTCCAGCCGCCCGGCGATCGCCGCCGGCAGCACCGCGTCGCGGTTCTCGATCGTGTGGTACGCGAGGCAGCGGCGGGCATCCACCACGAACGGCTCGTCGAGGGCGCCGGTGGGGCAGGCGTCGATGCAGGCCGTGCAGGCGCCGCACAGGGGCTCAGCCGGGCGGTCGGGGGGCAGATCGAGGCTGGTGAGCAGGTGGCCCAGCAGCATCCAGGAGCCCCGGCGGCGATGGATCAGGTTGCCGTTCTTGCCGATCCAGCCCAGGCCCGCCTCCTCCGCCCAGGCCTTGTCGAGCAGGGGGGCGCTGTCGACGCAGGCGCGCCAGGTGGTGCCCGGTGCGACCTCCTCCAGCCAGCGCCCCAGCTGCCGCAGGCGGCCGTCGATCACCCGGTGGTAATCGCGGCCCCAGCCGTAGCGGGCCACCCGCAGGCTGCCCGGCGCCCGCTCCCGGGCCACGTGGTAGTTCCAGCCCACGGCAAGGATGCTGCGGACCCCCGGCAGAAGCGCCTCGATCCGGCGGCGGCGGGGATCCTCCATCCAGCCCATCCCCGCCTGGTGGCCCGCCGCCAGCCACCGCTCCAGGGCGGCCGTGCGCAGCGGCAGTCGCGGGCCCCCCGGCACCGCCGCCAGGCCCACCGGTGCGAAGCCGAGCCCCTCGGCCCTGGCCCGCAGTGCCGCCGCCACTGCGTTAAGGGAGGAAGGCGTGCTCAAGGGCTGCCGGTAGAGTCCCAAGAATCCGACCTCCATTGAGTGGCTGCCGTTTCCTCCTCCCGCTTCAGTCCCCTGCTGCGCTGGATGGGCATCACCCTGGTGGTGCTGCTCGTCCTGCAGCTGGTCGCCGTGCTCACCCTCTGGGACTGGCAGGAGGAAGCCTTCCGCCAGCTGGTGGTGGAGCGACTGATCGGCCAGGCCCCGATGGGTCTGATCGGGCTGCTGCTCATGTACCTCTCCTCCCGCCTGGAAGACCCGTCGGAGGAGCGCACCCCCGTCCTCTGGACCGTCTGCATCATCAGCGGTCTGCTGGCCGTGCTGCTGACCGCTTCGCTGCCGATCGCCTTCGGCGGTGACCAGCAGATGCAGCAGCAGGCCGACCAGCAGCTCGCCGCCAAGCGCGGCCAGCTGGAGATGGCCCGCCAGCAGAGCAAGGATCCCGCCCTGCTCCAGCAGCTGATCAAGCAGGCCGAAGCCACCGGCCAGGTGCCCCCGGGCGCCACCGAGGAGCAGAAGACCCAGTCGGCACGGGCTTTCGTCGATCGCCAGCTCGACCAGCTCGAGACCCAGTTCAAGCAGACCGAGCAGACCAGCAAGGTCACCCTGAGCCAGCGCCGCTACGGCGGATCCCTCGGCGCGGTGGTCCTGATCATCGCCTTCACGATCCTTTGCCTCGGCAGTGTCCTGTAAGACCCCCGTGGATCGTTACCGTTAGGGTTTCGCCCCTTCGGACCCCATCCATTGGTCCCATCCAGTAGTCCCAGTTCCGATCAGCCCCTGGGCAACAGGCTGCAGCAGGATCTCAAGAACGATCTGATCGCCGGTCTGCTGGTGGTCATTCCGCTGGCCACCACGATCTGGCTTGCCACCACGGTGAGCCGCTTCGTTCTGGCCTTCCTGACGTCGATCCCCAAGCAGTTCAACCCGTTCAACACCCTCAACCCCCTCCTCCAGGACCTGATCAACCTGGGCGTGGGGCTGCTGGTGCCGCTCCTCGGCATCCTGTTGATCGGTCTGATGGCCCGCAACATCGTGGGCCGCTGGCTCCTGGAGTTCGGGGAAGGCACCCTGCTGCGCATCCCCCTGGCGGGCTCCGTCTACAAGACCCTCAAGCAGCTGCTGGAAACCTTCCTCCAGGGCAATTCCGCCCGCTTCCGGCGGGTGGTGCTGGTCGAATACCCCCGCGAGGGGCTCTATGCCGTCGGCTTCGTCACCGGGGTGCTGGGCACGGCCATCCAGGCCGATTTCGGCGAGACCATGCTCAGCGTCTTCATTCCCACCGCCCCCAACCCCACCACCGGTTGGTATGCGGTGGTGCCCGAGCGCCTGGTCAAGGACATCGAGCTGAGCGTCGAGGATGCCTTCCGCACGATCATCTCCGCCGGCATCGTCAGCCCCGACGAGCGGGAACCCACCTCCAACCGCAGCTTCGCCAGCCTGCTGGCCCAGCTGCGCGCCCCCCAACCCTCCTGATGCAGAGTCGCACCCTTGCCCGTGAACTGGCCCTGCTGATGCTGGGTCAGGTCAGCGACCGCGGCAGCGGCGCCGAGGCCCCCTCCGGCTCCTTCGATCTGCTGCTGCAGCAGGCCGTCACCAGCCTCAGCCAGCACGTGCGCGAGGCCCTCGACCGTTCCGCCGAGGATCTCCAGCAGGCCCAGCAGCGGCTGCTCGACAGCGAGCTGCAGGACCAGGGGGAGAAGCAGTTGCCGACGGTGCGGCGCCACCTGCAGGAGGGCCTCACCCACGCCGAGCATGCCCTCAACCGCCTCTCCGCCAGCCTGGAGCTGCCGCGCCTGCTGCTGCTGGCCGACCAGGAGGCGGTGCAGCGCGACGCCATCGGCCGCATCCGGGCGGTGCTGCGCGACCGCGAAGCCCTTGACGGCCGCATCGATGCGGTGATGGAGGGCTGGCGCCTCACCCGCCTGCCCCGGGTCGACCGGGACATCCTGCGGCTGGCGGTGGTGGATCTGGAGGATTTCGGCACCCCCGCCGCCGTGGCCTGCAATGAGGCGGTGGAGCTGGCCAACCGCTACAGCGACGAGCAGGGGCGACGCATGATCAACGGCGTGCTGCGGCGCTTCACCGCCGCCCGGGTCTGATCAGGAACGCGATGGTCTTCGATTGGTTCAAACGGGCCCTGGCCCAGCCCGCCCCGGCGCCCGCCGCCGCACCGACACCCGTACCCACACCTGCGCCCTCGCCGGAGCCGGAGCGCGAGTCCCCGCAAGAGCCTGAGGGCGCTGTGGCTCAGGCCGTGCCCGAAGTCGCGGCCCCGGTGGCCGTGCCCCCGTCTGAGGCTGCGCCGGCTGTCGCCGCTGCTGCGCCTGCTGCTGCTCCCGCCCCCGCCGCCCCCGCTGGCCCGGGGGTCGACGAGGACGCCCTGGCCTGGGCCCGCCAGGCCTACGCCCGGCTGAAGGCCCAGCAGGAGGCGGCCACCCAGGCCACAGCGCCTCCGGCAGCCGAGCCATCACCCGCTCCCGAAGCCGCTCCCGAGCCGCCAGCGGCCACCCAACCCGAACCCGAACCCGAACCGGCGCCCGCACCCGCCGCCCCGGCCGTGGCGACCGGCCTCTCCCTGCTGGAGCAGGCCGCCGCACAACGCCAGCAACGCCTCCAGGAGATCACCGCCCCCACCCCGGCCGCGCCTCCGGTCGCCGCCACACCGGCCACCCCTGCGGCCACCCCCGCGGCAGCGGACGCCGATGGGGCCGACCCCAGCCTCGGCGCCTTCGATGACACCTTCACCTGGTCGGCGGAGGTGCTGGCGGCCCAGGGACGCAGCGTTGAAGACGTCTCGCTGGAGGAGATCGACTGGCTGGGCCGGCTGCGGCGCGGCCTCGAGAAGACCCGCAAGGGTTTTGTCACCCAGCTGCTGGAGAACCTGGGCGATGACCCCCTCACCCCGGCGGTGCTCGACGACCTCGAGTCCACCCTGCTGCGCGCCGACGTGGGTGTGAAGGCCACCGACCAGGTGCTGGAAGCCCTGCGCCGCCGCCTCAACGAGGAGGTGGTCGACCCGGCCGAAGGCCTCCGCTTCCTCAAGGAGCAGCTGCGCGGCCTGCTGGAGGAGCCGATCCGCGCCGGCGGCACGGCCCTGCTGGCCCCCCAGCGCGATCGGCTCAACGTCTGGCTGCTGGTGGGGGTGAACGGGGTCGGCAAGACCACCACCCTCGGCAAGCTGGCCAACCTGGCGGTGCGCAGCGGCTACAGCTGCCTGATCGCCGCCGCCGACACCTTCCGGGCTGCCGCGGTGCAGCAGGTGAGCGTCTGGGGGGAGCGCAGCGGCGTGGCCGTGGTCGCCAATCCCAGTGCCAACGCCGATCCTTCGGCCGTCGTCTACGACGCCATCGGCGCCGCCCGCTCCAAGGGCACCGAACTGGTGCTGGTGGACACGGCCGGCCGGCTGCAGACCAAGCACAACCTGATGGAGGAACTGGGCAAGGTGCGGCGCACGATCACCAAGCTGGCGCCGGAGGCGGCGGTGGAATCGCTGCTGGTGCTCGACGCCAGCCAGGGCCAGAACGGCCTGCGCCAGGCCATGGCCTTCGCCAGTGCCGCCGGTCTCACCGGAGTGGTGCTCACCAAGCTGGACGGCAGCGCCCGCGGCGGCGTCGCCCTGGCGGTGGCTTCCGAGGCGGGTCTGCCGATCCGCTTCATCGGTGCCGGTGAGGGCATCCGCGACCTGCGGCCCTTCAACAGCTTCGAGTTCGTCGAGGCCCTGCTCGCCTCCTGAGGCCCTGCCCGCCTCCTTGAGCCGCCTGCCGCTGCTACCTTGCGTGTCCTTTGCGGCCGCTCGGTGAGCAGCCTGCCGCCTCCGCAGCCCCATCCCACCCCCACCACGGCGTCCCGTCCCGGTCAGGGGCTGTCCGTCGCAGCTTCGCTGCGCCAGCTGCTCGACAGCCTCGGCCGGGAGCAGCGCCGCAACCTGGAGCTGCTGGCGTCCCTCTCCTTCGCCCTGCGCAGCTACACCAACCTCAAGCGCTTCCTCGAGCTGGTGCCCCTGGTGGCCGCGCGCCTGGTGGAGGGGGAGGGCAGCCTGCTCGTGGTGTTCCACGCCGATGGCCGCCTCTGGCGCGAGCAGCTCCAGGCCACCCCCGGCGAGCGAAGCGCCGAGGTGCTGCGCCAGCTGGCCGCCCTGCCCGATGGGCAGCTTCAGAACCAGGAGGGCGACGAGGCCGTCGCGGTGCTGCTTGACCCCCTGATCCAGCGCCTGCTCGGCGCCCACCAGGTGTTCGCCACCTCCGTGGTGGCCCGCAGTCGCCAGCGCGGCCGGCTCTACGTGTTCAGCGACCGCCGCGGCTACAGCTGGAGCGACGTGCGCCGCCGGCACCTGCAGCTGGTGGCCGACCTCACCGGTGTGGCCCTGGAGAACGAGGTGCTGCAGCAGGACCGGCGTCGCCATGAGCGGCTCGACCGCCAGCTGAGCATCGGCGCCGAGGTCCAGTCCCAGCTGCTGCCCGACCACTGCCCCGTGATCGACGGCGTCGAGCTGGCGGCCCTCTGCCGCCCCGCCTTCCAGGTGGGCGGCGACTACTACGACTTCATCCCCACCCAGCCCCAGCTCACCGGCCACCGGCGCGAGCAGGCCCCCTGGGCCCTGGTGATGGGCGATGTGATGGGCAAGGGGGTGCCGGCCGGCCTGCTGATGACCCTGCTGCGGGGCATGCTGCGGGCCGAGGTGCTCAGCGGACTGCCGCCCGACCGCATCCTCCACGACCTCAACCAGCTGGCCCAGGAGGACCTGGCCCATTCGCACCGCTTCGTCACCCTCTTCTATTCCGACTACGACCCCCGCACCCGCCTGCTGCGCTACGCCAATGCGGCCCATAACCCGCCCCTGGTCTGGCGGCGCCAGTCGGGCCGGGTGGAGCGGCTCGACACCCCCGGCCTGCTGATCGGCCTGCAGAGCGAGGCGGAGTACGGCTGCGGCGAGCTGCAGCTGGAGCCCGGCGACGTGATCCTGTACTACACCGACGGTGTCACCGAGGCCAGCGGCTTCAGCGGCGAGCGCTTCGACGAGGAGCGGCTGGTGAAGGCCTTCCAGGGCGCCTGCCGGGCCGCCCACGAGGCCCAGGCGATCCTGGATCGACTGTTCGAGCGCCTCGACCGTTTCGTCGGCAGCGACCGCCGCCTCGAGGACGATGCCTCGATGGTGGTGCTGAAGGTGAGGGACGGGGTGGTGCTGCCCACCCTGCCCCCCACCTGAGACGAATGGCAAGCTGAGGGGCTGAGCGGAATGCCCTGATGGTCGCCGACCCCTCCCCCACCACCTGGAGCGATCGCTTCGAGCAGGGTCTGCATCCGGCGATCGAGCGGTTCAACGCCTCGATCGGGTTCGACATCGCCCTGCTCCAGGAGGATCTCGACGGCTCCGTCGCCCACGCCCGCATGCTGGGCCGCTGCGGGGTGATCAGCGAGCCGGAGGCGGAGCGCCTGATCGAGGGGCTCGAAGCCATCCGGGCCGAGGCGGCCGCCGGGCAGTTCACGCCGGGCCTGGAGGCGGAGGACGTTCATTTCGCCGTGGAACGGCGCCTGATCGAGTTGCTGGGCCCCCTGGGCAAGAAGCTGCACACCGGCCGCAGCCGCAACGACCAGGTGGGCACCGACCTGCGCCTCTGGCTGCGGCGCCGCATCGATGCCATCGACGCCGCCCTGGTGCGCTTCGAGCGGGCCCTGCTGGTGAGGGCCGAGGCCCACCCCGACACCCTGATCCCCGGCTACACCCACCTGCAGCGGGCCCAGCCGGTCTGCCTGGCCCACCACCTGCTGGCCTACGTGGAGATGGCCGAGCGCGACCGCCAGCGCCTGGCCGACGTGCGACGCCGCGTCAACATCTGCCCCCTCGGGGCGGCGGCCCTGGCGGGGACGCCGGTGCCGATCGACCGCCGCCAGACCGCCGCCGAGCTGGGCTTCGAGGCGATCTACGCCAACAGCCTCGATGCGGTGAGCGACCGGGATTTCGCCGTCGAGACGATGGCGGCCCTGTCCCTGGTGATGGCCCACCTGAGCCGCCTGGCGGAGGAGGTGATCCTCTGGGCCAGCGAGGAGTTCGGATTCGTGGGGCTCACCGACCGCTGCGCCACCGGCAGCAGCCTGATGCCCCAGAAGAAGAATCCCGATGTGCCCGAACTGGTGCGCGGCAAGAGCGGCCGGGTCTTCGGCCATCTGATGGGGCTGCTGACGATGATCAAGGGTCTGCCCCTCGCCTACAACAAGGACTTCCAGGAGGACAAGGAAGCCCTCTTCGACGGGGTGCGCACCTGCCTCGACTGCCTGGAGGCCATGGCCGTGCTGTTCGAGGAGGGGCTCGACTTCCGCCCCGCCCGGCTGGAGGCCGCCGTGGCCGCCGACTACTCCAACGCCACCGATGTGGCCGACTATCTGGTGGCCCGGGGTGTGCCCTTCCGAGAGGCCTACCAGCTGGTGGGCGGGCTGGTGAAGGCCTGCCTGCTGGAGCAGCGGCTGCTGGCCGATCTGCCCCTGGAGCGCTGGCAGGAGCTGCATCCTGCCTTCGAGGCGGACATCCATGCGGCCATCGCCCCGCGGCAGGTGGTGGCGGCCCGCCGCAGTGAGGGCGGCACGGGCTTCGAGCGGGTGGCCGAGCAGCTGCGTCTGGCGCGGGAGCGCCTCGATCGCACCCCCTGAGCTCCCCCGGCGGGCGTTGGAATCGCGTGTCTACGTCTAATCTTGGGGGGTCTCGGGCGCCCGCGCGCCCCATCGGTTCCCCCTCATCGGTCAGTGAGTATTTTCGTCGGCAATCTTCCCTTCCGCGCCGAGCAGGAAGACGTGGCTGAACTGTTCGCTCCCTTCGGCGAAGTGGTCAACTGCTCCCTGCCCCTGGAGCGCGACACCGGCCGCAAGCGTGGTTTCGCCTTCATCGAGATGGCCGATGCCGACACCGAGACCAAGGCCATCGATGCCCTGCAGGGCGCCGAGCTGATGGGACGTCCCCTGCGCATCAACAAGGCGGAACCCCGCAGCGGCGGCGGTGGCGGTGGTGGCGGCGGTCCGCGCCGCGGCGGTGGCGGCTACGGCGGTGGTGGCGGCGGCGGCTATGGCGGTGGTTATGGCGGCGGTGGCGGCGGCTACGGCGCCGACCGCGGTTCCGGGGCCAAGGGCTGGGAAGACCGCAGCTACGGCGGCGGTGGCGCTGGTGGCGGCGGTGCCGCCCCCGATGCCTTCGAGGCGGGCCGCTCCCGTCGGCGCCGCAGCGGTGGTGGCGGTGGTGAGTACGGCGGCGGGGACTACGGCGGCGCCGAGGTCTGAGCCGCCTTACAGGCCCCGTTCCTCCAGCTGGCGGGCGGCGGCCTCCAGCACGGCGGGTCCCGCGCCCGCCTGGCCGGCCTCCCGGGTCAGCCAGCCGCGCCAGCCGCGCGCCCCGCTGACCCCTTCCACCACCTGCACCAGGTGCCGGGCAATCGGCCACAGCCGTCCCCCCGAGGCGCACCAGCGTTCGGCGTGGGGCAGCACCCCCCGCACCACCGTCGAGGCCCGCGGCTCCCAGCCGCCGGAGTCTCCGAAGATGCGGCCGTCCACCCCCGCCCAGCGCAGGGGGTGGGCGTAGGCGGCCCGGCCCACCATCACCCCGTCCACCAGGGTCAGCTGCTCCTGGCAGGGGTCCAGGTCCTCCAGGCCGCCGTTCAGTTCGATCGTCAGCTGCGGCCGCTCCCGCTTGAGGCGGTGCACCAGGTCCCAGCGCAGGGGGGGCACGGTGCGGTTCTGTTTCGGGTCGAGGCCGTTCAGCCAGGCCTTGCGGGCGTGGACGGCGAAGCGGGCGGCGCCGGCCGCCGCCAGGCTGTCGACGAAGGCCAGCAGTTCCTCGTAGGAGTCCCGGTCGTCGATGCCGATGCGGTGCTTCACCGTCACCGGCAGGGGCGTGGCCGCCGCCATCGCCGCCACGCAGCGGGCCACCCGCTCCGGCTCCGCCATCAGGCAGGCCCCGAAGCGGCCCTGCTGCACCTTCTCGCTCGGGCAGCCGACGTTGAGGTTGATCTCGTCGTAGCCCCAGTCGGCCCCCATCCGGGCGGCCTCCGCCAGCAGCTCCGGGTCGTCGCCGCCGAGCTGCAGGGCCAGGGGGTGTTCGCCCGGATCGAACCCCAGCAGCCGCTCCAGGCGCTGCTGCCGCTCCCCCATGCGGGAGGGGGAGCCGTCCTGGGCGATGTGGTGCAGCGCCCGGGCCACGACCATTTCGGAGTAGAGCAGGCAGTGCCGGCTGACCTGCCGCATCAGCACCCGGAAGTGCCGATCGGTGCAGTCCAGCATGGGCGCCACACTGAAGCGGTAGTTATGCTCCATCGCCCCATGCTGCCCAGCCGTGCCTCCGTGGTGGTGGTGGGAGGTGGCCCCGCGGGCTTCATGGCCGCCATTGCCGCCGCCGAAGCGGCCGCCGGCCACCTGTCCGGGGGGGTGCTGCTGCTGGAGTCCACCCCCGAGCCGCTGCATAAGGTGCTGATCAGCGGCGGCGGCCGCTGCAACGTCACCCACGCCTGCTGGGATCCGCGGCTGCTGGTGGATCACTACCCGCGCGGCGGCAAGGCCCTGCGGGGCCCCTTCTCGCGCTTCGCCCCCGGCGACACGGTGGCCTGGTTCCAGGCCCACGGCCTCCAGCTGGTGGAGGAGCCAGACGGCCGGCTGTTCCCCCGCTCCAACCGTTCCTCCTCGGTGATCGACACCCTGCGCCGGGCGGCGACCGCCGCCGGGGTGGCGGTGCACACGGCGGAGGCGGGACAGGCGGCGGAGGCCCTGCCCGGCGGGGGGTTCCGGCTGCGGCTGCGCTCGGGGGCCGAGCTGCTCGCCGATCGCCTCGTGCTGGCGACGGGCAGCCACCCGAGCGGCCACCGCATCGCCGCCTCCCTGGGCCATGGCCTGGTGGCGCCGGTGCCCTCCCTGTTCACCCTCACCCTGGCCGACCACCCCCTGCTGGCCCTGGCCGGGGTGGCGATGGACCCGGTGCAGCTGGAGCTGCTGCTGACGCCCCTGGCGGACACCGCCACGACCGCCACCGGCCCTCCCGCCACCACCAAGCCCCAGCGGCAGCGGGGGCCCGTGCTGATCACCCACTGGGGCCTCAGCGGGCCGGCCACCCTGCGGCTCACGGCCTTCGCCGCTAGGGCCCTGCGGGAGCGCCGCTACCGGGCCGAGATCCGGGTCGACTGGACCGGCGGCCGCAAGCCGGCGGAGCTGGAGGGCTGGTTCGCCGCGGCGCGGCGCGAGCAGGCCCGGCGTCAGCTCGGCAACTGGCGGCCCTGGCCCGACCTCAGCCGCCGCCTCTGGCTGCACCTGCTGGCCCTGGTCGGGGTCGACGCCAGCCTGCGCTGGGCCGATCTCCCCCGCCGCCATGAGCTGGCCCTGGTCACGGCCCTGCGGGACAGCCGTTACAGGGTCTCCGGCCGCGGCCCGTTCGGCGAGGAGTTCGTCACCGCCGGCGGCATCCCCCTGGCGGAGGTCAACCTGGCCACGATGGAGAGCCGCCTGCGACCGGGCCTGTTCCTGGTGGGGGAGCTGCTGGACGTGGACGGGGTGACCGGTGGCTTCAACTTCCAGCACTGCTGGAGTTCGGGCTGGCTGGCGGGCCAGGCCCTGGCGGCTCAGCGCACGTGCTCGTAGATCGAGAACATCGGCAGATACATGGCCAGCAGCACCGATCCCACGATGATGCCGACCAGCACGATCATCGCCGGCTCCAGCATGGAGGTCATGGCCTTCACCATCGTGCTGACCTCGTCTTCGTAGAAGTCGGCCACTTTGGAGAGCATGGCGTCCATCTCGCCGGTTTCCTCACCGATGGCGAGCATGTTGACGCACATCTCGGGAAAAACGTTCTTCAGCCGCAGAGCCGCGCTCAAAGGCATGCCCTCACTCACCTCATTTTTGGAGGAGATGATGGCATCGGAGATCACCGAATTGGTGGCCGTTTCCCTCACGATCTCCAGGGAAAGAAGGATCGGAACTCCCGCCTTGGAGAGGGAACTCAGGGTGCGGCAGAACTGGGCACTGGCCGATTTCTGCAGCAGTTCTCCGAACAGGGGCAGCTTCAGCAGCAGGCCGTCGATCTGGCGGCGGCCCATCGGTGTGTTGTAAGTGGACACCACCCAGAAGGCGAAGCCGACCAGGCCCGCCAGCAGGATCAGGGCCTTCCAGGAGCGCAGGAACTCACTCAGATTCAGCATCATCTGGGTGAACAGGGGTAATTCCGCCCCCAGCTGTTCGAAGACGCTCGAGAAGGTGGGGATCAGGAAGATCGTCATGCCCAGGAACACGGCGATGGCGATCACCAGCACCGTGACCGGATAGCTCATCGCCCCCTTGATCTGGTTCTGGAGCTTGGCGTTGTCCTCCAGCAGCTTGGCCAGGCGCTTGAGGGTGTCGTCCAGGACGCCACCGGCCTCACCCGCCTCCACCAGGGCGATGCTGAGGTTGTCGAACACCTTCGGCCAGCGCCGCATGGCGTTGCCCAGGCTGTCCCCCTGGTTGACGTCCTGGGTCATGCCGGCCAGGGCCAGGCGCATCTTGCTGGAGCGCTGCTGGACCCGCATCAGGTCGAGGCTGCGCAGGATCGGCACGCCGGCATCCACCAGGGCGGAGAGCTTGTTGGCGAACAGGGCCTTGTCGCGGATGCTCACCGGCCCTTCGAGCAGGTCGGCCAGGCCGCTGAAGGAGGAGGGCGTCTTCTTGGCGGCCGCGGCCTGGGGGACCTTGGGGGTCTCCTTGCGGACCAGGGTGTTGGCCAGGATGCCGCGGCGGCGCAGCTCCCGCCGGGCGACGGAGGGGCTGTCGGCGTTCAGCGTCATCTCCCGCCGCTGGCCGGACTTGGTGGTGTAGGTGACGACGAAGGCGGTCATGGCGTTCCTCAGCGATCGAGCAGTCGGACGAGCTCCTCGGGTTTGGTGGTCTTCAGCAGCGCCTCCTCCCGGGTGACCCTGCCCTCCTCCACCAGGTTGGCGAGTGCCCGCTCAAGGGTCTGCATGCCCTGGCTGGCGCCGGTCTGGATCTGGGAATAGAGCTGGGAGCTCTTCCCTTCCCGGATCAGGTTGGCGATGGCGGGGGTGTTGATCATGATCTCCTGGGCCATCACCCGGCCGAAGGCCCCATTGCCGGTGGGTTCGGCGCTCTTGCAGAGGGTCTGGGAGAAGACCGCCAGCAGGCTGCCGCTCAGCTGCACCCGGATCTGGGTCTGCTGGCCGGCGGGGAACACATCCACCATGCGATCCACGGTCTGGCCGGCGGAACTGGTGTGCAGGGTGCCGAAGACGAGGTGGCCGGTCTCGGCGGCGGTGATCGCCAGCTGGATCGTCTCCAGGTCGCGCAGTTCCCCCACCAGGATCACATCGGGATCTTCCCGCAGGGCCGCCCGCAGGGCGTTCGAGAAGCTGCGGGTGTCTTCATTGAGTTCCCGCTGGTGAATGATCGACTTGTCGTTCCTGTAGGTGAACTCGATCGGATCCTCGATGGTGAGAATGTGCTCCGAACGGGTGGCGTTGATGTGCTCGATCAGCGCGGCCAGGGTGGTGGTCTTGCCGGAGCCCGTCGGTCCGGTGACCAGGACCAGCCCCTTGGGCTTGCTGCTGATCTCCTCGACGATCGGGGGCAGGCCGAGCTTCTCGAGGCTGGGGATGGTGTTGCCGAGCGCCCGCAGACAGGCCGCGTAGGTGCCCCGCTGGCGGTAGACGTTGATCCGGAACCGGGCCACACCCTTGAGGCCGTAGGAGCAGTCCAGTTCCCAGTTCTGCTCCAGGTTCTTGCGCTGGGCGTTGTTGAGAAGGGAGAAGATCAGACGGTTGCAGCTCTCCTCGGTGAGCTGGGTGTCCTGGATGATCGGCCGCAGCTGGCCGCTGAAACGGCCGTAGGGCGGATTGCCTGCGGACAGGTGCAGGTCACTGCCCCCGGCCTTGACCAGTTCCTGCAATCAGGTCTTCGATGAGGAGATCCATCCTGCTCAGCTCCGAACGCACAGACAGTAGGGACATTCCAACCATTCGTCCTCAAGGCCGGCCCCGCAGCTGCGGCAGGTGAGGGTGCTCAGGGCCCTGGCGCGCCGCTCCGATTCCAGGCCCGTGTCGGTGAGCAGCATGCGCTCCACCTCCTCCAGGGTGGTGAGGCCCTCCCGCACCAGATCGAGGCCGTAGCCGAGCAGGGTCTTCATGCCGCTTTCCAGGGCCAGGCGCCGCAGCTCCTCGGTCGTCGCCCGCTTGGCCACGGCGGCGGAGAGGGTCTCGTTCATGCGCAGGATTTCGTAGACCCCCACCCGGCCCTTGTACCCCCGCCCCTGGCAGGCGCTGCAGCAGCCCTCCGAGCCCGGCAGCACCGTGTTGGCGCGGAAGAAGGAGATCTCGGTCTCGTCGGAGGCCACCAGGCCGAAGCGGGCCAGCTCGCTGTGGTTGGGGTGGTAGGGGATCCGGCACTCGCTGCACAGCCGGCGCAGCAGGCGCTGGGACACCACCCCCAGCAGCGAAGCGCTGACCAGGAAGGGCTCCATCCCCATCTCGTCGAGCCGGGCGAAGGCGCTGGCGGCGTCGTTGCAGTGCAGGGTGGTGAGCACCAGGTGGCCCGTCAGGGCCGCCTCGATGGCGGTGCGGGCCGTCTCCAGGTCGCGGGTCTCGCCCACCAGCAGCACGTCCGGGTCCTGCCGCATGAAGGCGCGCAGGGCGGAGCTGAAATCGAATCCCTTCTCCCGGTTCACCTGGGTCTGGGTGATGCCGGGGAGGGCGTATTCGATCGGATCCTCCACCGTGGAGATGTTGATCGTGGGGTCGTTGCGCTCCGAGAGCAGGGCGTACAGCGTGGTCGACTTGCCGGAGCCCGTCGGGCCGGTGACCAGGATCATGCCGAAGGGCTTGGAGCCGATGTCCCGCAGGGTGGACCGGGCTTCCTGGTCGGTGATCAGGGTGTCGAGGCCCAGCTGGGTGGCGCCGCTGTCGAGCAGTCGCAGCACCACCTTCTCGCCGTAGCGGCCGGGCAGGGTGCTGACCCGGAAGTCCATGGTGCGGCCGCGGAAGTTGCGGCGGATCCGGCCGTCCTGGGGCATCCGCCGTTCGGCGATGTCCAGGTCGGCCATGATCTTGAAGCGGGAGGTGACCGCGGGGATCAGGGTGCGGGGCAGCTTGTCGATGCTGCGCAGCACGCCGTCCTGGCGGAAGCGGACCAGCAGGCCGTCCTCCTGGGGCTCCACGTGGATGTCGCTGGCGCCGCTGGTGAGCGATTCGATCAGGATCCGGTCCACCAGGCTCATCACCGGCGAGACCCCCTCGCCTGAGCTGCTGGCTTCGAGGTCTTCGGTTTCCGGCGTGACCGGACCCTGGGGGGTGGCGGCCTGACCCAGATCAAGATCCCGGAAGAGGGAGGTGTGCTCCGCACCGGTGACCTGCGGGCGCTGGGTGAGACCTTCGGATGGCATCGACGGGAAGGATCGGGAGCGAAGCTTGGAAGCGAAGCCGGGTGTTGGGAGCGTGGCCGAGGTGCGGGCTTCCACCGCTTGTGGAGTGGGCTCCTGGGCATTCAACATAACGGCATCTGACATCCCTGCCAGAACGCATGACCGGCGACATCACTCCCCCCCATGAGGAACGGATCGATCCCCGGGAGGGCGCGGTCGACGCGGCCCGGGTGGAGGAGCTCCTCGAGACCCTGCCGGTGAACCCCGACGGCGGCACCGAGCCCATGGCCTCTGCCCAGGATTCCGGAGCTCCGGAGACCGCCGGCACCGCCCCGGACGCCACTCCGGACTCCGCTGCATCCGGCGCTGATCGCGTTGGCCAGCTGGAGGCCGAGCTGGCGGCCCTGCGCAGCGAGAACGAGTCGCTCAAGGGCCAGTACATGCGCATCGCCGCCGACTTCGACAACTTCCGCAAGCGCCAGACCCGGGACAAGGAGGATCAGCGCCTGCACATCACCTGCACCACCCTCACGGAGATCCTGCCGGTGGTCGACAACTTCGACCGGGCCCGGCAGCAGCTCAACCCCCAGAGCGAGGAGGCCCAGAGCCTGCATCGCAGTTATCAGAACCTCTATAAACAGCTGGTCGACGTGTTCAAGCAGCTCGGGGTGTCGCCGATGCGGGTGGAGGGGGAACCCTTCGATCCCTCGCTTCACGAGGCCGTGCTGCGCGAGCCCAGTGAGGAGCATCCGGAGGACGTGGTGATCGAGGAGCTGCAGCGGGGCTACCACCTCGACGGCCGCGTCCTGCGGCATGCCCTGGTCAAGGTGTCGATGGGTCCCGGCCCGGCCGCATCGGCGCCTCCCAGTGAGGGGACGTCCGACTGATGGCCGATTACTACGACCTGCTCGGTGTCAGCCGGGACGTGGATGCCGACAGCCTCAAGAAGGCCTATCGGCGTCTGGCCCGCCAGTACCACCCGGACGTCAACAAGGATCCGGCCGCGGAGGACCGCTTCAAGGAGATCGGCCGGGCCTACGAGGTGCTCAGCGATCCCCAGACCCGGGCCCGCTACGACCAGTTCGGTGAGGCCGGCCTGGGGGGCGGCGGCGGCATGCCCGACATGGGCGACATGGGCGGCTTCGCCGACCTCTTCGAGACCTTCTTCAGCGGTTTCGGCGGGGCCGGCGGTGGCGCCGCGGCCGGAGCGCGCCGCCGCGGCCCCCGCCAGGGCGACGACCTGCGCCTGGATCTGACCATCAGCTTCAGCGAGGCCGTCTTCGGCAGCGAGAAGGACGTCCAGATCCGCCACCTCGAGACCTGCACCACCTGCAGTGGTTCCGGGGCCAAGGCGGGCAGCGGCCCCACCACCTGCGGCACCTGCGGCGGCGCCGGCCAGGTGCGTCGGGCCACCCGCACCCCCTTCGGCAATTTCACCCAGGTGGCGCCCTGCCCCACCTGCGACGGCACCGGCCAGGTGATCGCCGATCCCTGCAACGCCTGCGGCGGCCAGGGCCTGCAGCAGGTGCGCAAGAAGCTGCGCATCAACATCCCCGCCGGCGTCGACACCGGCACCCGCCTGCGGGTCGGCCAGGAGGGCAACGCCGGCCAGCGGGGCGGGCCGGCCGGGGATCTCTACGTCTTCCTCACCGTCCAGTCCCACCCCCATCTGCGCCGCGACGGGGTGACGATCCATTCCGAGGTTTCGCTCAACTACCTCCAGGCGATCCTGGGCGACACGATCGAGGTCGAGACCGTCGACGGTCACGAGCCGCTGGAGATTCCCCCCGGCACCCAGCCCGGGGCCGTCATCACCCTCCAGGGCAAGGGGGTGCCCCGGCTCGGCAATCCGGTGGCCCGCGGCAACCACCAGTTCACCATCAAGGTGCAGCTGCCCACCAAGCTCAACGGGGAGGAGCGGCAACTGCTCGAGCAGCTGGCCGGACACCACACCAGCAAGGGCCAACGCCACCACCACAAGAGCGGCCTGTTCGGCGGCCTGTTCGGTTGAGCGCCATGGGCGGCTCGCCGGCGGCCCTTGATCTGCGGGGAACGCCCTGCCCGGTCAACTTCATCCGGGCCCGTCTGGCCCTGGAGCCCCTGCCCGCGGGGGCCTGGCTCCGGATCGACCTGGACGGGGGGGAACCGGAGCAGATGGTGAGCGAGGGTCTGCGGAACGAGGGGCACACGGTGCAGCGGGTCGACCCGTCGCCCTTCGCCCCCGGGGACGGGGTGCGGCTGCTGGTGCGACGGGATGGGGGCTGAGCCGCTGCCGGGTCGGGTGGTGGCCCTGCAGGCCAACTACTGCCTGGTGAGCCTCGATGGCCCCTGCGAGCCCGGCACCGATGGCTCCGAGCCCTGGAGAGACGGCTGCCTGCTCTGCACCCGCCGCACCCGCCTCGACAAGAGCGGCCTGCAGGTGTGCGTGGGTGATCGGGTGGCGGTGGCGGCCGTCGACTGGCGGGCCCGGCGGGGGGCGGTGGTGGGTCTTGAACCCCGCCACAGCCTGCTGGAGCGGCCGGCGGTCGCCAACGTGAGCCGGGTGGTGGTGGTGGTGGCCGTGGCCGAACCCGACCTCGACCCCCTGCAGCTGACCCGGTTCCTGATCACCGCCGAGGCCACCGGCCAGCCAGTGCAGGTGGTGCTCAGCAAGGCCGACCTGCTGCCGGCGGCCGAGGTGGGGGCCTGGTGCCGGCGGCTGGAGGGCTGGGGCTACGGCACCGTGGCGGTTTCGACCCGCAGCGGCGAGGGTCTGGAGGCGCTGCGGGGCCAGCTGGCCGAGCCGGGCATCGCCGTGCTCTGCGGCCCCTCCGGGGTGGGCAAGAGCAGCCTGCTCAATGCCCTGGCCCCGGCCCTGGAGCTGCGCGTCGCCGCCGTCTCCGGGCGGCTGCGCCGGGGACGCCACACGACCCGGCATGTGGAATTGTTTCCCGTGGCGCCGGGGGCCCTGGTGGCCGATTCACCCGGCTTCAACACCCCCGCCCTGCCCGCCGACCCCCAGAGCCTGGCGGCGGCCTTCCCGGAATTGCTGGCCCGCCTCCAGGCCACCCCCTGCCGATTCGCCAACTGCCGCCACCTGGGGGACCCGGGCTGTGCCGTGGGGGACGGCTGGGACCGCCAGGCGATCTACGGCCGCTGCCTCGAGGAGGTGGAAGCGGCGGCGGCGGCCCGCCCCCGCGGCGGCCAGGGGCGCCAGGGGGAGCGGGGCCTGCGCCAGCGGGGCGACCGGCTCGAACCGCTGCTCGACCCCCAGCTGCGCCGTTCCTCCCGCAGCACCCGGCGTCAGGGGCTGGAGCAGGACCTGCCGGCGCTGGAGGGGGACCTCAGTTCCCCAGACCGGGAAGATTCAGATCCAGACCCCCGGTGAGGGTTTCCATGCGTTCGCGCATGGTGCCGGTGGAGACCTCGTAGGCCTTGCAGAGGGCCGCCAGCACGGCCGCCTCGACCGTCTCGACCGGTTCGGCGAGCAGCTCGGGGCTCAGCTCGACCCGCAGGGGCTGCTGGTTGCCGGAGAGCCAGACGCTGGCGCGGCCCTCGGGGTCGCTGCCCTGCAGTTCCATCGCGTCGAGCTCCTCCTGGAGCTTCTGGGCGTCCTGCTGAATCTGCTGGGCCTTGCGGAAGGCCTCGGTCAGCTGTCCGAAATTGGGAAGTCCGAAGCCGGCCATGCCAGGGGGTCGTCGTATGGGGTCAGGCTAGAACCCCAGCCGTTGGACCTCCGGGTGCAGCCGCACCCCGCGGCTCTCCAGCACCCGCTGCTGCACCAGCCGGATCAGGGCGTCGATGTCGGCGGCGGTGGCGGCCCCGGTGTTGACGATGAAATTGGCGTGGATCGGGGACACCTGGGCATCGCCGATGGCGAGCCCCTTGAGGCCGAGGGATTCGATCAGCTGGCCGGCCTTGAGCGGTTCGGGGTTGCGGAACACGCTGCCGCAGCTGGGTTGCTGGTAAGGCTGGGTGCTGGTGCGGCTCTGCAGGTTGGCGCTGGTGCGGGCGCTGACCACCGCCGGATCGTGGCCGGGCTCCAGTCGGAAGCGGGCCGAGAGCACCAGCAGCGGCTCCTCCTGCAGGCGGCTGTGGCGGTAGCCGAAGGCCAGATTGCTGGCGGCCAGTTCGAAGGGGGCCTCGGGCCGGCGGGGATCCAGCACCCGCACCGACACCAGCCACTCGGCGGTGCAGCCCCCCTGGGCGCCGGCGTTCATCACCACCGCCCCTCCCACCGTGCCGGGGATGCCCACGGCCCACTCCAGCCCCCGCAGGCCGCTGCGGGCCGCCTTGCGGGCCAGGGTGGGGATCGGTTCGCCCGCCTCGGCCTCCACCCAGCCCTCGCCCGTGTCCAGGCGGCTGCCCTGCAGCCGCCGGTTGCAGAGGGTGAGGCCGTCGAGGCCGCCGTCGGCGATCAGCAGATTGGAGCCCGCGCCGATGCAGCGGAAGGGGAGACCCGAGGCCGCCGCCCAGGCGGCATGGGCGATCAGCTCCCCCTGGTCGGCGGGTTCGGCGAACCAGGCGGCCGGCCCGCCCACCTTCCAGGTGGTGTAGTCCCGCAGGGCGACCGCGGCCCGGGGCTGGCTGGGCGAGGCCGTCGCCATCCCCTCAGGCCACCAGCGGCGCGGCGGGGCGACCCCGTTCGTCGAGGGCCCCCAGGCGCTCCCAGAGGCTGTTGACGTCGCCGGCCCCCATCGCCAGCACCAGGTCGCCGGGGCCGGTGCCACCGGCCACCAGCTCCGCCAGCGCCTCCATGCTGGCCGCCACCGCCACCGGCAGGTCGGGGGCGAGGGCCCGCACCGCCTCGGCCAGGGCCGGGCTGGAGATCCCTGCCATCGGGGCTTCGCCGGCCGCATAGAGGGGCGCCAGCAGCACCGCGTCGGCCTGGGTCAGGGCGGCGGCGAAATCGTCCAGGAACTGGGCGGTGCGGGTGTAGCGATGGGGCTGGAACACCGCCACCAGCCGCCGGGGCACCAGCGGCAGCGGGCTGCGGCCGCTCTCCACCATCAGCCGGGCCATGGCGATCGTGGCCGCCACTTCGCTGGGGTGGTGGGCGTAGTCGTCGACGATCGCCCGGTCCTGCCAGAGCCCGCGGCAGTCGAAGCGGCGTCCGGGGGGACGCAGCCCCGCCACCGCCCGGCGCAGGTCCTCGAAGGGCACCCCCTCGAGCCGGCAGGCCGCCATGGCGGCCACGGTGTTGCTGAGGTTGTGGCGGCCGGGCAGGGGCACCTCCAGGGTGCCGAGCGCCTCCCCGTGCTCGTACCAGGTGGCCAGGGTGCCGTCGCCCCGCTCCTCCAGGGGGATGGCGGCGAAGTCGACGCCTTCGCTGCTGCGGGTCGACCACCAGCTGGTGGCCTGGAAGTGCTCGCGCAGCACCGGGCAGTCACGGTTGGCCAGCAGGGTCGTGCAGCCGCCGGCGAAGCGCTGCAGGGTGGCCACCAGGGCGGCCAGGTCCGGGTAGTGGTCGGTGTGGTCGAGCTCCACGTTGGTGAGCAGCCCCAGCCGGGGCCGGAACTTCACCAGGGAGCCGTCCGACTCGTCGGCCTCGGCCACCAGCAGCCGGCCCCGGCCGTGGCGGCCGTTGCTGCCGAAGGCGGGCACGATTCCACCGATCACGGCGGTGGGGTCCTCGCCGACGGCCTCCAGGAGCGTGGCGATCAGGGTGCTGGTGGTGGTCTTGCCGTGGCTGCCGGCCACCGCGATCGACGGCTGGGCATTGATCAGGGCCGCCAGCACGTCGGAGCGGTGCACGATCGACAGCCCGCGGCGCCGGGCTTCGGCCAGCTCCTCGTTGGCGGCGGGCACCGCCGAGCTGATCACCACCAGGGGATCCGCCACCGTTGCGCCCTCCGGCCGATCGAGGCCGGCGAGCACCGCGGTGATCGTGGCGGCGGTCTGCTCCTGGAACACCCGCACGCCGGCGCATCCCAGCCGCTCCAGCACCGGACTGGGACGGGGGTCGGAGCCGCTCACCAGGAAGCCCCTCTCCGCCAGGATCCCAGCCAGGGCGGACATGCCGATCCCCCCGGCCCCGATGAAATGGAGCGGCTGTCGGCGATCGAGCTTCGGGATCAAGGGGGACTCCAGGCCTCGCCGAAAATAACGGCAGATCGGCCCTCCCCCCTCTGCGGGATACTGCGCTTTGCCGACCGTCTGATCCGGGGCCTGTGGCTGCGGGAAAGAGCGGGACCCCATTTCTGTATGATCGGCAGCCAAAATCCCCCCTTGCTAGCGGGTTCCACCGCTTTCTGCCATGACCTTGCGCGTTGCGATCAATGGATTTGGCCGAATCGGTCGGAACTTCATGCGCTGCTGGCTGAGCCGCGGTGAGAACACCGGCATCGAAGTGGTCGGCCTGAACGACACCTCCGATCCGAAGACCAACGCCCATCTGCTGCAGTACGACACGATGCTCGGCCACATCCGCAATGCGGTTGTGAGCCACACCGACGACACCATCGTCGTCAACGGCAAGCACATCAAGTGCTTCTCCGACCGCAACCCCCTCAACCTGCCCTGGAAGGAATGGGGCGTGGATCTGGTGATCGAGGCCACCGGGGTGTTCATTGACCAGAAGGGCGCCGGCAAGCACATCGAGGCCGGTGCCAAGAAGGTTTTGATCACCGCCCCGGGCAAGGGCGAGGGTGTGGGCACCTTCGTGGTCGGCGTCAACGCTGACCAATACCGCCACGAAGACTTCGACATCATCAGCAATGCCAGCTGCACCACCAATTGCATGGCACCGCTGGTGAAGGTGCTCGACCAATCCCTCGGGATCGTGAAGGGCATGATGACCACCACCCACAGCTACACGGGTGACCAGCGCATTCTCGATGCCTCCCACCGCGACCTGCGCCGCGCCCGCGCCGCCGCCGTGAACATCGTGCCCACCAGCACCGGTGCCGCCACCGCGGTGGCCTTGGTGTACCCGCCGATGAAGGGCAAGCTCAACGGCATCGCCCTGCGCGTTCCCACCCCCAATGTCTCGGTGGTGGACATGGTGCTTGAGGTGAGCCGCGCCACCACCAAGGAGGAGGTGAACAGCATCTTCAAGGCCGCTTCCGAAAACGGCATGAAGGGCATCATCAAATACTGCGATCTGCCCCTGGTCTCCACCGACCACGCCGGCACCGATGAATCCACGATCGTGGATGCCGACCTCACCCTGGTGATGGACGGCACCATGGTGAAGGTGATCTCCTGGTACGACAACGAGTGGGGCTACAGCCAGCGCGTCGTCGATCTGGCCGAAGTGGTGGCCCGCAACTGGAAGTGAGCCGGCTGCCCGTCCTCAGCTGAACCCGTTGGCTGAATCCCTCAGCCGAAATGCCGGAAGGTGGCGGTCGGGGGGGCGATAGGCCCTCCCCCCTCCGCCCATCCCAGGGGCCCGCAGGCCTGGGGCTCCACCAGCCGGCCGATCTGGCGTGCGCCCGCGAGTCGCTCCAGCAGGGCCTCGGCCCAGGTCGGCTCCAGGGCCAGCACCAGCTCGAAATCCTCGCCGCCCCAGAGGCACCAGTCCTCGGCCTGGGCCCGGCCGGCAAGCTCCGCCGCCAGGGGCAGATCGCTCCGGGACAACAGGGCCGTGCAGCCGCTGGCCACGGCCAGGCAGGAGGCCGCGGCCGCCAGACCGTCACTGCTGTCGCAGCCGGCCACCCGCCAGTCCAGGGCCGCAGGCCGGCTGGCCCCCAGGGCCGCCACCGCATCGAACCGGGGCACGGGCCTGCGGTGGGCACGGATCGCCCGCTCCTGGCTGGCCGGCCCCAGGTCGGCCAGCGCCTCGCCCTGCAACAGGGCCAGTCCCAGGCGGCTGAGCCCATGGGCGCCGGTGCTGACCAGCGCATCGCCCGGCCTGCCGTCCCCGCGGCGGATCGCACCGCCCCCCGCCGGCAGCCGGCCCAGGGCGGTGACGGCCAGCAGGCGCTGGCGACCGCCGCTGCAGTCGCCCCCGAGCAGCAGGCCCCCATGGGCGCCCAGCAGTTCCGCCATGCCGCCGTAGGCCCCCTCCACCCAGGCCCAGGGGGTGTGACCCGGGGCCACCAGGGCCACGGTGATGCCCACGGCGCCGAGGCAGCCCATGGCCGCCAGATCGGAGAGGTTGGCCGCCGCCGCCCGCCAGCCCACGTCGCCGGCGCCCATCGTCGCCTCGCTGAAGTGGACGTCCTCCACAAGCACGTCGGTGTTCAGCACCAGGGGCGGATCGCCCGCCGGGTGGCCCCCCAGCAGGGCCGGCCCCAGCAGGGCGGCGTCATCGTCGAACTGCCCCCGGGGGGCGAAGGCGCCGAGGCGCCGGATCAGCTCCGTTTCCCCCAGCTGCGCCAGGGTGGGCCCCTCAGGCATGGGGGCTCAGATTGTCGGCCCCCTCGACCACCGACGCCCGGACGATGCCGTCATCGGCGGTGAGCTCCTCGAGCACGTCGAAGCCGTCCACCACGTAACCGAAGGCGGCGTAGCGCCCGTCGATCAGGTTGAGGCCCGCCGGGGTGAGCTCGGGTTCGAACAGGAACAGGAAGAACTGGGAGGAGCCGTCCCCCAGGGCCTCATCGGAGTGGGCCCATCCCAGGGTGCCCTTGCTGGCGAAGGGCAGCACCGGTTCGGCCTTGAACATGCCCAGATCCTCGAAGGTCTGGTTGTAGAAGGGGGCCTCCTGGCCGGGCACCATGATCTCCAGGGGCACCTGGCGCTCCTGCTTGCTGACCGGATCCACAAAGCCCGTCGCCGGGCCGACGGGATCGCCGGTCTGCAGCACGTAGAAGTCTTCGGCGCGGTTGAAGGGCAGGCCGTCGTAGAAGCCCCGCTGCACCAGATCCACGAAGGCGCCGGCGGTGAGGGGGGCGTTGTAGCCGTCCACCACGGCGGTCAGGTCACCCTTGGTGGTGGTCAGCCGCACGGTGGCCCGGCCCAGCAGTCGGGGCAGGGCGTCGAACTCGGCGGGAATCGTGAACGGGAAGGGCCCCACCAGCAGGGCTTCGGCGCGGCCGATGTCGGCCAGGGCCTCCCGGCGGGCCGCCAGGAACCGGTCCCGGTCCTGGGCCTCGCCGGCGGCCGCCAGATCCTGCAGGCGCACGTCCGTGTCGGCCAGCAGGGCTTCGGCGGTGGGCCGGTCGGTGGGATCGAAGCTGGCCAGGATCCGCTCCCGGCTGCTGCCGAGCTGGGACTCGGCCCGGCGCACGGAGCCGGTCAGGCTGCTCCAGCGCTTGGCCCGCAGGTCGTCGCTGGTGTCCTCGAGGCGGTGCTGCAGCGCCTGCAGGTCGCGCTGCTCGATCGGCAGGGCGTTGCGCAGCAGGGCGGTGGGGTCGCTGACGGCGTTTCCCTGGGGCAGGTAGGCCCAGGCGGCGGGGACCGCCAGCAGCAGGGTCAGCACGAAGGCAAGGGCGGCCCCCAGCCGGGCGGCCAGCGTGGTGGTGAACCCGATGCGCCTGCGTCGCCGGTCCATGCTTCCCCTGTGACTGCCTGGACTTTGGCACAACCGGCCTGGGCCTCCGCCGCCGTCGTCCGCGGGTGGGCCTGTAGCCAGACGTACAATCCCCCGATCCGATCCGCCGGAATGATCTCCAGCAACGACTTTCGTACCGGCACCACGATTGAGCTGGATGGCCAGGTCTGGCGCGTCGTCGAATTCCTGCATGTCAAGCCCGGCAAGGGCTCGGCCTTCGTCCGCACCAAGCTCAAGGGCGTCCAGAGCGGCAACGTGGTCGAGAAGACCTTCCGCGCCGGGGAGACCATGCCCCAGGCCCAGCTTGAGAAGTCGACCCTCCAGCACACTTACATGGAAGGCGATGACTACGTCTTCATGGACATGGCCTCCTACGAGGAGACCCGCCTGACCGCCAAGCAGATCGGTGACGGCCGCAAATACCTCAAGGAAGGCATGGAGGTGAGCGTCGTCTCCTGGAACGGCAAGCCCCTGGAGGTGGAGCTGCCCAATTCGGTGGTGCTCGAGGTCACCCAGACCGACCCCGGCGTCAAGGGTGACACCGCCACCGGCGGCACCAAGCCGGCCATCGTCGAGACCGGCGCCCAGGTGATGGTGCCCCTGTTCATCACGATCGGCGAGAAGATCAAGGTCGACACCCGCACCGACAGCTATCTGGGCCGGGAGTCCTGATCGCCATGCAGCTCGATCACGACCAACTGCGCCAGCTGCTGGCCCTGCTCGGGGACAGCGACATCCAGGAACTCAAGCTGGAAGGCGACGACTTCCGCCTGGAGGTGCGCCGCAACCTGCCGGCCCCCGCGCCGGCCACGGTCACCATGGTGCAGGCTCCGGCCGGAGCACCGCCGCCGCCCCCCGCCCCCGCGGTCCCGGTCGGCGCCGCCCCCGGCCCGTCGGCGCCCCCGCCCCCGGCCGCCTCGGTGCGCAGTGATCTGCAGGCCGTCACCGCGCCGATGGTGGGCACCTTCTACCGCTCGTCGGCCCCGGGTGAGGCCCCCTTCGTGGAGGTGGGCAGCCGCATCAGCGCCGGCCAGCCCGTCTGCATCCTCGAGGCGATGAAGCTGATGAACGAGCTGGAGTGCGAGTTCAGCGGCGAGGTGGTGGAAATCCTGGTGGAGAACGGCACCCCGGTGGAATTCGGCCAGGTGCTGATGCGGATCAAGGCGGGCTGACCTCCACCGTCGTCGGGGGCTGACCCAGCTTCCAGGCGGTGTGGATCGCCGCCGCCATGCTGTCGGCCCTGGCGATGCCCCGGCCGGCGATCGCGAAGGCGGTGCCGTGGTCGGGGGAGGTGCGCAGGAAGGGCAGGCCCAGGGTGGTGTTGACGGCGGCATCGAACGCCAGCAGCTTCACCGGGATCAGCCCCTGGTCGTGGTACAGCGCCAGGTAGCCATCCGCTCCTTCGGCCTGGCCCCTCCAGGCGGCCGCCGCCTCCAGCCAGCAGGTGTCCGGCGGCACCGGCCCTTCCAGCCGCACCTCCGGATGCTGGTCCTGCCAGCGCTCGAGGGTGGGAATCAGCCAGTCCTGCTCCTCCCGCCCCAGGTGGCCCCCCTCCCCCGCATGGGGGTTCAGGCCCGCCACCACCAGCCGGGGCCGGCTTCGGAAGCGGAGGCAGAAGGCCAGCAGGGCCTCCAGCCGTTGGTGCACCAGCTCCGGGCCGAGCCGGGCGCTCACCTCGGCCAGGGGGATGTGGGTGGTGGCCAGAAGCGTGTTGAGCCGCCAGCCGCCGCCGGGGGCCACAGCGGTGAACAGCATCCCGGCGTCGGCGGTGCCGGTCAGTTCCGCCAGCCGCTCGGTCTGGCCGGGGTAGGCATGGCCCGCCGCCTGCCAGCTGGCCTTGGCGATCGGGGCCGTCACCAGGGCCCGGCCGCCGCCGGCGCCCACCAGCGCCACGGCCTCGGTCAGCCAGGCGAAGCTGGCGGCACCGGCGGCAGGGCTGCTCACCCCCGGCACCACCGGCTGCTCCAGGGGGATGTCCACCAGGGGGAACGCATCGGGGTCGGCCAGGGGGGCGTCGCTGCAGGCCAGCAGCTGACGGTGGCACTCCCGCAGCCAGCGGCCGCAGCCCACCAGCACCACCTCCTGACCGGCGGGCCGCGGCCGGGCGAGGGCCTTGAGGATCACCTCGGCGCCGATGCCGGCGGGATCCCCCAGGGCGATGACGAGGCGATCCGCAGTAGTTTTCATACCATCGGGCGCTGTCGGGGTCGGTTCATGGTCCGCTTGCTGGTGCTGGGCGTGCTGCTGCTGGGAGGGGGGCTCGCCTTCCGCAATGAGTGGGTCGTGGTCGACTGGGAAAAGATGGGCAAGGACACGGGGCTGTCGTCCCTGATCGATCCATCGATCTTCGGCGCTCAGAAGAAGTCGCCGCTGCCGGAGGACAGGCCCTCCCGGTAGGTGGGGTAGAGCAGGCGGTAGCCGAGGTCCTCCCTGAGCCTCCGGCTGCTGGCCCGACGATTCTCGCTCCAGAAGCTGCGGGCCATGGGCCCCATGGCCGCGGCCACGTCCTCGTAGCGCTGCACCTCCGGCAGCGGGCAGCCCAGCAGATGGGCGGCCAGGCCCAGGATCTCGCTGGAGGGGCAGGGGAAGGTGTCCGCCAGGATCAGGGTGTCCGGCCTGGCCTCGGGGGCCAGGGCGATGCAGTGCAGCACCGCACCGACGATGTCGTCGACGTGCACCCGCGAGAACACCTGGCCGGGCTTGTGGATGAGCCGGGCCGTGCCGTTGCGCAGGTTCACCATCGGGTTGCGGCCGGGGCCGTAGATGGCGGGCAGCCGCAGCAGCTGCACCGGCAGGCCGCTGCGGCGCCAGGCCTGTTCGCAGGCCAGCCGGGCCTGGCTGCGCTCCAGCAGCGGCCGGGTCGGACTGGTCTCGTCCACCCAGGCGCCGCCCGTGTCGCCGTAGACCCCGGTGGTGGAGAGATAGCCCACCCAGGCCGGTTCCAGGCGGCGCAGCTGGGCCTCGAGGGACTCCAGCACCGGATCGCGGCCGCCGGCATCGGGCGGGATCGTCACCAGCACGTGGCTGACCCCGGCCAGGTCGGCCTGGCTGGGCAGGGCCCCCTGGTCGGGATCGAAGTGCAGCCAGCCCCGGGCGTCGCCCGGCGGGGCGGGCTGGCGATGGGTGAGCAGCACCGGCACGCCGGCCGCCTCCAGCGCCCGGGCGACGCGGCCGCCGCTGTAGCCGCCACCGAGCACCAGCATCCGGTCGATGGCGGCGGCGGCGGCGGCGGGCAGGGCCGGGTGGTCGATCCCGATGGCGTCGGCCCCCGGGTTGACAGAATCCTCCGTCATCAGTACATCTGTATCACTGTCTGTTGCCCCATCCCGTGACCACCTCGTCGTTCGGTGCCAGTCTCCCTGTCAGCCTCGCGCCATCCCGCCCCCTCTGTCGCCCGGTCTGTCGCCCCCTCGGCCAGCCGCTCGCCGGCCGCGGCCATCGGGCGCCGGCGCACCGGCAGCGGGCCGTCGCCCCGCTGCTGCTGGCCGTGGGGCTGATGCTGGGGGCCGTGGTGCTGGCGCCGGAGCAGCCCCTCGATCAGGAGGCCATCTGCCACCGCCACAACGGGGTGGAAGCCTGCCGCGTCTGGTGAGTCACCTCCGCTTCGGCGGCCGTGGCCGTCTCCGGTTCGGCGGGGGCCACCCACTGGAGCAGCCGCAGCGCCAGGCGCAGATCGCCATCGGTCCAGGCCCGCAGGGCCATCGCCCGGCGCGGGTCGTAGAAGGGCTGGCTCCGGTACCAGACGAAGGCATCGCTGTCCCCCTTGCGGCCGTTGCAGCCCAGGCAGGCCGGCACGCAGTTCTCGGTGATGCTCTGGCCGCCGCGGCTGAGTGGATGGACGTGGTCGATGGATTCCGACGCCTCGCCGCAGTAGAGGCAGCGGCGGCCGGTCATCCGGTGCAGCGACTGTCGCCATCGACGCGCTCGCAGCTTGGGGCAGAGATCTTCGAGAAAGACTCCATCCCTGGCCTGCATCAGCGCGCCTCGGTTGGCGGAAGTTTGCCCTCAGCGTCCCGGGTGTCAATGTGTTCTTGATTGCTTTTTGCCGCATTGGCCACCCCCCTGGTGCAGATGCGCCTGGGCGCCTCGGGTCTGATCGAGGTGGTCAGTCCCTTCGACGCGGTCACCCAGGCGCAGCTGCGGGCCATCCGCCCCCGGGGCCAGTGGCTCAGCCGCCGCGGCTGCTGGCAGTTTCCCCTCGAGGCGGCCGCGGCGCTGCAGCAGCAGTGCGCCGGACGCTTTCCGCTCACCCCGGAGCTGGCCCGCTGGTTCGGCTGGCTGGGCCAGCCCCTGCCGCCCCTGCCCCCCCACCGGGCCCTGGTGGCGGCGGCTGCCGCCGACGAAGAACTCCCTGACGGCCGCCGGCTGTTCCGCCACCAGCGGCTGGCGGTGCGCTGGTTGCTGGCCCGCCGCGGCGCCGTGCTGGCCGATGCCATGGGCCTCGGCAAGACCCTCAGTGCCCTGGTGGCCGGCCGTGCCCTGGTGCGCCTGGCCGACTGCCGGCTGGTGGTGGTGGCCCCGGCGGGGCTGCATCACCACTGGCGCCAGGAGGCGACGGCCCTGGGCCTGCGCCTGGAGCTGCACAGCTGGGCCCGGCTGCCGGCCGAACTCCCGGCCGCGGGCACGGTGCTGATCGCCGACGAGGCCCATTTCGCCCAGACGCTCCAGGCCGCCCGCACCCAGGCCTTCCTGCGCCTGGCCCGCCACCCGCGCCTGCGGGCGATCTGGCTGCTCACCGGCACGCCGATGAAGAACGGCCGGCCGGTCCAGCTCTTTCCCCTGCTGGCCGCCATCGGCCATCCCCTGGCGGCCGACCAGCGCCACTTCGAGGAGCGCTACTGCCAGGGGCACTGGCGGGAGCAGGGGGGGCGCCGGATCTGGCAGGCCAGCGGCGCCAGCCAGCTGGAGGAGCTGCAGCGGCTGGTGCGGCCCCTGGTGCTCCATCGCCGCAAGGGCCAGTGCCTGGACCTGCCTCCGAAGCGGCGGCTCGAGCGGCCCGTCAGCCTCGACCCCGCCGGCGCCGAGGCCTTCGAGCGGGCCCTGCAGGAGCGGATCGACGACTACCGCCGCCGGGCCATGGCCGGCGAGGTGCGCCGCGACGCCGAAGCCCTGGCCGTGTTCACGGCCCTGCGCCAGATCGCCTCGAGCCACAAGCTCGACGCCACCGTCTCGTTGGTGTCCGAGCTGGTGGCTGCCGGCGAAGCGGTGGTGGTGTTCACGGCCTTCGTGGCCACCGCCCTGGCGCTGCACGGGCAGCTCGGTCGGCCGGAGGACGGGGGGCCCCTGGTGGGCGCCGTGCCGCCGCCGCGCCGGCAGAAGCTGGTGGATGCCTTTCAGTCGGGCCGATCCCCTGTGCTGATCGCCACCTACGGCACCGGCGGCCTGGGCTTCACCCTGCACCGGGCCAGGCATGTGGTGCTGGTGGAGCGGCCCTGGACCCCGGGCGACGCCGAGCAGGCCGAAGACCGCTGCCACCGGATCGGCATGGGGGCCGCGCTCACCAGCCACTGGCTGCAGCTGGGTGTCGCCGACCGGCTCGTGGACGACCTGATCGCCAGCAAGGCCGAGCGGATCTCCCTGCTGCTGCAGGGCCAGGACAACCTGCGTCGCCAGCGGGCCCTGCCGGCACTGGTGCGCCAGTGGCTCGAGAGCGGCTGAGCGGCTGCCGGGCCCTCAGCCCCCCGGACGGGCGGGGGCGCCGTCGGCGCAGCTGCTCCGCCGCACCTCCAGGTCCTGGCGCAGGATCGGATCCAGCTTGTTCTTCGGTACGGCGGCGGCCAGCACCGTGGCCCGGGCGATGTCCCGGCAGGCCGCGGTGGTGTTGCCGGCCAGGGTGTGCAGCAGGAAGCGCTCGTTGAGCGGCCCCGGGTCCTTCGGGAAGGCCGCCACCACCCGATCGCACTGGCGCAGGGCGCCGGGGAGGTCCTCCAGCTTCACGGTCCGCAGGCAGTCCTCCCGGGTGATCGGCCGCTGGGGGAGGGGCTCCTCGGCGCAGCCGCCCAGCAGCACGATCAGCAGCAGGCCCAGGGGACCGATGGACGGATGCAGGCGGGCCCGCTCAGTTGTAACGCTCACTCCGGGTCATGCCGCTGCCACCAGCCTTACCACCGCCGACGACCGAGATGGAGGTGGGGCCGGGTTCCGGGCTGGCCGCTGTGCTGCCGGAGGAGCGCGGTGCGTAGAGATCCCCGAGGAAGCGGCCGCAATCGGGGAAGGTGCCGGGGTTCTGAACCACGGCCTCGGTGATCATCACCGCGGCGTGTTCGGGGGAGGTCTTGAACAGACCGGCGCTCTGGCGCTTGATCAGGGCATAGGCGGCCGTCCAGCTGACTTCGTGGACGTTGCCGTTGTTGCGCATGAAGCAGTACACCTGGGCACCCTTGCCCCCGGGGCCCTCGATGTCATTGCCTGCCCGGGCGCTCTGGGCGGTGCCGGCTCCAGCCAGCAGGACGGCCGCCGCCGCCAGGACGATCGGGCCCAGTCGGTGAGGGAGTGAGTGGCGTGTGGCCATCGGACCGCAACGGAAGAACGAGGTGGCCCAACGTATCGACCCCTGCGGCGCTGTCCAGGGTGGTCAGCCGCCCGGTGGGGTGGCGGTCGCCGGCAACACCAGCCGCACCACCAGCGGCAGGATCACCAGCACCGTGATCAGGCGCACGGCGTGGAGGGTGGCCACGGCCGCCCCGACGCCGAACTCCGCACCGACCAGGCTCATGCCGCTGATGCCCCCCGGGGCCGCCCCCAGCAGGGCCACCACCGGATCGACGCCCATCAGCCGGCTGCATCCGAGTCCCACCACCAGGCCGGTGAGCACCAGGGTGACCGTGATCAGCAGGGCGGGTCGCCACAGCTGGCGCAGTTCCAGCAGGGCCGTGCCGGTGAGGCCCGTGCCGATCACCGTGCCGATGCCGATCTCCAGCAGGGTGCGGGTGCCGACCGGCCACTGGGCCACCTCCAGCCGCCCCGTCACGCTGACCAGGGCGGCCCCCAGCAGGGCCCCGGCCAGGGGCGCCGCCGGGATGCCGGTGCGGAGGGCCAGCAGGCCGCCGGCGAGCCCGGCCAGCGCGTACATCAGCAGATGCCAGGCATGGTTCATCCGACGTGAGCCCGATCAACAGGGCCCACTCTGGGAGATCAAGGCCACAGGTGCTTGAGGGGGTGCCCCGGGTGTGTTGTCATGCGGCACAGCCCAGTCGCTTCCCCCGCCATGGCCCCCGCCTCGGTGTCGTTCCGCATCAGCCGCAATGCCGAAGATCTCGCCGAAACCATCCATGCCCTCTCCCAGCGTCTGGTGACCCTGGAGCAGCGCCTGGCGGCGGTGGAGCTGCAGGCTTCCAACCAGGACAGGCCGGACCCCCAGGAACTGGCCAGCCTCGACAACGTCGAGCGGCTGCTGCAGGACTGCCGTCATCTGCTGGAGATCGGCCCCGTATCCGAGGCGCCCACCGCATCCGAGGCGCCCCCCGCCTTCGACAGCCAGGAGGACATCGCCTACCCCAACGCTGCCTGAGGACACGGTCCTCTGGCCAAGGGTGTCAAAATAAAAAGAAAGCGGGTCATGGCCTTCCCCACTTCGCCTTACCAGTCATCCTCCGGCGCTCTTCACGGGCAGGGTGCCTCCCCTCGCGTCTCCAGCCCGGCTCCCCACTGCAAGCTCCGCACCCATTCGCAGGTGGAGGGCGACCACCAGCTCGAAAAGCTCGAGTTCGCCCTCGCCGTCGCCCTCACCCGGGGCGACCTGCAGCGTTCCGACCAGCTGCGTTCCCAGATCGCCGCCCTGGGCGGCAACCAGGAGGAGCCGGGCACCTGAGCCGGCACGAACGTATCGATGCAGTGAACGGCAGATCATCTCTTTTCCCCCTGTCTTCCGCCTATGCGGGACAGGCTGTTATGTTCTGCCGTAAGATGTAAGCAGAAAAGGGGGCGTTGGAGGCCAATTGCCCCTTTTACATGTTTTCGATGCTGCGAACTCCTCGCCGGTCATGATTGTTGCCAGTCCACCTGCCCCCGTCACCTTGACGCTGGAGACGCCTGCACGTCCGAGGTCCAGCGTGTCACCCCTGTCCGATCCGGGGGCGCGTCAGCGTCTTCTGCAGCAGGCCGCGTCACTCAATGAGCAGGCGCGGGTGGCGGCCAGTGAGGGGGACATTGATGCGTCGGCCCGGGCCATTCTTCAGGCCCTCGACTGCGAGCGGCGGGCCGGCGGCCTTGGCCTGCAGGTGCTGCAGTTGATCAAGCCCCGCTCCTGATCCCTGCCATACCAACGAGGCCGGTCGGGCTTGCAGGGTCTTGCCCATCCTTTCGGCCCAACTCCCGGGTTCAAGAAGGGATTCTTGCCCCAAGCTGTTGGAGGCACTCCCTATTCAGCGTTGTCAGACGTCAGGCCTGAGGCGCAACGTCTGGGACTTATTGATCAAGCGGGTGACCGGATTCGAACCGGCGACGTTCAGCTTGGGAAGCTGACATTCTACCACTGAATTACACCCGCGTGCCTTCACGCGCATCGGCACACTAGCAAGGCTCCGGGCGCCAATCGGGTGCCCGGAGCCAGGGTGAAGCCCTGTCAGGGCTTGGCGGGGGCCGCTGCCGCCGGCTCCTCGCACTGCACAGCCGCAGAGAGCGCCCTGCGGGCGGCGATCACCGCCATGGCCTTGGGCTTGAGCTCGTTGGCGGCCTGCTCGAGGGTCTGGTCCTTGTTGGCGGAGGCCTTGGCCACCTCGCCACGGAAGCCTTCGAGCAGCTTGCGGAAGGCTTCCACCCTCAGCTTCTGCAGCTGGTTCTCCGAGGTCTGCAGGGCGGCGATCGACTGCTCCAGCTTCTGCTGGGCCGCCCGCGCCTCGCCCACGGTGGAGGTGGGGGTGAGGGCGGCCACCTGCTCCAGGGCCTGGTTCACCGTGGCGAGTTCGGTGCAGATCCGGGCTTCGGTCTTCTTGGTCTGCTGGCTGAGGTCGGTGCGCTGGCAGCCGGAGGCCGCCAGGCCCAGGCAGAGGACGGCGGCCAGGGAAAGGCGTCGCATGGCAACAAGGGTCATGGCGTCAAAAACCGTTCACCATGAACTTAATCACGGCCCCTGGGGCTGGCCACGCCGTCGTTCAGGCGGCCAGCGCCGCCGCCGCCGCCGCCACGCCGGCGCCGATCGGCGCCTTGGCCAGACCCAGGTCCTGCAGGGTGGCCTCGATGGCCGCCACGGCCGTGAGCACGTCACGGTCGCAGACGAAGCCCAGGTGGCCGATGCGGAACACCTTGCCCTTGAGGTGGTCCTGGCCGCCGGCCAGCAGGATGTCGAACCGTTCCTTCACCTGCTTGCGCAGGGCCTCGGCATCGATGCCCTCCGGCGCCACCGCCGTGATCGCCGGGCTGCCGTGGCCCTCGGCCGCATACAGGGGCAGGCCGATGGCCTTCATCGCCGCCTGGGTGGCCCGGCGATGGCGGTCGTGGCGGGCGAAGATCGCCTCCAGGCCCTCCTTCTGCATCATCCCCAGGGCCGCCTCGAGGGCGAAGTAGAGGTTGATCGCCGGGGTGAAGGGGTTGCTGTCGTCGTCGGCGGCTTTGCGGTACTTGCCCAGATCCAGATAGAACTTGGGCAGATCGGAGCGTTCGTAGGCCGTCCAGGCCCGCTCGCTCATGGCCACGAAGCTCAGACCCGGCGGCATCATGTAGCCCTTCTGGGAGCCGGAGCCCACCACGTCCACGCCCCAGGCGTCCATGGGCACGTCACAGGCACCGAGGCTGGTGACGCAGTCGGCGATGGTGAGTGCGGTGCCGTGGGCCTTCACATGGCCGGCAATGGCCTGCAGGTCGTTGATCACCCCGGTGGAGGTCTCCGAGTGGGTGAGGATCACGCCCCGGATTTCCTTGGCGGTGTCGGCCTCGAGGGCGGCGCGGAAGGCCTCCGGATCGAGGGGCTGGCCCCACTCCGCCTTGATCACCTCCACGTTCAGCCCGTAGGCCTTCGCCACCTTCACCCAGCGTTCGCCGAACTTGCCGTTGTCGCCGCAGAGCACCTTGTCGCCGCGGCTGAGGGTGTTGACGATCGCGGCCTCCATCGCCGCGGTGCCGCTGCCGGTGATCACCAGCACGTGGCCCCTGGTCTGGTGCAGCCACTGCAGCTGCTCGGTGGTGCGGCGCACGATCTTCTGGAAATCGCCGCTGCGGTGGCCGATCGGATGGCGGGCCATGGCCTGCAGGACGGTCTCCGGCACCGGGGTGGGGCCGGGGATCATCAGAGTGAGCTTGTCCTGCATGAGCTGTGGGGAGGGAAGGGGCGCGGGCCTGGCGAAGGCAAGGCGATCGACCACCATAAAAAACAGCGTTCCCGCCCGCCATCGATTCCCTGCGCCCCCCCTTCGCGCCCCCGCGGGGCTTCACCTTGCCGGTGTGGCTGGCGGCCGCGGCCCGCGCCGCCGTCGGGGCCCTGCTGGGGGAGCCGTTCAGCCCGTCGGTGGCCCTGGAACTGCTGCAGCCGCCGGGGGTGGTGCCGGTGCCGGTGCGGGCCGCCGCGGGCCTGGGGGAGGGGCTGGCCCTGGGGGAGAGCTGCTGCGATCCGGGCGAGGGGCTCGACCTCACCCGCGGCCTGGTGGTCTGGGTGCTGGCCCGCTGGCTTCCCGGCGACGGGCTCTGGCTGCAGCTGGAGCCCGGCGAGGGGGTGGGGGTCCACGCCGCGACCGGGGAGGCCTGCCTCTCCGGCTATGCCCGACGCCTGCTGGAGGCCAACCTGGGGCCCCTGGTGCCCGCTGGCCGCCGCCTGGGGCTCACCCTTGTTCTGCCCGACGGCCGCCGCCTGGCGGAGCGCACCAGCAATGCCGCCTTCGGGGTGGTGGACGGGCTGGCCCTGATCGGCACTCAGGCCGAGGTGCAGGCCGGTGCCGACCCGGACCAGCTGGCCCGCACCCTGGCCGAGCTGGCCGGGCGGGTGGCCGCGCCGGGGGCCGGCGGCGATCTGGTGCTGGTGATCGGCGAGAACGGCCTCGATCTGGCCCCCCAGCTGGGCCTGGCGCCGCAGCTGCTGCTCAAGGCGGGCAACTGGCTCGGCCCCGTGCTGGTGGCGGCCGCCGAAGCGGGGGTGGAACGGCTGCTGCTGTTCGGCTACCAGGGCAAGTTGATCAAGCTGGCCGGCGGCATCTTCCACACCCACCACCACCTGGCCGATGGCCGCGCCGAGGTGCTCACCGCCCTGGCCGCCCTGGAGGGGGCCGACGGCGCCACCCTGGCCGCGCTGTACGGGGCCGCCACGGTGGAGGCCGCCCTGGCCGGTCTGGAGCAGGCCGATCCGGAGCTGGCCGGGCGCCTGCGGGCGCGCATCGCTGACGCCATTGAAGTCCGGTGCCGGTCCTACCTGGCCAGCCATGGCGCCCCGCCGGCCGCCGTGGGGGCGGCCCTGTTCGACCGCCAGCGCCGGCTGCGGGTCTGCGGGCCGGTGGGGGCGACGCTGATGGAACGCTTCAGGGGCGCGACCTAGGGTGCTGGCACCGAATACCGGGCCCTGGCCTGGCCGCCTTCGAGCCGATGTCCGAAACGCCGCAGACCGCACCACCCGGTTCGGATCGGGACCATGCCAGCGGTTCCCGCCGACCTCCGGCCATCGTGATCCTGGATTTCGGCTCCCAGTACTCCGAGCTGATCGCCCGCCGGGTGCGGGAGACGGAGGTGTTCTCCCTGGTGATGGGCTACACCACCACCGCTGCGGAACTGAAGGCCCTCAACCCGAAGGGGATCATCCTCAGCGGCGGCCCCAGCTCCGTCTACGAGGAGGGGGCCCCCTCCTGTGACCCCGGCCTCTGGGACCTGGGCATCCCGGTGCTGGGGGTCTGCTACGGCATGCAGCTGATGGTGCAGCAGCTGGGCGGATCGGTGGTGGCCGCCGGTCGGGCCGAGTACGGCAAGGCGCCGCTCCATGTCGACGACCCGGTGGATCTGCTCACCAACGTCGAGGAGGGCTCGACGATGTGGATGAGCCACGGCGATTCGGTGGAGTCGCTGCCGGAGGGCTTCGCGCGCCTCGCCCACACCGACAACACCCCCGAGGCCGCGGTGGCCGACCATGCCCGCCGTCTCTACGGGGTGCAGTTCCATCCCGAGGTGGTGCATTCCACCTGCGGCATGGTGATGATCCGCAATTTCGTTTATCACATCTGCGGCTGCATCCCCGACTGGACCACGGCCGCCTTCATCGATGAGGCCATCGGCGAGGTGCGCGCCCAGGTGGGCGAGAAGCGGGTGCTGCTGGCCCTCTCGGGCGGGGTCGATTCCTCCACCCTGGCCTTCCTGCTGCACCAGGCGATCGGGGATCGCCTCACCTGCATGTTCATCGACCAGGGCTTCATGCGCAAAGGCGAGCCGGAGTTCCTGATGGATTTCTTCGATCGCCAGTTCCACATCAACGTGGAATACATCAATGCTCGTGAGCGCTTCATCTCCAAGCTCGCCGGCATCACCGACCCGGAGGAGAAGCGCAAGATCATCGGCACCGAGTTCATCCGGGTGTTCGAAGAGGAGAGCCGCCGCCTCGGCCCCTTCGACTACCTCGCCCAGGGCACCCTCTACCCCGATGTGATCGAGAGCGCCGGCACCAACGTTGACCCCAAGACGGGTGAACGGGTGGCGGTGAAGATCAAGAGCCACCACAACGTGGGCGGCCTGCCGAAGGACCTGCAGTTCAAGCTGGTGGAACCGCTGCGGCGCCTGTTTAAGGACGAGGTGCGCAAGGTGGGCCGCAGCCTCGGCCTGCCCCAGGAGATCGTGGGACGCCATCCCTTCCCCGGTCCTGGCCTGGCGATCCGCATCCTGGGGGAGGTCACCGACGACAAGCTCGACATCCTGCGGGACGCCGACCTGATCGTGCGGGAGGAGGTGCGCGATGCCGGCCTCTACAACGAGATCTGGCAGGCCTTCGCCGTGCTGCTGCCCGTGCGCAGCGTCGGCGTGATGGGCGACAAGCGCACCTACGCCTACCCGATCGTGCTGCGCTGCGTCTCCTCCGAGGACGGCATGACCGCCGACTGGTCGCGGCTGCCCTACGACCTGCTGGAGCTCATCTCCAACCGCATCGTCAACGAGGTACGGGGGGTGAACCGGGTGGTGCTCGACATCACCAGCAAGCCCCCCGGCACGATCGAGTGGGAGTGACAGCCGGTTGACGGCGGTCCTTCATGGCTTCAACGGCAACGATGAAAGCGAGTCACCATGCTTTTCTCTCATCAAGGTGAGACATGCCTGTTTATCCATATTCCGAAGACGGGTGGCAATACCATTCAGTCGGCCATCATCGACGCTGGCCTCAGCTGCGATGAGATGGTCAGCGGCGGCTTTCGCGATGGCGTTGATCGATTTGAGATTCGTGGATCTCTGACGCACAGAAAGCATCAGTCACTGTCAACTTACTTGCTGATCAAGCCCTCTTTGAGGGAGCTTAGGATTTTCTCCTGCGTGCGAAAGCCCTTTGAGCGCCTTGTCTCTTTTTACTATTCGCCGCATCGCAATATGGTTCTTGACGAGAGGACGGGAGCCTACGTCTTCCGCCAGAGTCCTGAATTTGTAGAAGCGGACTTCATGGCGATTGTCCACAGCACCATGCCTGCTTTTCAGTATCTGCTGCCGCGTGATATGCGCTTCACGATCAAGGCCATCAAGCGCTTTCCCGACTTGCTTCCATTACTCAAAAGCAGGGTGAGGTCTCGCTACCTGAGCGGTTTGGAGCGCCTTCGGCTGAACGTCTTGCAGACGGAGTCCCTGTCTGTTCAGTTTTCTCAGGCTTTTGGGTTTGAATTGCCTGCAGCTTCCAGGAATGTCAGTCCCTTCCGTGAGGAAGCCCGGCGCGTACTCGACAGCCGTGAGCTGAGGCGTTTCGTTGAGGAGGAATCACTGCACGGGCTGGACCTGGCGTTGTTCTATCCCTGACGCTGATGTCCCCTTGTCCCCAGACCTGCTGGTGAGCCCATCCCAGCCGCGAGATGGCAGGTATGGCGCCGCACTGATCTGGGGCGGCGAGGGCGAGCCTCCCCTTCTTCGCGACCGAGCCCGGTCCAGATGTCTCGGGCGAAACGTTCTGCTGATCGCTTTCCGGGCCCGAAGGCAGCCCCGATCCCCAGGCTGGCCCCAGCGGGCCAACTTCGATAATCTCGGCACCCGGCCGTTTGCTCCGTGCCTCCCGTCTCCCCCGCCGTCGCTGGCAGCCCTGCCGGGGCTGAGCACGACCCCCAGCTGCACCGCCGCCTGCAGCAGGACAGCATCCTGCTGGCCGGCAAGACCGTCTTTCTCAACCCCTTCCTCTATTGGCGTCGTTTCGATGCCAACACCGACCGCTGGCTTCGCGAACCCGGCCAGCTGCCGGAGGAGCAGATCCGCAGCAACCGGCTGCGTTTCTATCCCGAGGTCGACTGGGACGGCCTCGATCCGGCCGACCTGGCGATCAAGGAAGGGGCGGTGGAGATGTTCCTCAAGAGCCTGGAGCTGATCAGCACCTTCAACCCCGACCTCAGCGCCGGCCACCTGCTGGAGGTGGAGCGCAAGATGGCCGTCACCAAGAAGAAGGCCTTCGAGCGCTGGGTGGCCCGGGCCCTCGACCGCCGCGGCAAGGAAAGCCTGAGGGAGCGGCGCCGCTTCGACCGTGACCGCTGGCTGCGGGGCTGGCTGGAGTGGCTCTCCCTCGACGGCACCCGCCAGGCCCTGCTGCCCTTCAGTGTCCTGCTGGTGCTGGCTGTCGGCGGCGGCTGGTGGCTGGGCAGCACCCGCTTCTGCGGCCAGGTGATCGTCGATCCCGGGGTGCAGCGACCCGCACCCTGAGCCGGGCCGTTCCGCACGTCAGACTGGAAAGCCCGGTCCGGGTTCCGACGTCATGGCTGCCGATCCCCTCGATTCCCTGCGCCTGGCTCTGATGCAGGACGTGCTGCCGGTGGGACTGGCGGTGGTGGAGCGGGTCCGCAAGGGGGGGCCGGCCGAGGTGCTGGCCGCCTTCGACGGCACCAGTGCCGATCCCCTCGGCCAGCTGCGGGAGGAAGGGGAGCCCGCGGCCAGCCAGGTGAGGGAGAACCTCGATCGCTTCCAGCCCGGCCTGGGCAACCCCGTGATGAAGGTGGAGGTGCGCGACGTGGGCGCCGAGGAGGGCCCCGCCGGGCCGGGCCCCGGGGCCACCCCTCCCGCCTGGGATGCGGCCCCGCCGCCCAGTCCGGCGGATCCGGCCGAGCTGCTGGCGGCCCTGGAGCGTATCGAGGCGCGGCTGGCCCTGCTCCAGAGCCGACTCGGCTGATGGTGCGCGCTGCCGGCGGCGGGCTCGGGGCCTCCTCCACCCGCCACACAGGGACCGGCCACCAGGCTGCCCTCCTGCTCACCTTCATGCTGCTGATCCTGGCGGCGATTCTCGGGCGCCTCGCCTGGCTCCAGCTGCTGCACGGGGCCGAGAACCGGGCGATGGCCGACGAGAACCGGATCCGCCTGCTGCCGCGCAACCCCGTGCGGGGCCGCCTGCTGGATCGCAAGGGGCGGGTTCTGGCCACCAACCGGCTCACCTACAACCTCTATCTCCAGCCCCTCCAGGTCGACGACCGTGGCTGGCCCGGGCTGCGTGACCGGCTCGCCGGCCTGCTGGGGATCCCCGCCGACCGGCTGGATGCCCAGCGCCGGAGCGGCGCCAATGCCCAGGGCTTCCGGATCCCCCTGGCCCTCTCGCTGACGCCGGTGCAGGTGCTGCGCTTCCGGGAGCAGGCCGGATCCCTGCAGGGGGCGGAGGTGTCCGAGGACGTGCTGCGCGCCTATCCCGACGGCAGCCTGGGGGCCCACGTGATGGGCTACACGAGCAGCATCACCGAGGAGGAGTACGCCGCCCTCCGCGACCACGGCTACCGCATCAGCGATCGCATCGGCCGCAGCGGGCTCGAGAAGGTCTACGAAACCCACCTGCGCGGTGAGTGGGGTGGCCAGCAGCTGGAGGTGAATGCCGAAGGCCAGGTGCAGCGGGTGCTGGGGGACAAGCCCGCCAAGGCCGGCAAGGATCTGCGCCTCACCCTCGATCTCGACCTGCAGCGGGCGGCGGAGAAGGCCCTCGACGGGGTGCGCAAGGGGGCGATCGTGGCGATGGATCCCCGCACCGGCGCCGTGCGGGCGATGGCCAGCCGGCCCAACTTCGATCCCAATATCTTCTCCGACGGCCCCACCACCGCCCAGTGGAACAGCCTCAACCGGCCGGAGGCGCCGATGCTGAACCGGGCCTTCCAGGGGTTCCCGCCGGCCAGCACCTTCAAGATCGTCACCACCATCGCCGGCATCGAGTCCGGCAAGCTCAACGAGAACTCCACCGTGCCGACGGTGGGCTCCTTCTGCTACTACGGCCAGTGCTACGCCGACCACGGCTCCTTCGGCAGCATCGGCTTCCCCTTCGCCCTCGCGGTGAGCAGCAACAGCTTCTTCTACAAGGTGGGGCTGATGGTCGGCCCGGAGGAGATGTTCAAGGCGGCCCGTCGCCTCGGCTATGGCAGCCGCACCGGCAGCGAGCTGTCCGCCGAGGAGTCCCCGGGGCTGCTGGGGGACCCGGCCTGGAAGAAGGAGGTGCTGGGTGAACCCTGGACCCCGGTCGACACGATCACCTCCTCGATCGGCCAGGGGGCGGTGACGGTGACGCCGATCCAGATGGCCCGCCTCTATGCCGCCGTCGCCAATGGAGGCTGGCTGGTGACGCCCCACCTGGTGGAGCGTGACTACCCGCGCAAGTGGATCGGACTGAAGCCGGCCACCCTGCGGGTGCTGCATGCCGGTCTGCGCCAGGCGGTCACCAGCGGCACGGCCACCATCCTCAACGACCCCAGCCTGCCGCCCGTGGCCGGCAAGACCGGCACCGCCGAGGATCCACCCCGTCCCGACCATGCCTGGTTCGGCGGCTACGCCCCGGCCACCGGCACCCCCACCCTGGTGATCGTCGCCTTCGGTGAGAACTCCGGCGGTTACGGCGGCACGGTGGCCGCACCGATGGTGAAGGCCCTGATGACCGTGTGGTTCCGGGGCGTCAAGGCGCCGGTGGCGGCCCGGCCGGGCTGAGGTCCCTCAGGCGGCCTGGGGGAAACGGCCCTGCTGGAGCACCTGGCGGTAGTAGCCCTGCAGCTGGGCGGTGGCCCCGGCCCAGCCCCAGCGCTCGGCTTCCTCGCGGGCGGCCAGGCGCAGCTGGCGGCGGGCCGCCGGATCCCCCAGCAGCCGTTGGACGGCCGTGGTCAGGCTGGCGGGCTGGTCGGGGTCATAGAGGCAGCCGTTGACGCCGTCGCTGACGATGTCGGGAATGCCGCCCCGGTTGGCCCCCACCACCGGGCAGCCGGCGGCCATCGCCTCCAGCAGCACCAGGCCGAGGGTTTCGGTGCTGGAGGGGAACAGGAAGGCGTCGCCGCTGGCGTAGGCCGAGGCCAGCTCCTGGCCGGCCAGGTAGCCCACGAAGGTGGTGGCGGTGCCGTCGAAATGGCGCTCCAGCTGCTGGCGGTGGGGACCGTCCCCCACCAGGGCGAGCCGGGCCTGGGGCATGGCTTCGAGCACGGGCCGGATCCGCTCGATCTGCTTCTCCGCCGAGAGTCGGCCGATGTAGAGGAGCAGGTGGCCGGTGTCGTCGTGGCCGCCGTGGAGCCGCTCGCGCATGGCGCCGGAGGCCAGTTCGGGGCGGAACAGGTCGGTGTCGACGCCCCGCTGCCAGAGGGCCGTGTGCTGGATGCCCCGGGCCGCCAGCTCCTCGACCATGGCGGTGGAGGTGCAGAGGTTGAGTCGGGCCTGGTTGTGGGCGGCCTTGAGCAGTTCCCACAGCAGGGGCTCGAGCATCCCCATGCCGTAGTGCTCCAGGTACTTGGGCAGATGGGTGTGGTAGCTGGCCACCAGCGGCAGGCCGCGGCTCTTGGCCAGCCAGATGCCCCCCAGGCCCAGCACGGCCGGATTGACGACGTGAACCAGATCGGGGCCGAAGCGGTCGAGGGCTTCCGAGACGGCCGGCCGCGGCAGGGCCAGCTTCAGCTCGGGATAGAGGGGCAGCGGCATGGCCGGCACCCCCACCACCCGGGCCCCCATGTAGCCGTCGGGAGCGCCTTCGGGGCAGAAGATCAGCACCTCGTCGCCGGCCAACACCAGCTGCTGCACCGTCTTGGTGAGTCGCGTGACGATGCCGTCGACCTTCGGCAGGAAGGTTTCGGTGAAAAAGGCGATCTTCACGGGGGGGAGATCAGGCGAAGGCCTTGATCGCTTCGGCCTGGCGCTGGGTCCAGGCGGAGAGGCAGGGGATCTTGGAGCGGTCGCAACGGTCGGCCCAGCGGCGGGCCACGTCCACCACTTCGGCCAGCAGGCCGTCATCAAGGGTGGTGGGTTTGAGGCCTAGCTCGATGAAGCAGCGGTTGTCGACGATCAAATCGTTCTCGATCGCCTCCTTGCGGGGGTTGGGCAGGTAGTTGATCTCAGAGTCGGTGAGGGCCGCCACTTTGCGGGCCAGTTCGCCCACCTGGTGACTCTCGGTCATCTGGTTGAAGATCTTCACCTTCTCGCCGGGCTCGGGGGGGTGCTCCAGGGCCAGCTGGACGCAGCGCACCGAATCGCGGATATGGATGAAGGCCCGCGTCTGGCCGCCGGTGCCGTGGACGGTGAGCGGGTAGCCGATCGCCGCCTGCATCAGGAAGCGGTTGAGCACGGTGCCGTAGTCGCCGTCGTAGTCGAAGCGGTTGGTGAGGCGGGGATCCCGCTGGGTGAGGTCGGTGTTGGTGCCCCAGACTATGCCCTGGTGCAGGTCGGTGACCCGGATCGCGTCGTTCTTGTTGTAGTAGAAGAACAGCAGCTGATCCAGCGTCTTGGTCATGTGGTAGACGCTGCCGGGATCCGTGGGGTGCAGGATCTTCTCGGTGAAGCAGGTGCCGTCCGGCTGGGGCACTTCCACCGTCAGGTAGCCCTCCGGGATCGTGGCGCCCCGGTGGGAGCCGTAGCCGTAGACGCCCATCGTGCCCAGGTGCACGATGTGGACGTCAAGGCCGCTGTCGACGATGGCCGCCAGCAGGTTGTGGGTGCCGTTGACGTTGTTGTCGACGGTGTAGCGCTTGGTGGCGCTGCTCTTCATCGAGTAGGGGGCGGCCCGCTGCTCGGCGAAGTGGACGATCGCCTCAGGGCGCTCGCTGCGCAGCAGATCCAGCAGCCGGTCGTACTCCCGGGCGATGTCCAGGTGCACGAAGGTCATGGCCCGGCCACCCACCTGTTCCCAGGCCCGCAGCCGGTCGTGAATCGTGGCGATCGGCGTCAGTGACTCGACGCCCAGGTCGATGTCGATCTTGCGCCGACTCAGGTTGTCGACGATGACGACGTCGTGTCCGGCTTCCGCCAGGTTCACGGCACAGGGCCAACCACAGAAGCCGTCGCCGCCGAGAACGAGAACCTTCACCCCAGACTCCTGAACGAGCAGTTGCTCAGGTGGGCAAGCTACTACAGGCCTCAGAGGCCCCCACCGGCCTCAGCTGATGCCGGCCGCCACCGCCACCATGACGGCCACCAGCACCAGGCCCCCGATCAGCAGGATCCGGTTGGCGCCGCTGGTCTCGCCCTCCTCCTGGAGCACCATGCGGGGCTCCTTGGCGAAGGCGTTGAGCTTGCCGCCGTCTTCTTCAGTGACCTGCATGGCTGGGGATCGGTTTGCGGCAAACCCTATGGAGCGGGCCCGCGATCGGCCCGATCGTCAATGGTTCGTCACACGGCCTTCCAGCGGGGAACTGGCCCGGGCTTCGGCCCGCTGCGGCAGCCGGCCCGCCAGCAGGGCGGTGCGACCGGCCTCGGTGGCCAGGGCCATCGCCCGGGCCATCGCCGGCGGATCGCCCGCCAGGGCGATGGCGCTGTTGATCAGCAGGGCATCGGCGCCCATCTCCATGGCCTGGGCGGCCTCGCTGGGCACCCCCAGGCCCGCATCCACCACCACCGGCACGCGGGCGTTCTCGATGATCAGGGCGATGTTGGCGGCGTTGCGGATGCCCTGGCCCGAGCCGATCGGCGATCCCAGCGGCATCACCGTGGCGCAGCCGGCCTCCTCCAGCCGCTTGGCCAGCAGGGGATCGGCGTTGATGTAGGGCAGAACGGCGAAGCCTTCCTTCACCAGCTGCTCGGCGGCCTCGAGGGTGCCGAAGGGGTCCGGCAGCAGGTGGCGGGAGTCGGGGATCACCTCCAGCTTCACGAAATTGTTGTCCTCCTGGCCCGCCAGGCGCGCCAGCTCCCGGCCCAGCCGGGCCACCCGCACCGCCTCCTCGGCGGTGGCGCAGCCGGCCGTGTTGGGCAGCATCCAGATGCGGCCCCAGTCGATCGCCTCCATCAGGCCGCCATGGCCCGGGGCGCCGCTCTGCACCCGCCGCACCGCCACGGTGACGATCTCGCAGCCGCTGGCCTCCAGGCTGGCCTGCATGGCCTCCAGGCTCGGGTACTTGCCGGTGCCGGTCATCAGGCGGCTGCGGAAGCGACGGCCGGCGATCACCAGATCGTCGCGGGAAGTCAGGGGGGCGATGGCGGTCACGGTCGGGGGCCTGCGGCGCACGGGCGCATCCCGATTAGTCTGCCTTCTGCCCCCGAGACCCACGCCATGCCGGTGCCTCTGGCCGCCGTGCCCCTGCTGCTCGCCGCCAGCCCGGTGCTTGCCGCCAGCCCCATGCCGGCCGATGGATTCGTGCCCTTCACGGCCCCCGAGGCCCAGGTGATCGGCCAGGACGGCGGCACCAACGGTGAGGTGGAGACCTTCGATCCGATCGCCCGGGCCCGGCTGATCGCCGAGCAGATGCCCCGTCGCTGGAGCGGCCGCTACCAGTCCTTCAGCGGCGGGCCCGCCGTGCCCGTGCAGCTGCGGATCGACGGGGCCACCCCGATCGGCCAGATGGTGGACCTGCGCGGTGCGATGGCCATCGGCGGGGTTGAATCTGCGGTGCAGGGCAACCTCAACGCCAAGTCCGACCAGCTCGACCTGCTGGTGCTGGGGGATCCCCTCGGCGGCGCCCTGGAGCCCGGTGGCGCCTTTCAGAGCGTGCAGGGCCTGTCCCTGAGCGGCTGGCGGGCGCCCCGGCTCACCACCCCCGGCGGGCGGCTGCAGCTGGTCCCGGAACGCACCGCCCAGGCCCCCGCCGCCGGAGAGCCCGCCCCGGTGCGCGGCCTCTGGTGAGCCCGGCCGGGCTGGGTCTCAGGAGGCCTTGCCGTTCTCGCCCGCCTGGCGGCCGCTGCGCCGCTCCAGGATCGAGAGCCGCTTGAGGGCCGTCTTGTTGGTGGCCTCCAGCTGCAGCACCTTCTCGTAGAGGCTGCGAGCCTCGTCGGCCTTCGACTGCTTTTCGAGGGCGAAGGCGAGGTTGTTGAGGGCCACCGGATACTCGGCCTTGGCCCGCAGGGCGGCCCGGTAGTGGCGCACGGCGGCGTTGTAGTTGTTCTGGGCCGCCAGGGTGAAGCCGAGGGCGTTCTCCATCAGGGCCCGCGCCTCGGCCGGGGCGTTCTCCGCGTCGGCCAGCTTCAGAGCTTGCTTGAGGTTGACCTGGGCCTCGGCGTACAGCCGCTTGCGCAGCTGCACCGAGGCCAGCTCATAGAGGGTGGAGGCGTCCCTGGTGCCGCCAGCGGCCTTGTCGGTGCCGCCGAGGCGGGCCAGGGCGAGTTCATCGCGCCGCACCCGCAGAATCTGGCGGCCGACCACGATGGCGGCCACGCCCAGCAGGGCGATCAGGCCGAGCAGGTAGGCCTGGGGCAGCAGATCGGTCATCGTGTCCGGCCGGACGGTCGGTGCTGGGGGGACGGCGTCAGTGGCCTGCCGCGGTGGCCACGGCGGTGAAGCTGGCGGGATCGGCGACGGCCAGCTGGGCCAGCATCTTGCGGTTCAGGCGCACGTCGGCCCGCTTGAGGCCGCCGATCAGCTTGCTGTAGCTGAGGCCGTTCATGCGGGCGGCGGCGTTGATCCGGGCGATCCAGAGGCGGCGGAAGTCACGCTTGCGGCGGCGACGGTCGCGGTAGGCATTGCAGAGGGCCTTCATGACCCGCTGGTTGGCGGTGCGGAACAGGCTGCCGTTGCTCCCCTGGAAGCCGCGGGCGAGACGAAGGATCTTGTTGCGGCGTTTGCGGGCGACGTTGCCCCTCTTGACGCGGGCCATGGGAGGTGAGCGGTGGGTGGGTGAGAAAAGACAGGGAAGCGGGAACCCCGGAGGGAGCCCGACCGGACTCAGCCGGCGTAGGGCAGCATCCGGGCCACGTTGTCGTGGTCGCGGTCATCGACCACCGCCATCGTCCCCAGATAGCGCTTGCGCTTGGGGCTCTTGTGATCGAGCAGGTGGTTGAGGAAGGCACGCCGGCGCATGAATTTGCCGGTGCCGGTGGCCTTGAACCGCTTGGCGGCCGCTTTGCGGGTCTTGAGCTTCGGCATCTCGGTAGGCGCAGGCACAAACAAGCACACTACGACGCGGGTGAACCCTCCTCCAACCCCCCGCCCCCTCGATGGCCCTGCGTCCCCGCGTCCTGCCCCGGCTGCTGCTGGCCGCGGCGCTGCTGTTCCCGGTCGGCTGCCGGGCCGAGCAGGGGCCGCCAGCCCTGTCGCCGCCGCCCCCTCCGGACGCCCCGTCCCCTGGGCAGACCAGCCTGATGCACTGGCCGGTGGCCCGTCCTGAGCCGGTCACGGCGGCCCGTCCGGTGCTGGCGGTGGCCCTGGCCGCCCGCCTGGGTCCGGCGCCCGGGGAGGCAGCCGCGGCCCCGCCCCTCCGCCTGCGCGGCAACGGCGGCCTGCTCACCCTGATCGACGCCAGCGGCCAGCGCTTCCAGGCCCCCTCCCTGGCGCTGCACTGGCGTCGGGAGCTGCTGCCAGGGCCCGTGACGCTGCGGCGCCGGGTGCTGGGTCCGTTCGCCAGTTTCGAGAGCGCCGAGCAGGCGGCCGGGCTCTGGCGTTCCATGGGGGTGGCGGCGGTGATCGCCCGGCCCCGTGACTGGGAGGTGTGGGCCCCCGCCGGTGCCCCCGATCCCGCCGGCCTGCCCGAGGGGCTGCGGCTGGGGAGCTACGAGCGGACGGTCACGGAGCGGGTCGGCCTGGAACTGCGCCGGGCCCAGGGGGCGGTGCCCCTGGCCGGGCCGATCCGGATCGAGGCCCCCGGCGGCCTGCTCTGGGACCAGGGGGTCTACGCCGGCCCCTTCCAGCTGCTGAGTGACGCCCACGGCGGCTGGAGCCTGGTGGAGCAGGTGCCCCTGGAGCGCTACCTGGAGGGCGTGGTGCCCCACGAGATCGGGGCCGGGGTGCCGGCGGCGGCCCTGGAGGCCCAGGCCGTGCTGGCCCGCACCTGGGCGGTGCGCAACCAGCACCGCTTCGCGGCGGATGGCTACCACCTCTGCGCCGACACCCAGTGCCAGGTGTACAGCGACCCCCGCCACGCCGGAGCAGCCGTGCGCCAGGCCATCGCCGCCACCCGGCTGGCCGTGCTGATCGGCGCCGATGGACCGATCCACGCGGTGTACCACGCCAGCAACGGCGGCATCAGCGCCGCCTACCAGGAGGCCTGGAACGGGCCGGCGGTCCCCTATCTGAACCCCTTCCCCGACGGCCCCGCCCCCTTCCAGGCCCGCTTCCCGGTGCCCCTGGCGGCCGCGGCCCTGCCGACCCTGCTGCGCGACGGCCAGGCGGCCTGGGGGGCCGACCATCCCGTCTTCCGCTGGCAGCGGCGGCTCACGGCCGCCCAGATCACTGCGGCCCTCGGGCCGGAGCGGGGCGTGGGACGGCCCACCGCCCTGAAGGTGCTGGCCCGGGGTCCCAGCGGCCGGGTGCTGGCCTTGGAGGTGCAGGGAACAGCGGGCCGCACGGTGCTGCGGCTGGATGCGATCCGCCGCACCCTGCGCACCCTGCCCAGCACCCTGTTCACCCTGCGGCCGGAGGGTGAGGGGGCCTGGCAGCTGACCGGTGGGGGCTTCGGCCACGGGGCCGGTCTCTCCCAGCAGGGGGCGATCGACCTGGCCGGTCGCGGCTGGAGTACGCGGCGGATCCTGGCGCACTACTACCCGGGCACCTCCCTCCAGCCCCTGGGAGCCGGCGGCGATTCCCCCTAGAGTCTCCGCCTGGATGAGGTTCACCATGGCTGCCGGCGGCAGTGTCAGCAGCAGTGCCAGCGGCAGCGGCAATGGCAGTGGCAGCGATCAACGCCGTGCCAAGGCGGCCCTGTTCCTCGCCTGCTGCGGCCTGGTGGGAATCGCCCCCCACTGGCTGCCCCCGGGCCGCAGCCTGGTGCCGGCCCTCACCCTGGCGACCCTGCTCGGGGGCTACAGCCTTCGGACCGTTCTGCTGCAGGCCTTCCGCCGCAGCCCCGGCGAGGCGCCCGCGGGTGCGGCCCCCACGGCGGGCGAGGCGGGCACCTGCCCCGCCGTTGATGTGGTGGTCGCCGCCCGTGACGAGCAGGCGGTGATCGCCCGGCTGGTGGAGCGCATCGCCGCCGTGCGCTGGCCCGAGGGCCAGCTGGCCCTGTGGGTGGTCGATGACGGCAGCGATGACCGCACGCCCGAGCTGCTGGCCGAGCTCCAGGGGCGCCATCCCTTTCTGCGGGTGCTGCGCCGACCCCGCGATGCGGGCGGCGGCAAGTCGGGGGCCCTCAATCTGGTGCTGCAGCAACTGGCTGGCCGCTGGATGCTCGTGCTCGATGCCGATGCCGATCTGCAGCCGGATGTGCTGGAGCGCCTCGTTCCCTGGGCGGAGGCCGGCGGCTGGGCGGCGGTGCAGCTGCGCAAGGCGGTGGCCAATGCCGGGACCAACCTGCTCACCACCGCCCAGGCGATGGAGATGGCCTTCGACGCCATGATCCAGGAGGGGCGTCTGGCCAACGGCGGCGTCGCCGAACTGCGGGGCAACGGCCAGCTGCTGTCACGGGACGCGCTCCTGAAGGTCGGGGGCTTCAACGAGGACACCGTGACCGACGATCTCGACCTGAGCTTCCGTCTGCTGCTCGAAGGCCTGCCGATCGGCGTGCTCTGGGATCCCCCGGTGCAGGAGGAGGCGGTGCTGACCCTGCCGGCCCTCTGGCGTCAGCGCCAGCGCTGGGCCGAGGGGGGCCTGCAGCGTTTCTTCGACTACGGCCCAGGCCTGGTCTCCAACCGGCTGGGGTTCAGCCAGAAGCTCGATCTCACCTGCTTCTTCCTGCTGCAGTACGTGCTGCCGGTGGTGGCCAGCGCCGACCTGATCGGCACCCTGCTCACCCGCACGGCCCCCACCATGTGGCCGTTCTCGATCGTGGCCCTGGCCCTTTCGGGCATGGCGATCGCCACCGGCTGCCGCCGGCCGTCGGAGGGCCCGCCCCTGCCGGCGATGAACCCCTTCAGCGCCGGCCTGGGCATCGTCTACCTGGTCCACTGGTTCCTGGTGATCCCCTGGGTGACCCTGAAGATGGCCCTGCTGCCCAAGAAGCTGGTCTGGGTCAAGACGCTTCACCTTGGTGCCGAAAACGGCGAAACCCCATCAGTGGGCTGTCAGAGGGATGGGGCTGGAGAAGCGGAAGCCGGTGATTTGACGACGGAAGTCAGTCAGATTTGATTCTGGGCATGAATGGATGATCAAGACCCCGTCTCTGGGTAAGGATCTCAGGGCTTCGGCGCTCTCTTCTCACGGACCATGAATCCGGTCCCTCCGTCTGAATCCAGGCCGCTTGATGTCATCTGCAGAACCTTCAATTGTGAAGGCACACTCCCTGCTGTCCTTGCGGCCATCGGCCGTAGTGAGGGTGTTCATCCACGCTTTCTCTTTGTCGATAACGGTTCCACGGACAACACGAGAGATCAATTCCCGGCTGGGGCCGTCGTCATTGATTACAGCCTGCCTGGCTTCAATTATGCCATGGCCATCAATATCGCCATTCCCCGTCTCGAGTCGGACTATGTCCTTGTGATCAGCTCCCATGTGGTCATTGAAAATCCCATGGCGCTTCGCATGGCCATCGAAGCTCTGGATACCCATCCCCGACTTGGAGGTGTTTGTTTTTCCTCCCATGACCATGGCGAGATTCAAGTGAATTTCGTGACCAGCAAAAGTTTCAATGGCTTGAATGGTCTCTGGAACTCCTGCTCTCTCTACCGTTCCAGTCTGTTGCGGGAAAGGCCTTTCAACCCGGAGGTTTACTCGGCGGAGGACCAGGAATGGTCCAAGTGGCTGCTCCATTCCCGGGGATTGACTCTGGCCCATCTGGGCGGAACGGCCATGCAGAACCTGAATCCAAGGCAAATGAGTCTGGAGAAGCGAGTAAAGGAATGGGAGTGTTTGGCCTGGTTCGTTGAGCCAATGTATCTTTCAAACTCCTTTATCAAGGGCCGCTTCTACCGGGCAATCTATGAGCTTTACAGGCGCCATCCCTCCCGATCCTGGTTCTGGTTTCAGGTCGGCTTGGCCCTGATCAAAGTCAGAATCTTCGGTGCCCATGGGCAGTCTCGATATCGTTGAACGGGGGCTCCAGACGCCTCTGACCTTTCGTCTTCCCCCGTGAACCTGTGCCGTTCTCCCGCGATGGTGCCGGCACGTTTCGGAAGGGTTCAGCTGCCCGTGGAAGAGTGTCCGGTCGGCACCGGGTATCGGGAGCCGGGTCAGAGCGATTCGCCGGCGCTGTCGGCGATCACTTCACCGTTGAAGAAGTCGGCGAGCCGCTTCGCCTGCACATCCAGGTGATCGCCCACCAGCGGTGGCGGTGGAGCTGCCGGCCGGGGCGCGGGACGGTCCACGGCCGGTGGATCAGCACGGAGCCCCATGGAGTTCGTGATGTCGCTGACGGTCTCGGGTCCAGGGGCGGGTGGCTGGTCGGCCCGATCGGTGCCTGGCCTGGATGGGGCGTGGGAAGCCGGTGGCTTGGCCACGGCGGGCAACGAAGGCAACGAAGGCGGGCTCTGAATCCCCTGCGCTGGGGGGCCATCCCCCCCCGCCTCAAGGGAAACCTGTCGCGGACTGCCCAGCGCACTGGCCACCGCTTTCTCCAGCAGGGGCAGGCGGCTCTGAACCATGGCCATCCAGGTCCCGGCCACCCGCACCACCGCCCGCCGCTCATCCAGCCGCAGCAGCTGGGCCTGCTGGGAGAGCAGCATCCGGGTGGAGGGGAGTTCCAGCCCGGCCAGGATCTGCTGCCACAGCTCGGCCAGATCCTCGCTGGCGGGCCCCGCACTCGCCGGGGCGGTCACCGGATCCGACGGGGGCTCGGCCGGGGTCGGTGCCAGCGGGGCCGGCGCTGGGGACGGCGCAGCGGCCCCCGCGGGCTCCGGACTGCGGGCGACCCGCTGGCCTTCGGCGCCGGGCGGGTGCGGCCCCGTCGGGGCGGCGGCGGGTGCGGCGGCCACGGCGGCCACGGTGGCCGGTTCGGCGAGCAGGCCCAGCAGCAGCACCTCCAGCCACAGCCGCGGTTGCACGCTGTGGCGCAGCTGCTGTTCGCTGCCCTTGAGCTGGGACTGCCAGCGCAGCAGGCGGGCCTTGCCGATCCGGCGCGCCACCTCCGGCAGCCGCGGCCGCAGCTCGGGTGTCACGCTCGTGAGTTCCAGCCGGTCGGGTGCCACCCCCGCCAGCAGCAGATCCCGCAGCAGGCTGACCAGCCCCTGCAGCACGGCGGCCGGTTCCCGCCCCCGGTCCAGCAGTTCGCGGCAGCCCTCCACCACCTGCAGGGGATCCGCCGCCGCCATGGCCTCGGCCAGCTGCAGCAGCTCCACTTCCGGCACCGCCCCCAGCAGGTCCCACACCGCGTCGGCGGCGATCGGCGCCGGCAGCAGGCTGAGCTGGTCGAGCAGGCTCTCCGCGTCCCGCAGACCCCCCTGGGAGCGCTGGGCCACCAGGTGCAGGGCCTCCGGCGTGATGCCGATGGACTCCTCGGCGGCGATCCACTGCAGATGCCCCACCAGGGCCTCCAGGGGGATGCGGCGGAAATCGAAGCGCTGGCAGCGGCTCAGGATGGTGGGCAGCACCCGCTGGGGATCGGTGGTCGCCAGCACGAACACCACCCGCGGCGGCGGTTCCTCCAGGGTCTTGAGCAGGGCGTTGAAGGCGGCGGTGGAGAGCATGTGGCACTCGTCCACCACGTAGACCTTCCAGCGGGCCTGGACCGGGGCGAAGCGGGAGCGTTCGATCAGCTCCCGGATGTTGTCGACGCCGGTGTTGGAGGCGGCGTCGATCTCGATCACATCGAGGGCGTTGCCGGCGGCGATGTCGAGGCACAGCTGGCAGCGGCCGCAGGGCTCCGGGGTCGGTCCCGGGCTGGCCAGGCAATTGAGCGAACGGGCCAGGATCCGGGCGCTGGAGGTCTTGCCCGTGCCCCGGGGGCCGCTGAACAGGTAGGCCGGGGCGATGCGGTTCTGGAGCAGGGCCTGGCTGAGGGTGTCAGCGACGGCCTTCTGGCCCACCAGCTGGTCGAAGCGCTGGGGCCGGTACTTGTGATGAAGGGGCTCGTAGGCCTGGACCATGCACCCTGCCCTGACCGGATAGGGAGCCTAAGGCGGGCCGTCATCGGACGGATCGGGGCCCGCCGGCTCCAGCAGCCGCTGCAGCCTGTCCTCCATCTCCTCCACCGCGGCCAGCTGGTCGGCCAGGTTCTGCCCCGCCAGGCGCAGCCGCTCGAAGGGGTCGCTGCCCGTGGTGATGGGGCCATCCCCTTCGCCCCAGCGCCGTTCGGCCCGGGCCAGCTCCTCCTCCAGGCGCTCCTGCAGCCGCTGGCGCAGGCCATCCAATTGCTCCAGGCTGCGCCTGGCCAGCTCCCGGCCCCGGGCCAGCTGCTCGGGGTCGAGGCCGCTGGCCAGGGTCTCGGCGAGGGACTGGCCCTGGCGCAGCAGCACCCGCGCCCCGGTGAGCAGGGCCGCCGGCACGAACTGGCCCAAGGCCAGGGCGCCGAGGCTGCCGGTGTGGAGCCAGTCCTCCACCTGGGCGCTGCGATGCCGGCCGGTCTTGCACCAGTGGGCGAAATGCTCGCAGTTGTTGAACAGCAGGTTGTAACGCTGCTCCCCGATGCGGCCCATGGCCCGTCGCAGGGTGACCCCCACCGGCGAGCAGGCGCCCTCCGGGTAGCTCACGGCGCTGATGGGCTCCCCGCGGCTGAAGTCCTGCAGGGGGCTGCGCAGGATTTCCCGGCCCTCCAGGTAGTGGGCCACGGTGCCGTCCCCCAGATCGATGCCGTGGTGCAGGAACAGGCCGTGCTGGCGGGGGGCCTGCAGGTGATCGGCGGCGGCCAAGGAGCGGAGCGGAACAAGGGGAATTCGCTCAGCATCGCGTCACCGCCGTGGCCGGGGATTCCCTCCGGGGTGGGGATAGCCGCTCACCGGGGCGCGCCGCTGCCCCTGCCGGTTCCGCGGCCGCGCTTGAGGAGGTGGAGCACGGTGGCCCGCCGTTGCCCGGAGAGCCAGAGCCGCTCCACCGTCCGGTAGCCGCCGTAGCGCTGGCCGCGCCAGTCGAGCAGACGGGCCAGGCCCCGGCCGGAGTTCGGCCATGGCCTCGAAAAGCGGATCGCCCGCCGCACGTTCGCCGTCAGCCGCTCCGTGCTCAGGTGCTTCGCCTGCTCCACCAGCTGGGCGAAGGAGTGCTCCTTCCAGCCCCCCGCCGACCAGAAGTGCCAGACCACGGCCTCCGGGGAGAGGTCCCAGGACGGTAGGACCATGGTGTTGAAGGCGTTCGGCAGCGTGGCCTGGCTCACCAGGCCGGCCTGCAGGGTGGCATTGAAGGAGGGCTGGTCCTTCAGCAGTTCCCCGGCCCGCACCCCCTCGTGCCAGAGCCGGTGCCATGCGGCAAAGAAGGCATGGACGGCGGGGGTGTCCTTCCAGCAGAACACGCCGGCGTTGAAATATCGCGTCAGATCCAGCGGCCAACCCAGCTCCTGGGCCTTGATGACATGGGGGAGGGTCCGGAGATGCTCGTCCATGTCCCAGCGGTTGTAGTCAGGAACGGCGGCGAACTCCCAGTCGCCCTGGGGGAGGGCCGTGAGGGATCCCCGAACGAGGGTGTCGGCGTCGATGTGGATGCCGCTGCCACGGAGGAAGCGGGGCAGCTGGGTCTTGATCCAGCGATGGCGATAGACCAGCGATCCCTCCGGCGCCTGCACCGCCTCGACGCTGTCGCAGAGTCCCGGCAGACGATGGCCGCTTCCCTGAAGCCATTGCGCGCTCTCCCCGTCACAGACGAGCCGGACGGGGAGGGAGGTATTGGTGATCTTCAGCGACAGGAGCGAGACCAGCGCCATGTCGGCGTAGACCTCGGATCCCTCGCGCACCGTGACGAGGTAGACCGCCTGATCAAGCACAGACACGCGTCAGGCTGTGGCCTGTTCCCCCCGGAGCCCGTCGAGGTCGGCGGCGGCACTGATCGGCAGCACCTTGGCCTTGCTGCGCTGCTCCACCAGTTCCCGGGTGATGGTGAAGGTCTGGACGTCGCGGCGAGAGGGCAGGTCGTACATGACGTCGAGCATCAGCTCCTCGACGATGCCCCGCAGGGCCCGGGCGCCGGTCTTGCGGCGGTGGGCCTCGGCGGCGATGGCCTCGACGGCCCCCGGTTCGAACTCGAGCCGCACGTTGTCCATGCTCAGCAGCGTCTGGAACTGCTTCACCAGGGCGTCACGCGGTTCGGTGAGGATCGCCTCCAGGGCGCTGGTGTCGAGGGGTTCGAGCACCGCGCTCACCGGCAGCCGGCCGATGAACTCGGGAATCAGGCCGTAGCGCACCAGATCCTCCGGTTCGAGGTGGCGCATCACTTCGCTGGACTGCTTTTCCTTGCCGGAGCGCAACCGGCTGCGGCCATCGGCCGGCAGGAAGCCGATCGCGTTGCGGCCCATCCGTTTCTGGACCAGGTCCTCCAGTCCCACGAAGGCCCCGCCGCAGATGAACAGCACCTGGCTGGTGTCGATCTGGATGCAGTCCTGGTAGGGGTGCTTGCGGCCGCCCTGGGGGGGCACGTTGGCCACGGTGCCCTCCAGCATCTTGAGCAGGGCCTGCTGCACCCCCTCACCGGAGACGTCGCGGGTGATCGATGGGTTCTCGCTCTTGCGGGCGATCTTGTCGATCTCGTCGATGTAGATGATGCCCCGCTGGGCCTGTTCGACGTCCAGATCGGCCTTTTGGAGCAGGCGCAGCAGAATGTTCTCCACGTCCTCGCCCACGTAGCCCGCCTCGGTGAGGGTGGTGGCATCGGCCACCGCGAAGGGCACATCGAGCATCTCCGCCAGGGACTGGGCCAGGAGGGTCTTGCCGCAGCCGGTGGGGCCGATCAGCAGGATGTTCGACTTGTGCAGGCGGGTGGCCGTCTGATCCGTCTCGCCCTTGCCGTCCCCCTGCCAGGCCAGCCGCTTGTAGTGGTTGTAGACGGCCACGGCCAGCACCTTCTTGGCCTCCTCCTGTCCCACCACCTGCTGGTCGAGGAAGCTCTTGATCTCCTGGGGCCTGGGGATGGTGGCCAGGGTGGGGGCGGGCCGGGCCGATTTCTTCGCCGGGGTCTTGCGGCCCCCATCGGCCATGGGCCGGCCCGGGGGGCCATGGCCGTGGTGCTCGACCAGTTCCTCGTCGAGGATCTCGTTGCAGAGATCGATGCACTCGTCGCAGATGTAGACGCCAGGCCCGGCGATCAGCTTGCGCACCTGTTCCTGGGACTTGCCGCAGAAGGAGCACTTCAGATGGGCGTCGAACTTGGCCATCGGCAAGGAGGCGGCGGGAGCGGCGGTGGTCGCCCTGGGTATGGCGGCAGGATGGACCTGCCTCCAGGATCGACCCCAGCCGTCGATTTGTCAGTCGTTCCTGAAGTTCGGAGCGGTGATCGGTGACGTCCTGGCCAGAGGCGCTAAGGGACGACAGGGGCTGGGGCGTCATCGACCACCCGGTCGATGAGCCCGTATTCAACCGCCTCTGCTGGGGAAAGGAAGTAGTCCCTGTCGGTATCTTCAGCGATCTTGTCCAGCGGCTGGCCGGTGTGCTCGGCCATCAGTCCGTTGAGGGTGTCCTTCAGGAAAAGGATCTCCCGGGCCTGGATCTCGATGTCCACCGCCTGGCCCTGGGCGCCCCCGAGGGGCTGGTGGATCATGATCCGGGCATTGGGGAGGGCCATCCGCTTGCCGGGTGCCCCACCGGTGAGCAGGAAGGCCCCCATGCTGGCGGCCAGCCCGTAGCAGATGGTGACCACGTCCGGCGCCACCTGCTGCATGGTGTCGTAGATGGCCAGGCCGGAGGTCACCGAGCCGCCCGGGGAGTTGATGTAGATCTGAATGTCCTTCTCGGGATCCTCGGCTTCCAGGAACAGCAGCTGGGCCACCAGGGAATCGGCCACCTGGTCGTCGATGCCGGTGCCGAGGAAGATGATCCGCTCCCGCAGCAGCCGGGAATAGATGTCGAAGGCCCGGTCGCCGCGACCGGACTGCTCCACCACCGTGGGCAGCACCCCCGGTGCGGCGGTGGGGCCCGGAGCGACCATCCCGTTCCAGGGCAGCGGCCCCTGCCAGAGGTTGTTCACGGGGTGGGGGAGGGTCCCCCCGGGGCCCGCCAGGGCGGCGGGCAGCCAGTCGGGGATCAGGGGCGGTCGGGCGTCGATCACGCGGTTTCGCTGGCGGACGGGGGGAGTGGCCACAATCTATGGCTGGGCGTCGTCCTCCCGGGCCTTGGCGCCGGCGGCTCCCTTCTTGGCCTTGGCGGCCTTGGCGGGTTTGGGCGACGCTTCGCCGCTGGCCTCAGGTCCGTCCTCCGACGGGGCCTCCTCCGCGGCCGGGGCCTTGTCGGTGATCGTGCTGTTGGCCTCGAGCCACTCCAGCAGCTTCTCCTTCAGCAGGTCCTCGGCCACCGCCAGCCGCAGCCGCTCCGGGTCGATGGCGGCACTGTCGCTGAGGCCCTTGCGGATCTCGGCCAGCCTCGCCTCCAGGTCGGCGGCGGGCACCTCGATCGTCTCGGCCGCGGCCAGGGCCTTGAGCGCCAGGCTGCGCCGCAGCCGCTGCTCGGCCTCGGGCCGGGAGGTGTCCATCAGGCTGCGCACCAGATCGGGGGTGAACAGCTTCTTGACGTCCATGCCCTGCTGGGAGATCTGCCCGGCGGTCTGCTCGATCAGGTTGCGCACCTCCTGCTGGATCAGGGTCTCGGGCAGCTCCACCTCCAGCTCCTCCACCAGCACCGCCAGCAGGGCCTCGTGGCGGTTGGCGCGATGGCGGCGCTCGGCGTCCTCCCGCAGGCGGGTCTCCAGGTCGGCGCGGAGTTCGGCCAGGGTCGGCTTGTCGCTGGCCTGCTGGGCGAAGGCGTCGTCGAGGGCGGGCAGCTCCCGGGTCTTCAGTTCGAGCAGGGTGATGGCGAACAGGGCCTCCCGGCCCGCCGCCTGTTCCTGGGGGTAGCTGTCGGGGAAGCGGCAGGAGACGTCGCGGCTGTCCCCGACGGCCATGCCGATGATGCCGGCCACGAAGCCGGGGATCATGCGGCCCTCCTCCAGCTCCACTTCCATCCCTTCGCTGCTGCCGCCCTCGATGGCCTCGCCGGTGTCGACGAAGGTGCCGCGGAAGGCGATCTGGGCCACGTCACCCTCGGCGGCGGCCCGGTCCTCCACCGGCACCAGGGTGGCCAGCTGGCGGCGCGACTGCTCGATCAGCTCGTCGACCCGGGCCGGGTCGAAGGGAACGGGCTCCGCCTCGGCCTTGAAGCCTTTGGTGCTGCGCAGGGTGGGGGTGGGCTCCACGTCCATCTCCAGGGTGATGGTGAGCTCCTCCCCGGGCGTGAAGCGCTCCAGAACCCGCTCGAAGGCTTCGTTGAGTTCGGGCCGCCCGATGGCCTCGATGGCCTCCTGCTGCATCGCCTCCCGCACGACCGCATCGACCAGGTCCTCGAGGGCGGTGGCGCGGATCCGCAGCGGTCCGATCTGCTGCAGCAGCACCGGCCGGGGCACCCGTCCCTTGCGGAAGCCGGGCAGCTTGACGCTGCGGCTCAGCTTCTCCAGGGCGGCCTCGTAGCTCTTCTGGCTGCGCCCCGCAGGCACGGCGACCTCCACCGCCAGACGGCTTCCGGGGCGCGGGGAGGTGGTCACCCGGAGGTTGGCTTCGGTGCTGGCGGCAGGACTCATGAAACGGGGCTCGCTTCGGGCAGCCCCCCATCCTAGAAACTGGCCGTTCCGGGCCTCCGCCACGTATTGTGCGATCGACGCATCGGCGCGCCCATATCTCCAACTGAAGAGTTCCATCCGGCCATCAGGCCGGAGGATTTGTCTCAGGTTCCCGTCCCCGGGGGCGCACGCCCCATCCGTTTCCCGAATCCCCTCCCAGGGTTTCCTTCCGGGCCCCGTCTCCAGTCAGCAGGCCCGCTCCCGCCCCGCCACCCGTCCCGTTTCCCCCCGTTGACCGTCTCAGCGACCCTCCCCTCCCCTCCGCGCCACCTGCCCTCAAGGCCGTTGCGCATCGCCATCCTCGGCGCCACCGGAGCCGTGGGCCAGGAGCTTCTGGTCCTGCTTCAGGAGCGGGGTTTTCCGGTGGCGGAGCTGCTGCCGCTGGCCTCGCCGCGTTCGGCGGGCCAGGACCTGGACTGGCAGGGCGAGCGCCTGCGGGTGCAGCCGGTCGGCGCCGACGCCTTTGAGGGCATCGACCTGGTGCTGGCCTCGGCCGGCGGTTCGGTGTCCCGGCAGTGGGCGCCGGTGGCCGTGGCGGCCGGCGCGGTGGTGATCGACAACTCCAGTGCCTTCCGGATGGATCCGGCCGTGCCCCTGGTGGTGCCCGAGGTGAATCCCGAGGCCGCCTTCGCCCACGGCGGGATCATCGCCAATCCCAACTGCACCACCATCCTGCTGACCCTGGCCCTGGCTCCCCTGGCGGCCCGGCGGCCGATCCGCCGGGTGGTGGTCAGCACCTACCAGTCAGCCAGCGGTGCCGGCGCCCGGGCCATGGAGGAACTGCGCGACCTGAGCCGCACCGTGCTGGAGGGCGGCGAGCCGGTGAGCACGGTGCTGCCCCATTCGCTGGCCTTCAACCTCTTCCTGCACAACTCGCCCCTGCAGCCCAGCGGCTACTGCGAGGAGGAGCTGAAGATGCTCCACGAGACCCGCAAGATCATGGGTCTCCCCGAACTGCGCCTGACGGCCACCTGCGTGCGGGTGCCGGTCCTGCGGGCCCATTCCGAGGCCGTCAACATCGAGTTCGAGGAGCCCTTCCCCGTAGCGGAGGCCCGCGAGCTCCTGGCGGTCGCCCCCGGGGTCGAGTTGATCGAGAACTTCGAGACCAACCGCTTCCCCATGCCCACTGACGTCACCGGCCGGGATCCGGTGGCCGTGGGCCGCATCCGCCAGGACCTCAGCGATCCCTGCGCCCTGGAGCTGTGGCTCTGCGGTGACCAGATCCGCAAGGGTGCCGCCCTCAACGCCATCCAGATCGCCGAACTGCTGCGGGACCCCGCCGCGGCCCTTGCCGCCGCCGGAGGTGCCGCTTGAGCACGGCGACCCTGCAGGCGCCCAGCACGGCACCCTCCCCCGAGGCCCCCTTCGGGCGGGTGCTCACCGCCATGGTGACCCCCTTCCAGCCGGACGGGGCCGTCGATCTGGAGCTGGCGGCCCGACTGGCGGACCATCTGGTCCGCCACGGCTCCGATGGCCTGGTGCTGTGCGGCACCACCGGCGAGTCCCCCACCCTCACCTGGCAGGAGCAGCATGAGCTTTTCGCCGCCGTGAAGGGGGCGGTGGGGAGCCGCGCCACCCTGCTGGCCGGCAGCGGCAGCAACTGCACCGCTGAGGCGGTGGAAGCCACCGGTGAGGCTGCCGCCCTGGGCGCTGATGGCGCCCTGGTGGTGGTGCCCTACTACAACAAGCCCCCCCAGGAGGGACTGGAAGCCCATTTCCGTGCCGTGGCCCAGGCCGCCCCGGAGCTGCCCCTGATGCTTTACAACATCCCTGGTCGCACCGGCTGCAGCCTGGCCCCGGACACCACGGCCCGCCTGCTCGACGAGGCCAACGTGGTGGGCTTCAAGGCCGCCAGCGGCACCACCGAGGAGGTCAGCCGGCTGCGCGAACTCTGCGGTGATCGGCTGGCGATCTACAGCGGTGACGACGCCCTCACCCTGCCGATGCTGGCGGTGGGTGCGGTGGGCGTGGTCAGCGTGGCCAGCCACCTGGTGGGCCCCAGGATCCGGGCCATGGTCCAGGCCTTCCTGAGCGGCGACGTCGCCACCGCCCGCGACGAGCACCAGCAGCTGCTGCCTCTGTGCAGGGCCCTCTTCTGCACCACCAATCCCATCCCCGTCAAAGCCGCCCTGGAGATCTGCGGCTGGCCGGTGGGTGCCCCCCGACTTCCCCTGCTTTCCGCCGATACCGCCGTGCGACAGCGCCTTTCCTCGATCCTGGCTGCCCTGCGTCCCACCTGACGCCAAGGCTGATGTCCAGAGTCACCTCCGCTTCCGCTTTCCGTTCCTTTCCATCGCCACCCCTGAGTCCCTAACTACATGTCCAGTCAGAACGTCAATCCCATCGTCCGCTCCGGCAACGGCGCCAAAGCCAAGCACCAGGGCCTGCGCGTCATCCCCCTGGGCGGCCTGCACGAGATCGGCAAGAACACCTGCGTCTTCGAATACGGCGATGAGCTGATGCTCGTCGATGCCGGTCTCGCCTTCCCCAGCGATGGCATGCATGGCGTCAACGTGGTGATGCCCGACACCAGCTACCTGCGCGAAAACCAGAAGCGCATCCGCGGCATGGTGGTCACCCACGGCCACGAAGATCACATCGGCGGCATCCCGCACCACCTCAAGAACTTCAACATCCCCATCATCTACGGCCCTCGGCTGGCCATGTCGATGCTGCAGGGCAAGATGGAGGAGGCGGGCGTCACCGACCGCACCACCATCCAGACGGTGGGCCCACGGGACGTGGTGCATGTCGGCCAGCACTTCAAGGTGGAGTTCATCCGCAACACCCACTCGATGGCCGACAGCTTCACGCTGGCCATCACCACCCCCGCCGGCGTCGTCATCTTCACCGGTGACTTCAAGTTCGACCACACCCCCGTCGATGGCGAGGCCTTCGACCTGCAGCGCCTGGCCCATTACGGCGAGCAGGGGGTGCTGTGCCTGTTCAGCGATTCCACCAACGCCGAGATCCCCGGTTTCACGCCGCCCGAGCGGGCCGTGTTCCCGAACCTGGATCGCCACATCAGCCAGGCCGAAGGCCGGGTGATCATCACCACCTTCGCCAGCTCGATTCATCGTGTGTCGATGATCCTGGAACTGGCGATGAAGAACGGGCGCAAGGTGGGTCTGCTGGGCCGCTCGATGCTCAACGTGATCGCCAAGGCCCGGGAGCTCGGCTACATGCGGGCCCCCGATGATCTGTTCGTTCCCATCAAGCAGATCCGTGATCTGCCCGACCGCGAAACCCTGCTGCTGATGACCGGCAGCCAGGGCGAACCGCTGGCGGCCCTCAGCCGCATCTCCCGCGGCGAGCACCCCCAGGTGCAGGTGAAGTCCACCGACACGATCATCTTCTCGGCCAGCCCGATCCCCGGTAACACCATCTCGGTGGTGAACACCATCGACCGGCTGATGATGATGGGCGCCAAGGTCGTCTACGGCAAGGGCGAGGGCATCCATGTCTCCGGCCACGGCTGCCAGGAGGACCACAAGCTGATGCTGGCGCTGGCCAAGCCGAAGTTCTTCGTGCCCGTGCATGGCGAGCACCGCATGCTCGTCTGCCATTCCAAGACGGCCCAGTCGATGGGGATCCCGGCCGATCACATCCTGATCATCGACAACGGCGACGTGGTCGAACTCACCCCCGACAGCATCAACAAGGGTGAGCCGGTGAAGGCCGGTATCGAGCTGCTCGACGCCTCCCGCAACGGCATCGTCGATGCCCGGGTGCTCAAGGAACGCCAGCAGCTGGCCGAGGACGGTGTCATCACCCTGCTGGCGGTGATCACCACCGACGGTGTGATGGCGGCACCGCCGCGGGTGAACCTGCGCGGTGTGGTCACGGCCGCCGATGCCCGCAAGCTCTCGGTCTGGGCTGAGCGGGAGATCACCTGGGTGCTGGAGAACCGCTGGAACCAGCTGGCCCGCAACACCGGCGGCAAGGCCCCCGATGTCGACTGGGTGGGCGTGCAGCGGGAAGTGGAGGTGGGCCTGCAGCGCCGCCTGCGCCGCGAGCTGCAGGTGGATCCGCTGATCATCTGCCTGGTGCAGCCCGCCCCCGCCGGCACCCCGGCCTACAAGGGTCGGGCCGATGCCGAGCCCGACACCCGGCCGGCGCCCCGCGGCGGCCGCAGGGATGGGGGTGGGCGCCAGCCCGCCGCCGTGCCCCAGCGCCAGCTGGTGACCGCAGCCGCCCCGGCGGCCGCCACGGCCACGGCCACCGTCGCTGCGCCGGCCCCCGTGGTGGCGGCCAGCAAGGCCCCCGTTGAAGAGCCGGAACCCACCGGCCGCGTCCGCCGCCGCCGCTCGGCCGCGACGGCGGGCTGATCGCCCGGGGGCAGGCTCAGCGGACCCTGACCAGCATCAGGCCGCTGAGCAGCTCCTCGTCCTCCTTGTCCATCGGCGCCGCCGTGGCTGGGCTGGACTCCTGCCAGCTCAGTTCCACGTCGTCGGCCAGGGTCGGGTCCGCCTGGTGCAGCTCGATCAGTTCGGGCTCCTCCACCACCTCCGGGATCAGGGAGGGCTCGCTCCAGGGGGCCGCCGGCGTCGCGGCCGTCGCCCCATCCGGACCCTCCTCTGCGGGTGCCGGCTCCAGATCGACGGCGGGGGTCGAGGCTGCCGTGGTGGCTGCCACCGCAGCAGCCGTAGCGGTCAGCCAGGGGGCCGCCGGACCGGTGGCGTCCTGAGTGGTGGCAGCCGGGCCAGGGGCCCCCTCGGCGAGGAAATCAGGGGTGGGTGCGAGGTTGCCAGGCGCCGCTGCCCCCTTGGTCGGGGCGGCGGCCGCCTCATCAATGGCGCACTGTTTGAGACCCTGCTCCGCGATCCTGGTGAGGGCGGCCTCGCTGCTCTGCTCCGCCACGGTCCCGTAGTACCCGGCGGCGGCGGGCTTGTCCCCGTAGCCGTAGAGCTGGGTGTGGCCCAGCAGCAGCTGCAGCCGCAGCTTCAGCCCGGTGAGCTGGGGGTTGTCCGATTGCTGCAGTTCCTGCAGCAGCTCCCCCCCATCGCCCACCACCGTGGCCCATTTCTCCCTGGAGTAGGCCTGCTCGATCACCGCGTAGCGCTGGGCGGCGTCGTTGGCGCTGGTCTCAGCCATGGAGCGGGTCGGATGGGCGGACCCACAGTGTGCTGTGATCCCAGTGCAGTTGCCATCCTTCGGGCAGATCCAGCCGGCCCGGATTCCGGCCGCGGGCCAGCCGGTCCACCAGGGTTTCGAGGCTCCTGGCTTCCGGATCCCGCCCCAGGTGCCGCCGCAGCCAGTGGTGCAGCAGCCGTCGCTGACTGGCCGGGGCCAGGCTGGCCAGCCGTTGGCGTGGCAGCCGAGCGGTGTCCTCTCCCTGCTGCAGTCCCGTCAGGGCCAGGTCCAGCAGTTCCGTCTCGGCCTCGAACTGCGCCTCCAGGCGCTCCGCCTGGGCGCTGATCCGCCGACTGGCCCCGGGATGGAGGGCCTCCAGCACCGGCATCACGTCGGCACGCAGCCGGTTGCGGGCGAAGCGCAGATCCGCGTTGCTGCTGTCCGTCCACACCGGCAGGCCCCGTTCCCGGCAGAGGCGGCCGGTGTCGCTGCGGTCGAAGATCAGCAGCGGTCGTGCCAGCCGCAGGGGGCCGGCGGCCGTCTCCAGGGGCCGGCTGGCCCCCAGGCTGGCCAGGCCCCGCAGGTGGCTGCCGCGGGCGAGGTTGAGCAGCACGGTCTCGGCCCGGTCGCTGGCGGTGTGGCCCGTCACCACATGGGTGCAGTGCCCCTGGAGGGCCGCCGCGGCCAGGCAGCCGTAGCGCCAGTCCCGGGCCGCGGCCTCGCTGCCGGGCACCGGATCGGCCCGGTCGAGCCTCAGGTCCAGTCCCTGGCTCCGGGCCCAACGGGCCAGTTCCCCGGCCTGCTGGGCCGCTTCGGGGCGCCAGCCGTGATCGCCGTGCCAAAGCTGCAGCCGCCAGCCGTGCAGGGGCTGGAGGTCCAGCAGGAGGGTGGTCAGGGCCATGGAGTCCTGCCCACCGGACACGGCCAGCAGCAGCGACCCCCCGGCCGGCAGCAGGGTGGGCTGGCGCAGCAGGTGCCGGTGCAGGCGCGCCTGGTCGCTTCCCCAGGGCCGCCGGCCCTGGCAGGGGTCGGGTGGGAGAATCACGGCATGCGTCCTTCCGTCCGCCGATGACCCGCCTCTCCAGCCTGCCCACCGCCCTGCAGCAGGCGATCCGTCAGGGGCGGGCGCTGAAGGTCATCGCCGGCCTCGACAACTTCGACGCGGCCCGGGTGCAGCGGGTGGTCCGGGCCGCCGCCGCCGGCGGCGCCGACCTGGTGGATCTGGCCTGCGACCCCACCCTCGTCCGCCTGGCCGTGGCGCTGGCACCGGGTCTGCCGGTTTGCGTCTCGGCCGTGGATCCCGCCCTGTTCCCGCCCGCCGTCGAGGCCGGTGCCGCCATGGTGGAGATCGGCAACTACGACAGCTTCTATCCCCAGGGGCGGATCTTCGGTGCCGACGAAGTGCTCGCCCTCACCCGCCGCACCAGGGCGCTGCTGCCGGAGACCGTGCTCTCGGTCACCGTGCCCCACACCCTGCCCCTCGATGAGCAGGAGCGGCTGGCGGTGGAGCTGGTGGCCGCCGGCGCCGATCTGATCCAGACCGAAGGTGGGACCAGCGCCCGTCCCCTCAGTGCCGGTGCCCTGGGCCTGATCGAGAAGGCCGCCCCGACCCTGGCGGCGGCCCATGCCATCAGCCGGGCCGTGGCCGTGCCGGTGCTGTGCGCCTCCGGGCTTTCGGCCGTCACGGTGCCGATGGCCCTGGCCGCCGGTGCTGCCGGTGTCGGGGTCGGCTCCGCCGTCAACCGCCTCGACGATGAACTCGCCATGGTGGCCGTGGTGCGTGCCCTGCGGGAGGCCCTGCCCCTGGCGTCGATGGTTCAAAACGAACAACCTCAGTAAGCTGAAAAGGTTGCGGCATCGCTTCCCATGGGCTCGTTGACCTGGCTTCTGCAGTGGCCGATACGGGCCCTCATTCTGCTGCTGGTGGCTCGGCTGCCCGTGGGGGTGGAGCTGGCGAGCTTCTCCGCCGCCCTGCTGTCGGCCATCGTCATCGCCCTGCTGGGCACCCTGCTGATCTACCCCCTGAAGCTCCTGCTCGGGCCGATCTGGTTCGTCTCCTCCCTGGGAGGCCTGATCAGCCCGGTGTCGTTCCTGTTCAACTGGCTGATCACGATCATCCTGTTCAGCCTGGCCGCCTGGCTGATCAAGGGTTTCCGCCTCCATAACGGCCTGATCAGCGCCATCCTCGGGGCCCTGGCCTACAGCGTGCTGAGCAGCCTGGTGCTGGGCTGGATGGGCCTGGATGTGCCCCTGACCCGGGCGATGGCGGCGGCCTCCGGGGTGGGCTGACCGGTTTTCCCTGCCGGGCCGTTCCCCGTTCGTGACCGCCAGAATGGTCCGATGCCATTCCAGCTTCACGCGCCCTACGAACCCAAGGGCGACCAACCCGCCGCCATCGAGGCGATGGTGAAGGGTGTCGACGGGGGCGAACGCTTCCAGACCCTCCTCGGAGCCACCGGCACCGGCAAGACCTTCTCGATCGCCAACGTGATCGCCCGCACCGGGCGCCCCACCCTGGTGCTGGCCCACAACAAGACGCTGGCGGCCCAGCTCTGCAACGAGCTGCGGGAGTTCTTCCCCAACAATGCCGTCGAATATTTCATCTCCTACTACGACTACTACCAGCCCGAGGCCTACGTTCCCGTCTCGGACACCTACATCGCCAAGACCGCCTCGATCAACGAGGAGATCGACATGCTGCGGCACTCGGCCACCCGGTCGCTGTTCGAGCGGCGGGATGTGATCGTGGTGGCCTCGATCAGCTGCATCTACGGCCTCGGCATCCCCTCGGAATACCTCAAGGCCGCCGTGAAGTTCGAGGTGGGCGACAAGCTGGATCTGCGCGGCTCCCTGCGGGATCTGGTCAACAACCAGTACTCCCGCAACGACATCGAGATCAGCCGCGGCCGCTTCCGGGTGCGGGGCGACGTCCTGGAGATCGGTCCGGCCTACGAGGACCGGCTGGTGCGGATCGAGCTGTTCGGTGATGAGGTGGAGGCGATCCGTTACGTCGATCCCACCACCGGCGAGATCCTCCAGAGCCTGGAGACGATCAACATCTACCCGGCCAAGCACTTCGTGACCCCCAAGGAGCGGCTGCAGGGGGCGATCCAGGCGATCCGGGCCGAACTGCGCGAACGGCTCGAGCTGCTCAACGGCCAGGGGCGTCTGCTGGAGGCCCAGCGCCTCGAGCAGCGCACCACCTACGACCTGGAGATGCTGGAGCAGGTGGGTTACTGCAACGGGGTGGAGAACTACGCCCGGCACCTGGCGGGCCGGGAGGCCGGTACGCCGCCCGAATGCCTGATCGACTACTTCCCCGACGACTGGCTGCTGGTGGTGGATGAGAGCCACGTCACCTGCTCCCAGCTCCAGGCCATGTACAACGGCGACCAGAGCCGCAAGCAGGTGCTGATCGAGCACGGCTTCCGGCTGCCCAGCGCCGCCGACAACCGGCCCCTCAAGGGGGACGAGTTCTGGGAGAAGGCCCGCCAGACCATCTTCGTCTCGGCCACCCCCGGGGCCTGGGAGCTGGCCCAGAGCAAGGGCCAGGTGGTGGAGCAGGTGATCCGCCCCACGGGCGTTCTCGATCCGATTGTGGAGGTGCGCCCCTCCGAGGGTCAGGTGGACGACCTGCTCGGCGAGATCCGGGTGCGGGCCGATCGCCAGGAGCGGGTGCTGGTCACCACCCTCACCAAGCGCATGGCGGAGGACCTCACCGACTACCTGGCCGAGAATGGGGTGCGGGTGCGCTACCTGCACTCGGAGATCCATTCGATCGAGCGGATCGAGATCATTCAGGATCTGCGCAACGGGGCCTACGACGTGCTCGTGGGCGTCAATCTGCTGCGGGAGGGCCTCGACCTGCCCGAGGTGTCCCTGGTGGCGATCCTCGATGCCGATAAGGAGGGCTTCCTGCGGGCGGAGCGCTCCCTGATCCAGACCATCGGCCGGGCGGCACGCCACATCGATGGGGTGGCGCTCCTCTACGCCGACAACCTGACCGATTCGATGGCCAAGGCGATCTCCGAGACCGAGCGGCGCCGGGTGATCCAGCACGCCTACAACGAACGCCACGGCATCACCCCCAGCCCGGCCGGCAAGCGGGCGGGCAACGCGATCCTCTCCTTCCTGGAACTCTCCCGCCGGCTCACCGACGACCAGCTGGAGGTGGCGGCCGAGCAGGCCGAGCAGAACGAGGTGCCCCTCGATGCCCTGCCCGAGCTGATCACCCAGCTGGAGGAGAAGATGAAGGCGGCGGCCAAGAGCCTGGAGTTCGAGGAGGCCGCCAACCTGCGCGACCGGATCAAGAACCTGCGCCACAAGCTGGTGGGGCGCCCCGCGGCCTAGGCGGCATCCGCCGCCTCCGCGGCTTAGAGCGCCCGCCGATCCAGGGCTTCGGCCAGGCGGTTGGCGGCGGCCGCCAGCTCGGCCTGGGGATCGGGCCCGGCATCGGCGGCCTTGACCTCCTCCTGGCGTTTCATCGCCTCGATGGCCCGCACGATCAGGAACACCACGAAGGCGATCACCAGGAAGTTGATCAGGGCCACGATCACCGTGCCGGCGGGCCAGGCACTGATCGAATCCACCTGCGCCGCCTTCAGGGCCGGCTCCAGCAGGTTGGTCATCACCAGGCTGACGATGGCATCCACCACCTTGCCGAAGGCACCACCGATGACGACGGCCACCGCCAGATCGACCACATTGCCCTTGTTGATGAACGCCTTGAAGTCGCTCAGAAAAGAGGTGGCGGCGCGCCGGGCCATGGGACTGTTCCGTGAATGTCTCCCTTTCCTACTTCACGGCTGGAGGTCCCCGTCGGCGTCCTCCGGACCATTGGTTCGCTGATGGAAGCTGATCAGGTCGCCGGCGGAGATCGGAGGGGACAGGAGGAAGCCCTGGGCGGCCTGGACCCCCGCCTGGATGAGCACCTGGAGTTGCTGGGCCGTCTCGACCCCTTCGGCGATGACCATCAGCCGGGACGAGCGGATCAGGGCGGTGAGTCCCTCCAGCCACTCAGGATTGGGCGTCTCCGGGGTGATCATGGCCAGCATCTCGCGATCCACCTTGATGATGTCGAAGGGGCAACGGCTGAGGATGGCGAGATTGGCTCCCCGCAGCAGGCTGACGTCATCGAGCGCCATCTTGATGCCGAGTTGCTGGGCCTGGAACATGCCCGCCAGGCCCAGGGCATCGGGAAGTCCTCGCTCGGTGACCTCCAGGATCAGCTGGGGAATCATGTCGGCCAGGCCGGATTTCATCGCGGCGTAATAGACCCCGCCCCGTCCGGTGATCTCCGGTGGGACGTTGAGACTGAGATGCACGTCGGCATGGCGCCGCAACCAGTCCTTCAGTTCCGCCGCCGCGGTCTCGATCACCCAGTAGGTGAGTACACCCGAGGCAGGGGTGGACTCCAGGGACGGGATGAACTCCCCGGGCATCACCAGAGAGCCATCGGCCCGCCGCCAGCGGATCAGGGCTTCGGCTCCGATGCAGCGGAGATCCGGGAGGGACAGGATCGGCAGATACTGCAGAAAAAACTCACCCTTCGCCAGGCCCGCCGCGATCTCCTCGGGTCGGATCATGAGAATCTCCGTCCCATGGGAAAGGTGATGGTTCGAGAGAGATTGAACCTTAATCCAGACATCAGGGCGCTCCGATGGGTTCCAGGCGCAGCAGCTGGCCATCGCCGGCCCCGTCGGTGAGCACATAAAGGAATCCATCCGGTCCCTGGCGCACGTCCCGCACCCGGGCGCCGATCGGAATCGCCTGCTGGGGTGTCACCGATCCCTCCGGATCCAGGCGCAGCCGATGCACCTGCCGCGACACCAGTCCGCCGGCGAAGAGATCACCGCGCCAGCCCGGATAGCGATCGCCGTCATAGACCGCCAGGCCGGAGGGGGCGATGGCGGGCGTCCAGACGAGGGCCGGATCCCGCAGGCCCGGGGCGCTGGTGGCCGGTGCGATCGGCGGGCCGAAGTACTCGCGGCTGTGGGTCACCCGCGGCCAGCCGTAGTTCACGCCGGCCTCGATCCGGTTGAGCTCGTCGCCATCGCGGGCGCCGTGTTCGCTCGCCCAGACCCGGCCCGTGCGGCGATCGAGGGCCAGCCCCTGGATGTTGCGGTGCCCGAGGCTCCAGAGTCCCGGCAGGGCGCCGGGCTTGCCGCTGAAGGGGGTGCCCCTGGCGGCGCTGCCGTCCGCGTTCAGGCGCAGCACCTTGCCCAGGGCGCTGCCCGGGTTCTGGGCCTGGGTGCGGATCAGCTGCCCCTCCAGTTCGATCGGAGGATTGCCCCCGTCCCCGATGGCCAGCAGCAGGGTGCCATCCGGGAGCCAGAGCAGGCGGGAGCCGAAGTGCTGGGCGCCGCTCTTGCGCTGCGGCACCGCGTACAGCACCTGCACATCGCTGAGGGCGCGGCCGTCGAAGCGGGCCCGGGCCAGCCGGGTGTGGTTGGCCTCGGCGCTGCCGGCCGCATAGGTGAGATAGATCCAGCGGTTGGTGGCGAAGTCGGGATGGACGGCCACGTCCAGCAGGCCCCCCTGGCCGGCGGCCAGCACCTCCGGCACACCACGGATCGGCTCGGCCTGCAGCACGCCGCCCCGCACCAGGCGCAGCCGGCCCGGCCGCTCCGTGATCAGCAGGTCGCCACCCGGCAGCCAGGCCACGGCCCAGGGGTGCTCAAGGCCCCCCACCACCGGCACGCTGCGCACCGGGGCGGAGACGGCCGCGGACTGGCAGCTGGCCAGGACCGGCAGCAGCAGGACCCCGGCCAGCCTGTTCAGGAAGGGTGGACGGCGACGGGCCATGGCTGGGGGGACAGCTCCAGAAGCACCAGGTCGCGCAGGTCGTGGAGCAGGGAGAGCTCGGCGCCGCTGAGCTGACGCGGACGGGTGTCGATCAGGCAGAGCGTGCCCAGGCAGGTGCCGTCCTCGAGGATCAGGGGCGAGCCGGCGTAGAAGCGGATCCGGGGTTCCCCCAGCACCAGCGGATTCTCGGCGAAGCGCTCGTCGAGCCAGGTGTCCGCCACAAGGAGGTCCGAGCGCTGGAGGACCGCATGGGCGCAGAAGGCCAGGTCACGGGAGGTCTGGTCGGTGGCCAGGCCATGGCAGGACTTGAACCACTGCCGCTCGGCATCGATCAGGCTGATCAGGGCGATCGGCACGTCGAAGGCGGCCGCGGCGATCCGGGTCAGCCGGTCGAAGCGCTCCTCCCGCTCCGTGTCCATCAGGCCCAGCTCCCCCAGCCGCCGCAGGCGCCGTTCCTCGTCCTGCGGTGGCCGGGCCCGCTCCCAGCGACAGGGGGTGCGCAGGCTCCAGGCCCGCAGCCGGGCCCTCAGGAAGCTCTCGGAGACGGGCAGCACCAGCCACTCGCTGACCAGGGGATCGTCGTAGCGGGCCTGATCCGCCACGGCCGCCAGCATCACGACGGGGGTCTCGGCCATCGCCGTCGCCGCGGACTCCCGCAGCCTGCGGACCAGCCCGGGGCCATCGCGGACGGGGAGCGCCTGCTCCAGCAGCAGCAGGGACGCCCCGTCGCGCTCGAGACGCTCCTCCAGATCGGCTTCGCCGCCGACCACATGGAAGGGCAGGCCTTCCAGGCGCAGGGCGGTGGTGAGGGCCGCCTCCAGATCCCTGTCCGTCACCCAGACCAGGGCCGGGGGGCCGCCGGGATCGCCGCTGAGGGCCCCGGGTCCGGCTTCGGCCCCCGCTGCGGCCGAAGGGGTGCCGGCTGCGGCCTCCGGGGTGCGGGGGGTGGTGCGCAGAACCAGCCCCTCCGAGGCCGCCAGCACCTCGAGGGGCGCGCCCCGCTCGGCCAGATCGGCGCGCACACCGGCCAGGATCAGGTCGATGGTCGCGTCGTTGCGCAGCGGGTCGTGGTGGGTGAGCGCCAGCCGGGCCACTCCGGCCTCCTCGCAGAGGCGCACGGCGTACTCCACCGAGCTGTGGCCCCAGCCGAGCTTGGCGGGGAACTCCTGGGCCGTGTACTGGGCGTCGTGGATCACCAGGTCGGCCCCCTCGATGAACTCGGCGTAGTGCAGGTCCTGGCCGGAGAGCGGACCGAGGCCGCTGGCCAGTTCGGGCGCGTGGGGTTCGTGGTCGCAGCAGTAGATGACCGTGGCCCCGTCGGCCTGGAGCCGGTAGGCCAGGGTGAGGGCGGGATGGTTGAGCAGGTGGGTCGTGATCGTCACGTCCCCGATCCGGAAGGTGCCCTCGTGCAGGTCGTGGTAGCGGATCGTGGCGGCGAACTGCTCGAGGGTGACGGGGAAGTAGGCGTGCTGCATCTGGCCGGAGAGCACGCTGCGCAGGCTTCCCGAGAGGCCGCTGGGGCCGAAGACGTCCCAGATGTGGCCAGGGGCGAAGAAGGGGGCGAAGAAGGGGAAGCCCTGGATGTGGTCCCAGTGGGTGTGGCTGATCAGCAGCGACCCCTCCATGCCATCGGGGCGCTCCTGCATCAGGGCCTGCCCCAGCCCGTGGGCGCCGGTGCCGCAGTCGATCACCAGCAGGGTGCCGGCGTCGGAGCGGACCTCCACGCAGGAGGTGTTGCCGCCGAAGCGGAAGGTGTCCGGGCCGGGCTTGGCGATCGAACCGCGGGTTCCCCAGAACCGAACCAACATGCCCCGACCCTGGCGCGGCCCCAAGCCTAGGGAGCTTCTGTCCCCTGGGCCGCATGTCGCGCCGCGCCGCCGAGGCCGAAGGCCTGGTGCACCGCCTGCAGGGCGCGCACGCCATCGGCCTCCGCCACCACGCAGCTGGTGCGGATTTCGCTGGTGGCGATCAGGGAGATGTTGATGCCCGCATCGGCCAGGGAGCGGAACATCCGCGCCGCCGTGCCGGCGGTGCAGGCCATCCCGGCGCCCACGGCGCTGACCCTGGCGATGGCTGGGCCCTCCTCGAAGCAGGCGCCCTCCCACTGGCGCAGGATCGGGGCCAGGGCCCGCTCGGCCCCCGGCCGGTCGTCGCGCCGCAGGGTGAAGCTCATGTCCCGCCGCCGGTCCTCCGGGCCGCCGTGGGTGCGCTCCGACTGCACGATGGCGTCGAGGCTGATGCCCGCATCGGCCAGGCCCCGGCAGATGGCCGCGGCCGCCCCGGGCCGGTCGGGCACCCGCCGCACCGACACCTGCACCTGGTCGCGGTCGAGGGCCACGCCCCGCACCGCCGGATCCCCCAGGTGGCAGGGGGGTGGATCGTGGCGCAGCTGCTGGTCGGCGAGCTCAAAGGCCTCGCCGGCGGCCCGCAGGGCCCGGGCCCCCAGCTGGCCATCCACCACGCAGCTCACCTTCACCTCGCTGGTGGCGATCAGGCGCAGGTTGATGCCGAGGCGGGCCATGGTGTCGAACAGGCGGGCCGCCACCCCGGGGCGGCCCAGGATGCCGGCCCCGGCGATGCTGAGCTTGGCCATGCCCGCCTCGGCCGAGAGCTGGGCCCCATCGGCCCCCATGGCCGCCAGCACCTCCTGGCACACCTGGCGGGCGCGCTCCATCTCCGTCGCCGCCAGGGTGAAGGCGATGTCGTTGCTGGCGCCCTCGTGGATCGCCTGGACGATCAGGTCCACGTTCAGGCCGGCGGCGCCGAGGGCCTCGAACAGGGTGGCGGCCACCCCCGGCCGGTCGGGGACGTGGGAGAGGGCCAGCACCGCCTGGTCGGCCTCCAGTTCCGCCCCGTCCACGGGCCGGCCCAGCTCCAGCCCCTCACTGCCGATCGGCCGGGCCGGACCGCTGGTGAGCCGGGTGCCGGGGGCCTGGCTCCAGCTGGAGCGCACCGTCAGGGGCACCCCGTAGTTGCGGGCGATCTCCACGGCCCGGGGGTGGAGCACGGCGGCCCCGAGGCTCGCCAGTTCCAGCATCTCGTCGCAGCTGACGCTGTCCATCAGCTGGGCATCGCTCACCTTGCGGGGATCGGTGGTCAGCACCCCGGGCACATCGGTGTAGATCTCGCAGCCGTCGGCGCCGAGGGCGGCCGCCAGGGCCACCGCCGAGGTGTCGGAACCGCCGCGGCCGAGGGTGGTGATCTCCGGGGTGCCGGCGTGGCCGCTGCTGGTGCCCTGGAAGCCGGCCACCACCACCACGTGGCCGTCCTCCAGCAGGCGGCGCAGCCGCTCGGTGCGTACCTCCAGGATCCGGGCCCGGCCATGGGCCGATTCGGTGATGATCCCGGCCTGGGTGCCGGTCATCGAGACGGCGGGCACGCCTTCGGCATGGAGGGCCATCGACAGCAGGGCGATCGACACCTGCTCGCCCGTGGCCAGCAGCATGTCCATCTCCCGGCGGGGGGGATCGCTGCAGAGGCTGGCGGCCATGCCGGTCAGTTGGTCGGTGGTGTGGCCCATGGCCGACACGACGACCACCAGCTCATGGCCCTCTTCGCGGCTGGCGGCGATGCGGCGGGCCACCGCCCGGATCCGCTCGGTGTCGGCCACCGAGGTCCCTCCGAACTTCTGAATCAACAGGGCCATTCCCGCGTTGCCGGCGCATCCGGCCCGATTATCGACGCGGGGCGCTCCCGGGCTGGGCCAGGGCGGCCAGCAGGAAGCCGTCCCGGAAGGCGTCGCCGGGGTCGGCGCCGCGCTTGAGGGCGGCCTCCACGTCGAGCAGGCGGCGCAGCAGGGCCAGCAGTTGCTCGGGGCTGCGGCCGCGGATCTGCTTGCGCATCACGTAGATCCGTTTGGGATTGCCGATCCCAGCGGCCTTGGAGATCACGGCCACGTCCTGCTCGCCGCTGCGCTCCAGCAGGCACACCCACAGCCAGCCCCGGATCTGACTGGCCAGGGCCGCCACGATGCGCAGGGCGGGTTCGCCCACCTCCAGCAGGGCCTCCACCAGGGCGATGGCCTCGGCCGGGTTCTGGGCCAGCAGGGCGTCGCCCACGGCCAGGCTGCTGGTGACCTGGCCGCCGATCAGGGCGGCCACCGCCTCGGCGGTGATCGGCCCACCACGGCCGCCACCACCTCCGGCATGGAGTGCCAGCTTCTCCAGCTCGCTGGCGAGCCGCATCCCGTCGCTGCCGATCGCCTCGGCCAGGGCCTCGGCCGCCGCCGGCGCCAGGGTCAGGCCCCGGTCCCGGGCGGCGCTTTCCACCCGTTCGATCTGACCGGCTCCATCCCAGACCGGCGGCAGGGTGAAGCCGTGCTCCTCGGCCAGGGTCCGCAGCCGCTTGGTGGTGCGCAGCCGGGCGTCGGGCTTGCCGTCGCTGACCAGGAACAGGTGGCAGTCGTCCGGGATCAGCGCCACGGAGGCCTCCAGCTGGGCGGCCAGCTCCGCCGGGCAGGCCTGGCAAAAGGGACTGCGCTGCACCACCACCACCCGGGCCCCGGCGCCGAAGGGGGGGGTGCGGGCCTCCTCAAGGGCCCGGGCCGCCTGGACGGCATCGGCCCCATCCAGCCGGCTGAGGTTGATCGAGGCCCAGGCGGGATCCACCAGGGCCTCGATCCGGTCCGCCAGGGCCCGTTGGCGGGCGGCCTCGTCGTCGCCCCAGTAGAGGTGGATCGGCATCAGGGCAGGGGCGGCCCAGCCGGCAGGGGCAGGGAGGCGAGCAGGCGGGGGTCCCGGCTGATCATCGCCGTGGCTCCGCCATGCAGGGCCGAGGCCAGCTCCAGGGCGCCATCGGGCCCCAGGGCCGGCCCGGTGCCGGGCCGCTGCAGGTGTGCCGCCGCCAGGGCGACCTGGGGCGTGAGGCTCACCAGGGTCCAGGCTGCAGGATCGCTGAACACGGCTTCGTAGCGGGCCGCCAGGGTCTCGTCCCCCCGGAGCAGGGGCCCCTCCACCAGCGTCCTCAGGGTGGCCATGCTCAGGACCCCGCGCCAGTGGCCGGCGGCGATCGCGGCGATCAGGGGCTCGTGCCGGCGGCTGCTGGCGTCCCCGCGCAGCCAGGGAATCAGCACCGTGGCGTCGATGGCCACGGCCGATCCGAGGGCCAGGATGGCGCCGCCGTCCAGGGGCGTGATCAGGGGCTTGGCCGGTCCGCGGCCGCCGGCGGGGGGCGGCTGGGGATCGGGCCAGCAGTCGCGGCCGCTGCCCTTGAGGGCGATCAGGGCCTGCCGCTGGGCCCGGTGGCGCCGCCCCAGGGGGACCAGGGCGGCCACCGGGTGGCCATGGCGTGCGATCAGGGTCTCCTCGCCCTCCCGGGCCCGATCGAGCAGTTCGGGGAAGCGCTTCCTGGCCTCGAGCACGCCAAGGGTGTGCATGGTCGCGGGGCCGGTATCGGAATCTGTACACAATGTACAGGTCTCGGATTCAGTGGCGAACGACTGCCCCTGCCCCGACCGGCGCTTCCCGTAGCCTCGCCGTTTCCCCCCTCCGGGCTGCAGGCCGCGCCGGGCGCCGGGGGAGGTTCTGCGCCCCGGGGCGCCGCAGGCGATGGACAGCTTCGATTCTTCCGGCTCCGCGGCCTCCCTCGACCATCCGATCTTTCGGGAGAGCGTGCGCCGCATCCGCGGTTGGCTGGGGCTCACCGGCCTGGAGGGGGTGGAGCAGGAGGTGCTCGAGCGCCTGGTGCACAGCAGCGGCGACCTGGCCCTGGCGCCGGATCTGCGCCTCGGTCCGGGGGCCTGCGCCGCCGGCCTCAACGCCCTGGCGGCCGGCGCCCCGATCCTCACCGACACGGCGATGGCGGCGGCGGCCGTGGCCCCCATGGCCCGGCGCACCTTCGCCAATCCGGTCCATTCGGTGCTGGCCTGGGCCCCCGCCGTCGCCCCCGCCGGCGGCACCCGGGCGGCGGCGGGCATGGAGCGGGCCCTGGTGGAGCACCCGGGCGCGGTGGTGCTGGTGGGCAGCGCCCCCACGGCCCTGGAGCGGCTGCTGGAGCTGGTGGAGGCCGGAACCATCGCCGCCCCGGCCCTGGTGATCGGCATGCCGGTGGGGTTCGTGGGGGTGGCCGAGAGCAAGCGCCATCTCGCCGCCAGCGCCCTCCCCCAGATCCGGCTGGAGGGCAGCAAGGGCGGGGCCGGCCTGGTGGGCGCCGCCGCCAATGCTCTGCTGCGGCGGGCCTGGCTGGATCAGGCGGCCGAGGTTCTGCCGGCCCAGGATCAGGCGGCCCTGGGTCCCCCCTGAAGTCCCACCGCCACATGGCTGTTGGCCTCGATGCGGCCCAGCACCTGGCGGGCCCGCAGCACCACCGAGGCGGGCACACCCGCCAGCCGGGCCGCCTCGATGCCGTAGCTGCGGCTGGCGCCCCCCCGGCAGACCCGGTGCAGGAACACCAGGTCGTTGCCGGTCTCCTCCACCAGCACCTGGGCGTTGCCGACGTTGGGCAGCAGCTCGGCGAGCTCGTTGAGCTCGTGGTAGTGGGTGGCGAAGATCGTGCGGGCCCCGATGCCCTCGGCCAGGTGCTCCGCCACCGCCCAGGCGATCGAGAGGCCGTCGAAGGTGGCCGTGCCCCGGCCGATCTCGTCGAGCAGCACCAGGGAGCGGGGGCTGGCGTGGTGAAGGATGTTGGCGGTCTCGGCCATCTCCACCATGAAGGTGGACTGGCCGCTGGCCAGGTCGTCCACCGCCCCCACCCGGGTGAAGATGCGGTCGGCGATGCCGAGCCGGGCGGAGCGGGCCGGGATCCAGCTGCCGATCTGGGCCATCAGCTGCAGCAGGCCGCTCTGGCGCAGATAGCAGCTTTTGCCGCTGGCATTGGGCCCGGTGAGCACGATCAGATCCGGCGCCGGGGCGCCATCGGGACCTGGCGCCGACAGCTGCAGGTCGTTGGCGGTGAAGGACGCATCGACCAGCAGCTGCTCCACCACCGGATGGCGCCCCGCCTCGATCACCAGCTCGCGGCCCTCGCTGAGTTCGGGCCGGCAGTAGCCGCCAGTGGCCGCCACCTCCGCCAGGGAGGCCAGGGCATCGAGTTCCGCCACCCGCCGGGCGGCCGCCCGCACGGGCCCGGCCGCCTCCCCCACCCGCCGGCGCAGGTCGCAGAAGAGGTCGTACTCCCGCTGGCAGGCCCGGGCCCGCAGCTGCAGGATCCGGCCCTCGCGGCCCTTGAGCTCCGGGGTGACGAAGCGCTCCTCGTTGGCCAGGGTCTGGCGGCGGATCCAGTGGTCCGGAACGGCCGCGGCCCGGGCGCGGCTCACGGCCAGGAAGTAGCCGAAGGTGCGGTGGTACTGCAGGCGCAGGTTGGGGTTGCCGCTGGCCCGCCGTTCGATCGCCTCCTGCCGGGAGAGCCAGGCCTCCTGGTCGTCGAGCTGGTTGCGCAGGCCGTCGAGCACGGGATCGACGCCGTCGTGGAGCAGCCCGCCTTCACTCAGCGACAGGGGCGGCGTGTCGACCAGGTGGTGGCGCACCTCCTCGGCCAGGGCGGCCAGCTCGGGCCAGGGACCCTTGAGGGCCGCCAGGGGGCCGCTGCGGCAGGGGGCCACCAGGGCCGCCAGGCGGGGCAGCCGCTCGAGGCCATCGGCCAGGGACACCAGGTCGCGGGCGGAGGCGCTGCCGGCGCCGGCCCGCCCCGCCAGCCGCTCCAGATCCCCCATGGGCCGCAGCAGCCGGCGCAGCCCCACCCGCAGGGGCCGCTGCTCCACCAGCTCGCTCACCGCCTCCTGCCGCTCCAGGATCGCGGCGCGATCCACCAGGGGGGCCTCGATCCAGCGCCGCAGGCAGCGGCCGCCCATGGCGGTGGCGGTGCGGTCGAGGGCCCAGAGCAGGGAGCCCTGCAGGGCGCCGCCCAGCTGGGTGCGGGTGAGCTCCAGGTTGCGGCGGGTCTGGGCGTCGAGCACCAGCTGGTCACCGGCGTGCCAGAGCCGGGGCATCTCCAGCGGGATCGCCGCGGTGCTCTCCGCCGCCGATGACGGGGCGTCTTCGGGCGCCGGCTGGGTCGTGTCCAGGTAGGCCAGCAGGCCCCCGGCGGCCCGCAGCGCCAGGGGCGCCTCACCCAGCCCCAGGCCATCGAGGCTGGCCAGGCGGAAGCGGCGGCGCAGCAGGGCGGCGGCTTCGGTGGCCTCGAAGGGGGTGCGGGCCAGGGGGGTGAGCCGCAGACCATCGGGGCACCAGGCGGGCGCCTCCGCCGGGCCGGGCCACACCACCTCGGCGGGCTCCAGCTGCAGCAGCTCCTGGTGCAGGCTGCCGCTGCCCGTGCGCTCGGTCACCCGGAACTCGCCGGTGCTGACGTCGGCGACGGCCAGACCCCAGCGGCCGGCGTGGCTGCCGTCCCCGTCGAGGACCACGGCGCAGAGCCAGTTGTTGCGCCGGGCCGCGAGCATGCCCTCCTCCAGCACCGTGCCGGGGGTCAACACCCGGGTGATGCCGCGGCGCAGCAGGGCCCCCTTGGCGGGGGTGGCCTCCAGCTGGTCGCAGAGGGCCACGCTGAGGCCGCGGCGCACCAGGTCGGCGCAGTAGCGCTCGGCGGCGTGGTGGGGGATGCCCGCCATCGGCACCCGGCCCAGGGCCTTGCCGGCATCCTTGCCGGTGAGGGTGAGCTCCAGCAGGCGCGAGAGCAGGATCGCGTCCTCGAAGAAGAACTCGTAGAAGTCGCCGAGCCGGTAGAGCAGCACCCGGTCCGGATGGGCTGCCTTCAGCTCCACGTAGTGGCGCAGCACCGGCGTGAGCGTCGCCGGGTCCACGAGGGAATGGTGGTGCCAGCGGGGCAGGTCGCCATCGGGCTCCTGGGCGGCGTCGCCGGACGGCGCCGGGGCGCCGCTGGCGTCGCCACCGCCCGGGTCACCGGCCTGCTCGCCGTCGACCTCGGGGCCGGCGGCAGGGGCCGTCGCCGGCCGCTGCCGGCGGGTGCGGGGCCGGGCGCTGGCATCGGCCAGCAGGGCCTGGTCGTCCGGGGCGTCCCCATCCGACGGCGACCCCGTCGCCGACTCCGGCGCCAGCACGGTGGGCTCGGGCGTGCCCCCGAACAGGTCCCCCTGCAGGGCCGGATCGTCCGCGAGCGTGAGCTGCTGCTGGACTTCCCTGGCCATGGGTCCGCCGTCAGGAGCGTCCCGATCGTAAGGGGATCGGGTCGGGGGGCTGGCCTGGGTGGCCCTGGTGCTGCTCAACTGGGGCATGAGCTTCTTCATGGTCTGACCCCTTGACGGTTTTCGAAGGTCGCTTCACCGATGTCGCCGGTCTGCGGATCGGCCTGGTGATCGCCCGCTTCAACGATCTGGTGACCGGCAAGCTGCTCAGCGGCTGCCTCGATTCCCTCTCCCGCCACGGCATCGACGTCAGCCCCGAGAGCACCCAGCTCGACGTGGCCTGGGTGCCGGGCAGCTTCGAGATTCCCCTGGTGGCCCAGCGGCTGGCCGCCAGCGGCCGCTACCAGGTGGTCATCACCCTGGGGGCGGTGATCCGGGGCGACACCCCCCACTTCGACGTGGTGGTGGCCGAGGTGAGCAAGGGGGTGGCCGCCGTGGCCCGCGACACCGGCGTGCCGGTGATCTTCGGGGTGCTCACCACCGACACCCTGCAGCAGGCCCTGGAGCGGGCCGGCATCAAGAGCAACCTGGGCTGGAGCTACGGCCTCCAGGCCCTGGAGATGGGCAGCCTGATGGCCGCCCTGCCCGCCCAGCCATGAACCGCAAGGGACTGATCCTGGCGGGGGGCAGCGGCACGCGCCTGGCCCCCCTCACCACCGCCGTCAGCAAGCAGCTGGTGCCGGTGTACGACAAGCCGATGATCTACTACCCGCTCAGCACCCTGATGCTGGCGGGCATCCGCGAGGTGCTGGTGATCACCACCCCCACCGACCAGCCGGCCTTCGAGCGGTTGCTGGGCGATGGATCCGGCTGGGGCATGGAGATCCGCTATGCGGTGCAGCCCAGCCCCGATGGCCTGGCCCAGGCGTTCCTTATCGGTGCCGAGTTCCTCGACGGCGCACCGGCGGCCCTGGTGCTCGGGGACAACCTTTTCCATGGCCACGACCTGATCCCCCAGCTGCAGGGGGCCAACGGCGAGCGGCCGGGGGCCACGGTGTTCGCCTACCCGGTGAGCGATCCGGAGCGCTACGGGGTGGTGGAGTTCAGCGGCGATGGCCGGGTGCTGAGCATCGAGGAGAAGCCGCCCCAGCCGCGCAGCCGCTATGCGGTCACGGGCCTGTACTTCTACGACCACACCGTGGTGGAGCGGGCCCGCCAGGTGCGTCCCTCGCCGCGGGGCGAGCTGGAGATCACCGACCTCAACCAGCTCTACCTCGATGAGGGCCTGCTGCGGGTGGAGCTGATGGGCCGCGGCATGGCCTGGCTGGACACAGGCACCCCCGATTCCCTGCACGAGGCCGCCAGCTACATCCGCACCCTTGAAAAGCGCCAGGGCCTCAAGGTGGGCTGCCCGGAGGAGGTGGCCTGGCGCCTGGGCTGGATCGACCACGGCCAGCTGGAGCGGCTGGCCCTGCCCCTGAAGAAATCCGGCTACGGCGACTACCTGCTGCGCCTGCTGCAGGAGGCCGCCAGCGACCACCAGGCCCTGGAGCCCCAACGATGAACGTTCAGTTCCTGGCCATCGACGGCCCCCTGCTGCTCACCCCGGCGGTCTACGCCGATGAGCGGGGCTGGTTCAGCGAGAGCTGGAACCGGCGCCGCTTCGCCGAGGCCCTCGGACGGGAGGACGCCGATGCCCCCGAGTTTGTGCAGGACAACCACTCCCGTTCCGTGCAGGGGGTGCTGCGGGGTCTGCATTTCCAGCGGGCGCCGCACCCCCAGGGCAAGCTCGTGCGCTGCACCGTCGGGGAGGTCTTCGATGTGGCCGTCGACCTGCGCCGGGACTCCCCGACCCTGGGCCAGTGGGTGGGCGAGCGGCTCAGCGCCGAGAACCAGCACCAGCTCTGGGTGCCGGTGGGCTTCGCCCATGGGTTCCTGACCCTGAGCCCGGTGGCCGAGGTGCAGTACAAGACCGCCGGCTACTGGAGCCGGGAGTGCGAGCGCTCCTTGGCCTGGAACGACCCGGCCATCGGCATCGACTGGCCCCTGGGGGAGCTGCCGGCGCCCCACGAGCCCCTGCTGGCCCCCAAGGACGCCGCCGCCCCTGGTCTGGGGGCCCTGGCGGCCGCCGGGGATCTGTTCGCGCCCGACAACGTGTGAAGGATGGCTCCGGCGGCGGGCAGGCCCCCGCGCTGCATGGCAGGATCGCCCACGCTGCCTGATCCGGCCCCGAGCCTTCCTGCCCCATGCAGATCCTCAACACCCTCACCGTTCTGGCCCTGGTGGTGATGTCCTTCGCCCTGATCGTGGCGGTGCCGGTGCTCTACGCGAGCACCGAGGACAGCGGCCGCTCCAACCGCCTGATCCTGATCGGCGGCGCCGCCTGGGTGGCCCTGGTGCTGGTCAACTGGGGCATGAGCCTGCTGGTGGTCTGAGGTCGACAGGGTGACGGCGTGACAGCCTCCCCTGACCACCCAGTCCCGCCATATGAGCGTCACTCGCATTCAGCCCAGGCGCCGCTTTTCATTCTTTGAGTGGAAGGAGATCGTCGAGTATCGCGATCTCCTGTATTTCCTGGCTCTTCGCGATATCAAGCTGCGCTACAAGCAGACGAGCCTCGGAGCGGTCTGGGTGATTCTGCAGCCGCTAGTGCCGGCGATTATTTTTGCCGTGCTGTTCGGTAACTTCGCCCGATTGCCCAGCAATGGTCAGCCCTATCTGCTGATGGTGTTCACGGGCCTGATTCCCTGGGGGCTGTTCAGTAACTCGATCGGCAGGGCCGGCACCAGCTTGGTGGCCAATTCCGGTTTGCTGTCCAAGATCTATTTCCCCCGTCTGATCATTCCTCTGGCCTCGATGGGGTCGGTGGTTGTGGATGGCCTGGTCAGCCTTGGGGTCCTGGTGGTGCTGCTGGCGCTTTTCGGCATCGGACTGGGCTGGCATCTGCTGGCCGCCCCCTTCTTCCTGCTGGCGGCGTTCCTGATGGGCCTGGGGCTGACGCTGATCGTGGCCTCGCTGAATGTCTATCATCGCGACTTCGGTTATGCGGTGCCGTTCGCGCTGCAGGCCTGGAATTATCTGACGCCGATCGTCTATTCCTCTTCGTTGATTCCTGAACGCTGGCAGTTTCTGTACTCGCTCAATCCAACGGTGGGGCTGATTGAGGGATTTCGCTGGTCGGTGCTGGGCGGTGTCCCGATCACTTTTACCATGATGGCGAGCATGCTGTCGGGGCTGGTCGCTTCTCTGGCGATCGGTATGGCCGTGTTCCAGAAGATTGAAAGGGGCTTCGCCGATATCGTATGACTTCGACTTCAGATATTGCCGTCACCGTTCGCTCCCTGGGCAAGTCCTACAGGATTGATCATCTGGGCGTGGCGGAGCCCCCAGTCGAGGCTGGTGAGGGTGGCTCCTGCCGTCGTTGGCCCTGGCAGGGCAAGGGGCCTCGGCAGCGGATGAGCAGCGAGATCTTCTGGGCCTTGCGGGATGTGGATTTCGAGGTTCCCCGGGGCAAGGTCTTTGGTGTGATCGGCAGGAACGGGGCGGGCAAGAGCACCCTGCTGAAGATCCTGTCCCGGATCACGGAGCCCACCACCGGCATGGCCGAGATCCGCGGCCGGGTGGGCTCCCTGCTGGAGGTGGGTACCGGTTTCCACCCCGAGCTCAGCGGCCGCGAGAACATCTATCTCAATGGCACGCTGCTGGGCATGCGACGCCGGCAGATCGACCAGGTTTTCGATGCGATCGTTGATTTCGCCGAGGTGCACCGCTTCATCGACACCCCGGTGAAGCGCTATTCCAGTGGCATGTATGTGCGTCTGGCCTTTGCTGTCGCCGCCCACCTGGAGCCGGACATCCTGATCATCGATGAAGTGTTGGCCGTGGGTGATCTTCAGTTTCAGAAGAAGTGCCTCGGCAAGATGAAGGATGTCACCGGCCAGGGGCGAACGGTTCTCTTTGTCAGCCACAGCCTCAGCACGGTCAACAGCCTCTGCGATACGTGCATGTTGCTGGAGAATGGCAGGGTCACCCAGATCGGCCCCACGGAGTCCGTGACGGCCTCCTATTTCGCCAGCAGCGAGGAAACGGCAGGCTCGCTTCTCGATCTGACGGGGGATCCTCCCGGCGACAGGTTCTGCCGCATGGTCGGAGCACGGATGGTGGACCGGTCCGGTGAAAGTGTCAGCTACGCCCATATCGACAGGGAGGTCGGCATCGAGATGACCTACGAGCTCATGGAGCCTTCCACGGGACCGGTGATCCCGAACTTCCATTTCTTCACGGCGGGTCAGTGTGCCTTCATCACCAGTCCTCTTCCCCAGCCTCCCGCCTCATCGGGACGCCACCAAGCGACGGTCTGGTTGCCGGCAAGATTTCTCAATGAAGGAACCTATTCTGTCAATTTTGCTGCCACCACACCGATACCCCAATGTTGTCATTTCCATGTTCAGGATCAGTTCTGCTTTGAGGTGATAGAGGATCTGCATGATGAAGCCCGCCATGGGGCCGTGCATAAAGTCCCTGGGGCTGTCAGGCCGCAGCTGAACTGGAGCATGAGTTGATGGCTCCTGTCTGGCACTCGGGCAGATGTCATGGGAGAATAGAGTTCTGACGTGGATCGGATTTCGATGCGTTCGCTGGCTGCCAGGATCCGGAGGAAGTTGGGTCGTATCGCCGCAGCGTCGGCCAGTCGTCCTCCGTCCTCCAGAAGACAGGCCATCGAGCGGGTCCAGAAAAGTCCAGGCCGCTTGGTGCCCTGGCTTGATCTCATCGGGATCGTCAAGGCTGACTTTCCCGACAGCCTCCGCGAACAGGTTCTTTCCCATGATCTGACACGTAGTGGTGTGATTCTCTGCTTCCAGGAGGAGCTTCAGAATCGAATGGCTGCTGATCTTCTGCAGGCTTCCGGGCGGCTGAAGCAGGAGGATCCGGCTGCCGTCTGCGGCGATGTGGCACTGGAGATGATTCGTCTCAAAACCATTGCCCAGTGTCGTGACGCCCATGCAGAAGGCAACTATTACCGGGACGCTGAGCCTTACATCCAGAAGCAGTGGGAGGGGGTGATCTGGCCCATCATCAAGGATCTTGACTTCACTGACGTTCTTGAGCTTGCTCCGGGCCATGGCCGCAATACAGAGCATTTACGTAGGCTGGCTGGATCGATCACGCTCATTGATGTGAATCCCAATTGCATCGAGGCCTGCAGGGAGCGGTTCGGTGAGCAGCGTGACGGCTGCAAATTCCGCTACTTCGTTACCGATGGTGATTCCCTCTCAATGGTCGATTCGAGTTCCCAGTCGCTTGTCTATACCTTTGATTCCATGGTTCATTTCGATTCGTCCGTGGTGCGGGCCTATGTCCATGAGATTGCGCGCGTCCTGCGGCCCGGTGGCAGTGCGTTCCTGCACCACTCCAACTACGGGACGGTGGCTCCTAACAGCGACTGGGCCCACAATCCCGGCAACCGCAGCGACATGACCGCCGAGCGGATGCGAGGGTTTGCAGAGGAGGCCGGTCTGGACGTGGCGTTTCAGCGCCTCAGTGGCATTGCCGATGGCTGGGGTCTGGAGGATCTCGACGCCTTCACCGTGCTGCGTCGGCCTGCTCTCGCCTGAGATGGCTGAGACCAGCCACCGCGCCACGGCCCTCGAGGGTGTGGTGGAGATCAGCCGCCGGCCGCATGGCGATCACCGTGGCCGCTTCCTGAATGTCTTCCGGCGAGAGGACTGGAGCCAGCTCTGGGGAGGGGATCGGCCGATCGAGCAGGTCAATCTCAGCCACAACCCAAGCCCCGGAACACTTCGAGGCCTGCATCTCCAACGGGGGGCGCCTCCGGAGGTCCGATTGGTCACCTGCGTGGTAGGGCGTGTCTGGGACGTGGCCGTTGACCTGCGGCCGGGCTCCGCGACGCGTGGCCACTGGGTGGCGGTGGACCTCAGCGCCGAAGCCGGGAACTCCCTGCTGATCCCTACGGGCTGTGCCCATGGGTTTCAGGTGCTGGAGCCTGACAGCACCTTGCTTTACCTTCACGGGGCTCCCTATCGCCCTTCGGAGGAGACCGGTGTGCGATGGGACGATCCCCAGCTCGGCATCGACTGGCCGATGCAGCCCAGGGACTTGAGTGAGCGTGACCGGTCGCTGCCCCTGCTGGAGAGCCTGCCGTGACCCACCACTGCCGACATTGCGGGACTCCACTGGAGCATGAAGTCATTGACCTCGGCCATCAGCCGCCCAGCAATGCCTACCTGAGCGAGGCGAAGCTGAGTCTGCCGGAAGTCACCTTTCCCCTGCGCGTGTATGTGTGCTCAAACTGCTGGCTCGTGCAGCTGCCCATGCATGCACCAGCGGATGAGTTGTTCACTGCAGATTATGCCTACTTCTCAAGCACATCGATCACCTGGTGTCAGCATGCGGAGCGGTTCGTCAAGGCGGCCGTCGATCGACTTTCGCTCGGTCCAGGTAGTCTGGTTGTTGAGGTGGCCAGTAACGATGGCTATCTGCTCCAGTACGTGAAGGCGCAAGGGATTCCGTGCCTCGGCATCGAGCCAACCCGCGCTACGGCAGAGGCTGCGAGAAGCAAAGGGATCGACACACTCGAGAGATTCTTCGGCGGAGATTTTGCGGCCGAGCTGGTGTCCCAGGGTTACAGGGCCGATCTGTTAGTGGCAAATAACGTGCTGGCTCATGTCCCAGATATCAATGACTTCCTGGCGGCAATCTCCCGTGTTCTCAAGCCATCTGGTGTGGCCTCTGTGGAGTTTCCCCACTTGTTGCGATTGCTTGACGGCAACCAGTTCGACACGATTTATCACGAGCATTACAGTTACCTGAGCCTTACGACTCTGCAGCGAATGGCGGAGGATGCTGGGCTGATGGTGCTCGACGCCGAGCAGATCACCACCCACGGCGGCAGCCTGAGGGTATGGCTTGCCCGTAGCGGAGATCCTGCGGCTGCTGCCCAGACCCCGCAGGAACGGCAGGCTGTGGAGGGGGTCCTTGCGGAGGAGTCCACAGCCGGGCTCACGTCCTTGGACGCTTACGACCGCTGCCAGAAGCGCGCCTTGGAAGCCAAGTTTGCGCTGATGGAGTATCTGCTGGCTGCCCGCCGGTCCGGGAAGCGGGTGCTTGCCTATGGTGCCGCGGCCAAGGGAAATACCCTGCTGAATTTCGCCGGGATCCGCAGCGACCTGCTGGAAGCGGTGGCCGATCTAGCCCCCAGCAAGATTGGAAAATGGCTGCCAGGAAGCCACATTCCCATCATTAATGTTGATGATCTTCTGGAGCGGCAGCCTGATGAGCTCCTTGTGCTTCCATGGAACCTGGCGGGCGAAGTGAAGGCCCAGCTCAGAGGCAGGATCGACGTACCCGTGAAGGTGGCGATTCCCATCCTCTCGGCCATCTGAGTCATGGACGACTTCTCCCCACCCAGAATTCCCTACACAAGGCCGTCGATCACGGAGTTGGAGGTGGCCTACGCCACGGATGCGGCCCGCAATGGTTGGGGTGAGCATTGCTACGACTACATCGTCCGTTTTGAAGAGGCTTTTCGTCAGCACCTCGGCGTCGGCCATGCCCTTGCTACGAGCAGCTGTACGGGGGCGCTGCACATGGGCTTGCACGCCCTTGGGATCGGCCCTGGAGACGAAGTCATCATGGCGGACACCAACTGGGTGGCCACGGCCGCGCCCATCGTCCATCTGGGGGCCCAGCCGGTCTTCGTCGACATTCTTCCCGATACCTGGTGCCTTGACCCAGATCAGGTGGAAGCGGGGATTACGGCAAGAACCAAGGCGATTGTGGCGGTTCACCTGTACGGCAACCTCTGCGCCATGGATCGTCTTCTGGAGATCGGTGAGCGCTATGGCATCCCTGTGATCGAAGATGCCGCTGAAGCGATTGGCTCCCAGTGGCATGGCAGGAGGGCAGGAAGCCTGGGCCGTTTCGGTGTTTTTTCCTTTCATGGCACCAAGACGCTGACCACCGGGGAAGGTGGCATGTTCGTCACCAACGACAGTCACCTCTACGAACAGGTGCTCACCTTGTCCAACCATGGCCGTGCCAAAGGTGAACCCAGGCAGTTCTGGCCTGAGCGGGTGGGATTCAAGTACAAGATGAGCAACATCCAGGCTGCCATAGGTTGCGCGCAACTGGAGCGAATTGATGAACTCATCAATGAGAAGCGTCAGACTTTCTCCCGCTACCACAAGCTCTTTTCATCTCTCCCTGTCAAGATGAACCCGGAGCCGCCCCACGTGGTCAATGGTTATTGGATGCCGACCATGGTGGTTGACCATTCGGTGGCCTTCGACCGGGATCAACTGCTGAAGCAGTTTCAGGAGCATGGAATTGATGGTCGTGTCTTTTTCTGGCCACTAAGTTCCACGTCTGTTCCTGGGCGAAAGGCCTCTTCCCAGCCTTTTCTTTCCGAGACAATTCATATGAGAAGTATCAATCTGCCCAGTTTCTCTGGTTTTTCCCAGCAGGACGCAGAGCGTATTCATCAACTCGTGCAACAGCACCTGACGGGATAGGGGTATCCGCCAATCGCCTGTTCTGCATCTTTGTTCTCCTTATCACCGATCCTGACCCCATGACGACTGATGACCGACAGCAGTTTGAGCAGTCCAGAGAGCAAAACTGCCTGGCTTTAGGACAGGATCATGAGGCGTTCTCCCATTCGCTTGCGCTGATCACCGAACTTGATCGTTACGACTACTCCTATCTCTGGACGTGGATGGGTGTCCCGATCATCCAGATGCCAGCCGATGTCCTCGCCACACAGGAAGTGATCTGGAACAGCAAGCCCGACATCATTATCGAGACCGGAGTCGCCAGGGGTGGATCGGTCCTGTTCATGGCCTCGATCCTGGAGATTCTTGGCAATGGCAGGGTCATCGGAGTGGATATCGACATTCGACCGCACAATCGCGAGGCGATTCAGAGCCATCCATTGGCCCACAGGGTGGATCTGATTGAGGGTGGCTCGGTTGACATCCCAACCCTTGAGCAGGTGCGTCGTCTGATCCCTGAAGGGGCACGAGTGATGGTGGTGCTTGACAGCGATCACAGCCGCCAGCATGTTCTTGAGGAGTGCCGCGCCTATGGACCGTTGGTGACCAAGGGATGCTATCTGGTGGTTGCCGACACCTTGGTGGGCCATGTGGAGGAGGACCAGGCGCCGAAGAAGCGCTCCAAGATCTGGTACAAGGGAGACGAACCTCTGTCGGCCTTACGGGACTACCTGCAGGAACAGGATCGCTTCGAGCCGGATCCGGTCCTGAATGGAAAGCTCGTCCTTTCCTCATCCCCCGGTGGCTACCTGCGCTGCCGATCATGACCCTTCAATTTCGTCGGTATATCCCCCACGCCGATGAAGAGGTCCTCAGGGAGCTGCGCACGGACATCCCCTTGCAGCATCGACTTCTGGCCCATCCTGACCCTGAGGCGACGGTCGATGTCCAGGCCTGGGTCAGCCGAAGAGAAACCATGGGCTGGTTTCGGGTGATCGAGCTGGATGGCCGTAGTACCGCGGGCTTTGTGCAATTGACTGACCTCCATGGTCTGGATCGGTACGCCTGGGTGGGCATTGCCCTGCATCCCCGTTGGCAAGGATCTGGCTGGGGCCGCCGCGCCATGGTGGCCTTGGCGGAAGAGGCGAGAGTCCATTTGGGCCTTCGCAAGCTGATGCTGCAGGTGAGGTCGGATAATCAGATCGCCTTACACCTTTACGCCTCGATTGGGTATCGGATGGTTGGCCATCTCAAGCAGCATTATTTTGATGGGAACCACTACCATGATGTCACGATGATGGAGATGCTTCTGGAGACCGTATGACTACGGTTGTCATCAGTCAGCCCATGTACTACCCCTGGGTCGGCTTCATGGCCCAAATGGCTTTGGCGGATGTTCTGATCTGGCTGGATGATGCTCAGTTCTCCAAGGGCTCATTTACGAATCGAGTGCAGGTCAGATATGGTCAGACGACCAAGTGGATGACAATCCCTTTGGTGCGTGGCGCATCGTTTCCACAGATCATGGATCTGGGGCTGCCGGGGGAGGAGTTGTTTCTGGCCCATCGCGCCCTGTTGTCACACAGCTTGAGGGCCCGACCCTATCGGCAGCAGGCCCTCAAGTTGTTCGATGAGGCGATGGTCTCCAGTTCCATGGTTGGTCGGCTGATTGCCAGCGCTGAGATGCCCGCCGAGCGTTGGGGAGTTTTGCCAGCCAGGAGGATGAGGTCCTCAGCCATGGGTGTGGAAGGTACCTCCTGGAACCGTGTGCTCAGTTTGGTGCAGGCGGTTGGAGGAACCCGTTACGTTACGGCTCATGGAGCCGCTGCTTACCTTTGCCATGAGGCTTTTGAGGCTGCGTCCATTGGGGTGGAGTATATGGTTTATGATCCAGTTCCGTGGGATCAAGGTGATGCCTTCTTTACACCTTACGTTGCCAATCTCGACCTCTATTCCTCCGTTGATCCCTCGATTGCCTTGCAGCATCTACGCCCAGCCACTGTCGGTTGGAGAGAGCATCTAAGGAGATTGGAATGTCGTTAGTCACGGAACTGGAGAGAGACGCTTTTCGGGATAGCGGAATTCTGCTCCTCAAGGGCTTCTACGATCAATCAACTCAAGTCGCCCCGATTCTTGAAGGAATCAGAGCCATTATTGAACTCTTGTGTATCAAGTACCAGGTTGAAGCCCCCACGCAGACTGCTGATCTCGCCATGACTGAGGGGTTCATGGCCCTGATCCGGCGTGATCGTGCCTACGGGGGAGAAGTGTATGACGCGGTAAAGCAGATCCCGGAGTTCATGCAGCTTGTCAGTGATATGCGGAATTCATGCTTGTTTCGTGAGCTTCGCTCAGGATCCATACCCGGACTGGCTGCTGGCGGCTACGGCATTCGTATCGATTGCCCAGGTGAGGCCACCTTCCGTGCTCCATGGCATCAGGAGTTTCCTGCCCAGTTGCGCAGCCTTGATGGCATTGTCTATTGGACACCCCTTGTCTCGATCCGACCATCGCTGGGCCCCGTAGAGGTCTGTGTCGGATCCCATCGTGAAGGCATCGTTCCCGTCCAAACAGCATTGGATTCTGCTCAGCAGGGGGCCTATGCCCTTCGCCTTGTCGGGGAGGCGGAGCGGCTGGCAAAGTACCAGCATCAATCTCCACTTACAGAGCCCGGAGACCTGCTGCTGATGGACTTTCTCACACTGCATCAGTCTGGAGAGAATGTCGACGCCTATCCTCGCTGGTCGATCCAATTCCGTTACTTCAACTTTGTGAATCCGTTGGGTGTGAAGATCAGCTGGAAGGGCTCCTTTGCAGGTGGTCAAGACTTCCGTGCTATTCTTGATCAAGCAGAAGTCGCGATCTGAAAGCAATATGATGACCCAGTGTCGTATTTGTGGCGCAACTCTCTCGTCCTCTGGCTACTCTGCTGCTGCGCCAGCGATTACTTCTATCTCCACACATCTTGCGATTCCCACCCAGACCTATATCTGTCGAAACTGTGGGCATGGGCAATCTCCAGACTTGCCAAAGATCCAAGAATTCTATGATACGCAGTATCGTATCTCGCTGCAATCGGATCAACACGACCAACTCTATGAGGTCCGTGACGGCCAGCCTGTCTTTCGTACACAGCGGCAAGCCGAGATGCTGGCGGCCATTGGTCTGCCCCTGAACGCACGGGTACTCGATTTTGGTGCCGCAAAGGGAACAACGCTGCGGACCTTCCTGGAGTCAAGGCCTGATCTGCGTCCCTCCATCTTTGATGTCAGTGATGATTACGTTGGCTTCTGGCAGGGCTGGGTCCCCGCTTCCGAACAGGTAACCCATCGTCTTCCTGCAGACTGGCAAGGTTGCTTCGACCTCGTCACGGCCCATTTTGTGCTTGAGCATGTTGTCGATCCCATCGGAACACTGAAGTGTCTTGCTGAATTGTTGACTCCTGGTGGCAAGGTGTTTTTCACGGTTCCCGATCCTCTGAGCAACACGGGTGACTTTCTGGTGGTGGATCATGTCAACCATTTCACGGCCTCGAGCCTGAAGAGGACATGTGAGCTTGCTGGTCTTGTCGTGCATACGCTCTCCCGTGAGCTGTTCCGTGGTGCCTACGTTGTCATTGCGGAGCGGGCGGTGGTTTCTGCCTCGTCCAGTGGTGGTCCACAGACTGATATTGGTTCAGACATCACTCAAGCCATTGATGCTCTGGCTTTCTGGTCCAAGGCTCTGGGTTTCCTTGACGCTGATCAGCACGTTGAGGCACATGTACCGACAGCGATTTATGGTGCTGGCTTTTACGGTGCATTGATCACCTCTCGGCTTCATCAGAAACCGCTCTGCTTTCTGGATCGAAACAAGTATCTCCAAGGCCAGGACTACCTAGGTGTTGCTGTCCTTGCGCCTGAGGATTGCCCTGACTCGATTCGTAGGATCTATCCTGGCTTGAATCCACTCCATGCCAGAGCCATCCTCGCGGATGCCGATACCTGGATGCCGCAAGCCGCAAAGATCCACTATCTCGCCGATCGATGACCGTGGGTAGAGCTCGCGTCTGGAACGCCATTCCTGAGGTCTTTCTGTGACAGCTGCACTGACTCAATCGTAGCCGCCTTAATGAACCAGACTCCTTTGGTGACTGTTGGGATGCCGACGTACAACAGACCTCAAGAGCTTGAGCGATCTCTTGCCATGATCCGCGCCCAGTCTTATCAAAACCTTGATATTGTTATCTCAGATAACGCCTCTCCCGATCCTCGTGTTTCACGGCTTGTGTTGGCAGAATCGGAGCAGGACCCGCGCATCAGGTATTTCCGTCAAGAGTCTAATATCGGCCCAAGTGCGAACTTCATCTTTGTTCTGCGTAGGGCCAAGGGTTCTTTTTTTATGTGGGCAGCAGATGATGATGAATGGCATCCATCATTTATCGAAAAGCTGTTGCAAGCCTTGCTGAGGAATTCTTCAAGCGGCTTGGCGTTCTGCGACTTCGATGTTCGCTACCCTGATGGAACAGCATGTCTCTCCTACGGTTCATTTTATCAGGCCTATGAGGGCTTTCTTCGCGATACCAGTCCTGGCCGTGTTTCCACTTATGCCCTTCAGGCTCCTGAACGAGGCAAGGCTAACCTGATTTACGGACTTTTCCGACGTGAGGCCTTGATAGACGATTCCGTCGAGAGTTACTTTCATTCGAATGCATGGGGGGCTGACATGCTTTTCGTTTGTGACGTACTATCGCGATGGTCTTTCAGCCTTGTTCCTGACAAGCTCTATTCGGTAGGCATTCCATTTCCAGCTCCCGTGCCTCCCGTTGCCGACCAAGTAGTTCCCTTAACGCATCACCATCGGCGCCAGTGGGGATTGGCGATTAGCCACCTGCAATACTACGCAACCTATTTGAGAATTATGGTACGGACGCCCGGTTCCAGTCCGTTGTTGATCGTGAAGTTTCTCTACCGCCTCTTGCCGCTGGCTCTGCGCTGGCTGAAGCAGGATCTCACGGTTCGTTGAACAGCGGACCAGTCCCTTCTGTTTCCTGCCTCCTGCCGTCTCAACGCGCTACAGGATTCACATGGTGTCCGTCATCCCTGAGGAATTCCACCAGACGGAGGCTGGCAGCGGAGGTAGTAACATCAGCTATAGGAAGCCCCCAGCGGAATACATGGCGCTACTGGATCAGCACGCGAGCAATATCGTTTCCCAGAATGGCGAGGATGGCATTCTCGCAGAGATCTTTCGGCGTATCGAGCCTCGATCAAGGCGGTGTGTGGAATTTGGTGCCTGGGACGGCAAGCATCTGAGCAACACGTGGGCGCTTTGGCACGAGTCGGGCTGGTCTGCCGTGCTCATCGAAGGTGACCATGAGCGTTTCCTGCAACTTGAGCAGTCAATCATCAGCTTTCCCTCGGTGACAGCTGTCCATGCGTTCGTCGCGGCCACTGGTCCCAACACCTTGGACAGCCTGCTGAGCAGGGAGGGGGTGTCCCCTGATGGTGTGGATCTTCTGTCGATTGATATTGATGGTGACGATTATCATGTCTGGTCATCCCTGACCACGTATAGACCCAGGGTCGTCGTCGTTGAATACAATCCAACGATCCCGCCTGAGCTTGATCTTGTGCAGCGACAGGGGGAATATTTCGGGGCCTCCGCAGCCGCATTGACGCGCCTAGCCAGAGAGAAGGGCTATGGACTCGCCGCCTGCACGGCCACCAATTGTATTTATGTGCATCTAGATGACTTTGCCGCCCTCGGCATCCCTGAGCTCGAGCTAAGCACTTGTTTCGACAGGAGCCAGTTGTGTTATGTCATCAACGCCTATGACGGACGAACGTTTCTGGCCACCAAGCCTGTCTACTCGCGGCCTTTACCGCTGGCCTCCTTTGCCTATTGGTGGGAGAGGTTGAGGCAGAATCTCCTCGCTGCGGGCGGTGGGACGATCCTTCCGGTTGAGGATTTGCAGCCCGTCAGCCTGGTGCTGGAGTCGACCCTGCGGCGCCGCAGCCTTAAGGACCGTGTGATGGCCACTTTGTCCCGGACGATCACCCTGTCCTGGGACCACGTCGTGTCTCTTGTGACGGCCCTGCCCCCGTATCGGCTGGTTGAACGCCTCGTTCAGGCCCTGCAGCGGCGTGCGAAGGAGCGCGAACTGATCAGGGCCTGGCGGCACTCGGGCAGTCCGGTACCGCCACCCCATCTCTACAAGCAGAAGCTGTTGACCAGCTATGCCTCCCGCTATCGACTGTCAACGCTGGTGGAAACAGGAACCTATCTTGGTGACATGGTCTTTTCTCTGCGCAAGCGCTTCAAGACCATCATTTCCATCGAGCTCAGCTCTGAGCTCTGTATGCGGGCCCAGCAGCGCCTCCGTGAGTTCCCCCATGTCTCCATCATCGAGGGAGACAGCTCCGAGGTACTTCCCGACATTCTTGATGGCTTGAAGGTTCCTACGCTCTTCTGGCTTGACGGCCATTACTCGGCTGGCAATACGGCACTTGGCGAGCGTGAAACACCCGTGTCTGCAGAGATGGAAGCCATCCTCAACCATTCCGTTCCCGGCCATGTCGTGTTGATCGATGATGCCCGCAACTTTGATGGCACCCACGATTACCCAACGCTCGCTTCGCTCAGGGATTATGTCCACGGGGCCTATCCTAAGGCTGATTTCTCCGTAAAGGACGACGTCATCCGCATCGTGCTCTGAGGCAGGACATTGGCTGATCCCCTCGTTTCTGTCCTGCTTCCTGTCTATAACTGCGAGCGCTATCTCGCTGACGCTATCGATAGCATCCTTTCCCAGACCTTTTCTGACTTCGAATTCATCATCATTGACGATGGGTCCACGGACCGATCTTCTGAGGTGATGGCTGGCTTCAGTGATCAGCGGATCAGGATCATCCAGCAAGAGAATCGCGGGCTGGCCGCCACACTCAATCGAGGCATTGGTCTTGCTACCGGCAAGTACATCGCTCGCCAGGACCAGGACGACCTCTCCTATCCAGAGCGTCTGGGTCAGCAGGTCGACTTCATGGAGGCCCATCCCGATTGTGTGTTGCTCGGTACCTGGGCGCAGATCATGGAGATTGATCGTGTCGTCAATCGCTTCCACCGCCATCCGGTCGATGAAGCGGAGCTTCGGTATCTGATGTTGTTCAACAACCCGTTCGTCCATAGCTCCGTCATGCTGCGCCGGACCGCCCTAGCCCAGGTCGGTGGTTACACGACGGACCCGGAGCGGCAGCCTCCTGAAGACTTCGAGCTCTGGTCACGCCTTGCCCGTGCCGGAGGGATCGCCAACCTCGGCGAGGTTCTGCTCGCCTACAGGGAGATCCCCGGCAGCATGTCGCGCGTCGGTCCGGCCCCATTCCGCCGTCGCCTGATCACGATCTGTTCAGAAAACCTTGCGGCCGCCTCAGGCCTTTCCGCTGACGATCCCGATATCCGGGCCATCGCGGCCCTCACCCACGGGGGGGTGGAGGAGGTGTCCGCCCGTCCCGATTTCTCCCGGATGCAGTCCATCCTCCTGGGCGCCATTCAGGCCTCGGCGGCCGAGTCTCTCGCTGCGTCCCTGCGCCAGGACGCGCTGGCCCGCGTCCAGGCGATGCAGGCCGGCTGGATGGTGCGGGAGTCACCGGCCTATGACCTCCTGCACCGGTCGGGACCCTTCCGGACTCTGGCCAAGCGCCTCTGGCGCCTGGTGCAACGGCTCAGGGGGCCCAAATGAAGACGATCGTCATCGGCGGTGCCGGGTTCATCGGTTCCCTGGTCAGCCAGGCCCTGATCGCCTCCGGCCGTGAGGTGACCGTCGTGGGGCGGCGTCCCCCCGGCGCCCACACGGCCGCGCTGCCGTGTGCCTATCGCTGCGCTGATCTCGGCAACCGGGCCCAGATGCGGGAGATCCTCGAGCCGGGCTGCGAAGTGATCGACCTGGCCTATGCCACCGTCCCCAAAACCAGTTACGGCGACCCCGTCTTCGATCTGCTCGCCAATCTGCCCGGCAGCGTCGGATTGCTGGAGGAGGCGATGGCGGTGGGGGTCCGCCGCCTGCTGCTCGTTTCCTCCGGGGGCACGGTCTACGGCCCCCCTGCCACCCTGCCGATTCCGGAATCCCACCCGACGGCCCCCATCAGCCCCTACGGCATCACCAAGCTGACCATCGATCACTACGCCCTGATGTTCCATCACACCCGCGACCTGCCGGTGGTGGTGGTGCGGCCGGCCAATGCCTACGGCGTCCAGCAGCGTTCCCGGACCGGCCAGGGCTTCCTCGCCGCCGCCATCGACGCCATCCTTACGCGACGCGAGATTGAGATCTATGGAGATGCGGGAACCATCCGCGATTACATCCACGTCAGTGATGTGGCCAGCGGCATTCTTGCAGCCCTGGACTTCGGTGATGATGGTGAAACCTATAACCTCGGCACCGGGATCGGCGCCAGCAATCTTGATGTGATCGCCCTGCTGCGCCCGTTGGCAGAGGCGGCCGGCCACGCCATCCAGGTGCGCCATCTGCCCTCACGGCGATTCGACGTGGAGGCCAATGTGCTGGATGCCCGGAAGCTTTGCTTCGCCTGCGGATGGCGTCCGGATGTATCTCTCCAGTGCGGTCTCGCAGAGATGTGGGATCATGCTCTGATGACGTCCTCCTCCACCTGAGGACTCCCCCTGCCCGCCCGATTCACAACCATGGGAATTCTTACTCGGCTGCTGGATCTGCGTGGGTCCTCCGCCGAACGTTCGACCTCCCTGGATCCCTTCCTCAGCACGGCCAACCCCTCCCGCAATCCCGCCTGCGGGGAGTTCGAGGTGGACGGTTGGGTCACCTCCGCGTTCGTGGCCCGCACCCTGGTTCCCGTGGTCGGGGTTCATCCCTTTCCGCTCCAGGAACTGATGCTGATGACGGCCACGGTCTGCCGTTTTCAGCCTTCCCTGATCTTCGAATGGGGTACCAACATCGGCAAGTCGGCGCGAATCTTCCATGAAATCGCCCAGTATTTCCATATCCCCACCACCATCCATTCCTGCGACCTCCCCGACGACGTCGACCACGTGGAACACCCCCACTCCCAGCGGGGCGCCATGGTGCGGGGCCTGGCGGGGGTGGAACTGCACCAGGGCGACGGCCTGACCACCTCCCTCGGGCTGTGGGAGCGGGCGGGGCGTCCCCCTTCTCCCCTCTTCTTCCTCGATGGGGACCACAGCCACGCCAGCGTCAGGCGGGAGATCGACGGGATCCTGGCGGCCGTCCCCGATCCGGTCCTGCTGCTCCACGACACCTTCCTCCAGTCTCCCGAATCCGGTTACAACGTCGGGCCCCGCCAAGCCGTCGAGGAGTCCCTGGCCGCCCATCCCGGCCGCTTCCAGGCAGTGCACTCCGGGCTCAGCCTGCCGGGCATGACCCTGCTCTATTCCACCGCCCCGGCTGCGGCGTAGGTTCGCCCCAGCCCCGCCGGCCCATGAAGATCCTCCATACGGTCGAGTCCTATCTGCCGGCCCGCCATGGCATGTCGGAGGTGGTGCGGCAGATCTCCGAGCGGCTGGTGGCCCGGGGCCACGACGTCACCGTTGCCACCCGCTCGGACCCGGCCCGCACCGGCGACAGCATCGAGGGGGTGAAGGTCAGGGGCTTCGATGTCCAGGGGAAGAGTGCGGTGGGGGTCTGGGGGGATGTCTCCGGCTACCAGCGCTATCTGCTCGGCTCCGATGCCGATGTGATCGTCAATTTCGCGGCGCAGCAGTGGGCCACCGATCTGATGCTGCCGCTGCTGCCCCAGCTGAAGGCCCGCAAGGTGTTCGTTCCCACGGGCTTCTCCGCCCTGGGTGACCCCACCTTCGCCGCCTACTTCGCGGCCATGGGCGAATGGATGCGCAGCTATGACACCTGCGTCTTTCTTTCGGACTCCTACCGCGACATCGATTTCGCCCGCCGTGAGGGTGTCGATCGGATCGCCATCATTCCCAACGGAGCGGCGGCCGAGGAGTTCGTCCGTCCCCGGGATCCCGGCCTGCGGGCCCGGCTCGGCATCCCCGAAGACGATCTCCTGATCCTGCATGTCTCCGGCTACCTGTCGGTGGCCAAGGGGCAGGCCGAGGCCCTCGAGATCTTCTCCCGCTCCCAGCTGCGGCAGGCCACCCTGCTGCTGGTCAGCCCGGATTTCTCCCAGTCCCTGGCCCGCTCCCTGACGCCGCGCCAGCTGGCCCGTGGCCTCTACCACCTGCTGCGGGGCAAGGGGCTCCGGGCCCTCGCCTTCCCCACCCAGTTGCAGGTGATGAAGCGCCTCAACCGGCGTCGCAACGCGGCGGCCGGCCGCCAGGTCCTCGGCCATGCCCTCTCCCGCGAGGACACGGTGAGCGCCTTCCTTGAGGCCGACCTGCTGCTGTTCCCCTCCTGGATCGAGTGCTCCCCCCTGGTGCTGTTCGAAGCCGCCGCTTCCCACACGCCGTTCCTGGTCACGCCGGTGGGCAATGCGGCCGAGATCATCGCCTGGACAGGGGGAGGCGAGCTGCTGCCCGGCGAGCGCAGTGACGACCGGGAAGGCAGCGTGCGGGCCGATGTGGCCGCCGGAACCCAGCGGCTGGAGGCCCTGGTGGCCGATGCTCCCGGCCGCCGCCGGATGGCCGACTCCGCCCACCGGGCCTGGCAGGCCCACTTCACCTGGGAGCGGATCGCCGACCAGTACGAACGGCTGTACCGCTCGCTTCTGGATGGCGAGGCGATCCACGACCAGTTCCCGGCTCCCCCCCAGCTCTGATGCGCGTCCTCACCCTGATCTTCTCCAAGGATCGGCCGCTGCAGCTGCAGGCGACCCTGGCCTCCTTCGCCCTGCATTGCCGGGAGGCGGCGCAGACGCCGATCACGGTGCTCTACCGGGCCAGCTCCGAGGCGTTCTCCCGGGGGTACGCCCAGCTGCGGGAGGAGTTCCAGGGCCGGCTCCTGATCGACTGGGTGGAGGAGCGCTCCTTTCGCCACGATCTGCTGGCCTGCCTGCGGCAACCACCGGCCGCGTCCCGCTGGCGCCGGATCCTGGATCGGCTGCGGCTGCGCTCCTGGCGTCCGCGCTGTGAGCAGCTGCTGTTTCTCGTCGATGACAACATCTTCGTGCGGCCCTTTTCGCTGCGATCGATCGTGGAGGCCCTGGAGCAGCAGCCCTCCGTCATCGGCTTCTCCCTGCGCGTCGGCCGCAACACCACGCGCTGCTATTCGATGAACTGCGCCCAGCCGCTGCCGGATTTCCAGCCGGTGGCTTCGGGTCTGCGCTTTCGCTGGGTGGGCCAGACCGGCGACTTCGGCTACCCGGTCGAGGTGTCCAGTTCCGTCTACCGCCTCGCCGATCTGATCGGCCTGCTGCGGACGCTCCCCTACACCAACCCCAACCGCCTGGAGCAGGTGCTCTCCTCCTCCAGTTCCCTCTTCGCCCTGGGCAAGCCTGACCTGCTCTGCTTCGAGCAGTCGGTGGCCTTCTGCGCACCCATCAACAAGGTGCAGACGATCCTCGACAACCGGGCCGGCGCCTCCGATGACTACTCCAGCGAGGCCCTGCTCGAACGCTTCCTCGCGGGGCAGCGGGTGGATGTGGCGGCCCTGCGGGATTTCGTTCCCCGGGCCGCCCACGAGGAGATCGAGCTTCCCCTGCAGTCCGCTTCGGCGCTGTGACCGCGCCCATCGCGACCCTGCTCTGCATGAAGGGGGACACCCCGGCGGCCCTGGCCCTGCGGGCCATCCGCAGCACGGCCGCCAGCCTGGCCCCCGGCGATCTCCTCTACCTGCGGGTGGATGGGGGGACCCTCAGCGATCCTGCGCTGTTCCGTGCCGCCGCCGCCCCGGCCCGGCTGGTGCTCCGGGAAGTGGCCGAGGGACGGGGGCTGGCCCACGGCCTCAACCAGCTGGTGGAGGAGGTGCTGCGCGATCCCGGCATTGCTCTGATCGCCCGGATGGATGCCGACGACGAATCCCTGCCCGGAAGGATGGAGCGCCAGCGCCGGTTCCTGGCGGAACATCGGGAGGTCGACATCCTTGGCACCGCCTGCCATGAGGTCGATGAGCACGGCGCCTATCTGCAGCTCAAGCGCATGCCCCTCAGCCATCGGGCGATTGTGGCCACCCTGCCCCGCAGCAATCCCCTCAACCACCCCACGGTGATGCTGCGGCGCCGAGTCTTTGAATCCGGCCTCCGGTACCGGGAGGATGTGAAACGCACCGAGGACTATCACCTCTGGATCTCGGCGGCGGGAGCGGGTTTCGTGTTCGCCAACCTGGCGGAACCGCTGCTGAACTTCCAGCGGGATTCCGGATTCTTCGGGCGCCGTGGTGGCTGGCGGCAGGCCTGGGCCGACCTGCATGTGCGGATCCGGGCGATGCGGGAGCTGCGGTTGTTTTCAGCGGCCAACCTGCTGTGGGCCGTGGCGGCCTTCGGGCTGCGCCTCCTCCCGGCGGCCCTGCAGACATGGCTCTACCTCCGGCTGCGGTAACCGTGCCGGTTCTGCTGTCGCCAGGCCCAGCCATCCCGGCAGATGTCTTCCAGATTGCGGGTGGTGGACCAGCCGAGCAGCTGCTGCGCCGCGGTTGAATCGGCCACACTCTCCGCCACATCGCCTGGCCTGCGGGGCGCGAATTCGTAGGCCACCGGAGCGCCGTTGATCCGCTCGAAGGCCTCGATCATTTCGAGCACGGAGTGTCCCTGGCCGCTGCCGAGATTCAGGGTGAGGATCTGTTCGTCGGTCGTCAGGAGCAGATCCAGGGCCTGCCTGTGGCCCTCGGCCAGATCCATCACATGGATGAAGTCACGGATGCCGGTGCCATCGGGTGTGGGCCAGTCGGAGCCGAAGATCTGCACGTGGGAGCGGAGTCCCATGGCCACCTGGGTGATCAGGGGGAACAGGTTGGAGGGCACCCCGTTGGGGTCTTCGCCGATGCGTCCGCTGGGGTGCGCTCCCACGGGGTTGAAGTAGCGCAACCTGGCCATCCGCCACCCCGGTTCGCTGGCGGCCGTGTCGGCCAGCATCCGCTCCACCGCCGCCTTGGTCTGTCCGTAGGGATTCGCCGGCTGGACGCAGGCGCTCTCAGGAATCGGCAGCTCCTGCGGGCAGCCGTAGAGCGCGGCGGTGCTGCTGAAGACAATCGTCCGGCAGCCATGGCGCCGCATCGCCTCGAGCAGGCAACGGGTGCCTTCGACGTTCACGTGCCAGTAGCTCAGCGGCTCCTGGATCGAGTCACCCACGGCCTTGAGGCCGGCGAAATGCAGGACGGCCGCCACGTCCCCGCCGCCGCTGGCGCGAAACGCCCCATCGAGGGCCTCCGGGCTTCGGATGTCACCGTTGATGAAGCGCAGCCGGCGATCACCCGTGGCGGTCTCCCAGGCCTGATGCACGCCGTCCTGATCAACAGCCTGCCGGCAGGGGCTCAGCTGGCAGAGTTCGGCCACCCGGTGGAGTGCTTCGACGCTGCTGTTGTGCAGGTTGTCGATGACAACCACATCATGACCGGCACCGATCATCACCAGACAGGTGTGACTGCCAATAAAGCCAGCCCCTCCAGTGATCAGTACAGCCGCCAAAGACCATGACCAGGGATTAGAGATCTTACGCGGTTACGGGCCGCCGATCCCCTGAGACTCAAGGAAGGGCCTTGAACCGGGCCATGGAGGCCCGGGAGTGCACATCCGGCTGGGCGCCCCTGGCTCTGGCGAGCAGGCGAATCGTCTTGATCAGGATCAGTGTGTCGAGCATCAGACTGGCATTGCGCAGGTAATAGAGGTCGTAGCTGAGTTTCATCCGGCTGTCCTCGATGCTGGCGCCATAGGGATAGCAAACCTGCGCCCATCCGCTGAGACCGGGACGCACCCAGTGGCGCACGCGATAGTGCTGGATCTGTTGCTCCAGCGTGTCTTCGATCTCGGGCCGCTCCGGCCTCGGGCCGATCAGGCTCATTTCACCCTTCAGCACGGCAATCAGCTGGGGAAGTTCATCGATGCGCAGCCGTCTCAGCAGCTTTCCCACCCGCGTGACGCGGGGGTCGTCGCGGCAGGCCCAGCGGGCACCCCGTGCCTCCGCTTCCTCGCACATGGTCCTCAGCTTCCAGACTTCGATGGCCTCCCCGTAGAGACCTGTCCTGACCTGGCGGTAGAGGATCCCTCCGCCACCCTCGAGACGGATCGCCAGGGCGGAGACCAGCAGCACCGGCGCCGTGATGATCAGCAGCAGGCTGGCGACGATCAGGTCCCCCATGCGTTTGAGCCGCCATCCCCAGCGGTTGGGCTGCAGTTCAAAGCCGTCGGCCTGCAGCAGCCAGCGGCTCGAGAACAGCTCCGGCGGGACCCGCTGGAGGTGGTGTTCGGCCCAGATGACGAGGCTGCAGACACTGGCGCCCCGTTCGCGCCGCGCCAGCAGTTTCTGCAGCAGGACGTCACTCAGCTCGGCCGCCTCGCTCACGGCGATGCCGTCGACCGTCAGCAGGATGGTCTCGAACGCCGGCTCGAGGGCACGGCAGTCGTAGTAGTGGAGATCCAGCTGGGTGTGGCCGCCGTCCCGTTCGAGCTCGCGCCGCACCACCGTCAGTTCCTCCGTCTCCCCCACCAGCAGCCAGGCCTGGCGGCGGCTCAGCAGCCGGGTGACGACCAGCTGCGCCGTTCCTGAGGCCAGCGTCACCGCCGCCAGCAGGGGGAGGATGAAGTTCCGGAACGTCCGCGGATCATCCACCTTCAGGCCCCAGTTGAGACCCACGACGACGACGGCGAGCACGAGCAGGGCGACCACGGCGGTCGCGCCCAGCCGTCGCCGCTGGGAATCCCGCTGGCCCTGGTCAGGCTTGGAGTAGCGCCCCAGCAGGTAGGAGGTTCCCACCCAGAGCAGGGTCAGGCCCACGATCGAGCCCGTGATGCCGGCCCAGCGGTCGAACCGCTGCAGAAAAAGGCTGTTGTAGGTCCCCAGCAGCAGCAGGGTGTCGAACAGGGCCAGCCCCAGCAGCAGCCGTCGCTGTCTCAGCCAGGGAGTCCGCCACCACATGCCTTGCCGCCACCGCCACCGCCCGACTTTATGGGCGCTGCCGCCGTTCTCCCCCGACCGCCGGCTCCGGTCCCGGCGTCCCCATTTGACCGAGGGGCCCCCCATGGGGCATGCTTCGAGCCGGCCAAGGGCCGAACTGCGGATGTAGCTCAGTGGTAGAGCATCTCCTTGCCAAGGAGAGGGTCGAGAGTTCGAATCTCTTCATCCGCTTGTCTGTCTCAGCATCAGCCGCTGGCTGTCTACCCGGCTGAAGCCCAGCTTCTCGTAGAAGCCTTCCCCTGTGGTGGTCATCAGGTAGACCCGCTCGACCGCCGCCACCTCCGGGCTGGACAGCAGCGTCTCGACGATCCGCCGGCCGACCCCCCGGCCCTGCTGGTCCTCGGCCACCACCACGTCCCAGAGCACGGCGCGGAACACCCCGTCACTGGTGGCACGGCCGAAGCCCACCAGGGTGCCCGCCTGCCAGGCGCTCACCACCACCTGGCTGCCGCTGAGCATCCGCCCCAGCTGGGCGGGCCGGCGGCCGGTGGCCCAGAAGCTGTGGCCATCGAGCAGGGCGCCGAGGGCCGCCAGTCGCCAGCGCAGGCGCAGCCGCAGCCGGCCGTGACGGACCAGCCGGATCGGGGCGAGGGAGGGGGCCTCGGGCCTGGGGGGGGCGCTGCTCAACGGACCGGGGTGGGGCGCATCAGCTGCGAATCCTGCTCGGTGGGCTCCCCAGGTGCGGATCCCCGGCGAAGGAGACGCCGAGAACCCTTGCAGCAGCACGATTCTTCGCTCTCGGCCACGGTTTTGCGATGGTAGGGTAAGAAAATACGGACAGGCCAACTCCATGCTCAAGCTGCTGCTGGGTGATCCCAATGCCCGCAAGCTGAAGCGTTACCAGCCGTTGGTGTCCGACATCAATCTGCTGGAGGAGGAGATCGAGCCCCTCAGCGACGAGGAGCTGAGGGGCCTGACGGCCGAGTTCCGCCAGAAGCTGGAGAAGCCCGAGACGGCGGCCCGCCGCAAGGCCCTGCTCGATGAGCTGCTGCCCCAGGCCTTCGCGGTGGTGCGGGAGGCCGGCAAGCGGGTGCTGGGCATGCGCCACTTCGATGTGCAGCTGATCGGCGGCATGGTGCTCCACAACGCCCAGATCGCCGAGATGAAGACCGGCGAGGGCAAGACCCTGGTGGCCACCCTGCCGGCTTACCTCAACGCCCTCACCGGCCGCGGGGTGCACGTGGTCACGGTGAACGACTACCTGGCGCGCCGCGACGCCGAGTGGATGGGCCAGATCCACCGCTTCCTGGGGCTCAGTGTCGGCCTGATCCAGCAGGACATGAGCCCGCCGGAGCGGCGCCGCAACTACGCCTGCGACATCACCTACGCCACCAACTCCGAGCTGGGCTTCGACTACCTGCGCGACAACATGGCGAGCGACATCGCCGAGGTCGTGCAGCGCGAGTTTCAGTACTGCATCATCGACGAGGTGGATTCGATCCTCGTCGATGAGGCCCGCACCCCCCTGATCATCTCCGGCCAGATCGAGCGGCCCCAGGAGAAGTACATGCAGGCGGCCCGGATCGCCGCGGAGCTGGAGCGCGCCGCCGAGATGGGCAAGGACGGCATCGATCCCGAGGGCGACTACGAGGTCGATGAGAAGCAGCGCAACGTCACCCTCACCGACGAGGGCTACCAGAAGGCCGAACAGCTGCTCGGCGTCCAGGACCTCTTCAACCCCCAGGACCCCTGGGCCCACTTCATCAACAACGCCCTCAAGGCCAAGGAGCTGTTCGTCAAGGACGTCAACTACATCGTGCGCGACTCCGACGCGGTGATCGTCGACGAGTTCACCGGCCGGGTGATGCCCGGGCGCCGCTGGAGCGACGGCCTGCACCAGGCGATCGAGGCGAAGGAGTCCCTGCCGATCCAGCCCGAGACCCAGACCCTCGCCAGCATCACCTACCAGAACTTCTTCCTCCTCTACCCCCGTCTCGCCGGCATGACCGGCACCGCCAAGACCGAGGAAGTGGAGTTCGAGAAGACCTACAAGCTGGAAGTGGCCGTGGTGCCCACCAACCGGGTCCGCTCCCGTTCCGACTGGCCCGATCAGGTCTACAAGACCGAAACGGCCAAATGGCAGGCCGTGGCCGCCGAGACCGCCCAGGTGCACAAGAGCGGCCGTCCGGTGCTGGTGGGCACCACCAGCGTCGAGAAGTCGGAGCTGCTTTCCACGCTGCTGCAGGAGCAGGCGATCCCCCACAACCTGCTCAATGCCAAGCCGGAAAACGTGGAGCGGGAGGCCGAGATCGTGGCCCAGGCGGGCCGGGCCGGCGCCGTCACCATCGCCACCAACATGGCCGGCCGGGGCACCGACATCATCCTGGGGGGCAACAGCGACTACATGGCCCGCCTCAAGCTGAGGGAGGTGCTGCTGCCCCGGCTGGTGCGCCCCGAGGAGGGCCACCGTCCCCCGGTGCCCCTGCAGCGCTCCACCGAGGCGCCGGCCGGTTTCGGCGGCGCCGTGGCCCCCAGCTCCAGGCCGGCCAGTGAGGCCCGGGCCATCGGTAACCTCTATCCCTGCAGCCTCTCCGAAGACACGGAGAAGGCCCTCTCCGGTTTCTCCCGCGAGCTGGTGGCGGCCTGGGGCGACCGCGCCCTGACCGTGCTCGAGCTTGAGGATCGCATCGCCCAGGCGGCCGAGAAGGCCCCCACGGACGATCCCCAGATCCAGCGGCTGCGGGAACTGATCGCCCAGGTGCGGGCCGAGTACGACGTGGTGGTCAAGCAGGAGGAGGCCCAGGTCCGCAGCGCCGGAGGCCTGCACGTGATCGGCACCGAGCGCCACGAGTCGCGCCGGGTCGACAACCAGCTGCGCGGCCGGGCCGGTCGCCAGGGCGACCCCGGCAGCACCCGCTTCTTCCTGTCCCTGGAGGACAACCTGCTGCGCATCTTCGGCGGCGACCGGGTGGCGGGCCTGATGAACGCCTTCCGGGTGGAGGAGGACATGCCGATCGAATCGGGCATGCTGACCCGCTCCCTGGAGGGGGCCCAGAAGAAGGTGGAGACGTACTACTACGACATGCGCAAGCAGGTGTTCGAGTACGACGAGGTGATGAACAACCAGCGCAAGGCGGTGTACACCGAGCGGCGCCGGGTGCTGGAGGGAAGGGAGCTCAAGCAGCAGGTGATCGGCTACGGCGAGCGCACCATCGACGACATCGTCGAGGCCTACGTGAACCCGGATCTGCCGCCCGAGGAGTGGGATCTCACCCGCCTGGTGGAGAAGGTCAAGGAGTTCATCTACCTGCTGGCGGATCTGTCCCCCGACCAGGTCAGCGGCCTGTCGATGGAGGAGCTCAAGGCCTTCCTGCAGGAGCAGATGCGCAATGCCTACGACATCAAGGAGGGTCAGATCGAGCAGATGCGGCCGGGCCTGATGCGGGAGGCGGAGCGCTTCTTCATCCTGCAGCAGATCGACACCCTCTGGCGCGAGCACCTGCAGGCCATGGAGGCCCTGCGGGAATCGGTGGGCCTGCGGGGCTACGGCCAGAAGGATCCCCTGATCGAATACAAGAACGAGGGCTACGACATGTTCCTGGAGATGATGACCCAGATGCGGCGCAACGTGATCTATTCGATGTTCATGTTCCAGCCCCAGGTGCCCCAGGCCGTCACGGCCTGAGGGACGATTCCTCGCCGTTCGCGGTTTCCCCGAGGAACTCCAGGATCTCCCGGTCGCGCAGGTTCTGGGCCGTGCCGCCGCAGGGCTCGTTCAGGGGCCGGCCGGCGGCCACCTCCTGCAGGCAGGCCTGCAGCCGGTTGACGTCGTTCTCCAGGCTGTCGATTCGCTCCATCAGGTTGCGGATCACGGAGGCCTCCGCATCCGGTAGGGCTGAGTGGGCCAGGGGATCGATGCGGGCCCCGGCCTGGTGGATCACCCGGCCGGGGATGCCCACCACGGTGCTGTCGGCCCCCACGTTGCGCAGCAGCACCGAGCCGGCGCCGATGCGGGTGTTGGTGCCCACGGTGATCGCCCCCAGCACCTTGGCGCCCGCCCCCACCACCACGTTGTCCATCAGGGTGGGGTGGCGCTTGCCGTGCTCCTTGCCCGTGCCCCCGAGGGTCACGCCCTGGTACAGGAGGCAGTTGTCGCCGATGACGCTGGTCTCGCCGATGACCACGCCCATGCCGTGGTCGATGAACACACCCCGGCCGATCCGGGCCCCCGGGTGGATCTCCACGCCGGTGAACAGCCGGCCCAGCTGGCTCAGCAGCCGGGGGATCAGGGGCAGCCCCATCCGCCAGAGGCGGTGGCTGACGCGGTGCAGCTCCAGGGCGTGGAAGCCCGGGTAGCAAAGGAGGATCTCCAGGGTGCCCCGGGCGGCCGGATCCCTCTGCCGGATGATGGCCAGGTCGGCCCGGAGTGCTTCGAGCATGGATTCCAGCCGTCAGGCCGCCAGGAGGCCGATCTCCTTGCGCAGTTGGTCAATGGTGGCGCTGCCGAGGTAGCTCTGCGCGCAGTGCACCATGGGCAGGCGCATCAGCTGGGCCCGGTTCTGGCGCAGGGTCTGCTCCACCAGGGGCAGGCTGGGCTTGTCGCAGATCACGTGGCTGGAGGCCCGCAGCAGGGCCAGCAGGCGGCTGCTGGTGTCGGGATTGGCCGTCATCACCAGAAGTTCGTTGCCCCGCATGCTGTGCAGGATCACCTCGGCGGCCCGCAGGATTCCGGGGCTGATGCTCACCAGGCCCACGCAGCTGCCGGGGCGCAGCTCCTTGAGCATGCCCAGCTCGTGGCCGAAGTCGTTGAGGTCGACCGGCACGGCCCGCACCCCGTGCACCTTGGCGATCTGCTCCACCTCCTGCAGGAAGTAGCGGCTGGTGACCACCGTGCCCTTGCTGGAGGTCTCCAGCACCGACTCCAGCTCCTCGATCGGCACCACCTCGACGGGCACCTCCAGGCTGGGCTTGAGTTCTTCGGCGATCAGGATCGAGGCACCGATGTCTTCGCGGGAGGTGCTCACCAGCACCCGGGCGCCGCAGCGCAGCCGCCAGTCGATCTCGCGGGTGAGCAGCTCCCGGGCCTGCTGCAGGGTGCAGCCGGCGTTGAGCAGGCCGTCGACGCTCTGGCGCACCTCCCGGTCGATGTCCGGCAGGGCCTTGCTGCGCAGGCCCGGCGGCGGCTTGATCTCACGCGGGTTCTGCTGGTCGCGCACATAGATCCCGGAGCCGGCCATGGCCTCCACCACGCCGTCGGTCTCGAGCTGGCGGTAGACCTTGCTGATCGTGTTGCGGTGCAGGCCGGTCTGCATGGCCAGCTGGCGCGTACTCGGCAGCCGGTGCCCCGGTGGGTAGTGCCGGGCGGCGATGGCGAAGCAGATCTGGTTGTACAGCTGGGTCGACGCCGGGATGTCGCTCTCCTGCTGAATATGGAATCGCACGCCAGTGTGGCCGGGGGGTCTGGCCGCCACCCTACGGAGCTTTGGGGCCCGTGACAATTCCCTCGTTGGCATACGACCATGTGCCGGTTGCCCTGTGCCGGTTTGTCCCCCTCCGATTGCGTCGCCTCCTGGCAGTCGATCGACCCCCGCCGCCCGGACCAGGTGCCGCTGCGCTGCTGGTGGGCCCGGCCCGCCGACGGGCCGCCCCGTGCCGGTGTGCTGGTGCTGCCGGAGGTGTTCGGCCTCAACGGCTGGATCCGGGGCGTGACGGAGCGACTGGCGGCGGCGGGCTACGCGGCGCTGGCGGTGCCCCTGTTCGCCCGCACCGCCCCCGATCTGGAGCTGGACTACGGCCCCGATGCGCTGGCCCTCGGGCGCAGCCACAAGGAGCGCACCCGCACCGACCAGCTGCTCGCCGATGTGGGCCTGGCGGCCGCGTGGCTGCAGCAGCAGCTGCCCCCCGCGGCCGCTGCCGGAGGCCTGGGGTGCGTGGGCTTCTGCTTCGGCGGCCACGTCGCCCTGCTCGCGGCCAGCCTCCCGGCGGTGGTCGCCACGGTGGATTTCTACGGGGCCGGCGTGGCTGCGGGCCGCCCCGGGGGTGGCCCGCCCAGCCTCGAGCTGGTGCCGACGATCGGCGGCACCCTGCTGTGCATCTGCGGCCGGGAGGATCCCCTGATCCCGGCCGCCGACGTGGCGGCGATCGAAACGGCCCTGGGCGCGGCCAATGCCGCCCGCTGCGCGGCGACGCCGGCCGGTCGGCCCCACCGGCTGGTGCTGCTGGAGGGGGGCCACGGCTTCATGTGCGCGGCCCGAGCCGACCACCACCCCGCTGCGGCGGCGGCTGGCTGGTCGCTGCTGCTGGAGACGTTCGAGGGGCAGCTGGGGCCCGACAGGCAACGGGCGGGAGGCTGAAAACGTGCTCCGCCAGGAGACCGACGGGGGCTCAGCCCGAGCGCCTCAGCTGGCCGCAGTGGCTGGCGTCTTGCCGGCCGCCTGCTTGCGCGGGCTCAGGAACATGATCATGTTGCGGCCCTCGCGCTTGGGGGGCTGCTGGATCTCGGCGTTCTCCTCAAGGTCCTTGGCCATGCGGTAAAGCAGCTGCTCGGCCAGGGCCGTGTGCTGGATCTCCCGGCCCCGGAAGATCACCGTGCACTTCACCTTGTCGCCGGACTTGAGGAAGCGCACCGCCTGACCGATGCGCACCTGATAGTCGTGCGAATCGATCTTGTAGCGCATCTTCACCTCCTTGACTTCGGTCTGGTGCGATTTCTTCTTGGCCTCCTTGGCCTTTTTCTCCTGCTCGAACTTGTATTTGCCGTAATCCATGATCCGGCAGACCGGGGGATCGGCCTTCTCGCTCACCAGGACCAGATCCAGCTCCCGGTCGCGGGCGACATCGAGGGCCGCCTCTCGGGTGATGACTCCCAGTTGACTGCCGTCCGCATCCACCACACGAAGGTTGGGGTAGCTGATGCGGTCGTTGATGTTGGGCAGCTCCCGCACGGGAGCACGGCGATCAAAACGGGGACGGGGAGGCATTCACAGGGGCGGTTAGGCCTTCACCATAAACCGCCCGTGGCCGCCCCCAGGGCACGCTGAAGCACATCCGCCTCCGAAGCCGGGGCCGCGGCGGCGTCCGTCAGCCAGAGCGCACGGTGCTGGCGCCGGAACCAGGTGCGCTGGCGCTTGGCGTACTGCCGGGTGCGCCGCTCCGTCAGGGCGACGGCGGCGTCGGGCTCCAGTTCACCCCGCAGCAGCCGGGCGGCCTCGCCGTAGCCGATCGTTTCCAGCAGGGGGCAGTCGGCCCCGAAGCGCTCGATCAGCTGCGCCGTCTCCTCCACCAGGCCGCCGGCGAACAGGGCGGCGGTGCGGCGCTGGATGCGCTGGGGCAGGTCGGCCGGATCCAGGCCCAGCTCCAGCACCCGCCAGGGGGGAGGGGAGAGGCCCTGCTGGGCCGACAGGGGCCTGCCGGTGGCGTAGAGCACCTCCAGGGCCCGGCTGGTGCGGAACGCATCCGCCGCGGCGATGCGACCGGCCGCCACCGGATCCGCCTGGCGCAGCACCTGGTGGCAGAACGGCTGGCCCAGGGCGCTGAACTGGGCCCTCAGGGCCGGCTGGGGTGGCACCGCCGGCGGCCGCAGGCCGGCCAGCAGGGCCTTCAGGTACAGCCCGCTGCCCCCCACCAGCAGGGCCACGCCGCGGCGGCGATGCTCCGCTTCGATGGCGGCGGTGGCCAGGGCCGTGAACTCCTGCAGGGTGAGGGGCCGGTCGGGGTCGCTCAGATCCAGCAGCTCGTGCCGCACCCGGGCCCGCTGCTCAGCGCTGGGCTTGGCCGTGCCCACGTCCATGTGGCGGTACATCTGGCGCGAATCCACCGACAGCACGGCCAGGTCGAGGGCTTCGGCCAGCTCGATCGCCAGGGCGGTCTTGCCGCTGGCCGTCGGGCCCAGCAGGGCGATCACCAGGGGGAGATCGGCGCCGGGGAGGGACACCACGGGGGTCGGGAGCGGCGGCCGCAGGCCGGACGCGACAGGGGAATCGGGCCATCCTGCCGGAGGGGGACGCAGGCGGTGATTGCACCCCCGATCCAAATCGGTTCTCAGAGGCGCCTCTGGGGCTCTACGGGACGGCGGTGGTAGATTGACCTTTGCGAAGCGTCCTTTGGGAGCCGCTTCGCCCCACTGCCCCTGGGATTCGCCGCCCTTGTCAGCCCCCTGGGGAGACCTTTTCTGAATGAGCGACGCCATCAAAGTCGAAGCGGCCTACGGCGCCGAACAGATTCAGGTGCTGGAAGGCCTGGAGCCGGTGCGCAAACGGCCCGGCATGTACATCGGCACCACCGGGCCCCGGGGTCTCCACCATCTCGTCTATGAGGTCGTCGACAACTCGGTCGACGAAGCCCTGGCGGGCCACTGCGACGAGATCCTGGTCACCCTGCACGGGGATGGCTCCGCCAGCGTCACCGACAACGGCCGCGGCATCCCCACCGACATCCATCCCCGCACCGGCCGCAGCGCCCTCGAGACGGTGCTGACCGTGCTCCACGCCGGCGGCAAGTTCGGCAGCGGCGGTTACAAGGTCTCCGGCGGCCTGCACGGCGTCGGCATCTCGGTGGTCAACGCCCTCAGCGAGTGGGTGGAGGTGACCGTCCACCGCCAGGGCCAGGTCCACCGCCAGCGCTTCGAGCGGGGCCTGCCGATCGGCACCCTCGCCTCCGAGGACGCCCCCGACGCCCACACCGGCACGTCGGTGCGCTTCCGGCCCGACATCGAGATCTTCAGCGGCGGGATCGAGTTCGACTACCACACCCTCTCGGCCCGGCTGCGGGAGCTCGCCTATCTCAATGGCGGTGTCCGCATCGTCTTCCGCGACGAGCGCAGCGCCGCCGCCGGCGCCGATGGTGCGGCCCACGAGGAGATCTACCACTACGAAGGCGGCATCAGGGAGTACGTCGCCTACATGAATGCGGAGAAGGATCCGCTGCATCCCGAGATCATCTACGTCAACGCCACCAAGGACGGCGTCCAGGTGGAGGCGGCTCTGCAGTGGTGCGTCGATGCCTACTCCGACAGCATCCTGGGCTTCGCCAACAACATCCGCACCGTCGACGGCGGCACCCACATCGAGGGCCTCAAGACGGTGCTCACCCGCACCCTGAACACGTTCGCCAAGAAGCGGGGCAAGCGCAAGGACGCCGACACCAACCTGGCCGGGGAGAACATCCGTGAAGGTCTCACGGCCGTGTTGTCGGTCAAGGTGCCGGATCCGGAGTTCGAGGGCCAGACCAAGACCAAGCTGGGCAACACCGAGGTGCGCGGCATCGTCGACACCACGGTGGGTGAGGCGCTCGGCGAATACCTGGAATTCAACCCCCAGGTGATCGATCTGATTCTCGAGAAGGCGATCCAGGCTTTCAATGCCGCCGAGGCCGCCCGCCGGGCCCGGGAGCTGGTCAGGCGCAAGTCGGTGCTGGAGAGCTCCACCCTGCCCGGCAAGCTGGCCGACTGCAGCTCCCGCGATCCCAGCGAATCGGAGATCTACATCGTTGAGGGGGACTCGGCCGGTGGCTCCGCCAAGCAGGGCCGCGACCGCCGCTTCCAGGCGATCCTGCCGCTGCGCGGCAAGATCCTCAACATCGAGAAGACTGACGACGCCAAGATCTACAAGAACACCGAGATCCAGGCCCTGATCACGGCCCTTGGCCTGGGCATCAAGGGCGAGGACTTCGAGGAGAAGAATCTCCGCTATCACCGCATCGTCATCATGACGGACGCGGACGTGGACGGCGCCCACATCCGCACCCTGCTGCTCACCTTCTTCTACCGCTACCAGAAGGCACTGGTGGAAGGCGGCTACATCTACATCGCCTGCCCGCCCCTCTACAAGGTGGAGCGCGGCAAGAATCACAACTACTGCTACAACGAAAACGAGCTCAAGAAGGTGCTCGAAGGCTTCGGCGAGAAGGCCAACTACAACATCCAGCGCTTCAAGGGCCTCGGCGAAATGATGCCCAAGCAGCTCTGGGAAACCACCATGGACCCGGAGACCCGCATGATGAAGCGCGTCGAGATCGAGGATGCCCTCGAGGCCGACCGCATCTTCACGATCCTGATGGGCGACAAGGTCGCTCCGAGACGGGAGTTCATCGAGACCCACAGCGCCGAGCTGGATTTTGCCCAGCTCGACATCTGATGCGGTCGCGCCCTGTGATGCCAGTGCCGGCCTGGCGCTGGGCCGCCCTTCTGGGTTTCGCCCTGATGGCTCCCGCCGCCCTGCCCGCCGGCGGCGGCGAGCGGCGCCTGCCGGAGGTGCGGCGTCGGGAGCGCCAGGCCGAGCCCCTGATCAGCAGCGGCAGCCTCGGCCTCCACTGCGCCCCCCGCTGCCAGGCACCGGTGCTGGTGCGCCTTGAAACCGGCGCTCCGCTGCGGGTGCTGCGCGAATGGCTGGAGCCCGGCGGCCGCCGCTGGCTGCGGGTGGAGACCTCCACCGCCGACGGCCGGGCCAGCCGGGGCTGGCTGCCCGGCTGATTCAGGCCGCCAGTGCCTTCTCGATCGCGGCGGTCAGTTCGGCCCCGTCCGGTTCCACGGCGCTCTTGAAGCGGGCCACCACGGTGCCGTCCTTGCCGATCAGGAACTTCTCGAAGTTCCAGGCCACGTCGCCGGCGGGTTCGGCCTGGGTGAGGGTGTCGTAGGGGGCGGTCTTCGAGCCGGTGGCGTGCACCTTGTCGAACAGCTCGAAGCCGACGCCGTAGGTGGTGGAGCAGAACTGCTGGATCTCGTCGAGGGTCCCAGGCTCCTGGGCGCCGAAGTCGTTGCAGGGGAAGCCGAGCACGGCTAAGCCCTGGGGGCCGAAGCGGTCCTGGATGGCCTGCAGGCCGGCGTACTGGCGGGTGAAGCCGCAGCGGCTGGCCACGTTGACGATCAGCAGCACCTGGCCGGCCCACTCGCCGAGCCGGCGCTCCTGGCCGGCGGCGGTGCGCACCACCACGTCGCTCACGTTGACGGCCATGGGTTCCTGGGGAGGGGGAGAACGCCGCGGACCCTAGCGGCTCAGCCCATACACTCGTACCCACCGGCATCCGAGGAGCGATGGCTGAGGCCTCCGCCGTCGCCGAGGTGGTGGCCCGCCAGCTGGAGGGTCTGCTGCAGGCGGGCAACTACGACGGCGCCAAGCTGCTGCTGCAACCCGTGCAGCCGGTGGATTCCGCCGAGGCGATCGGCACCCTGCCGCGCACGCTGCAGGCCCTCGCCTTCCGGTTGCTGCCCAAGAACGAGGCCATCGAGGTCTACGAGTACCTCGACGGATCGGTGCAGCAGAGCCTGCTGGAGCGGTTGCGCTCCGGCGAGGTGCTGGAGCTGGTGGAGGAGATGTCCCCGGACGACCGGGTGCGGCTCTTCGATGAACTGCCGGCCAAGGTGGTCCGGCGGCTGCTGGCGGAGCTGAGCCCGGCGGAGCGGCGGGTCACCGCCCAGATGCTCGGCTACGAGGCCGAGACCGCCGGTCGCCTGATGACGACCGAGTTCATCGACCTCAAGGAATTCCACAGCGCCCAGCAGGCCCTCGACATCGTGCGTCGCCGGGCCCGGGACACGGAGACGATCTACAGCCTCTACGTGACCGATGCCTCCCGGCACCTCAGCGGCATGCTGTCCCTGCGGGATCTGGTGACGGCGGATCCGGAGGACCGGCTCGGGGACGTGATGACCCGGGAGGTGATGAGCGTCAGCACCGACACCGACCAGGAGGAGGTGGCCCGGGTGATCCAGCGCTACGACTTCCTGGCCGTGCCGGTGGTGGACCGGGAGCAGCGGCTGGTGGGCATCGTCACCGTTGACGACGTCATCGACGTCATCCAGCAGGAGGCCACCCGCGACCTCTATGCGGCCGGCGCCGTGCAGGCCGGCGACGAGGACGACTACTTCCGCAGCAACCTGTTCACCGTGGCCCGGCGCCGGGTGGTGTGGCTGCTGGTACTGCTGGTGGCGAACACCGGCACCTCGGCCGTGATCGCCTCCGAGCAGCACGTGCTGAAGGAGGTGGTGCTCCTGGCGGCCTTCATCCCGCTGCTGATCGGCACCGGCGGCAACGTGGGCGCCCAGAGCTCCACCGTGGTCATCCGGGGTCTCAGCACCCAGCGACTGCAGTCCCTGGGCCCCTGGCGCACCATCGGCCGGGAGCTGGTGGCCGGGGCCCTGCTGGGCGGGCTGCTGGCGGTGGTGGTGGTGCCCTGGGCCTGGACCATGGGTGGCAGCCCACTGGTGGCCGCCTCGGCCGGCATCAGCCTGGTGGCGATCACCACCCTGGCCGCCACCGCCGGAGCGGCCCTGCCCCTGCTGTTCGACCGCCTGGGGCTGGATCCGGCCCTGATGTCGGCCCCGTTCATCACCACGGCCACGGACGTGGCCGGCGTTTTCATCTACCTCAGGACCGCCCAGCTGCTGCTGCCTCGGCTCGGCACTGGCTGATCGGCACCGGCGGTTCAGCGCCGGCGCTGGGGCCTGCGACGGCCCTGGATCCCCTTCGGAACGGGCTTTTGCGGCACTCCCGTTTGTGAGAGGAGTTCACACTTCGTGATGTTACGCTTTACAGACAGTTATGGATCGGATCCATGGTCGTCGCCCTCGCCTTCGCCCAGCCCTCGACCTCCGACACGGTCCAGATCGCCGAGACGATCCAGGTCTCTGACACGGTTCAGGCCGTGGTCCGCGCCTCCTCCGGCCGCTCCATGCCGCCGGTGGACGGCGACCTGGTCCGTTCCTACCTGCGGGACATCGGCCGGGTGCCGTTGCTCAGCCATGAGCAGGAGATCACCCTGGGCCGCCAGGTGCAGGAGCTGATGGCCCTCGAGGAGATGCGCGAGGAGCTGAAGATGCGCTCCGGCGGCAGCGAGCCCAGCCAGCAGGAGCTGGCGGCGGCGGCGGGCCTGCGGCCGGAGGTGCTGCGCAAGCGCCTGCACGCCGGGCGCCGCGCCAAGGAGCGGATGGTGGCCGCCAACCTGCGTCTGGTGGTCAGCGTCGCCAAGAAGTACACCAAGCGGAACATGGAACTCCTGGACCTGATCCAGGAGGGCACCATCGGCCTGGTGCGGGGTGTCGAG